>CAZSEO010000076.1:0-1931 GCA_964605985.1 uncultured Oscillospiraceae bacterium | reverse complement strand
GCAATGGATCCCAAGCTGAAGAAATGAGGTGGCATGAATGAACGATATTACAAAAGACTATGTTCTTGAAGTGGATAACCTTACCGTTCACTATATAACCGAGGATGAAACGGTCGAGGCAGTAAACGATATCAGCTTTAAGCTTGAGCACGGCAAATCTCTCGGCGTGGTAGGCGAGACCGGCGCAGGAAAAACCACCACCGCACTTTCTATACTTCGCCTTATTCCCGATCCCCCCGGCAGGCTTATCAACGGCACCGTAAAGATCAACGGCAAGGATGTATACACCGCGACCAAGTCTGAGCTTGAGCATATCCGCGGCAACGAGGTCGCTATGATATTCCAGGATCCCATGACGGTTCTCAACCCCGTATACACCGTAGGCGATCAGATAGCCGAATGTGTGGAGATTCACGAGATGTGCAACAAGGCGCAGGCTATGAAGCGTGCCCATGAGATGCTTGAGATGGTAGGTATCCCCGCAGAGCGCGCAGGTGAATATCCCCATCAGTTTTCGGGCGGCATGAAGCAGCGCGTAGTTATCGCTATCGCGCTGGCCTGCAACCCCTCGCTTCTCATCGCCGACGAGCCCACTACCGCACTTGATGTTACCATTCAGGCACAGGTTCTCGAGCTTATGAAGGAGCTTAAGGAAAAGGTAAACACCTCCCTCATCATGATAACGCACGACCTTGGCATCGTTGCCGAGACTTGTGATGAGGTTGCCGTAATGTACGCCGGACGCATCATTGAAAAGGGAACATTGGAAGATATCTTCCGCCGCACCAAGCACCCCTACACCGAGGGACTTTTCAACTCTCTTCCCAACATCTATGACCGCAAGGCAAAGCTCAAGCCCATCAGAGGACTTATGCCCGATCCCTCCAACCTTCCCAAGGGATGCGCCTTTGCCCCCAGATGTGAATATGCTACCGAGCGCTGCAATGAGGTTCGCCCCGCGTTGGTAAACCACAGCGATACCCATTGTGTAGCCTGCCTCAGATATGAGGAAGAGGGATTCCAAATCGAAAGGAGCAAGCAGTAATGGCAGATACTATTTTGGAAGTCAACCACCTTAAAAAGTATTTCAAGACAAGAAAAGGCTTGCTTCACGCAGTAGACGATGTAAGCTTCAAGCTTGAAAGAGGCACCACTCTCGGCGTAGTAGGCGAGTCGGGCTGCGGAAAGTCCACCTTGGGACGCTCAATACTTCGACTTATAGAGCCTACCTCGGGCGAGGTAAAGTTCGAGGGCAAGGATGTTACATCTATGGGTCAGACCGAGATGCGCCATATGCGCAGAGAGATGCAGATAATTTTCCAGGATCCGTATTCCTCGCTAGACCCCAGAAAGACGGTATATCAGGCGATAAGCGAGCCTATTATAAAGCACAAGCTGATAAAGGACAGCGCAGCGCTTGAGAAAAGAGTTATGGAGCTGATGGAGACGGTAGGTCTTGCCGAGCGTCTTATCAATACATATCCCCATGAACTGGATGGCGGCCGCCGTCAGCGTATTGGTATCGCAAGAGCGCTGGCACTTGACCCCAAATTCATCGTATGTGACGAGCCTGTATCGGCACTGGACGTTTCTATTCAGGCGCAGATAATCAACCTTCTGAAAGAGATCCAGGAAAAGACCGGTCTTACCTACATATTTATCACCCATGACCTTTCGGTAGTAAACCATTTCTCGGATGAGATAGCGGTAATGTACCTCGGACAGATGGTGGAAAAGGCACCGGCGGAAGAGCTGTTTGCTAATCCTATCCACCCCTACACCAAGGCACTGCTTTCCGCTATACCGATCCCCGATCTTGACCACAAGACCAACCGCATCATCCTTAAGGGCGAGATAACCTCCCCCATCAACCCCAAAGATGAGTGCAGATTTAAAAAGCGTTGTTTTGCCGCTTGTGAAAAATGCAATGC
>CAZSEO010000075.1:0-2256 GCA_964605985.1 uncultured Oscillospiraceae bacterium | reverse complement strand
GGTGGGACTTGAACCCACACGATGTCGCCACCAACGGATTTTGAGTCCGCCTCGTCTGCCATTCCGACACACCGGCATTAAGTTTTGCAGCAATATTTATTGCTGCAAAACGCATTATACTATAAAATATCAACTTTGGCAAGTATTAAAACTGTCTTTGCATTAGCAAAGGCCGTTTTAAGTTATTTTTCTTCCAACGCCGCAAGTCTTTTTTCAAGTTCAGCGATACGTTCAAGAGCCTTTTGCAGTTCAGCCGCCACCGGGTCAGGGGTATGGATATGGTCGAGCTTGGAGGGATCGAGCTTTCCCTCTGCTTTTTTTACAGTCCTGGCAGGAACTCCGACGGCAGTGGAATTTTCATCGAGGTTTTTGAGCAGAACCGCGTTCGACGCTATTTTGCAGTTATCAGAAACGGTAAGCGGTCCAAGCACCTTGGCGCCCGAACCTATAAGCACATTTGAACCGATGGTGGGGTGACGCTTTCCCTTATCCTTTCCTGTACCGCCAAGGGTAACGCCCTGATAGATGGTGCAGTTATCCCCCACCTCTGCGGTCTCGCCTATAACAACGCCCGAACCGTGGTCAATAAGGATGCCTCTGCCCAGCTTTGCGCCGGGATGTATCTCTATCCCGGTAAGAAAACGCGAAAATTGAGAGATAAGTCTTGCAGAAAAGAAACAATTGTGCTTATAAAGCCAATGCGCCGGCCGATGCAGCATTATCGCGTGTACCCCTGAATAAAGCAGCAGAACTTCAAGCGTATTTCTCGCTGCGGGATCTCGCTCTTTAACAGCATTTATATCCCGTCTAAGTCCATCAAACAAAATTGCGTCCCCTTTCTAAACGATAATACTTAATACTTTAACATACTAAAACCAATATTGCAATAAAAATATACTCTTTTAGTAAACTTTTATGCGTAAAAATATCGCCCCGATCTTCATCGAAGCGATATTTTTTAATAATAATATTTTTCTCTCTTTTTGCGTACAGCCTTTTTGACCACTATCGTGATACTGGCTATCACAGAGAGCAGCAGCAGCGCCGGAACCAGCCAGAAAGTAAAGTTCTCGTCATCGGCAAGCAGTGACTTCCAGCCGTCGTCCATCGCTTTGTTGAGCTCATCCGGAAGCAGCTTGTAATAGGTCGCGTTCTCGATCACCTCTGCCGGAGGATAAGCTATCGGGTTAGAGGTTATCTCTTCATCAAGCAGCTCCATTGAAGCAAGATTTGGGGTAGAATAACCGATATATTCACAGTTTGCCGCGCCGACCTCCGGCTCGCACATAAAGTTGATATACATTTCGGCGGCTTCCTTCTGCTTTGAGCCCTTTGGAATGCACATTCCGTCAACAAAGATATTGGTGCCTTCTCTCGGGAAGGCAGCCGCAAGATCGGGATTTTCATCCATCATGGTGATGGCGTCACCCGCGTAATAAGGAGCGATAGCAGCCTCACCTGCTCCCATCTTGTCGAATATCTCATCCATTACATATGCCTGAACGACCGGTTTCTGCTCCTTCAGGGCAACGGTAGCCTTTTCTATCTCTTCCTGATTTTCGGGGTTGAGCTCAAAACCTATCTTTTTCAGCGCTATCCCGTAGGCATCGCGGGGATTGTTGAACATAAGAATGTTGTTCTTATATTTCCCGTTCCAAAGCAGGCCCCAGGTCTCAACGTCGGTATCTTCCGAAACCAGCCAGGTGTTGTAAACCAGCACTACCGTTCCCCAGGTATAAGGAACAGAGTATTTATTGCCCGGATCATACGACATATCGATAAGCGACGGATCTATATTTTGAAAATTGGGGATATTATCGAGGTTTATCTCTTCGAGCATACCCTCTTTTGCCATTCTGGCTATCATATATTCAGAGGGGATTATAACATCGTAGCTCGCGCCGCCCGCTCTGAGCTTTGCATAAAGCTCCTCGTTGGTGGCGTAAAAGGTATAATTGACCTCGATTCCGGTCAGCTCCTCGAAAGCCTTGTTTACATCAAGAGAATCATCTTCGCCATTGGAGATATACTCGCCCCAGTTATAAACATTGATACTTATGCCCTCATTCTTAAAGCGGCTGTAATATTCGGTATCAAGCCCTGCGAAAAGCTCTGCATTGTCATATGCAAGCGCAGAAACGGCACAGGATACCGCGATAGCGGCCGCGAGAAAAAGCGCAAACACTTTTTTCATCTATCTATCTCCTTGTATTATAGAGTAGTAGTTTTTAGAGCCCCTCTCCAAGGGCTTTATGC
>CAZSEO010000074.1:0-2650 GCA_964605985.1 uncultured Oscillospiraceae bacterium | reverse complement strand
ATTCGTATATGAACACGGCGATGAAGTCTGCCCCGCAAAGTGGCAGCCCGGCGCCGAAACCCTCAAGCCCAGCCTCGATCTTGTCGGTCAGCTGTAAAATGACATTAACGGCGCCGGAGCATCTCCGGCGCCGTTTTGATACAGAGGAGTAACGCTATGAAAAATTTATTTGATGTTGCAGTCATCGGCGGCGGGCCTGCCGGTTTAACTGCCGCTATATATCTCGCAAGAGCAAAATACCGCGTAGTAGTTATAGAAAAAGAAAAATTCGGCGGTCAGATAACCATTACCCATGAGGTAGTCAACTATCCCGGCGTCGAGCGCACTGGCGGCGTCGAGCTTACCGAAACGATGCGCAGACAGGCAGAAAGCTTTGGCGCCGAGTTCATGCTCGCGCAGGTCGAAAGCCTCGATATGTCCGGCGATATCAAAACAGTCAAGACCGACCGCGGTAAGATCAAATGCTTCGGCGTTCTGCTCGCCACCGGCGCGCATCCCCGAATGGTCGGCTTTAAGGGCGAGCAGGAGTTCCGCGGGCGCGGCGTGGCATATTGTGCTACCTGCGACGGTGAATTTTTCACCGGCAAGGAAGTTTTTGTAGTCGGCGGCGGCTTTGCAGCGGCCGAGGAAGCGGTGTTCCTCACCAAATACGCGAGCCACGTCACCATCCTTATCCGCCGCGATGATTTTTCCTGTGCCCAAAGCGCAGCTGATGCCGCGAAAAGCCATCCCAACATCACCGTTCTCACCAACACCGAGGTAGTGGATGTTTCGGGCGACAGCATCCTTCGTTCTATACGTTACCGCAACAAGCTCACCGGAGAGGTCACCGAACACCGCGCTCCCGAGGGAGATAACATAGGTGTGTTCGTTTTTGCCGGCTACTCCCCCGCCACCTCTCTCATAAGCGGTATGGCAGAGCTGACCCCCGAGGGATATGTAGTCACCGACCGCTCGATGAAAACCTCGGTCGATGGGCTTTACGCCGCAGGCGATGTTTGCGTTAAGGCGCTTCGTCAGGTGGTCACTGCGGTGGGAGACGGTGCTCTCGCCGCCACCGAGCTGGAAAAATATGCAGCCTCCCTTCATCAAAAGACGGGGCTTCACCCCAAACAGCCGATCGTTGCGCAGCCCGGATCCGAGCCCGCTCCCCGGCCTGACAAAAACCTCTCAAGCAGCCTTTTCGACCAAGCCATGCTCGCTCAGCTCAACACCGTATTCTCAAGAATGAACTCGCCATTGCTGCTCAAGCTATACCTCGACAGCCGCCCGATATCCGCCGAGCTCAAGGGCTATATGGAGGAACTGGCAGCCCTCACTGATAAGCTCTCGGTAGAGACAGCCGAAAACGGCGAATATGTCCCCTGTGTAAAGGTTTTCCGTGCCGACGGCAGTTGGAGCGGTCTTGCTTTTCACGGCGTTCCCGGCGGACATGAGTTCACCTCATTTGTGCTTGGACTTTATAATGCCGCAGGCCCCGGTCAGCCGCTTGATGCAGACGTTCTTCAGGCTATCCGCTCTATTGATGAAAGCATCGATATAAAGGTGCTGGTGTCTCTTTCCTGCACCATGTGCCCCGAACTCGTTACCGCCGCGCAGCGTATAGCTGCCGAAAACGGCAATATCACCGCCGAGGTATATGACCTCAATCACTTCCCCGAGATAAAGGATAAATATAACGTAATGAGCGTTCCCTGCCTTGTGATAAACGACGGCGAAAAAATCAGCTTCGGCAAAAAGAATGTTCGCCAGCTACTGGAACTGCTCAAAAGCCGCTAAGGAGGTACGACCATGAGATTGAAAGATAAAGTTGCGATCATTACCGGAGGAAGCCGCGGGATCGGCTACGCCACCGCCGATGCATTTCTGCGCGAAGGCGCAAGAGTCATAGTCGCCGCAAGCTCCAAAGCGTCGGCTGATAAGGCGGTCGCAAGCCTTAAAGAAAAGCATCCCGGCGCCATAGTCGGCGGCATCATCCCCGACCTCAGCAAGCTTGAGGATGTCCGCAGCATTTTCCGCGCCGTTACCGGGACCTACGGCTGCGTCGATATATTGGTCAACAACGCCGGAGTTTCGGAAAGCACCCCCTTTACCGAATACACCGAAGAGGACTTCGACCGTGTTATGGACTTAAATGTCAAGGGCGTTTTTAACGCCACCCGCGCCGCCGTAGAATGCATGGTGCCGAGAGGTCAGGGCGTTATTTTAAGCACCTCCTCAATGGTCAGTAAATACGGTCAGCCCAGCGGCATAGCATATCCCGCATCAAAATTTGCAGTCAACGGTCTCACCGTTTCGCTCGCCCGCGAGCTTGGCCCCAAGGGTATCCGCGTCAACGCGGTCGCCCCCGGCATTACCGAGACCGATATGATGAAAGCCGTTCCCAAAGAGGTGATCGAACCGATGATCGCACAGATACCGCTTCGTCGCCTCGGCAAACCGGAGGATATTGCCAACGCATTCGTGTTCCTCGCATCTGACGAGGCATCCTATATCACCGGCGTGGTATTGAGCGTAGACGGCATGGCAAGAACCTGAACATCGCCCTCCACTGAAAACATGATATAAAAAGAAATCGGTGTCCGCAGAATTGATGTGATAAGATCCTCCCAAAGTAGACCATGGAAATATCCAATCTACTTTGGGAGGA
>CAZSEO010000073.1:0-2774 GCA_964605985.1 uncultured Oscillospiraceae bacterium | reverse complement strand
CCCGGTCTACCTTGACAGGGGCGGATCACTTTTACATTCTGCGACAGCTCCTTTTATCATCATCAACCTATGACTCCGCTGATATTGTCGTCACCCGAAGCCATTCCGCGCAGTGAGAATATGATGCTGCGGAACATGTCCACTTTCTCAGTCTCATCCTTGGGAACATCAGCCTTTATCTCCATGGAATAGAACTTTTCGTTCACCTCATCGTTGCAGAGATAAACTCTCATCGAGCAGGTATCCTTTTCGCTGTCGATATACTCTATGTAGAAAGCATTCCAGATATCGCTTTCCGGAAAAGCCTGACCGTAGCCTTCTCTGACTATCTCAAATCCGGAATCCTTGATAGCCTTGAGGCTTTCGTTATAGTAGCTTTCGGCGGTGATGAACTCAGACGCCACCTTTTCGGCAATGACCTTAATATCCTCAGTGCCGTAGTATTCTTTAAAATTCCTGGGGGCAGTGGTGATATCCACCGAACCGTATACATCAACGCCTCTTTCGTTAAGATCGAACTTAGCAGTGAGGCCTTCATCGCCCAGCCAGTTGGTGTCGCAGGGGAAAACAAAATCCAAACCGAAATGGTTAACTACAAAGGAACCCTGTCTCGGCTCATAGTCCATGGTAAAGGTCGCAAAATCAAGCGGCTTGAACTGCATAACGCCATCCTTGACTACCTCATCAATAACAGTAGGGGTATATCCCTCGGTAGAACCGATATCTATCTCAATAGGTTCTTTGGAAGCCTTAGGCTTAGCGGATGACTGGCATCCCGCGAGCATTATTATGGCAAGCATCAGCGCCAATACTCTCTTTATCATAGATCTATCTCTCCATTCGTAACTATATAGCAAAACAAGCTTATATATTATACGACAAAAAAACCGTTTTGAACAGGTTTTTTTAACTTTTTATAAAAAGTTCACAATAAAAGCGGCGAAGATCAACTTTCTCCGCCGTTTTATCGACTTATTCACCCTTCATCGAATCTTTCAAACGCTCGAAAAAGCCTTTGCGTTTCTCGTAATTGCGTTCCGAAAGGGTGGATTCAAAATCCTTGAGCGCCTGCTTCTGCTTGTTGTTGAGCGACTTTGGAACTTCCACACCCACTCTGACAAACTGGTCGCCCTTGCCTCGCCCGTTCAGATAGGGAACGCCGCGGCCTTTAAGTCGGAACACCGTCTGAGGCTGTGTTCCCTCCGGGATATTGTATTTGACCTTGCCCTCAAGGGTGGGCACCGTTATCTCATCGCCCAATGCCGCCTGCATAAAGGTTATCGGTATATCACACCAAATATCATAGCCATCGCGCTCAAATACCTCGTGCGCTCTTACCGAAACGGTTATGTTCGCGTCACCGGAGGGTCCGCCGTTTTGCCCTGCATCGCCCTGGCCGCGCAGTGTAAAGGTCTGCCCGTGGTTGATACCCGCCGGAACGGTAACTGTCAGCTTGCGGCTCTTTCTGACTCTGCCCTGACCGTTGCAGTCGGGACAGCTCTCTTTGATTATCTTGCCCCTGCCGCCGCAATGCGGACAGGTTTTCTGTACCTGCATCATGCCCAGCATGGTGCGCTCGGTCGCCCTGATGGTCCCCGAACCGCCGCAGGTAGGACAAACCTCAGGGTTGGTGCCCTTTTTGGCGCCGCTGCCCGCGCAGGAAGCACAGGTCTCAAAATGCGGTATGGTAACATCCTTTTGACAGCCCAAAGCCGCTTCTTCAAAGGTCAGTGCCATATTCAGGGCGATATCTCTGCCTCTTATCGGGCCGTTGGGGTTTCTGGTTCGGGTAGAACCGCCAAAGCCGCCAAAGAAGCTGCCGAAAAGGTCGCCCAAGTCCATATCGTCAAAACCGAATCCGCCTGCACCCGCGCCGTAGCTCGGGTCTACACCGGCGTGACCGAACTGGTCGTAGCGGGCGCGCTTTTCAGAGTTGGAGAGCACTTCATAGGCTTCGCCAACCTCCTTGAACTTCGTTTCCGCTTCCTTGTCGCCGGGGTTTACGTCGGGGTGATATTTTTTAGCCAGCTTTCGATAGGCTTTTTTTATGTCATCGTCCGAAGCGCTCTTTTCAACTCCGAGCACTTCGTAATAGTCTCTTTTATCTGCCAAAACGCATCATCTCCTCTCCGATCTTAAACAACGGTTAAGGCCCTTGGACGTTTTTATCGCCAAAGGCCTCAACGTTAAGTTTTAACGATCATCAGTCAGCGTTTTTGAAATCAGCGTCTACATAGTCAGCGTTGCCGCCGTTTCCGCCATTGCCGCCGTTATCGGTGGGGCCCTGCTGAGCCTGCTGTGCAGCCTGAGCAGCCTTATAGATCTTCTCGGAAAGCTCGGTGAACTTCTTGGAAAGCTGCTCGGTGCCGGTCTTGATAAGCTCGTTGTCGGTGCCCTTGAGCGCTTCCTTGAGGGCTGCCAGCTTCTGCTCGACCTCTGCCTTGTCGGCAGCGTCGATCTTGTCGCCTATCTCAGCGAGAGCCTGCTCGGTCTGATATACCAGCTGATCCGCGTTGTTGCGGGTGTCAGCCTCATCGCGGCGCTTCTTATCTTCCTCAGCGAACTGCTCAGCTTCCTTAACAGCCTTTTCGATATCGTCCTTGGACATATTGGTGGAAGAAGCGATGGTGATATCCTGCTCCTTGCCGGTGCCCTTATCCTTGGCGGAAACGTGAACGATGCCGTTGGCGTCGATGTCGAAGGTCACCTCGATCTGAGGAACGCCGCGGCGTGCGGGCAGGATGCCGTCAAGCTTAAAGAGTCCGAGGGTCTTG
>CAZSEO010000072.1:0-2916 GCA_964605985.1 uncultured Oscillospiraceae bacterium | reverse complement strand
CGGGGGTAAGGCCTACGCGGAATTCGTTGTTCTTAATTTCCTTGGGAAGTCCGATGATCATAACATTTCCACTCCTAAATATTTTAAATATTGTTTCTGCCCGGGTGTCCAAGCAGGAATGAACCAACAATACTGTCGATGGGCGATCATTTATAATTGTCGCCCATTGAATAATAATCCAGCATCCACTTGTGGACCTTAAGATTATGTGGGTTATCGCGATATGCAACACCCAGCTTATAGGTTGGCGCATCTTTAAGCCGGTATATATCGCAGTTATTAAGTCGATCGATATAATTGCTGCTTATGATATAGGCGGACCGAAATCTGTTGAGCACCTCTCTGGCAAGCAAAAAATCGTCAACATAGGCCAGCACCGTCGGGAAAAATCCTATATCATTGAAATATTTGTCGATAAGCGAACCCACCACGGTGATTTCGTTATACATAATAAATCCGTAATCATGAAAATTGCGGATATCCACCGGTTCTTCGTGAATGCGCGGAGGGGCTATCCCTCCGCTCTCATTGTCTGGGTCGGATATGACAAGTATCAATTCACTTTCCGAGGTAACGATATGCGGATATTTGTCCGAAGCATCGCCGATAGCAAAAAACGCATAATCTACCGTGCGCTCATCCAGACCTTGGCAAAGCTTGGCAACGCTTCCCTGCTTCATCTCTATCTCCAGCTCAGGGAAATTTTCTTTAAGCGCGGCCATCATATTTGCTATGCTGTCTACGCTGCGATATCCGTTTATGCCAAAGCGTATCACGCCATGGTTGATCCGCTTGTGATAATCTATCGACTGCAGCGCCAATCTTCTGATCTCTTCAATTCTTACCGCGGCATCATAATAGGTATGACCCGCATCTGTCAGGGTAAGGCCGGTATGATCTCTGTCAAAAAGCTTTACGCCAAGCTTTTTCTCCGATTTCGTCAAGAACTGACTAAGCGCGGACTGAGAGATATAAAGATGTTCCGCTGCTCTTGAAATATTGCCAAACATTGCTAACGCAAGAAAATACTCTATTTCATTCAGATCCATAAACTCACCTCGTCTCAGTATCCGGGGATCATCTTCGGCAACCAAACCCTATGATCTTTATTATAAAATTTTTCAAAGCGATTGGCAAATAAAAAGCTGAATTTTGGGCTTTCGATTTTCTTATGCCCGCATTAGTATACTCCATTTTACATTTTTCGCCTTTTATAATAGCATATATATTAAGGAAGTAAAGCAATAATTTAAAAAAGTTATATTAAATTTTTCAGCTTTATTTATGCAATCTGCACTTTTTTCATACTGCCCTTAATGGGCACCATCTTCCTTTATCAGCACGACCCAGGGGCTCGGATCCTTCCGAGCCCCTGGGTCGTTTTTAGAGAAGCAGGTTATTCAAAATCCACTTCATCAAGCGGGTAAATAGGTCTTGTAAGGCGCTTGTATGTAAGGCTTTGGGAACTCAGCGGCATACCTCCGGGGGATTCCACGCTTATCATTCTCTTGCATTTAGGGCCAAAAGCGGCGCGGTAATGTACCGAGGATTTTACCACCAGAATATCAAAATCGTTCAGCTGCAGACCATGTGCCTGGAATATCTCGATATCATAGCTCTGGGTGCAAACCGCAGTGACGATAACGCTTATTCCGCCAATAACTATCAGCGCGGATTTTTTAACATCAACAGTCAAGCCGCCGTGCATCGGGCCTCTGTTGACGTATTTCCCATCGAAAAGGCCCTTTACATAAACCTTGCACTCGATGGGGGAATCCTGATCGGGCAGCTTTTTGCCGCCAAGCTTTACATCTATATAGCTGCCGACGCCTGCCTTATGGCACTGTTCCACCGTTTCGGGGTCACAGATAAGGGCATAAGCCGCTTTTTTAACGTCAGCTTCCATCATTGCGCGCAGCAGGTAGGTGTTATCGCCGGAATAACCCGCACCGGGGTTATCGCAGATATCAGCCAAAACAACAGGGCCTTCACCCTCGGTCTTATAGGCAAGCTCAATGGCTTGCTTGGGGCTGTATCTGTCGATATGTACCAGCGCTTCTTTGTTCTCCCAAGCGGTGGAAGCGATCTTGTCGACATAGCGCTGTGCGAGCTGCTCGTCATCATCAGCAACTACCAATGCCGCCGCATGGGTATCGCCGGTGTCGGAAAGATAGAAACCGTGAACAAAGGTAGCGGTAAATATCTTGGGATCTGCCAGCATCTCGTTCAAAACATCGGCTATCGGCTTAAAGCCCTCCTTTGCCGTCTCGGTGAGAACCGGCATTATGGGTATCGGCTTCCAGCACATCACAGGCTTAGCCTCGCCCTTGACCGTTTTCATCATCAGTCTTGCAGCATCCAGTCCGCGCTCATACATATCAGAATGGGGATAGCTGCGATAAGGCATAAATGCGGTGGCATTGCGTATCATCTTAGGAGTGAGATTGACGTGAAGGTCAAGGGTGGTCATCACAGGGATATCATATCCGACCACCTCACGGATAGCTTCGAGAAGATTTCCGTCGCCGTCCTCATCATCCTCAGTCACCATTGCGCCATGCAGATAGAGCAATATACCATCGAGCTTGCCGACGTTGCGGCAGGCATCAACTATCTCCTGCTTTATTCTGCG
This sequence comes from uncultured Oscillospiraceae bacterium, assembly GCA_964605985.1. Taxonomy (GTDB): domain Bacteria; phylum Bacillota; class Clostridia; order Oscillospirales; family Ruminococcaceae; genus Yanshouia. The sequence goes on along the minus strand of CAZSEO010000072.1, from coordinate 284 downwards.
GAATGCGCCGCTTGTTACCGTTCCGGAAGGCTCGGCAAGCGCCGCGATACAAGGTATCGCCTCGGCACCCTCATCTCTCAACACCTCATAGAAGCCGCCAAGCGCAGTGCGGGTGTAGTTGAATTTTTCGGTGACTTCATCGCCGAGATAAAAATTTCTGTTTTTGAAAGACTCCAGATCGGTCGGATATGGCCAGAAAGTATTGCTTTCGTGTAAAACAGCTCCAACTAATATACGATACATACAATTCTCCTGAAATTAGATTTGTAATATCTCAAGCCACG
>CAZSEO010000071.1:0-3472 GCA_964605985.1 uncultured Oscillospiraceae bacterium | reverse complement strand
ATCATCCCCTCCTCCACCGGCGCTGCAAAGGCTGTCGGCAAGGTCATCCCCGAGCTCAACGGCAAGCTGACCGGTATGGCTTTCAGAGTTCCTACCCTCGACGTTTCCGCGGTTGACCTTACCGTAAACCTCAAGAAGGCCGCCACCAAAGAGGAGATCTGCAACGCTGTCAAGGCTGCCGCCGAGGGCGAGCTCAAGGGTATTCTCGGCTATACTGAGGATGAGGTCGTTTCCTCCGACTTTATCGGTGACGATCACACCTCCGTTTTCGATGCCGATTCCACCATCTGCCTCACCGATAAGTTTGTAAAGCTTGTCGCCTGGTATGATAACGAGTGGGGTTATTCCAACAAGGTCCTCATGCTCATCGAGCATATGGCTAAGACCGACGCAGAGTAATTCTGAGATAAGCAAAAGACCGCGCTTTGGCGCGGTCTTTTGCTGTGGACTGCAAAGAGAAGTTATAGTATAATATCTGCGGAAGAAATATTGAGCAGGATCGGAGTGACTGATATGATACGCAAAGTGAATGAAACCGACAGAGAAAAATATATCGAAATGGTGAAAAGCTTTTATAACTCTGAGGCGGTATGCCATGAGATACCGGTCTCACATATAGAGGCGGCTTTTGATGAGATGATGCGCTCTGACATTTATATGGAAGGTTTTATTATTGAGCACGAGGGGGAAACAGCAGGATATGCCAATGTCGCAAAGACATTTTCCTGTGAGGGCGGAGGTCTGACCGTTTGGGCGGAGGAGATATTTATACTTCCGCGGTTCAGATCACACGGGCTTGGACATGAGCTGTTTGCTTTTTTGGAAAGCTGCTACGGCGAGAGACTGGCAAGAATGAGGCTTGAGATCACCGATGCCAATCAAAGAGCGGAAAAGCTTTACCGATCCTTGGGCTTTGAGCCGCTTGAATACAGACAGTTGGTCAAAGAATTCAGATGAGAAGAAAGATCCCCTTCCGGCGGCGGAAGAGGATCTTTCTTATATTATTTCAGTATTCCGGCAGCAACAAGTATGTTGACCAGCAGAAAGAACAGGCACATCATGCAGACTACTCCCGCGATGCTGATGATAAGGCGGTGGTCGTCAACGCCGCTTTCCTTATCCTTTTTGGAAAAATAGAGTATTATGATAACGGTGGCGGCAAATGCCAATGCGCTTTGAATAAGAGTCATATCCAACAGTCCTTTTTTATTTTTTCAAAGATATAATAGCTCAGTAAGATCGAAAATAAAAGGCATAAATTATGAACATTATTGGTCGGCATGACGCCAGCGGCGGGAAACGCCCTGAATGAGAGAAAGCATCAGCAATGCGACAAGGCCCGCGGAAAAGCCGTTGTTATAAAGATTGAAGCCTCCGCAGGGGGCGCCCACCACCAATACCACGGCGGAATGGATAAATCCTGCTATTACGCCGTAGATGAAGCCAAACTGTCCCGCTATGGGGGCAAGGGACATTCCGAAAAGGGCGGCAAGCAGCATACCCGGGTCGGTGTTGGAGGGAACCATCACCAATGAAGCCAGCCATACGCCGAGCATTATCGGGATACAGTTTCTGGGATGCTGACCTGCGGCGCCAAACCCGATAACGGTAAATATCGCGCCTAGGACAGGACCATTGAGGTCGCCGCCTATGAGAAGAACATAGCCAAGCGCTAAAAGACCCATCATCCCCATATTGAACATGGTGACGCCGATACCGTCGGTTATAATGAAATCGGTGGGGGCACGGCCGGAATGTCGCATTATTCGGAAGCACGCTTTGAAATTATGACCGGTCATATAAGCGCCTGAGTAGATGAGCGCTATTATCATGAATATCAGGCAGAGAAGCACCGGCAGAGGAACACCTTCGTTCCATATCATAACCGGTTCTACCGGATGTCCCATAGCCTTGGCTATCGAAGCCATCACCAGCGCGAGCAAGCCGCCGGCAAAGCCTATGTTGAAGTGAGAATATCCGATATGCACTGAAAAGCTTCGCTCTGAAAGAGGAATGATTATATAACCGATAAACGCGCCGATCAAAACAGGAACGATGAAATTAAAAATGGGATATTTAAACTGATGGTGCATTGCGTCGCTGACTATAGGGGCGAGCGCGGTGGAGAAAAGGGTAGCGTTGGTGTAACGAGGCATCGGATGCTTTTTTACTCTTGAATATATCCATGATCCCAAAAAGAAGGGCAGGATATTTACCGGATTCTTTCCGAAAAGGGCAAAGCCCGCCATAAGAAAAACAGCCGAAACAGTGGATCCGGTATAGGGCGTTTTTACCGCGATGGTGAACAGTATCGATATTGCAGTGACCAGTCCCGAGTTGACCAGTGCGGCTCCTATTGAGCCGACCACAAAATAGTCGGTTATCAGTATATCGGGGCATTTGATGTAGGATATAAGACCATTTAATATGCTTTGCGGTGTATCAAGAATAAAGCCTGATGCGATCAATGAGACCGACAACAGGATGCACATATTTTTAGCAGTTTTAGCATTTGTTTGATGCTGGCCGGGTGCTGTGTTTGACATCGATCCACCTCTGTTAAAATAGCGTTAAAAAGTATTGTAGCAGAATACGGTGAGGATTTCTACAACGAAAATCAACATCGGGGAAAATTAGTCGATTTCAACTATTGAAATAAAGCTGAATTGGGCATATTGCGACTACGTCCATTAAAAATGTTGCACATTATCGGTATCTGTTATATACTTTCTATTATCCTCATATTAAGGAGAATACCAAAATGAGAATGAGAAGGAAACCGTGGGCGCGCCCCGAACTGGCGGCAAGCCCCTTTGTTATAGACCGTCCCGAGGATCATAGGGGCAGATGGAAAGAAGCGTTTAAAAACCCCGAACAGCCTCTTCATATCGAGCTTGGCTGCGGAAAAGGCGGGTTTATAGCGCAGAAAGCCTTTACAACGCCCGAAATAAACTATTTGGCGCTGGATATCAAGAGCGAGGTGCTCGCGGTGGGCAGACGCGCTGCCGATAAGATATTCTCGGAAGGCGGCAGAGAGGTGGATAATCTTCGCCTTGCGGCTTATAACATCGAACATATCGAAAATGTTATCAGCCCTGAGGATGGGGTGAAACGGGTATACATAAATTTTTGTAATCCCTGGCCTAAGCCGAGAGATTTCAAGCACCGCCTTACCCATACCCGCCAGCTTGAAAAATACAAGGGCTTTCTCACCCCCGGCTGCGAGATAGTTTTCAAGACCGACGACGATATGCTTTATGATGCGACTAAAGAGTATTTTGATGAATGCGGTTTTGAGATAGTTGAGATAAACGAAGATCTTCCCGAGAGTCACGAAGCTTCGGCTATAATAACCGAGCATGAGCTCAAGTTCAGAAGCATGGGTATGCCCATACATTATATAAGAGCGGTAATGCCGCAGAAAGACTAACTATTAATAGTCAAGCCTAAAATGAGTGGATTAGTAAAAAGG
>CAZSEO010000070.1:0-3589 GCA_964605985.1 uncultured Oscillospiraceae bacterium | reverse complement strand
TACAATTAACAAATATATAAAATTTTATTTTAGGTTTAATTTTTCGGATAATAATGATATACTACACATGATAGTTTTTACACTGATGTGGAGGTAGCATCGTGAAAATAGCAATTTTTGTCGAAACTTATCTTCCTTATTTAAATGGCGTTGTAACTCACGTTAAGATATTACGAGAAGGGCTCATCAAAAACGGACATGAAGTTCTTATAGTAACGGCTGATAAACGCGTTAAAGAACACGTTATCGAAGACGGAGTTCTGCGCTGTCCCGCGATCGAAGTAAAGCGTCTTTACGGCTATGGCATTTCCAGCCCTATTTCCGGCACTGTAAAAAAGATGATCAAGGATTTTGATCCCGATATCGTTCACATTCAGCAGGAATTCGGAATAGGTCTTGCAGGAATAAGAGCATCGCGTGATTTGAATGTACCGCTTGTATACACACTTCACACTATGTATGACGATTACATCTATTATATAGCGCCCCGCCCTCTCACCGATGTAGCAAAGCATATCTCACGAAACTATATAAGTTTTATCGCCAGACGTGCCGATATAATCACCGGACCCTCTAAAAAATGCGCCGATTATCTTGAATCAACGGGAGTTCACCGCAAGGTATATGTCATTCCCAATTCGGTCGAGCTTGAAAACTATACCGATGACGCCACCACCCCGGAACAGCGCGCCGAGATCAGATGCAAATACGGCATTCCCGAAAACGCTTTTGTCGCCTGTTTCTGCGGAAGGATAGGCAAAGAAAAAGGCGTTGATAACCTGCTCCGGCTTTGGAAAAGAAAGGCAAGCCATCTGGATAACGCTTATCTTTTGATCATAGGCAACGGCCCCGAATTTGATGAACTGGTAGAACTTTCGCAGTCCCTTGGCATAAGTGACCGGGTCATCTTTACCGGCGCTGTTCCGCACGATAAAATACCGCCTTATTACGCCTGCGCCAATATCTATGTTACCGCCTCCCTCTCCGAGATGTATTCCATTTCCATGCTGGAGGCTCAGGCATCCGGTCTGCCGGTAGTACAGCTTCTCGACCCTGAAAACGCTGACCAGATAAAGGTAGGCGTCAACGGCTATTTGTTTGAAACCGAGGATCAGTTCGGTGAGATAATAGATATGCTCTATCATCTTAACGATGAGCAGCGCAAAGCGCTTAAAAACACTGTTCGCGAATCTATTCAGGACAGAAGCAGCGACAGCATAGCAAAGTATCTGCTTGAGCTTTATCAAAAGGCAATAAATAAATATTGATCATCAAAGCTCCGTGAAACATCTCATGGAGCTTTGATTTTTAAAATTTTTAAAACCGCTTGCAATTAAATATAAGCGCTGATATAATTTTTATGGAAATTCAGTTGTGTGATATGAGTATAACAACTTCAGCCTTGGCTTTTGTTGTTGTGCTCTTTTTTATTACCGCGGTCAAATACCGCCGCAGGAGGATGCCGCATGGAATCTAAATTTCAACTTTTTGAAACCAATCCAATAATCGCAGCCGTCAAGGATGAGGAACAGCTTGAGCGCGCGCTTTTATCAAATTGCGGCATCATATTTTTTCTTTTCGGCAACATCTGCAATATAAAGGAACTGGTTGAAAAGGCAAAAAACGCAGGCAAAATTACTTTTGTTCACCTTGACCTAACTTTGGGGCTTTCAGGCAAGGAGATAGCGGTCGATTTTGTCAAGCAGTTCGTCGGAGCCGATGGCGTTATAAGCACCCGCCCCATGCCGCTGAAACGCGCAAAATCGATAGGGCTGCTCACTGTTTTGAGAGTTTTTCTTGTAGATTCGCTCTCACTCAACAGCCTGAAAAAGCAGGTCGATTCCTGCGGGGCCGATTTTATTGAGGTCATGCCCGGCGTTATGCCTAAAGTTATACGCCGCGTCTGCGATATCACTTCTGTTCCGGTCATAACCGGCGGCCTCGTTTCGGACAAGGATGATGTAATAAGCGCGCTTTCTGCCGGAGCTCAGTGTGTTTCCACCACCTGTGAACAGCTTTGGAATGATAATTGAAATTAATTTCCGCATAACTTGAAAATTTACTTGCAATCTAATAACTTGCCTGCTATAATTTTACTGTCTGAATTAGTTGTGTGATATGAGCGTGACAACTGCAGCTTCGGCTATTGTTGTTATGCTCTTTTTGTTAAGTTCACAATATAAATCATTATAAAGGAGATTTTAAGAATGGACACCAGACCTTTTGTATCGTGGGACCTTATCAACGACTTCTTTGTAGACGCTTTCAAAGGTTACGGCGTACCCGAAGAAGATGCAAAGATCTGCGCAGATGTTTTGCTCGAGTCTGACCGCCGCGGCATCGAGAGCCACGGCTGCAACCGCCTCAAGCCTTTCTACATCGACCGCATCGTTAACGGCACCCTGCTGCCCGTTACCAACATGGAGATCGTAAAGGAGACTCCCACCACCGTAGTTATGAACGCTAACAACGGCATGGGCATGGTAGCAAGCCACAAGATGATGGAAATGCTCATCGAAAAGGCTAAAAAGTACGGCATGGCCGGCGGCACCATTTGCAAGTCTACCCATTTCGGCATTGCCGGTTACTGGACCACCATGGCTGCCAAGGAAGGCATGATCGGTATCTGCGGTACCAACGCACGTCCCGCTATTGCCCCCACCTTCGGCGTAGAGAACATGATGGGCACCAACCCCTTCACCTTCTCGCTGCCCACCGACGAGGAATTCGACTTCTGCTTCGACGCAGCTACCTCCATCGTTCAGCGCGGCAAGATCGAATATTACGCACGCCTCGGCAAGGAAGTTCCCGCAGGCATGGTCATCTCTCACGACGGCGAAGCTATGACCGATTCCGGCGAGATCCTCAAGGCTCTTATCGCAGGCAAGGCTGCTCTTTCTCCCCTCGGCGGCATCGGCGACGAGCTTGCAGGCTACAAGGGCTATGGCTTTGCAGCTATCGTGGAGATCCTCTCCGCAGCGCTGGCAGGCGGCCCGTTCCTCAAGGATCTCAGCGGCTTCAATGACGACGGCAGCCTCAGAATGCACAACCTCGGCCACTTCTTCTTTGTCATCAACCCCGAGTTCTTCATGGGCGAACAGGTATTCAGAAAGACCGCAGGCGATATCTGTCGTACTCTCAGAGCTTCCCTCAAGGCTCCCGGTCATGACCGTATCTACACCGCAGGCGAAAAGGAATACGATGTATGGCTCGAGCGTAAGAACAAGGGCGTTCCGATCAACGAATCGGTTCAGAAGGAATTCATCAAGATCAGAGATGATCTCAAGCTTCCCTACACCTTCCCCTTTGAAAAGTAATTTATCTTAATATAATTGGAGGATTTAAAAATGGATTACGCAAAAGAATCTCTGAGACTCCACGGCGAATGGAAGGGCAAGATCGAAGTTATCACCACTGTTCCCGTTGCAAGCAAGGATGACCTTTCTCTCGCATACACTCCCGGCGTTGCTCAGCCCTGCCTTGAGATCCAGAAGGATATCAGCAAGAGCTACGAGCTTACCCGCCGCCACAATATGTGTGCTGTTATCACTGACGGTTCCGCAGTTCTCGGTCTCGGTGACATCGGTCC
>CAZSEO010000069.1:0-3901 GCA_964605985.1 uncultured Oscillospiraceae bacterium | reverse complement strand
AATATACGATACATACAATTCTCCTGAAATTAGATTTGTAATATCTCAAGCCACGGTTTGCGGCAGGCTTTACAGATCCTCCATGCAGCGGATGCAGGAGCAGGTGTGGCGGTTGCCGAAATCGACAGGCTCGCCCAGCGGCTCTGCGCACTTCTCGCATGCGAACTCACATCTGGAAATGAAGCGGCAGCCCGGCTTCGGGTTTACGGGGCTGGTGACCTCGCCTCGGATAGGCTGTATCTGCTTGTTTCTCATGGTCAGATCCGGGATCGGGATAGCAGAAAGCAGCTTCTTGGTGTAGGGATGTCTGGGGTTAGCAAACAGCTCCTTGTAAGGTGCTCTCTCTACGCACTGGCCAAGGTACATTACCGCGATGTCGGTGGAAATGTGCTTTACTACCGACAGGTTGTGGGTGATGAACATATAGGTAAGGCCAAGCTCCTTCTGAAGCTCCATAAGAAGGTTCAGTATCTGTGCCTGGATAGATACGTCCAAAGCGGATACAGGCTCGTCGCAGACGATGAACTTAGGATTCAGAGAAAGCGCTCTCGCTATGCCTATTCTCTGGCGTCTGCCGCCATCGAGCTCATGCGGATACGCGGTCGCAAGTCTCTTTGCAAGACCTACCGTGTCCATCAGCTCTGCGGTGCGCTTGTAGATAGCGCTCTTGTCGCCGTTATAGACCTTGTTTACTATCATGTACTCGGCGATGATCTCTTCCACCGTCATTCTCGGGTTGATGGAGGAATACGGGTCCTGGAAGATCATCTGCATCTGGCTGCGCATCTCGCGCATCTCAGATTTGCCGAGGTCGAGTATGTTCTTGCCCTGATACAGCACCTGTCCGTCGGTCGCTTCAAGCAGTCTCAGGATAGTTCTGCCGAGGGTGGATTTTCCGCAGCCCGATTCGCCTACTACGCCCAATGTTTCGCCTTCATATATCTGAATGCTTACATCGTCTACCGCGTGCAGCTTGCCGCCCGCTACGTCAAAATATTTCTTTAAGTTTTTAGTTTCGAGCAAAGGAGTACGCTCCATTACGCCTCTACCTCCTTTTCGAACAGATGGCAGCTGATCTGATGGCTGCCCTTAGTGTATACCTTCGGCGATTCCTTGGTGCAGCGCTCGGTGCAGTGCGGGCATCTCGGTGAGAAGCTGCAGCCGCTCGGCAGGTCGGTCGGGTCGGGCATAAGGCCGTCTATGGGGTTGAGCTTATCGGTGTCGTCGTTGATGTTGGGTATCGCTCCGAAAAGTCCTACCGTGTAGGGGTGATGCCTGTCCCCTGCGAAGATATCCTCGAGCGTTCCCTGCTCGATTATCTCGCCTGCGTACATTACCGCTACCTTGTCGCATACCTGTGCCACTATGCCAAGGTCGTGGGTTATCATTATCATCGAGGTGCCGAGCCTGTCTCTCAGCTCCTTCATCATTATAAGTACCTGTGCCTGGATGGTCACATCCAGCGCGGTTGTCGGCTCGTCCGCTATCAGCAGGTCGGGCTCGCACACAAGGGCGATAGCTATTACTACGCGCTGCTTCATGCCGCCCGAGAACTGGTGAGGATAGTCGCTCTTTCTTGCGGAGGGGATACCTACCATCTCAAGAACTTCGCTCACTCTCTTATCCAGCTGCTCGTTGGTCAGCTTTTCATGGTTGTGGAATACCAGCGCTTCCTTTATCTGATCGCCTACCGTCATTACCGGGTCGAGAGCCGTCATGGGGTCCTGGAAGATCATCGCGATCTTTTCGCCGCGGATCTCTCTCATCTTTGCCTTTTCCACCTTGAGCAGATCTTCGCCGTTGAACATTATCTCGCCCTTTTCGATCTTGCCGGTGCGTTCCGGCAGCAGTCTCAGCAGAGAGAGAGCGGTGGTGGTCTTGCCGGCGCCGGTCTCGCCTACCAGGCCGATGGTCTCGCCCTTATTCAGCGAAAAGCTTATGCCGTTTACCGCGGATACCGTCTCAAGGTCGGTCTTGTATTTTACTACAAGATCCTTTACAGATAATAATTCAGCCATATCTATTCTCCTCCCTTAAGACTTGAGCTTGGGGTCAAGCGCATCGCGCAGGCCGTCGCCGATAAGGCTTATAGACAGCGCTGCCACTATGATGCAGATGCCCGGGAACCAGATCATATGCGGGAAGTTTCTCATATATGCCTTCGCGCCGCTGATTATCGCGCCCCATTCGGGTGCCGGTGCGGGAACGCCCAGGCCCAGGAAGCTCAGCGATGCGTTCTGAAGGATCATAGAGGAGATGTTGCCGGTAAAGGTTATGATAAGGGGCGCCATTGCGTTGGGCAGTATGTGGCGAAGCATTATTCTCGCGTCGCCGGTGCCGCCGCAGCGGGCTGCCTCTACATATTCCTGACCTGCTACCGTGAGCGCCGAGCCTCTTGCCTGACGGGCAAAGCCGGGAGTTCTCGCGATAGCCATTGCGAGAACGAGGTTTACGGAGCTGGTGCCGAGTGCCGATACTACGCAGATAGCCAGCAGGATGGTGGGTACCGCCGAGAATACGTCGAGCAGTCTCATAACGAAGTTCTCATACCTGCCGCCGTAGTATGCCGCGGTAAGGCCGATGATGGTGCCCATCGTTGCCGAGAGGATAGATGCCGAGAAGCCGATGGAAAGGGATATCCTCGCGCCGTATACGCAGCGCAGGAACAGGTCTCTGCCGTAGTTGTCGGTGCCGAACCAGTGTTCAGACGACGGGGTCTTGAGCTTCTGCATTATGTTTTGGGTTATACTTTCTTCATATGTTCCGAACAGTCCGGAGAATATTGCGAAAAACAGCACCACCAAAAACATTATAAAGCCGAGGGTAGCAAGCTTGTTCTTAAAGAAGCGTCTTGCTATCTCTTTGAGCTGACTGTTCTTTTTTGCTTTTGCTTCTGCCATTACTATCACCCCTTCTTTGCGGCAGCCTTTGCATATCTTGCCTTAACTCGAGGATCGGCAAATGCATAGACGATGTCAACGGCGAGCATTACCAGCGAGAACATCGCTGCGAGGGTAAGGGTACCGCCCATAACTACAGGGATATCCTTCTTCTTGATGCCGTTTACGATAAAGGTTCCGAGGCCCGGAAGCGAGAACAGAGTCTCACATACGATAGCGCCGCCCAGAAGAAGTCCGAAGCTGTTGCCTGCCGCGGTGATAACGGGAAGCAGAGCGTTCTTGAGAGCGTGCTTCCAGATAACTACTCTTTCGGTCGCGCCCTTTGCGCGTACCGTTCTTATGTAATCCTGTCTTATGGTCTCGAGCACGCTGGAGCGGGTCTGTCTCATCATGCTGGAGCCATAGAGCGATACGAGGGTGAGCATCGGCAGGATGAACCAGCCGGGCTGCTCAACGCCAAACGACGGCAGCAGCTTCATCTTCAGCGACAGCTCGAGCATGAGCATGAGGCCTATCCAAAAGGAGGGAGCCGATGCAAGGCAGATAGCGATGCCGGTGGGGATAACATCGAGCAGCGAATACTGCTTTACAGCAGAGAGAACGCCGATAGGCACGCCGACTATGATAGCGCCTGCGATGCCGGTGAAGGCTACTACGATGGAGATCGGCACCTTGCTTGCCAGCTCGTCAACTATGGGAAGGTTGCTGGTATAGGAAGTACCAAAGTCAAGGCGGAGAACGCCGGTAAGGTAATTTATATAACGGATGGGAAGCGGCTTGTTGTAACCCAGCTGCTCGTTAAGCGCGTCTATCTGTTCCTGGGTGGCGTCGCTGCCAAGGATAAAGGAAGCGGGGTCGCCGGGAGTCAGAGAAATGAGGGTGAATACCAGTATAGATACGCCGAGGAGTACCGGGATCATCATCAGAAGCCGCTTTGCGACAAATCTGGACATATTTTTTCCTCCATTATTATCAACGGGGAGGGAGTTTCCTCCCTCCCC
>CAZSEO010000068.1:0-3967 GCA_964605985.1 uncultured Oscillospiraceae bacterium | reverse complement strand
CCGACGTTGACGGTTCCCATATCAGAACGCTGCTGCTGACCTTCTTCTTCCGCTTTATGCGGCCGCTTATCGAAGAGGGATATGTATATTCCGCTGTTCCGCCTCTCTATAAGCTGACAAGAGGCAAGCAGACGAGAGTTGCCTTCTCAGATGCCGAGCGTGATAAGATATCCGCCGAGATGAGAGGGGATAACCCCAACGTTAAGATAGATATTTCCCGTTTCAAGGGCCTTGGTGAGATGAACCCCCACGAGCTGTGGGAGACCACCATGGACCCCGAGCGCAGAACGCTGCGCCGCATCTGCCTTGAGGACGCCGCAAGAGCAGACGAGATATTTACTATACTCATGGGCGAGATGGTAGAGCCCAGAAAACAGTTTATCGAACAGAATGCCCGTTACGCGGTAAATCTTGACTATTAAGGGGGTGGCGTGATATGGCAAAGAAAAACAGAGATTATCTTCCCGAGGATATAGCTTATCCGGATCAGGTCATAGTAGAGTCCGAGCTTGTGGACGAAATGAAGACCAGTTATATAGATTACGCCATGTCGGTAATAGTCGGACGCGCGCTGCCCGACGTGCGTGACGGCTTAAAGCCTGTTCACCGCCGTATCCTCTACGCGATGTATGAGGACGGACTTACCCGTGACAAGCCCTTCAGAAAGTGCGCCACCGCAGTAGGTGACGTGCTCGGTAGATATCATCCGCACGGCGACGCATCGGTTTATGACGCGCTGGTACGCCTTGCGCAGGATTTCTCGCTGAGATATCCGCTTATCGACGGTCACGGCAACTTCGGCTCGGTGGACGGAGACCCTCCTGCCGCTTACCGATACACCGAGGCGAGAATGTCGAGAATAAGCGATGAGATGCTTCGTGATATCGAAAAGGACACCGTCGATTGGGATCCTAACTTCGACGAGACCAGAAAAGAGCCGAGAGTGCTGCCCAGCCGTTTCCCCAACCTTTTGGTAAACGGCTCATCCGGTATTGCTGTCGGCATGGCGACCAATATTCCGCCCCACAACCTCACCGAGGTGATAAATGCCGCGGTCTGCGTGCTGGAAAATCCCGATGCCACCGTATATGAGCTTATGCAGTATGTCACCGGCCCCGATTTTCCTACCAAGGGCATCATCATGGGCAGAAGCGGTATTCGTTCCGCATACGCCACCGGCAGAGGCAAGGTGACTGTCAGAGCCCGCACAGAGTTTGAGGAGTTCGGCAATAACCGCACCCGTATAATCGTCACCGAGCTGCCCTATCAGGTAAATAAGCGCATGCTTATCGCTTCAATCGCCGACCACGTAAAGGATAAGAAGATAGATGGCATCTCCGATATCCGTGACGAGTCGGACAGAACCGGTATGCGCATCGTTATTGAGCTCAAGCGTGACGCAAATCCGCAGATAGTGCTCAATCAGCTGCTGGTGCAGACCCAGCTTCAGACCACCTTCTCGATAAATATGCTGGCGCTGGTGGATAACCAGTCGCAGCCGAGAATTCTTTCGCTGCGCCATATTCTCGATGAGTATCTCACCTTCCAGGAGGATCTTATCGTTCGACGCACCAATTATGATCTTAAAAAGGCTCTTGAGCGTGCTCATCTGCTGGAAGGTCTTATCACCGCGCAGAACAACATCGACGAGGTCGTTCGCATAATCCGTGAGAGCTATGACGACGCAAAGCAGAATCTTTGCGCCAGATTCGGTCTCGACGACGTTCAGGCTCAGGCTATCCTCGATATGCGCCTGAAACAGATACAGCGCCTTGACCGTGAAAAGCTGCAGGCGGAATATGACGAGCTGCAGCAGCGCATCAGATATTACAACGAGCTGCTTGCCGACCCCGAGAAGATAAAAGCTGTTCTTAAAGATGAGCTTATCGAGATACGTGACAAATACGGCGATGAGCGCGTCACCGAGATACAGGATGTAGAGAATGAGATCGACGTTGAGGACCTTATCCCCGTTGAGGATTGTGTTGTAACGCTGACCAAGTACGGCTACGTCAAGCGTCAGCCTGCCGACACCTATAAGACTCAGCGCCGCGGCGGCAGAGGCGTTTCCGGCATGACCAGACGCGAAGAGGATTTCGTAACCGATCTGTTCACCTGCTCGACCCACGATTTTATACTCTTTTTTACCAGCCTGGGCAGAGTTTACCGCATGAAGAGCTACGAAATACCCGAAAGCTCCCGTACCGGTAAGGGTATAAATATCATCAACCTGCTGCCGCTTGAGGCGGATGAAAAGGTGACCTCCACCATCAAGGTGAGCGAATTTGACGAAGAAAAATATTTCTGCATGGTGACCCGAAACGGTATCATCAAGCGCACTTCGCTTGCGGCGTTCAGAAATATCCGCAAGGCCGGTCTTATTGCCCTTTCTATCGATGAGGGCGACGAGCTTGCGTGGGTAAGAATGACCGACGGCAGCAACCAGCTTATAGTGGCTACCCGCAACGGCCGAGCCATCCGTTTTGATGAAAATGATGCCCGTGAGATGGGCAGAAGCGCGAGAGGCGTCAGAGCCATTTCCCTTGAGGAAGGCGACTATGTTGTGGGAATGGCAAGAGTCCGTGAAAACAGCTGCCTGCTTACCGTTTCTGAAAACGGCGCCGGCAGACGTACCGATATCGCCGAGTATCCTATCCGTTCCAGAGGCGGTAAGGGCGTTCTCAACTACTACGTTGATAAAAACGGCCCTGTTGCCGGTGTCGTCACCGTCGAAGAGGACGACAACGTATTTCTTATCGCGGATGACGGCGTTATTATACGCATCGATGTTGCCGATATCGCTGTTCATTCCCGTTACAGCGGCGGCGTAAGGGTAATGCGTCTTGCCGAGGGCAGCAAGCTTGTTTCTATCGCCCGTGCTCCCGCCGAGGAAAAGGAAAGCGAAGAAGATACCGAAGCCGAGCCTGAAACCGAGGATCAGTCCGGGGATGAAGAATAACAAAACTAAAGGAGAGGTTTTACGCCTCTCCTTTTTGTTTTAAAGCGTTTTGCTTTTGGCGGCGCGGCTCAGGCCCCTTTTAAAAGGGGCCTGCCCCCAAAGGGGGCATTGAAAATCGCGCCTTTAAGGGCGGCGATTTTCAGCCGCGCCGCAGCTCCCGCCTCGCAGTTTTTGTCCGAAATGTTTCACATGAAACATTTCACATCTTACAAAACCGAATTATAAAGATGTTTCACATGAAACATTAATAAAAAATTCTCCCGATCACGTTTTGTACTTTTGACATTGCCGATTGCTCTAAAACTCCCTTTACACAAGGGAGGCGGCATAACAAAGCCGTGACGCAGGGCTTGCTGACTGACTATCCCTCAATCAGCCCATCAGCTGACAGACGGAAGAGAAGCCACCCCGGGCGCCCCTTACACAGAGGAGCCGTTATAGTGCGATCCTTTATCGGAAACAGGAAGGCGAATCGAAAAAATTTAAAATTTTCTCTCATTGGTTTCATAATGATTTCACATAGCATTGATGTAATATAATTAAAGGTGTAAAATAAAACCACTATCGATCATTATAGGAGGAACGCGCATGGCAAAGGTTCTTATAGTGGATGACGAGCAGAAGATACGCTTTGTTGTCAAGGAATATGCCCAGTTTTCGGGACACGAGGTCACCGAGGTAGGCGATGGAGCCGAAGCGGTGGAGCTTTGCCGCAAGCAGAATTTCGATATAATCATCATGGACGTAATGATGCCCAAGGTGGATGGATTTTCGGCGGTAAAGGAGATACGCAAGTTTTCTTCCACTCCCGTCATAATGCTTTCCGCAAGGGGAGAGGAATACGATAAGCTGTTTGGCTTTGAGCTGGGTATTGATGATTATGTGGTCAAGCCCTTTTCTCCCAAGGAGCTGATGGCAAGAGTGACCGCTGTTCTGGCACGCGGAAAGAGCATCACCCGCGATCGGGACGTCATGGAATTCGGCGGGCTGGTCATCGATATGACCGGC
>CAZSEO010000067.1:0-4006 GCA_964605985.1 uncultured Oscillospiraceae bacterium | reverse complement strand
AGATCCGCGAGGTCATCGGTTCCGGCGGCAAGGTCATCCAGAAGATCACCGCCGAGTGCAACTGCAAGATCGACATCGAGGATGACGGCAGCGTATTCGTTTCCGCTATCGATATCAACGATGCTAACCGCGCTATCCAGGTCATCAAGACCATCGCTATGGATCCCGAGGTAGGCGCTATCTACAAGGGCAAAGTCACCCGTCTGATGGCGTTCGGCGCATTCGTTGAGATCGCACCCGGCAAGGAAGGTCTTGTCCACATCTCCAAGCTTGATCTCAAGCGCGTTGAGAAGGTTGAGGATGTTGTCACCGTTGGCGATGAGATACTCGTCAAGGTCACCGAGATCGACCAGCAGGGCAGGATCAACCTCTCCCGCCGCGATGTTCTCGAAGCTCTCGAAGCCAAGAAAAAGCAGCAGTAATCGGTTTTGCCCACGCCCTTTGGCGTGGGCATTTTTATGCTCTTTGTAGTATTTGCATCAAAAAATACTATAAATCTTGTGTTGGCAATATTTTCATACCACGATATGTTGTGATGTGTTATCCGATATTTTTGCTTTTTTAACAAAGTTATCACATTTGTTGCTTTATTGGATAATTGCGCTTGCTTTTTTTTGAAAATTCTGCTAATATGTAAACAGAAATCCTTCAATCACTGTTGCTTAGCCTGTGCGGTCGTCCCCCGTATCGGCAAGGCCAAAGGCTCTTATCCAGCTCTCCAACTGTCTTTGAGTTTTTGGTTTATATGCAGCAGATGGTTTCCTCACACACAAAAGACCGCCTTTGTGCGGCCTTTTGCGTTTTATGGGATATTTTATGACGGAGGTACACAATATGCTCAAAGCCCAAATGACCGCCAAAATGATAGAATACTATAACGGCGCCCTTAACAGTGTCACTCACTTTTTAAAGGTACATAATTACGCAAGAACTATTGCTGTTTTGGAAAAAGTTGATGCCGAAACATTGGACACCATTGAGTTTGCTGCCATCGTTCATGATATCGCCTGCCCTTTATGCCGCCAAAAATATGGGCACGCCGCCGGTAATCTGCAGGAACTTGAAAGTCCGGCATTGCTAAAGCCTTTTCTCAGCCAATTTCAGCTGTCCGAAGATGTTAGAGAGCGCATAATATGGCTGGTAGCTCATCACCACACCTATACCAATGTAGACGGAATCGACCATCGCATACTTCTCGAAGCGGATTTTCTGGTCAACGCAGAAAAGCTTGCCGGCAATCATGATGCGATAAAAGAATTCCGCAGCAATGTTTTTCGAACTTCAACAGGCATCTCACTGCTCAACAGCATACATCTAGGCAAATAATACTGCTAAAAAACGTTCGGCTGCCGCCGGGCGCTTTTCATTTCATTCAGTTTTTATGATATATTAACAATTTTATTATTGAGAATATTATCTGTTCATGATAAAATATTTTGAATAGTTATTTGCTATCATATTTATTTTTTGGAGTGATAATCTCTTGGACACAGACAGTAGATTGTATACCTTTATATTCTTATGTATTTTAGTAAGTCTTTCTGCCTTTTTCTCCGCATCCGAAATGGCCCTTTCCTCCATCAACAAGGTAAGGATAAAAACAATGGCGGAAAACGGCGATAAGCGTGCTGCCAAGGTACTTGACCTTACCGAACGGTTTGACCGCACCCTTTCGGTCATACTTATCGGCAACAACATAGTCAACATCGCGGCATCTTCCATTCTCACCGTTTTTGCAACCAGCCTGTTCGGGGCAGGCGGCGTAGCCATCGCGACCGCGATAGCCACCGTTGTCATCCTTGTTTTTGGAGAGATAACCCCCAAATGTATTGCAAAGGAGAAATCTGAGGCTTTAGCGCTTGTCGTCAGCCCCGCTCTCTCGCTGCTGATAACACTGCTTTATCCGCTGGCACTTATCTTCGTTAAGCTTCAGGGGCTTATTTCACGTCTTGCGGGAGCCGATAAGTCTCAGCCAATGGTGACCGAGCAGGAACTTATGAATATCATAGAAACCAGCGAAGAGGAAGGCGTCATCGACGAGCAGCGCTCTGAGCTGATGCAGTCTGCGCTCACCTTTGATGACACCACCGTTCAGGAGGTGCTCACCCCCAGAGTAGACCTCACCGCCATAAATATCGCCTATCCCCCCGAAAAGGTACGCGAAATAGTTCTCACCGAGCGCTTCTCGCGCATACCTGTTTTTGAGAAAAATCTCGATAACATCATCGGAATACTGCATACCCGCGACTACCTCGAGGCCATGCTTGAAAAAGGCGCTCCGCCCGAGAATATCACCACATTGCTTGCAAAGCCGCTATATGTTCATAAAACCCAGCGCATAGCCTCGCTGCTCAACGATTTCCGCCGTGAGCGCGTCCATATCGCCATAGTCACCGACGATTTCGGCGGCACCATGGGCATCGTAAGCATGGAGGACGTGCTCGAAGAGCTTGTTGGCGAGATATGGGATGAGGATGAGGAAGCGGAGATCGATTTTCTTGAGCTTGAGCCTTATCACTATAAGATCTCGGGCGACTATCCCATCGACGAAGCGCTGGAGCGCATAGGCTATGTTGAAAAGGAATTTGACAGCGAATATTCCTCTATCGGCGGCTGGGCGTTTGAGCGTTTCGGCTATATCCCCACCGTGGGAGACAGCTTTGAATATAACGATATCTCGGTCAAGGTCGAGGAGATGGATGACAAGCGAATAGTTTCGCTTTCCGTCCACTTCGAGCCCAGGGCCGACGAGGAATAGCATCATATCACAACGGA
Organism: uncultured Oscillospiraceae bacterium; assembly: GCA_964605985.1. GTDB lineage: Bacteria > Bacillota > Clostridia > Oscillospirales > Ruminococcaceae > Yanshouia. The sequence goes on along the minus strand of CAZSEO010000067.1, from coordinate 1,231 downwards.
AGGACAGATAGACATGAACGGGTTTGGCGAAGCTAAACGTGTGGTCATTAAAATAGGCACCACTACCCTCACCCACGGCGGCGGACTTCTCAATTACCGCCGTATGGAACATCTCATAAAGACCATAGCTGACCTTAAAAACAGCGGAAAGGAGATCGTTTTGGTATCCTCCGGCGCCATCGGCGTAGGAATGGGTGAGCTGGGCTTGAAGGTGCGTCCCTCCGATGCTCCCACGCGGCAGGCCTGCGCGGCTATCGGCCAGTGCGAGCTTATGTATACCTACGACAAGATGTTCGGCGAATACAACCATTCGGTGGCGCAGATACTGCTCACCCGTGATGTTGTTGAGCTGCCCAAGCATAAGCAGAATGTTATAAACACCTTTGAGCGCCTGCTCGAATTTGGAGTAATCCCTATAGTCAATGAAAATGACGCCGTTTCCACCGAGGAAATTTTCGGCGATAACGATACTCTCTCCGCAATAGTATCTCAGCTTATCAACGCAGATGTTTTGGTCCTTCTCTCCGATATAGACGGTCTTTACACCGCAAATCCCAAGGAGGACCCCACCGCCCGGCTCATCCCCGTTGTTGAAAATGTCGAAGATGTCCGCCACCTTGCCGGCAGCAGTTCGAGTATGTTCGGCACCGGCGGCATGGTCACCAAGATAAACGCCGCCGATATCGCCTGCGGCTCCGGCATCGACATGGTGATACTCAACGGCTCCTCGCCTGAGCTTATGTATGACCTCTTTGACGGAAAATCTGTCGGAACTTATTTTATAGGGAGGAAGTAAGAATGTACGATCTCGTTTCTCTTGGAAAAAACGCTAAAAAAGCATCGGTCGTTCTCAGAACTCTTTCCACCGCCCAGCGCAACGCCGGACTTCATTCGATAGCCAAAAGGCTTATAGACAAAAAGGCAGATATACTCGAAGCCAACCGCCTTGATGTTGCCAACGCAAAGGCAAAGGGCATCCGCACCGCTATGATCGATCGTCTCTCGCTCGACAGCGCGCGCATCGAAAGCATCGCGGATTCCATCATGGAGGTCGCTAACCTGCCTGACCCTATCGGCGCTGTTGATAACGGCGTTACCCGTCCCAACGGCATACAGATCATAAAAATGCGCGTTCCGATAGGTGTTATCGCCATGATATACGAAGCCCGACCCAACGTTACCGTTGATGCGGCTGTTATCTGCTTAAAAAGCGGAAACGCCTGCATACTGC
>CAZSEO010000066.1:0-4192 GCA_964605985.1 uncultured Oscillospiraceae bacterium | reverse complement strand
ATCCCGCACTGGCAGAGGGAGTTATGCTTCTTACCCCCTTCTCCGCAGATGCAAAGGATGAGCGCACCCAGAACTTCGTAGCCGCTTACAAGGCTGCTTACGGCGAGATCCCCAACCAGTTTGCCGCTGACGCTTATGACGGCGTATATATCGTTAAGGCTGCTCTCGAGGCTGCAGGCTGCACCGATGATATGTCCTCTGTCGATATCTGCGAAGCACTCGTTGGCGTTATGACCGGCCTTTCTGTCGACGGTCTGACCGGTCAGGGCATGACCTGGGCTGAGAGCGGCGAGGTTTCCAAGGCTCCTATGGCTGTTGTTATCGAAAACGGCGTATACGTTCTTCCCTGATGAGTATCATCACTTATAGATGATGATAAAATAGTATGACAGATGCTGCCGGGGGCGCTGCCCCCGGCAGACACTGCATATTTCTATGGTGGAAACAGGGACAGAAACGTTTCTGTCCGTTTTTCTGCCATAGAATCCCCCTGATTAGATCACATGATGTAAAATAAAAGAAAAGGGGAGTATCCTATATGGAATTTCTATCCTATCTGATAAGCGGTATAAGCTTGGGCAGCGTTTACGCAATTATTGCACTGGGCTATACCATGGTTTACGGCATTGCCAAAATGCTTAATTTTGCCCATGGCGATGTTATCATGGTCGGCGGTTATATTTCGTTTTGCGCTATGAGCTATTTGGGACTGCCCACAATAGTGTCAGTTTTGCTGGCTATGGCGGTCTGCACCGTTTTGGGCATCGTTATCGAGGGACTGGCCTATAAGCCGCTGCGCTCCGCTCCCTCGCTGGCTGTTCTTATCACCGCGATCGGCGTAAGCTATTTTCTGCAGAACACCGCTCTGCTGATATGGAAAGCCGCTCCCAAGGTATATTCACCTGTTGTTGAAGGTTCGATGAGCCTGTTTGAGGGCGAGCTGGCGGTTCCTTATGTATCGCTGCTCACCATGGGTGCCTGCCTCGTCATAATGACGGCGCTGATGCTGTTCACAAGCAAGACCAAAATGGGCAAGGCTATGCGTGCCTGTTCTGAGGATAAGGGCGCTGCCCAGCTGATGGGCATAAATGTAAACGCCACCATTTCCACTACCTTTGCTATCGGATCGGCTTTGGCTGCGATAGCAGGAGTGCTGCTTTGCTCCTCTTATCCCACGCTTCAGCCCACCACCGGTTCCATGCCCGGAATAAAAGCCTTTACCGCTGCGGTTTTCGGCGGGATCGGATCTATTCCCGGCGCTTTTCTGGGCGGTTTGGCACTTGGCGTGATAGAGTCGATGGCCAAGGCTTACATATCTACCAATATGGCCAACACCATAGTTTTCGCTGTGCTTATCATTGTTTTGCTGGTCAAGCCTGCCGGTCTGTTGGGCAAACATTTGCCCGAGAAAGTTTGAGGTGACAGATATGATGAAGATACGAATAAAAAAGCATACCTTCACCAATGCTTTGACCTATCTCGGCGTAGCTGCCGCTTTTTTGATCATGACCCTGCTCAAGGAAAACGGTGCTCTGAGCCGTTCTCTCACCGGTCAGCTCATACCCATCTGCTGCTATATGTCTATGGCTGTTTCTCTTAACCTCACGGTAGGTATTTTGGGTGAGCTCAGCCTCGGCCACGCCGGATTTATGAGCGTTGGAGCTTTTTCCGGTATCGTTGCCGCTATGAGCTTGAGCAATATTATCCCTTCGGCGCCGCTCAGACTGGCTATCGCCATGCTTGTGGGAACTGTTTTTGCAGCTATCGCCGGAGCTATCGTAGGTACTCCCGTTCTCCGCTTGAAAGGCGACTATCTTGCTATAGTAACACTTGCTTTCGGCGAAATTATCAAGGATCTTATCAACTGCCTGCTGGTAGGCGTTGATTCTAAGGGCCTGCATATTGAATTGAATATTACCGGAAGCAAAACTATTGCCGATTTGGGGCTGGAAGAAGGCGGAATAGCTATCATCAAGGGCGCTCAGGGAGCCACCGGAACCAAGACCATAGCTACCTTTACCGCCGGATTTATCCTTGTAATGATCACCCTGCTGGTAGTTCTTAATCTCAAACACAGCCGTGCCGGTCGAGCCATCATGGCTTTGCGCGATAACGCCATCGCCGCTGAAAGCGTCGGCTTGAATGTCACCAAGTATAAAATGATGGGCTTTGTTACCTCCGCAGCGCTGGCCGGAGCTGCCGGAGCGCTTTACGGTTTGAATTTCTCCTCGCTGCAGGCTACCAAGTTCAATTTTAATACCTCTATTCTGATATTGGTATTTGTTGTATTGGGAGGACTCGGCAATCTTTGGGGCTCGCTGGTCGCTGCCGCTGCGCTCACCATTTTGCCGGAGCTGCTGCGTGCCTTCTCTGATTACCGTATGCTGGCCTACGCTATCGTTTTGATACTGGTGATGCTCACCACCAACAACGCTACCCTCAAGACCTTACTCGGAAAGTTCAGGATAAGCAAGCGCAACGGAAAGGAGCCGGGTTGATATGAACGAACATAAGAAATATGTACATAATCCCAAGCTTGTTCCCATGCCTTCGACCAACCTGCTGACTGAGCGCGATGTGGACAAGCCCCCGATACTTGAGTGCATAAACCTCGGCATCAATTTCGGCGGATTGGCTGCGGTAGAAAATTTCACCATGGCTATCGGCCGCACCGAGATAGCCGGCCTTATCGGCCCCAACGGCGCGGGAAAGACGACGGTATTCAATCTGCTCACCAAGGTTTATCAGCCCACCCGCGGCACCATTCTGCTCAACGGCCTGGATACCCATGATATGACCACCGCGCAGGTGAACCGTGCAGGCATCGCCCGTACTTTCCAAAATATCCGTCTGTTTAACGACCTGACGGTAGAAGAAAATGTAACGGTCGCGATGGATTCCTCTATGAAATACAATATGCTCAGCGGTATTTTGCGTTTGCCCAGATACTGGAAAGAGGAGAAGATAGCGCATAACCGCGCAATGGAGCTGCTTTCCATCTTCAACATGACCGATATGGCAAATGTAAAGGCAGGCAGTCTGCCTTATGGTGCTCAGCGCCGGCTTGAGATAGTAAGAGCGCTGGCTACCAATCCCGCGCTGCTTTTGCTTGACGAGCCTGCCGCAGGCATGAACCCTTCCGAAACTGCAGAGCTGATGGAGCATATCCGCAGGATACGCGATACTTTTCAAATCGCTATCCTGCTTATCGAGCATGACATGAATCTTGTAATGAACATCTGCGAGGGCATCGCGGTATTGAATTTCGGGCGTATCATCGCAAAGGGAACCCCTAACGATATTCAGTCCAATCCCGTTGTTATCGAGGCCTATTTGGGCAAAAAGAAGGAGGCGTGAGCATGGATCCCATTTTGAAAGTGGACGATATCAATGTATATTACGGAAGCATACACGCCATCAAGGGCATCTCATTTGAGGTCAACGAAGGTGAAATAGTCACCCTGATAGGCGCTAATGGCGCGGGAAAATCCACTACGCTGAACACCATATCGGGCCTGCTGCACAGCCGCACCGGCTCTGTGACCTTTATGGGCGAGAACCTCGGACGTGTGCCTGCCTATAAGATAGTATCCAAGGGCCTTGCAATGGTTCCCGAGGGTCGTCGTGTATTTTTGCAGATGACTGTTCAGGAGAACCTTGAAATGGGCGCTTACACTCAGGACAACAAGACGCTGGATCAGGATCTTGAGATGGTATATGAGCGCTTTCCTCGCTTGAAAGAGCGCTATAAGCAGATCGCGGGAACTCTTTCCGGCGGCGAGCAGCAGATGCTTGCCATGGGACGCGCTTTGATGAGTCACCCTAAGCTGCTCATGCTGGATGAGCCTTCGATGGGTCTTGCGCCGATACTGGTCGAGCAGATTTTTGACATCATCAAGGAGCTGCATAAATCCGGTACCACTATCCTGCTGGTAGAGCAGAACGCTCAGGCCGCGCTTTCGGTCGCTGACCGAGGCTATGTATTGGAAACAGGAAAGGTAGTTACCTCCGGAACCGGTATGGAGCTGCTTGCAAGCCCCGCCATCAAGAAAGCATATTTGGGTGGCTGAACGGATACAAACAGAGATAAAACAAGCCTCATCCTTATCGGGACGAGGCTTGTTTTGCTATACAAAAAATCGAAGCGGGCGATACAAAGCTTGCCTAGATATGGTGCCGCTGACCGGGATCG
>CAZSEO010000065.1:0-4211 GCA_964605985.1 uncultured Oscillospiraceae bacterium | reverse complement strand
ACCTATCCTTCATCCTTTTTTATTCAACTGTCCAAGATGTATTGTATACCTACAACAGGTAAAAAGGCGCGATCGCATCAGATGTTGTTGATAGGCTATAAAATATGATATAATCAATATCTAACGCTTTGCACCTTGCGGGGCAGCCGGCTTTTGACGGATTATTGGATCTAAAAGGATGGTGTGGGATGGCTATACTGAAATTTACAGTTCCCAAAGAGTGGGACGGCTGCCGCCTGCGCGATTTTTTGAGAACGGCGCAGCAGCTTTCAGGTACCACCATCAAGCGCGCCAGTCATACCGAAATGGGCTTGACTATGAACGGAGAGCATATCCGTACCATCGATCCCATAAAAGAGGGAGCTGAGATAGCGGTAGCGGTGTTGGATGATCAGCGTAAATACCGCCAAAGCGGTAAAGCGGTAAGGCTGCTTTATTGCGATGAGCATGTTGCAGTTTTGGATAAACCTGCCGACATGCCCTGCCATCCGTCACGCGGCCATCCCTACGACAGTCTTGCCAACGCGTTCGCTTCACTTGAGGGCATGGAGGGCAGGACTTTCCGCCCGATAGGCAGACTGGATAAAGACACCTCAGGGTCGGTGGTTTGTGCGCTGCACGCTCACAGCGCATACTTTCTTACCGAAAACAAACCTCAAAAAAGATATCTTGCGATAGTATCTCCACCGCCGGCTGAGCCGGACGGAAGGATAGAGGGGGCTATCGCAAGAGAGGGCGAGGATTCGATAAAACGCATCGTTTCTCCCGATGGGCAATATGCGCTGACGAATTATAAAACACTGCTCAGTGATGGCGGTATTGCGTTGCTTGAGGTGAAGATAGAAACGGGCAGAACCCATCAAATAAGGGTGCATATGTCGCATATCGGCAGCCCGTTGGTCGGTGATGAGCTTTACGGAGGAGATATGACTGAGCTTTCGCGTCATGCGCTGCATTGCGCTGAAACAGTGTTCCGGCAGCCGATGGGAAAAGAACCGGTAAAGGTGATATCACCTCTGCCCTTGGATATGAAGCATCTGTTGGAAAGGCATTTTGCAAAAATCGTTATTGAAAAGTCGCTGACTTTTTGCGGCTTGGAGTTGGAGGAAGATATATGAACATAATAATGCTTGGAGACGTTGTAGGGCAGGGCGGATGTGAGGCTGTTCGCAGGCAGCTGCCCGCACTGAAAAAATTTTACAACGCTGACGCTGTAATAATTAATGGCGAAAACTCGGCGCAGGGAAATGGCATACTTCCTTCCTCCGCGGAGCATATTTTCAGCTCGGGCGCTGACGTTATCACTACCGGAAATCACGTTTTCCGCCGCCGCGAGATATATCCGCTGCTTGAGCAGGAGGGCGCTGCGATAATAAGACCCGCCAACTATTCCCCCGAAAACCCCGGGAAAGGCGTTTATATCCTCGATATGCTGCGCTATAAGCTGGCGGTGGTCAATGTCATGGGCGTTACCAATATGGAGCCGCTGCGCAATCCCTTTGATACCGTAGATGAACTGCTCAAAAAGATAGACACCCCCAACATTATAGTGGACTTTCATGCTGAGACCACCTCCGAAAAGAGGGCGCTGGGATTTTATCTCGATGGCAGGGTGTCGCTTGTCGCCGGAACTCACACCCACGTTCAGACCGCCGACGAGCAAATACTTCCCAATGGCACCGCTTATATAACCGACCTTGGAATGTGCGGTCCAAAGCAGTCGGTGCTGGGGGTCAAGCCGGAGCAGGTCATCGCGAGATTCAGAACCGCTATGCCCACCAGGTTCGAAAATCCTGCCGGAACGCAGATGGTGTGCGGTATTGTGCTTGAGATCGATGAAAAAACCGGAAAAGCTAAAAATATAGAGCGGGTTTATTGCGAAGCCGAACTCTAAAATACACAAAAAGTTACAATGTGGGGAAAATTTTATTAAAATTTTCTGCTAAGCTTGCAAGATAGAGATATAGTATTTATAATATAATAGTAACAATGGGATATTGTGTCCGAAAGTGTTCGGATGTTACTTAAATATATAAAGGAGGAATACAGATGATCCGTGTGGAGAACAGACTGGGTACTGTTTCTATTTCCAATAATTTTTTTGCAGAGCTTGTTAACAATATCGCATGCAACTGCTTCGGCGTATCCGGAATGGTAGCTTCCGGCGCTTCTCAGGGCTTCAGACAGATGACCGGCGCAGAGCTTTCGGATAAGGGCGTTCTTGTTACCGTAAAGAACGGTGCGCTCGTTGTTGAGCTTCATATCGAAGTTGCTTACGGTGTGAATATTTCGGCAGTTGTTCGCAGCCTTGTTTCTGAGGTTCGCTATGCCGTTGAGGATATGACCGGTTTTAAGGTCGATAAGGTAAATGTTTTCGTAGATTCGATGAAGAGTGAATAAAGGAGAGTTGAAGCTTTTGATGCAGGGTAAAACGCTTCGCGATGCTATCATATCGGGAGCAAATAATATATCAAACAACCGTCAGCAGGTAGATGCGCTGAACGTATTCCCGGTGCCGGACGGAGATACCGGAACCAATATGTCGATGACCATTTCGGCAGCCAAGCGTGAGCTTGAAAGACTTGACGATGATGCCACTGTTGAAGAGGTCTCCAAGGTGGCGGCTTCCGCGCTGCTCAGAGGTGCGAGAGGCAACTCCGGCGTTATCCTTTCTCTGCTGTTCCGCGGCTTCTCCAAGGGCCTTGCCGGCAAAAAATCCGCTGCTGCCGATGATGTGGCAAATGCGTTCATGCTCGGCGTTGAGGCGGCTTATAAGGCTGTTATGAAACCCACCGAGGGAACTATCCTCACCGTATCCAGAGCTGCCGCAGAGGCTGCTAAGGAATCGGCGGCTTCCTTTGGGGAGGATGTTGCAGGGCTGTTTGGCAAGATCTCTGATGCGGCTTCCGATATGCTGGATAAGACCCCCGATATGCTTCCTGTGCTTAAAAAGGCAGGGGTCGTTGACGCGGGCGGCAAGGGTTTCCTTGTTATACTGCAGGGTATGGCATCGGTCATTCAGAATGAAGTCATCATCCCGCTTGAGGGCGAGGTCTCCGGTAATAAGGCTCAGGATAAGGCTCAGGGTGGTTCTTTCTTTGCAGATGAACACGGTTTTGAGGGCGAGATAACCTTTACCTACTGCACCGAGTTCATTGTACTGAAGAAGGAAGGCTGCAAGGATGCTCTGTCCCTTCGTGCTTTTCTTGAGACCATCGGTGACTGTGTAGTAGTTGTTGAAGATGATGATATCATCAAGGTACACGTTCACACCGATCATCCCGGCAAGGCGCTCGAAGAGGGTCTTGGCTTCGGAATGCTCACCAACCTCAAGATAGAAAATATGCGCGAGCAGTTCGAAAGAGAGGTTTCCAACGCTCAGCGTGCCGCTAAAGCAGAGGCTGAAAAAGCCGGCAGCAGCTTCAAATACTGCGAAGTTGATCCCGAGCGTGAGTATGGTTTTGTTGCAGTTGCCGCAGGTGAGGGTATCCACCAGCTCTTTACCGAGCTGAGCGTTGATAACGTAGTTTCGGGCGGTCAGACTATGAACCCCTCTACCGATGATATCCTTTCTGCTATCCACGCCACCCCCGCAAAGACTGTATATGTGCTTCCCAACAATAAGAACATAATCATGGCTGCGGAGCAGGCTATCAAGCTTGCCGACCGTCAGGTAATGGTGCTTCAGACCAAGACCATTCCTCAGGGGCTTTCCGCTATGCTGGCGTTTGACGGATCCAATGATGCCGATACCAACTTTATTGAGATGAGCAAGGCTGCCGAGCATGTTTCCACCGGTCAGATAACTTTTGCTGCACGAGACAGCGATTTCGACGGTCACAAGATCAAGCAGGGCGAGATACTTGCACTTGAGAACGGCAAGCTCTCCTTTGTTGAAAAGGATATTATCAAGGCTTCCACCAAGCTGGCTAAGAGCCTTATCAAGAAGCAGGACGACTGTGCATTCGTCACCATCATTTACGGTGCTGACGCTACCGCAGAGCAGGCAGAAAAGATAGAGGAAGCCATCAAGGCCAAGTATGACGATATCGAGGTAGCTGTTGTAAACGGCGGTCAGCCGGTTTATTATTTTATCATCTCTGCTGAATAAGCTTAAAGCAAAACGGTCGTCAGTTAAGATGACCGTTTTGCTTATATGAAGCTTTAGCGAAAATAATCCACCAGCTGTGCTGGTGAGAATAAAAATCTTT
>CAZSEO010000064.1:0-4676 GCA_964605985.1 uncultured Oscillospiraceae bacterium | reverse complement strand
GCTCGGGGATGACCTTGCCGACAGCCTTTGCAGCGCCGGTGGAGGAGGGGATGATATTAGCGGTAGCCGCTCTTCCGCCTCTCCAGTCTTTCTTGGAAGCGCCGTCGACAGGCTCCTGGGTAGCGGTAACAGAGTGAACGGTAGTCATAAGTCCCTCTTCGATACCGAAGTTGTCGTTGATCACCTTTGCGAGAGGAGCAAGGCAGTTGGTAGTGCAGGATGCGTTGGAAACCACATTCATATCCTTGTTGTAATTATTGTGATTTACACCCATTACAAACATGGGAGCATCTGCAGAGGGAGCGCTGATAACTACCTTCTTAGCGCCGGCAGCGAGATGAGCCTTTGCCTTCTCGGTGGTGGTGAAAACGCCGGTAGATTCAATGATATACTCAGCTCCGCACTCTTCCCAGCCTATCTCAGCAGGATCGGTTTTAGCAAAAACGTTGACCTCATCACCGTTGACTATAAGCTTGCCGTCGCGAACATCTATATCACCCTTGAATCTGCCGTGTATGCTGTCATACCTAAGAAGATATGCCATGTAATCAGCATCAATAAAGGGGTCGTTTATTCCGCATATATCATATTTATCGGGCTGCGCGACCGCTGCGCGAAAAACAAGGCGGCCTATTCTTCCGAATCCGTTTATACCAATTTTAATAGCCATATCGATTACTACCTTTCAAAAGAATATTTCTAAACATTGTTGCAACTATTTTATATCACACTTTTAAGGGAATAACAATAGTAGCAGCAAAAATTAGTGTAAAATTCATAAAAAAATCTTATTTTTTTGGAAATCGTTTTCACGTCTTTTGCCGCTTTGATATTTTTTCGTCCTTGGTTAAGGCAGCATTTGTCGAATTTTGTTGTTTATTGTCGAAATATGTGATAGCATAATATCGATTAGCAATGATTCAAAAGGAGGAGAAAAATTGGCTTCTCAGCTCGAGCTTATAAAGCATCTGCACCAAAGATCTCCTGTTCCATATGTCGTTGCCGATAACGGATTTGCAGTTATTTGGGCAAACGACTTCGCTTTGGAAAGATATCCCCAGCTCTCTCTTCCGGGAGGGTTGAGGCTGTTGCTTTCTACCGAACAGCTTGAAGCGCTCGGAGAAGATCCAAAGGCTGTGACCATTCCGCTTACTGCCGCGGAGCATTTTGCCGCAGCTTTTACACCGATCAAGGATGGCTTTCTCATTTCGTTTGGCTTTGCTGACGCTGAAAGCAGCTCTTCGATGCTGCCTCAAAGCATAAACTATATGATCAGCGCCGTTTCCGGCCGGCTCAGAGTACCCCTTTCCAATATATTCGCCGAGGTATCCGCCCTTGCCCGCCGTGAAGAGATACAAAACGATCCCCGCCTGCTTGAGCTGGTGGATGGCATCAATTCCAACGGCTATAATATGCTGCGTTTCACCAGCGATCTCACCGAATATATGAGATATATGCTCGGCAGCAGCCAAAGCGCCGACGAATATATCGATCTCACCGATTTTCTTCGCCGCTTTGTCACCGCCGCCTCGGTCGTCATCGAATCTGTCGGCATCCCCGTAATGTGCGACCTGCCGAAACGCCCGGTGATCATCAAGGCCGATAATAAGACTCTCAACTACGCCCTGCTTCATATCATATCCAACTGCTGCCGTTTCACCCGTGAATGTAACTATATCAGCATAACGCTTGATACCGACGGTTCTTCCGCGAGACTGACCGTGACCGATAAGGGCCTCGGCATACCGTCCGAGCTGATCTCCAGGATATGCGAGCCGTTTTTCTCTTTCGACCACTTTGGTGAGCCTATGGCCGGCTGCGGTCTCGGACTTTCGATAGCTCATCAGGCCATCTCAAGATCGGGCGGCACCCTCGCCGTATCCTCAGAGCCAAATGAAGGCACTACCGTTGCGATAAGGCTTCCGCTCGCAAAATGCGAAGGCGATATTCCGCTGGCAAGCCCTATCCCTGCCGTCGATATGCTGCGTGACCGCTTTTCGCTCATGTATATCATTCTTTCCGACAGCTGCGGGAACCCCAAGCCCTGATATTCTGCCGCCGCCTGAAAAGGGCGGCGGTTTTGGCTTGTAAAAGGAATTTGCAAAGAATGTCCTCCGCAATTATAATAGGCTTGAAATCATCAAGGAGCTGTTTTTATGGTCGATATCTTTTCCAACTGCAAGCTTTGTCCGCGCGAATGCGGCATCGACCGCACGATCGGTCAAAAAGGCTACTGCCGCGCTTCTGACAAGCTAAAGCTTGCGCGCGCTGCCCTTCATTTTTGGGAGGAACCCTGCATCTCCGGTACAGGCGGTTCGGGAACGATATTTTTCTCTCACTGCACCTTAGGCTGCGTTTTCTGTCAGAACGGTGATATATCACGCGGCGGAAAAGGCATTGAGATATCCCCCGAACGCCTTTGCGAGATTTTTTTTGAGCTTGAAGCGCAGGGAGCGCACAATATAAATCTGGTCACCCCATCGCACTACCTGCCGCTGGTTATAAAGGCGCTCGATTCTGCTAAAAAGCAGCATCTTTCTATCCCTGTTGTTTATAACTGCGGCGGCTATGAAAAAATCGACACTGTAAAGGCCTTATCGGAATATGTCGATATATGGCTGCCTGATTTCAAATACTTTTCTCCGGCGCCGGGACTTAAATATTCCGCCGCCTCTGATTACCCCGAAAAGGCGCTTGCTGCCATAACCGAAATGGTTCGCTGCTCAGGGGCGGCTAAGCTCGACCAAAACGGCATGATGCAAAGCGGCGTCTTGGTCCGCCATCTGCTGCTGCCCGGCAAGCTTGCCGATTCGATGAAAGCGGTCGAGCTTCTTTACGATAACTTCGGTGACGATATAATCCTCAGCCTCATGAGCCAGTATACTCCGCCCTGCCATGCCCCTGACGGCTTTGAGCAAAAATTCCCCGAGCTCTGCAAGGCAGTAAATCCCCGCCATTATGAGGCGCTGATAAATCATGCCGCCGACCTTGGTATCACCCGCTGCTATATCCAGGGTGAGCAGTCTGCCGATGCCGCCTTTATCCCGCCTTTTAACGGCGAAGGAGTTCTCAGGCTATCCAAGATTTAGTGTGGTTCCCAGTCAAAAGAAAGACATTGGTTCAGGCTGCCATTTTGTGGTTTTATACCATAGAATAACTTCTGTTTCAAATAACAAATTGTGTGCTTGAAAAAGCCCTCCCGAAAATCTACCATTATAGGTAAGAAGGGAGGGCTTTTATACTGGGTAAACGGAGATATAGAAAGATCGTTTCATCAAATAAAAAGGGGATCAGAGCAGAAGATGGCCGCCACTTCCGGTATCAGAACAAAGATGACCCCAGTTACCAAAAGCCATATTGGAAGGAATACACCGTAAGACAGCTCCAAATCTTGTCTGGAGAAGTAGAGTGGGAAACCACGCCAATTCGGGACCTTACGAGGTTGTTGTACAAGGCTGAAATGCTAAACGATACTGAGGTCTACCAAAAGGTTAAAAGGATGCGTGATTTAAGAATTGAGCAAAGGGACCGTGGGTACACTCCCAATATATCTGCAGATGAAGCAAGAGAAATACTTCGAAGCCTGACCCCTTGGGAGATTAACAAAAAGGTATAGCAGAAACCACACAATACTTGGAAGAAGCACGAAACCGCAAAAGTGCCTGTTTTATAAAAAAACCACACAAAATTTTAGATAGCCCGCTGCAAATATATCGTTGATTTTTACAGCAAATTTGGTATACTATATCCAAAGGAGATGATAGCCATGCCAAACATCAAGCCTATATCGGATCTTCGTAATTATACAGAGGTCCTTCATGATGTCGCTGTGGGCGCACCCGTATTTTTAACAAAAAACGGACGTGGCAGATATGCAATTGTCGATATAAACGAGTACGAAAGGGATAAGGCAACCGTCAGACTTATGAATGAACTCGCTGAGGGCAGAAGATCTGGCGAAAAGGAAGGATGGCTCACTTTGGAGGCCGTAGAAGAAGTTCTCGGAATCTCCCATGAATGAAATTAAGCTGTCGTCAAAGGCAAAAGCGGATTTACTTGGCATCAGAGAATACATCGCCGTGGACTTGGAGAATGAGTCTGCGGCAGATGCCGTAATTTCTAAAATATTAAGGGATATTCGAAGATTACGAGAATACGCACTTCTTGGTGCATCTCTTTCTTCAATTACCAATATCAACAGCGAATATAGATATCTCATAAGCGGCAATTACATGGTTTTCTATCGTGCCTACAGTAAGGAAGTTTTTGTGGATCGAATTTTGTATGGAAGAAGAGACTACCTTAGAGTTCTCTTTGGAGACACCGAGGAAGTTTCCGAAAGTCATCGACAGAGCAAAGCAAAACGCGAGAGGGGCTGATTGGTATGCTTAGAGTAGGAGACAGGATGAAAACCCTTCCCGCAAAATCCCTTACGGATGAGGCAAACAAGCTGTATGCCCATCGAGAAGCGGTTATAACAGACATACGTTCTCCCTTCGGGCTTCATACACAATACATCGTGGAATTTGTAGAACCGATTACCCATCTGGGATATACGATAAGTGGAAATTTCTATTACGACTTCGATAATGCTTTGGAGCTTGTCGGGTAAATCTAAAGGAGCTGTCGCAGAACTTTGATAAGATCCTCCCAAAGTAGACCATGGAAATATCCAA
>CAZSEO010000063.1:0-4722 GCA_964605985.1 uncultured Oscillospiraceae bacterium | reverse complement strand
GCTTACACCTTCTTTGCCGCTATGGGCAGAGGAGTAGGCACCTCTATCTGTGAGCAGGAGAAGATAGAAGTTGCCAAGGGCCTTATCGCCAAGGCGGAAGAAAAGGGCGTAAAGATGCTGCTGCCTGTTGATAACGTAGTTACCAAGGAGTTCGCAGCCGATGCTGAATCCATGATAGTAGATTCCGATGCTATCCCCGAGGATTGCATGGGCATGGATATCGGCCCCAAGACCCGCGAGCTGTTTGCGAAGGCTGTTCTTGAAGCTAAAACTGTTATCTGGAACGGCCCGATGGGCGTATTTGAGATGCCCAGATTCGCTGAGGGCACCAAGGCTGTCGCTCAGGCTATGGCTGACGCTGATGCTGTCACCATCGTAGGCGGCGGAGATTCCGCTGCGGCTGCGGCTCAGCTCGGCTTTGAGGATCGACTCACACATATTTCTACCGGCGGCGGCGCTTCTCTTGAGTTCCTCGAGGGGCTTGAGCTGCCCGGCATCGCTTGCCTCAACGACCGTTGAGCCAAAGGAGTTTGTAAATGAACAAGGAATACAGAATACCCGTTATTGCGGGCAACTGGAAAATGAATATGCTTCGCAAGGATGCTGCCCAGCTTGCATCCGACCTTGCCAAAATGGAATATGGCGTGGATTGCGAAGTGGTTGCCTGCGTTCCCTATACCGATATCGATTGTGTAGCTGCCGCGCTTGACGGCAGCCGCATCGGCGTTGGCGCTCAGAACTGCCACTGGGCAGAGAAGGGTGCTTTCACCGGCGAGATATCGGCGCAGATGCTCGCTGAGATAGGCGTAAAGTATGTCATTCTCGGACATTCTGAGCGCCGCCAGTATTTCGGAGAGACCGACGAGACAGTGAATGCCCGCCTCAAGGCTGCCCTCGGCGCCAAGATGACTGCCATTGTCTGTGTTGGCGAGTCGCTTGAGGAGCGCGAGGAAGAAAGAACCTTCGAAGTTATTGGAAAACAGCTTTCCGGCGCCCTTGACGGCATCACCGAGCAGCAGCTTTTCGATATCATAATCGCATACGAGCCGGTTTGGGCTATCGGCACCGGCAAGACTGCCACCGCCGAGCAGGCTCAGGAGGTCTGCGGCTTTATCCGCGGTATAGTGGAGGGCTTTTACGGCGAGAGAGCGGCTTCTATGCTCCGCATACAGTATGGTGGCTCGATGAACGCCAAAAACGCAGCCGAGCTGCTCGCCCAGCCCGATATCGACGGCGGACTTATCGGTGGAGCATCGCTTAAAGCTCCCGATTTTTACGAGATAGTAAAAGCTGCTGCGGCAGAATGATTTTCGAGGAGTAATCACATTGAAAAGACCCGTTATGCTTATGATACTCGACGGTTTTGGGCTTCGCTCCGAAAAGAGCGGAAACGCTATCCAGGCCGCGAGAAAACCCAATATCGATGCGCTGTGGGAAAAATGGCCTCACACCACCCTTGGCGCGTCGGGACTTGACGTAGGTCTGCCGGATGGACAGATGGGAAACTCCGAGGTCGGACATACCAACATCGGAGCAGGCAGAATAGTTTATCAGGAGCTGACCAGAATATCCAAGGCGATAAAGGACGGCGATTTCTTCGAGAACCCCGTTCTCAATGCGGCTGCGGAAGCCGTAAAGGACGGCGGTACGCTGCATCTGATG
Organism: uncultured Oscillospiraceae bacterium; assembly: GCA_964605985.1. Lineage (GTDB taxonomy): Bacteria > Bacillota > Clostridia > Oscillospirales > Ruminococcaceae > Yanshouia. The sequence continues at coordinate 3,060 of CAZSEO010000063.1, read as the reverse complement.
GGCCTGCTTTCTGACGGCGGCGTTCACAGCCACAATACCCACCTTTACGCTCTGCTTGAGCTCGCCAAGCGCAAGGGGCTTGAAAATGTTGCGGTACATTGTTTTATGGATGGCCGCGATACCGACCCCAAGAGCGGCGCGGGCTACGCCGAGGAGCTTTGCGCCGAGATGGAAAAGATCGGCGTCGGTTTCTGTGCTACCGTTTCGGGGCGCTATTATGCCATGGACCGAGACAACCGCTGGGAACGCGTAATGCTCGGCTATAATGCTGTTGCGAACGGTGAGGGCGAGGTATTTGAAGGGTCGCCCGCCGATGCGCTGAGGGGCTGCTATACTGCCGATGTTACAGACGAGTTTATCAAACCGATGGTAGCCAAGGGCTATAATGGCATGGCTGATGGCGATGCCGTCATATTCTTTAATTTCCGCCCCGACAGGGCGAGAGAGATGACCCGCGCTCTTATCGACCCCGGTTTTTCCGGTTTTGAGCGTGAGCAGAAAAAGCTTTCGGCTTATGTCTGCATGACCAGCTATGATAAAACGATGCCCAACTGTACCGTTGCATTCCCGCCGCAGAGCCTTAACAATACTCTCGGAGAAGTTGCGGAAAAGGCCGGGCTTCGTCAGCTGCGCATTGCCGAGACCGAAAAATATGCCCATGTCACCTTCTTCCTCAACGGGGGCGTTGAAACTCCTTTTAAAAATGAGGACAGAGCGCTCATCGCTTCTCCCAAGGTGGCTACCTATGACCTCAAGCCTGAAATGAGCGCCTATGAGGTCACCGACAGGATGCTGGAGCTGCTTGACGGCGAGAATTATGACCTGGTGGTCCTCAACTATGCCAACTGCGATATGGTCGGCCACACCGGAGTTTTTCAGGCTGCTGTTGACGCGGTAGAAGCGGTGGATAGCTGCGTTGGAAAGGTTTGCGAAAAGGTGCTCTCAAAGGGCGGCGCTGTTCTGCTTACCGCCGACCATGGCAACGCTGACGAGATGACCAATCCCGACGGAAGCCCCATGACGGCTCATTCCACCAACCGTGTTCCGCTCATCGCTGTTGGCTGCGAAAATGTCAAGCTCCGTGAAGATGGCGTTCTCTGCGACCTTGCGCCCACGCTGCTGGAGCTGCTCGAAGTTGAAAAGCCCGCTGAAATGACCGGCGGATCGATGTTTCTCTGATATTTTTATTGATTGCGGCGAATAATTATAGTATCATATATCTATTCACTGTAATTTTCGCCTTTCAAGGCTGCCCGTTAGGAGGAAAAACCATGAAAAAGTTCAGCACTATCGTTTCTATATTCGCTTTTGTTGCCGCCGCTATCGGTCTTATCGTTGCTGCGGTATATTTCCTTGACCGAAAGTTCGGATTCCTTTGCGGATGCGAGGAAGAGGTAGAGGACATTGAGTATGCAGGCGAGGAATACTACGCCGAAGATCTTGCCGAGGAGTCTGAAGCAGCCGTTGCCACTGAGGCGGAGCCTGTTGAGGCTCCCGCAGAGGAAGCTCCCGCGGCTTCTGAAGAGCAGGCATAATTTAAAGCCAAATGCAAAGCGCCCGGATATTCCGGGCGCTTTTTGCATGTGAGATTTATTGATCCGAGGCTGATCCTTCCAGGAAAGGCGAATACATCATTATAGCGGAGTTTTCTACAACCGGCTCATCGGAGAGCAGAAGCCCGTCGCGGTCAAAGGTCTGGCGGTAAAGCTTGTTGTGACGGCTGTATCCGCCCCAGTATTCGCTTTTCATCTCGTGTTCGCGCTCTACTATATTATATATGTATATGGGGGAGGCGTCACAGAGCCACCGCCCCTCGAGAAATTCCTCTCCGACAGTCACTTTCAGCTGGAAGGTGTGCGAGGTATCGTTTCGTATCATAAGGTCGCCGTGAGGATAATAGCAGGTCGCTCCGCTGCCGAAAGGCTGGGTGCGGTTCGAGTCGGGAAAGACATCATAGCCGTGGCGGTGGCGCTCGATAACGGTGAGAGGGGTATGCAGCGCCGACCAGAATATCAGGTTAGAAAGCTGGCAAAGTCCTCCGCCGGTGCCGGAACTGGATCTGCCGTTTTTCAATATCATGCCGTCAACAAAGCCGCGAGATTTGGTTGGGTTGCCGATGAGCTTCCAATAGCTGAATATCTCACCGGGGCGGATAACTATGCCGTCGAGACAAGCGGCAGCAATTTTAAGGTTTGTTATCTTGTTATACTGTAACTGCATATCAACATCTTTAAGTTTGCGCAGCAGGGGCGTTTTATGTTCGAAATAAAGATAGGGCAGCGTTTCTTTAACTCGCCGGCTGCAAAAGCTGTTTCGCATTTTGATCCAAAGCAGGCGGCGCATCATGCCGTAACAGAACATTCCGGCGCGCGCACGCAGTTCGGAACGCATTATCGGTTTTGGTATCTGCCTCATAAACACACCCACTTTCGACCGTTATTTTATAAGTATAGCATGATTTTAAGAATTTGAGAAACAAATCGAAAAAAGATGAAAAAAGGTGTTGACAAAAGGAAGAGGGTGTGATAATATAGCAAAGCTGTCTGCGAGAGACAGCCGCGATACAAAAACTTGAAAAACTTTTTTTAAAAAACTTTAAAAAGTGCTTGACAAGTTTCGATGGTTGTGATAAGATAATCAAGTCGCTCACCTGAGCGGCACGGACCTTGAAAATTAAACAACATTGAAAGAAAACAAGACCCTTGTAAACTTTGAGGGCTTTGAAAAGAAAGCTTTCAAAGATAATTTTTTTGAGAACAAGCTAGATTTAAGCTTGAAAGATTAAAGATTTTAACGCTACGGCGTTGAGATACAATTTTTCAAGAGTTTGATCCTGGCTCAGGACGAACGCTGGCGGCGCGCCTAACACATGCAAGTCGAACGGAGACACTCTGTTCACTGAATGGTAGAGGTGTGAAGCAGAAGTTCGAAAGAATGAAGAAGCGTTGCGCTTCTACTGTTGAGTGAATAGAGTGTCTTAGTGGCGGACGGGTGAGTAACGCGTGAGCAACCTGCCTTGCAGTGGGGAATAACACACCGAAAGGTGTGCTAATACCGCAT
>CAZSEO010000062.1:0-5466 GCA_964605985.1 uncultured Oscillospiraceae bacterium | reverse complement strand
TATCGAATACATAATCAAATCCCATGCGTTTCAGCGCCGCAACCATTCTGCCGGAAGTTGCCAGGTCAGGCGAAAGCCCCAGTGATTCCGCCCATGCCGTACGCACCGCGGGAGCTACCTGCACCACTGTTATTATATTGGGATCGGCCAGCATTTCAAAAATCTTTTTGGTATCATCACGTTCACGAAGCGCCCCAACAGGGCAGTGAGTTATACACTGTCCGCATAGCGCGCAGTCGGACTGTGCTATCATTCTATTATGAGAGATATCTACCGTAGTATGAGAGCCCGTTCCTTCAACATCCCAAATATTCAGCCCCTGCACTTTATCGCATATCTGCACACAGCGCATACATTTTATACATTTGGCAGCATCGCGGTAGAGCGGAAAGGTGGTTGTCCAATCGGTGGGAGCATATTTCTGCTTATACGGCATATCAAATATTCCGAGGTCGTTAGCTACCTTTTGCAATGTGCAGTTTCCGCTTCGAACGCAGGAAGCACAACGGCAATCGTGCTGAGAAAGTATCAGCTCTACATTTAGCCTGCGTGCCCTTCTTACACGGGGGCTGTTTGTGAGCACCTCCATACCCTCGGTAACCGGGCTGTTGCAGGAAGAGACCAGCGTCTCCATTCCTTTTACCTCAACGGCGCAAACGCGACATGCTCCTATTTCATTTATATCTTTGAGATAACATATGCTGGGTATACCTATTCCTATCCGGTGTGCCGCTTCCAAAATAGTGGTACCCTCCGGAACCTCCGTCGGTATCCTGTCAATCATCAGTCTTACCATTGATATGTCCTGCCTCCTTTGAACGAACCATAGCCAAAGTGGTCACAGCGCAAACACCTGCGTGCTTCCTGCTGAGCCTCTTGATCCGTCATCGCCCGCTCGATAAGATTCATATCCCGGCGCCGCTCATCGGCCGGACGCCCACCGGGAGTTACTCTGCCGCATGGTTTTTGGTCTGTCATGCGTATCGGCGGTATATCTACATCGACGGTTATTTTGTGGTGATATCCCAAATATTCATCAATATTGGCAGCCGCCACCTTTCCTGCCGCTATCGCCTTTATCGCCGAGGCAGGGCCTGTTACGCAGTCTCCTCCGGCAAACACACCTGTTATAGTGCCTATATCGCTTGAGCTCATGGCATCTATAACTCCGCGCTTTATCGGTATACCATATTGCTCAAACGGCGCAGTCTCGATGCCCTGACCTATCGCAACAACCACTATGTCACATTCTATCCTATATTCAGGGCTGTCTGCCTTGACCGGTTTGGGGCGGCCGGAGCTGTCAACGGTCGATATTATCTGCGGCTGTGTCCAAAGAGCGGTAACATTACCGCTTATATCGCTTTCTATTCTTACCGGGGCATGCAGCTCAAGCAGCTCACATCCCTCCTCGACCGCGCCTTCTATCTCTTCCGGCAGCGCCGTCATATCAGTACGGCGGCGGCGGTAAACTATCGTCACCCGTTCCGCATTGAAGCGTTTAGCGCTTCTCGCGCAGTCCATCGCTACATTTCCGCCCCCTATGATAACCACTTTTCTTCCGAAGAAATCGGGCTGCTCTCCGTCTCCTATTCCGCCCAGCAGCTCCACCGCCGAAATAACTCCACGGCTGTTTTCCCCTTCGATGCCTACGGTTTTTTCCGCCTGTGCGCCAATCGCTATGTATACGCAGTCAAATCTTCGGCGCAGCTCCCTTATGGTCAGATCTCTTCCTATTTCAGTGTTGAGATTGACCTTAACTCCAAGAGAAAGTATCGCTTCAATATCCTCATCAAGGCGTTCACGCGGCAGACGATAGCTGGGTATTCCATAGCGCAGCATACCGCCGAGACTGTTATGTTTTTCAAAAACCTCTACCTCATGCCCCATCAGCGAAAGAAAATATGCCGCGCTTAGTCCGCCGGGACCGCCGCCTATAACAGCTACACGTTTACCGGTTGACGTTGCGCGCTCCGGCACCGGAACTTTTCCTGAGTTATCAACGGCGTAGCGTTTGAGCGCCCTGATATTGACGGCATCATCCACCATATTGCGGCGGCAGTGCGCTTCGCATGGGTGTTCGCAAACCAAAGCACAAGCTGTGGGAAAAGGGTTATCCTTGCGTATAAGCCGCACGGCATCTGCATATCTGCCTTCCGCTATAAGCGCTATATATCCGGGTATATCCACTCCGGCGGGGCAAAGTGCTACACATGGCACCGGGTTATCAAGATTGCAAAGGCAGCGATGCTTTATAACATGCTCCATATAGTCGTCACGGAAACCTTTAACTCCCTTAAGTACCATATTGGCTGCTTCACGTCCTATGGCGCAATCGGCAGTATCGCGTATCACAGCGGCAGTCTCTTCTATCATATTTACGTCTTCAAGGCTCCCTTTGCCATCGATCACCCCTTCGATAAGGGTTGAAAGTTGACCTAATCCGATACGGCAAGGCACACATTTTCCACAGGTCTGCGCATGACAAAGCCGCAGAAACGCCGCAGAAAGATCCACCGGACAAAGTCCGGGCGGACTCGCTGCTATTCTGCGCTCGATATCTCTGTATAGCCCCTCGACCACCATCTGTGAACGGTTGGGGGTACGAATTTCAAGTCTGCTCATTTTTATCTTCCCTTCGCCTATAATTATCAAAAGTCTTTTTTGCAACTTGAAAAAGGCTTTCATTCAATACTATTTCAAGGTAAATATGTCATATATTATAATAGTTCCCAATTTACCTGTCAATATCGCTTTATATTTGCCATAAAATTAACAAATAATCTTTGATTTATTCGCATTTATAAGAATTAAAAATTTCATGGGTTTTCTCAATTATGCAAGTTCGTCGTTCAAATCCGTCTTTTTCTGTTTTCATTTTCCGGATTCCCGTCTTATATCTCTAAATCATAAGCATGACAAATATATTATTATTTCTGTTGAATTTTGCCTCAGGTAGTAATATAATATTATTCAGCAGATTGTTAAAAAAATAATTTACCGGGAGGAACTTTAAAAATGAGTTATCAGGAACTCTATAAATCCAAGCTGGTCAGCGCTGAAAAAGCTGTCAGTGTTATCAAGTCGGGCGATTGGGTAGATTACGGCTGGACCACCTGCCACCCCGTTGAGCTTGACCGCGCTCTTGCAGCGCGCATGAGCGAGCTTTCCGACGTAAAGATCCACGGCGGCATCTGCATGTGGGTGCCCGAGATATTCAAGATCGAAAACCCCGCCGACCACTTCACCTGGAATTCCTGGCATATGGGCGGCATCGAGCGCAAGGCTATCGAGCAGGGCTTCTCCTTCTACTGCCCCATCAGATATTCTGAGCTTCCCCGCTACTACCGCGACCATATCGATCCCCCCGATGTAGCAATGTTCCAGGTTCCCCCCATGGATGAGCATGGCTATTTCAACTTCGGTCTCAACGCATCTCACCTCAGCGCGGTATGCGAAAAGGCAAAGGTCATCATCCTCGAAGTCAACGAGAACATCCCCCATGTATTTGGCAACAGCGAGACCGAGATCCACATATCTCAGGTCGATATGATAGTTGAGGGTTCCAATCCCCCCATCGCTCAGATGGGTGCGGCAGCAGCCGGCGAGATCGATCAGGCAGTTGCAAAGCTCATCGTTGAAGAGATCCCCAACGGCGCCTGCCTGCAGCTCGGTATCGGCGGTATGCCCAACGCAGTCGGCTCCATGATCGCGCAGAGCGACCTCAAGGATCTCGGCGTTCACACCGAGATGTATGTTGACGCTTTCGTTGATATCGCAAGAGAGGGCAAGATCAACGGCTCCAAAAAGAATATCGACAAGGGCCGCGAGGTATTCGCATTCGGCGCAGGCACCACCAAGCTTTACGATTACGTTCACAAGAATCCCGCTGTAATGGCTGCCCCCGTTAACTACACCAACGATGCGCGCGTTATCTCTCAGCTCGATAACTTCATCTCTATCAACAATGCTGTAGACCTCGACCTCTTCGGTCAGGTCAACTCCGAGTCCTCCGGCATCCGCCATATCTCCGGTGCGGGCGGTCAGCTCGACTTTGTGCTCGGCGCATATCTCTCCAAGGGCGGCAAGAGCTTTATCTGCTGTTCCTCCTCCTTCATGGGCAAGGACGGAGTTCTCCGCTCCAGAATACTGCCCACCCTCAACCCCGGCTCGGTAGTTACCGATGCTCGTCCCAACGTGCATTATCTCGTAACCGAGTACGGCAAGGTATGCCTCAAGGGTCTTTCCACCTGGCAGCGTGCCGAGGCTATCATCTCGGTCGCACATCCCCAGTTCAGAGAACAGCTCATCAAGGATGCCGAAAAGATGAAGATCTGGAGAAGATCCAATAAGTAATATCCTTTTGCGGGTGCCCGTCCTTTTGGGGACGGGCACCTATTTTTGCCCCTGAAAATCAGTTCTGTACGTCATTAAAACACAAGTGTTTTCTGTGCTTCTGCCTCATCATTTCGATTTGCGAAACCACATTACCAAATGTGATTATAATGCGATTTTTTGACTGTTTTTCAACCGATTTGCCAACATTTTGTTTTGTCAAAATCGCTCTTTGACGCCCTGTATTTTTGTCTATTTTGACGAAAGTTGAAATAAGTGTTAGAATATTAACAATTGGACTTGAAATCGCTTGCGAAGCATGATAATGTTAGTATGTTATAACTGTAACGATGGTATAGTTATGCCCTCGCGCGGTTATTACCCGCATCCCGTGAAAGCCGCATGACAATACGGATCATGCGTTTTACTCTATTATAGGAGGAGAAAAAAGAATATGGACTTTGTACTTAGCAAAGAACATCAGATGCTCCGCAAAATGTATCGTGAGTTTGCGGAAAACGAAGTAAAGCCCCTTGCTGCTGAGGTTGACGAGACCGAACAGTTCCCCGTTGAAACTGTTAAGAAGCTCGGCAAGCTTGGCATGATGGGTATCTACTTCCCCAAGAAGTACGGCGGCGCTGGCGCTGACGTGCTCGCATACGCTATGGCAGTAGAGGAACTTTCCAAGGTTTGCGCTACCACCGGCGTTATCGTTTCTGCTCATACCTCTCTCTGCTGCGCTCCCATCTACGAGCACGGCACCGAGGAGCAGAAGATGAAGTATCTGCCCAAGCTCTGCTCCGGCGAGTGGATCGGCGCATTCGGTCTCACCGAGCCGGGCGCCGGCACCGACGCTTCCGGCCAGCAGACCACCGCAGTTCTCGATGAAAAGGGCGAGAACTACATCCTCAACGGCACCAAGGTGTTCATCACCAACGGCGGCTACGCAAATGTTTACGTTGTAATGGCTATGACCGACCGTTCCAAGGGCAACAAGGGCATTTCTTCCTTCATCGTTGAGAAGGACTTCCCCGGCTTCTCCATCGGCAAGAAGGAGCTCAAGATGGGTATCCGCGGCTCTTCCACCACCGAGCTTATCTTTGAGGACTGCATCGTTCCCAAGGAGAACCT
>CAZSEO010000061.1:0-6201 GCA_964605985.1 uncultured Oscillospiraceae bacterium | reverse complement strand
TATCCTGCTTCCTTGTAAACGGTAAATAACCGTTGATATTTATAAACAAAAAGGGTGATTTAAATGACAGGAATTGTTTCTTACGGTGCATATATCCCGTATTACCGTATTAAAAAAGATACTATAGCACGGGCATATGGAAAGCGCGCAGGTAAAGGCGCGAAAGCAGTTGCTTATTGCGATGAGGACAGCATAACCATGTCTGTAATGGCAGCAATGGATGCTGCTCAGGGCTGCGATCTTGCTGAGCTTAAAACGCTGTATTTTGCTTCTGCTTCCTCTCCTTACCGCGAAAAGCAGTCGGCTACCGAAGTAATGGCAGCACTTGATGTTGACCGGGACATTCGTACGGGCGACTTTTCCAACACTCTTCGCGCAGGTTCCACCGCAATGCTGGCAGCAGTTGATGCTGTTGAGCGTGTTGGCGGTCTTGCTATGGTAACGATGAGCGATTGCAGGCTTGGCGCAGCTGATGGTAAATTCGAAAACGAGCTTGGCGACGGAAGTGCTGCTTTTGTTATAGGCAGTGAAAATCTCCTTGCAACTCTCGATGGAAGTGTAAGCGTATCCCGTGAAGCACTTGATCAGTGGCGCTCCGGCGATGATACTTTTGTTCGCAACTGGGATGTTCGCTATGCCAACACTCAGATATATACTCCGGCTGTTACAAAGGCGGTAAAGAATCTTCTTGCACAGCTTGATCTCAAGCCTGAAGACTTTGCCAAGGCTGTTATCTATGCCCATGACGACAAGACCCGCAGTGGTGTTGCCGCAAAGCTTGGCTTTGCTCCCGAGCAGGTTGAGGCAAGCATGTACAGCGAAATAGGCAACACCGGTAACGCTGCAGCAGGCCTTATGCTTTGCTCTGCTTTGGATAACGCAAAATGCGGCGACCGTATTCTTGTAGTTACCTACGGCGAAGGCTGCGATGCAATGGCATTTACCGTTACCGAAAGGGCAGAAAGCTGCCGTGCAGCCAACAGTGTTGAAAAACTCCTTTCTCACAAGGATGAAGAACTGCCTTACGGCAAGTATCTGAAGTGGAAAGAGATGATAACCTGCGAGCCTCAGAAGCGTCCCGCTCAGGAGCGCTCTGCACAGCCCGACTATCTGCGAAATCATAAGAAGAATCATCACCTTTACGGCAGCCGCTGCACCGAATGCGGAACTGTTGTATTCCCGGCCCAGCGCGTATGTGTACACTGCCACGCGATAGATAAGACCGAACCCTATTGCTTCCTTGATAAGAAGGCAACTATCCGCACCTTTACCATTGACGGACTTTCCCTCTCGATGGATCCCCCAAATATTCTGGTTGTACTGGAATTTGAGGGCGGCGGCAAGATGATGACCTATCTTGTAGATTGCAAGAAGGAAAATGTTCATGTAGGAATGGCAGTACGTCCCACCTATCGTAAGATGTTCAAGGCGGACGGTATACATACATATTTCTGGAAGGTCGTTCCTGCAGAGGAGGTAGAAGCATGAGCGGAATCACTGATAAAGTTGCAATAATCGGAATGGGTTGTACCAAATTCGGCGAGCGTTTTGACACCAGCCGCGAGGATCTGATACTGGAAGCCATTCAGGAAGCACTTGATGATGCAGGACTCGAACTGAAGGATATCGATGCGTTCTGGTTCGGTACCATGTATGAGAAGAACGGAAATACCCTTTCCGCAATCATTAAGTCTGATTTCAAGCCTGTAACCAGAATTGAAAACAACTGCTGCACCGGCTCCGATACTTTCCGTAATGCCGCATATGCGGTAGCTTCCGGCGAATACAAGGTAGTTATGGCGATCGGTATGGATAAGCTCAAGGATCATGGCTTCAGCGGAAATCCCGGTTCTCCCATGTACCGTGACAACACAGAGCCTTCTTTTGGCGGACCTGCCAGCTTCTCATTACTTGTACCTGCTTATGCTGACAAGTATGGCGTAGGATTTGAAGACATGCGTGAAGCAATGGCAAGCATCGCTTATAAGAACCATTATCACGGCTCTCTCAATCCCAAGGCGCTCTACCGCAAAGAGATACCCCTTGAGCAGATCAAAAAATCCCCCATGATCTGCGAGCCGTATCTCAGCATCATGGACTGCTCCGGCGTATCTGACGGCGCCGCATGCGCTATCCTCACATCTTCCGAAGACGCTAAGAAATATCGTCCCGACCCCATGTACATAAAGGCGGCCGAGTTAGTTGCAAGCTCCGGCGTAGGATTGTTTGAGACTTCCTATGATTACACCACTGTGCTTGAAACCGAAGCTGCGGTTGCACGTGCATTCAAAAAAGCGGGCATCACCGATCCCTCCGAGCAGCTTAACCTGGTTGAGCTCCATGACTGCTTTACCATCACTGAGATAGTTCTTTATGAGGCGCTTGGACTCAGCGAACGCGGTCAGGGCTGGAAGGACGCACTGAACGGAAAATATATGCTCAACGGCAAGCTCCCCGTAAATACCGACGGCGGTCTTAAGGCTATGGGACATCCCGTTGGCGCCAGCGGCATAAGAATGATTTATGAAAGCTGGCTGCAGTGCCACGGCAAGGCAGGCAAGCGTCAGCTTGACTGTGACTTCAAGCTTGGTATGGCACACTGCCTCGGCGGCAAGCCCTGGAACAACGTAAGCAGCGTTATTATCGTCGGTTCTGAACTCGACTGATGGAAGGAGCTGCCATTATGAAAAATATTTTTGAAACCAGCGCTTCTACCGGCGGCCCGCTCAGCGGCTTGAAGGTACTCGACCTTACCCGTGTTCTTTCAGGTCCCTTCGGCACCATGTGGCTGGCTACCATGGGCGCCAACGTTATAAAGATAGAAAACCCCACCGACCCCGATACCACCCGCAACTATGTTCCCGGCATCAATGGCAAGAGCGCTTATTTCCCCACCGTTAACCACAACAAGAGAGGCATGACGCTCAACCTCAAGTCGGAGGAAGGCAAAGAGATATTCCGCGAGCTGGTAAAATACGCCGATGTTGTAGTAGAAAACTTCCGTCCCGGCGTTATGGATAAGCTGGGCTTAGGTTATGAAGCCCTTTCCAGGATAAACCCCGGTCTTATCTACGCCTCCATCTCGGGCTACGGTACCTACGGCCCTTACAGCCAGCGCCCCGGTTACGATGTAACTGCGCAGGCGATGAGCGGCATCATGTATATCACCGGTATGCCGGAAAATCCCCCCACCCGTGTCGGCTCCTCCATCGGTGACACCATCGGCGGAATGAATGCTGTTGTTGCAATTCTTGCCGCTGTTTACCACAAGATGCAAACCGGTGAAGGTCAAATGGTAGAAACCTCGCTGGTAGACGGTCTTATCGCACTGAGTGCTCAGGACTATATCCGTTACTTTGCAGCCGGCGAAGTTCCCGTTCGCATGGGCAATATCTATAAGACCTGGACACCTTACGGCAACTATAAAGCCAAGGACGGTTACTACAACGTAGGCACTTCCACTCCTAAGTTCTTCCCGATTTTCTGCAAAACGATAGGACACCCTGAGCTGGTAGACGATCCCCGCTTCAAAGAGACTCCTACCCGTGTTCAGCACCGTGAGGAATTGGACGTATTTATCAACGAGTGGGCAGCAGACAAGACTGTTGAGGAAGTAATAGACCTTTTGGTAAAGGCAGGCGTTCCCTGTGCTCCCGTCAACTCTATCGTAGAAATGGCGCAGGATGAACATATTTCCGGTGCGCGCGATATGTTCCCCACCCTCAACCAGAAGGATATCGGCGAGTTCCGTGTTACCAACGTGCCGGTTCGCTTCCACAAATCCGGTCTGGCATCGCTTTCCTCCTCTCCCGACTTGGGCGAGCACAACGATGATATCCTGATGTGCTTGGGTAAAACCAAAGAGGAGATCGAAAAGCTGCGCGAAGACGGCATTATTTAACAGTAAAGGAGAATCAACTCATGAAAAAAATTGTTGTATGCGGTGCAGGCACTATGGGCGGCGGTATTGCACAGGTTTCTGCAAATGCCGGATATGAAGTATGGATGTATGATCTTACTGATGATTTTGCCAACAACGGTAAAAATAAGATCGCTGCAGGTCTTGAAAAGCAGGTAGAAAAGGGCAAAATGACCGTTGAGCAGAAGGATGCACTTCTTGCACGTCTGCACCCCACCAGCGACATCAACTGTGCTGCTGATGCAGATCTGATCATGGAGGCAGTTCTTGAAAATATTAAGGTAAAGAAAGACCTTTTTGCCAAGCTTGAGGAGGTATGCCCCGATACCGCCATCATCGGCACCAACACTTCCTATATCCCGATAACCACCCTTGCAGCCGATATGAAGCACCCCGAGCGCTTCCTTGGTATGCATTTCTTCAACCCCGTATATGCAATGAAGCTGCTTGAGGTTATCCGCGGCGAAAAGACCAGCGATGAGACCTTTAACGCAATTCTCGAATTCGCTCCCACCATCGGCAAGGAAGTTGTAGCTGTAAACAAGGAAGTTCCCGGCTTTATCGTAAACCGCCTCAACAAGGCTGTTCAGGTAGAGGCTATGCGCCTTATGCATGAAGGCGTTGCGTCCTGTGCCGATATCGATAAGGCAGCACGCCTTGGTCTTAACTATCCCAAGGGCCCGTTTGAAATGATGGACGGCAACCTTGAGCTGGGCTACACCTGCCTCAATCTGCTGGTAGAACTCACCGGTGAAGAACGCTTTAAGCCCGTTCCCGAATTGGAAGAGCTTATTAAGAACGGCAACTTTGGTCGCCGCACCGGTAAGGGCTGGTATGATTATACCAACAAATAACATCTAACCGATCACACAGATATATCCTTCAGGGCAGCACCATATAAATGCTGCCCTGAAGGATATATAATAAGGTCAAAACCGGGCGCTAATGTCTAAATAACTGCACTGACGAGGTAAGTAGTAATGGTTGATAAAACAAAAGGATTTAAAGGGCCGCTTTGCGGCGTAAGAGTTTTGGATCTTTCAGATGTAGTGGCAGGTCCTATCACCACATTGTACCTTGCTATGTTGGGCGCAGAGGTAATAAAGCTTGAAAACCCCAAGCGATTAGGCGATGTGAATCGAAGAGCGGAGCCTATGGAAAATGGGGTAAGTGCCAGATTTTGCACACTTAATCATAACAAAAAAAGTATAGCGGTGGATCTATCCGCACCCGCGGGAAAAGAATTGTTTTTTAAGCTTGTAAAATGTTCTGATATTGTAGTTGAAAACTTCCGCCATGGCGTTATGGACAAGCTTGGTCTCGGCTTTGAAGAAATGAAAAAGGTTAATCCCAAAATAGTATATGGAAACATTTCGGGATTCGGTTCAACAGGGCCTTACCGCGACCGCCCTGCATATGATGCCATTGCGCAGGCAATGAGCGGCATAACCATGATGAACGGCGAGGATGGAAAAGCGCCGGTAAAAGTTGGGACATCCATAGGAGATGTTATCGCCGGCATGAATCTTGCGATAGGCGTTATTGCCGCGCTCAGAAGCGCAGAGCAGACCGGCGAAGCACAGCATGTTGAGGTTTCACTTGTGGATGCGATGATATCCTCTTTGATGATGGATAACATAAAGTACCTTTTTAACGGTGAGCTTACTCCGCGAACCGGAAATCAGTACCGCGAGTGGAGTCCCTACGGCCTTTATCCGGCTAAGGACGGATATTATGCACTCGGGATCGGAAGCGAGCAATTCTATAGATCTCTTGTATGCGATATATTGAAACATCCTGAACTGCTTGAGGACGAGCGCTGCAAGACACATAATGAAAGAATACATAACCGTTCGGTAACGGAAGATATTTTGAATGAGTGGGCTTCACATCACACGGTAAAAGAAGTGTGTGCAGCATTGGACTCGGTAGGTATACCGAACGCCCCGGTGAATACTATTGAAAATGTAGCAAACGATCCGCACTTTGCTGTATCACGCAATATGTTCCCGCATTATGAACAGCCTGAGATCGGCAGTTTACGGGTAACCAATCTTCCGCTCAGATTCCCTGAAAACGGAGAGGTGGAATTTGCTGCGGCCCCTTCTTTGGGAGGAGATACGGTTGAAATACTTAAGTGTCTTGCCGATATGGATGATAATGAAATTTTGAAACTTAAAGCTGAGGGAATACTGATGCTTTAACCATATAGATATGGAATTGCTGATTTGATAACTTCAGCTGCCTGATAGTCCTCTGTAAACAGCAAAATATCCCTGTCG
>CAZSEO010000060.1:0-7287 GCA_964605985.1 uncultured Oscillospiraceae bacterium | reverse complement strand
CAGCCCTATTCGCTATCTTTATTTTCCTTTGTCACATATCATTGTACAACCTACAAAATTTTAGATAGCCGAGTTCTCAGTCACTGTTGAAACAACATCTGATTTGAGATATAATTATATAGATATGCATTTGTAAAGGAAGAGTTCTGAGATGAACGAGATCTATTTTGATAACGCCGCCACAACGCGTGTTGATGAAGATATTGCAGCGCTCGCCGCAAGGGTGATGTGCGAGTATTACGGCAACGCCTCGTCGCTCCATTCCAAGGGAGTTCAAGCGCAGCTGCTGATGCAGAAAGCCGAAAAGCAGCTGCTTTCAGCAATGGGCGCCAAAACGGGACGCATCATCTTTACCAGCGGCGGCACCGAAGCCAACAATCTTGCTCTTTTCGGCGGTTCTCATGCCCGCCGCCGTCGCGGGAACCGCATCATCACCACAACGATAGAGCATTCTTCGGTGATAGATTCGGCGCGGGAACTTAAAGAACGCGGTTTCGAAGTTATCGAAATAGCTCCGCAGCCGGATGGCCGCATAGACCCCGATGAGCTACTGAGCTGCTGCAATGACCAAACCATATTGGTGTCGGTGATGGCGGCTAACAACGAAGTCGGCGCGATACAGCCGATAGAAAAGATAGCAAGACCGCTCAAAAAGCTCTCCCCCAACGCTCTTTTTCATGTTGATGCGGTACAGGCTTTCGGCAAAATGCCGCTGTCTGTTGCAAAGCTCGGCATCGACCTGATGACGGTCAGCGGTCATAAGATACACGCTCCCAAGGGTGTCGGCGCACTTTATATCGCAGATAAAATAAAGATAGACCCTCTGTTTTTCGGCGGCGGTCAGCAAAGCAAGATACGCCCCGGAACCGAAAGCGTTCCGCTTATCTCGGCACTGGGCCAGGCGGCGCAGAATGCCGTCGAAAGCCTCGCTTCCAACGCTCAAAAGGTATCGGAAACCAAGGCTGAACTTCTCTCGCTGCTCTCGGATATCGAAGGCGTAACGATAAATTCCCCCTCAGAAAACTGCCTGCCCTATATACTCAACTGCTCGGCGGAGGGATACCGCTCCGAAACCATGCTCCACTTTATGGAATCGGAGGGCATCTTCATTTCCAGCGGCTCGGCATGTTCAATGGGTGCGCAAAGCCATGTGCTCTCGGCAATGGGTAAAAGCCGCCGAGAGGTAGATTCGGCACTGCGCATCAGTTTTTCCAAATATAATACGCCGGAACAGGCAAAATTTTTCGCAGAAAAGCTCACTATAGCTATGAAAACGCTGAGAAAAGCGTAAATGGAGGACACTATGAAAGAAATAGTACTTTTAAAATACGGCGAGCTGGCGCTCAAGGGCACCAACCGTTCCACCTTTGAAAGCATCCTTATAAAAAATATTCGCCGCAGGCTGCGCGACCTCGGTGAGTTTTCGATAGTAAAAGCTCAGTCCACCATAACCGTAGCCCCCAAAGCCGACGATGTCGACATGGATGAGGTTTTCGACCGCCTTTCCCGCGTTTTCGGCATCGTGGCTTTAAGCCGCAGCGCCGTAGTCGAAAAGGACTTTGATGCCATTCTAAACAGCGTTGAATATCTTGATGACGCCCTTTCGCAGGTAAACACCTTCAAGGTCAACGCAAAGCGCTCCGATAAAAAATTCCCGATGGGTTCCCCCGAGATCTGCGCCGAGCTTGGCGGCTGTCTGCTTGAACGCCACCCCCATCTTTCGGTCGATGTCCATGACCCCGAGCTGGTGGTGTGGTGTGAGATACGCGATCATCATGCTTTTCTCCATGCCGGTCAGTATCCCGGCGCCGGCGGCATCCCGGTAGGCAGCGGCGGCAGAGCGGCGCTTCTGCTTTCGGGCGGTATCGATTCCCCCGTTGCAGGCTACATGATGGCCAAGCGCGGTCTTGAGATGATGGCTATCCATTTCGCAAGCCCCCCCTACACCAGCGACCGCGCTCTTTTAAAGGTCCAGGAGCTTTGCCGCAAAATGTCCGCCTACACCGGCAGAATAAAGCTCTGCGTCGTTCCCTTCACCGAAATCCAGCAGCTGATAGGCGAAAACTGCCCCGAGGAGTATTTCACCATCATCATGCGCCGCTTTATGATGGAGATAGCATCTAAAATTGCCGAAAAGCATGATTGCGGCGCTCTTGTAACCGGCGAAAGCTTAGGTCAGGTCGCAAGCCAGACCATGCAGGCGATAGCCTGCACCGATGCCTCTGCCACTCTGCCCGTTCTCCGTCCCGCAATCGGTATGGATAAAGAAGAGATAGTGACTATCGCACGCAAGATAGACACCTTCGAGACCTCCATCCTCCCCTATGAGGATTGCTGCACTGTGTTTACCCCCCGCCACCCCAGAACCAGACCGCAGCTTTCCCTCGTTATCGAAGCTGAAAAGCCGCTCGACCGCGAACGCCTTATGGAAACCGCTATCGCAAATACCGAAAGCCTTTGGATAGACGAAACCACCGAGTTTATCTGATATCATCCTGCCAATAGGAGAAAATCGATGAAGCTGACCATTCTCGAGCCCCGCCACAGCTCCCATCAAATGGGCGACGCATTGGCGGAGATGTTTCGGTCAGTGGCTTTAAAGGAGCCTAAGCGCATACAATGCGGAAACGACCTTGAAAGCATGACCGAAGCGATGCTTCGTGAGAGCGAAGCCGCCGACATCTTAATATTCGCGGGTCAGATGGGCAATGATGGCAAGGCACGCGCTGTTGCAGCAAACATTTTCGAGCTGCCGCTCATGCGTTCAAAAACCGCTGCCGCCCATATCCAAAACCGCTGCCGACAGTTAGGTCTCGATCCTGCGGATTTTGCTGATTGCGCCGTTGTTCCTCGCGGCTCTATGCCGGTGGTTGGCGACGGCGTTATTCCCGCGTGCTTTTGCGTCACCGATGAGCGCACTATCCTGCTTTTCGACGAGAACAGAGACGAAAAGCTTCTTTCCCGTTTCGGCGCGCTTTGCAGCGCCATCATCAGCGAAGAAGAGAGCGTTTCCGCAGACAGCGAAGAAACGACATCAGACGATCTTTCTTCCGCACCTGTAATAAAACCGCCCTCCGCAAAAAAAACAACTGCTTCCCATTCCGGTAAAAAGCGCCGTTACCGTTCTGATTTTTTAAAGAGCAAGCTTTCAAAAAACGGCGCCGCTATCGGCTGCATCGCTGTTTTGATAGTTTTGGTGTTTGCTATCTTTATAAACATACTTACCCCGAATAAGCCCGAAAACCCTGACGATGGGCCGATAAAGGTTGCTTCATCATCCGATGATGAGGAAGAACAGGAAGAAGTCGAGATAGTGCTGTATGAAAAGCCTGACGATGAGCCCGAAAGCTCCTCACAGCAGCCGGCCTCTCAACCGGAACCTCCGGCTTCTTCAAAGCCGGAAAGCGAAGTGCCCGCTTCCTCTGCTCTGCTGCCTGCTGCTCCCCCGGCTTCACAGGCTGCAGAGCCGTCGTCCTCCGAGCCTTCCGTTTCTTCTCAGGCAGCGCCCCAGCCAGCGGCTCTTCCTCCGCCCGGATCTCAGCCCGTTCCCTCGTCGGTCGAGATGACTTCCGTCCCCGTTTCGCAGCCCGAGCCCGTCGAAGTTGAAAACGAACAGGAAGAGGAAGTCGAGATAGAGCTCGAGATGACCTACTCGGATACAGAGGATGAAGAGGATGACAAAATAGAGCGCTACGACGGCAGACTTCCCAAAGCCGACGATGACGCTTTCGATGAAAGGCTATCCTATACCACAGGCGGCAGCACCAAAAAGATGAACGCCTACGACCTCGTCTGTCAGATACTGCAAAACGAAACACACGGTCTTTTTGATCACGAGGCTTTAAAGGCGCACGCCGTTGCCACCTATTCTATGATAAAATACAACAACGCGCGCGGGACCGCCCCCTCGGTACTGCTTAAAAGCGATGTATCTCAGGCGGTAGAGGATGCCGTCGAGGAAGTGCTCGGTGTAGCGGTATACTATAACGGTGAATATGCCAACACAGTATATCATTCCACCAGCTGCGGCTATACCACCAGTTCAGAATCTGTGTGGGGAGGCGCATATCCCTATCTTGAATCGGTAAAAAGCAAATGGGACAGCAAATCTCCCTATTATCAGACCTCTTACACCTCCGGCGCCTCTAAGCTTGCAAAAGCGGTGGAACGGGTCTACGGCATCGAGCTTGACGGCGACCCCGCCGACTGGTTCGAGATAGAGCATGACGCCCCCGGCGGATATGTCGGCACCGTTACCATCGGCGGCAGGACCACCGCCCCCGGCGGAAGCTGGCGCGGCAAAAAAATTACCGGAAGAAGCTTCCGCGAGAATCTTCTCTCCTATTCCATCCGCTCACACTGCTTCGACCTCGAATATGACGAGGATGAGGATGAGTTTCTCATCACTACATACGGCTACGGGCACGGCGTTGGCATGAGCCAGTACGGCGCTCATTTTATGGCGCAGGAGGGCTATAACTTCGTTGAGATTTTGCAGCATTACTACCCCGGCACCGAGGTGCAATGAAAGGAGCTTAACACCACATGAAAATTCTCTCTGTTGATTTTGGTGACGCGCGGACCGGGCTTGCCGCCTGCGACAAGGACGAGCTTATCGCTTCGCCGCTGTGCGTCATATCCGACCACAACAAAGAACGCGTTATAGAAAAAATAATCGAAGCGGCAAAAGAAAACCGCATCGAGGAGATAGTGGTCGGCAACCCTATCAACATGAACGGCACCGCAGGCCCCCGAAGCGAGCTTTGCCGCTCGGTGGCAGACGCTCTCGCCGAAAAGAGCGGTATCCCGGTAAGAATGTGGGATGAGCGCAGCACCACCGTTTCCGCCATCGGCATACTCAATCAGACCGATGTAAGAGGCAAAAAGCGCAAGGCTGTTATCGATGCCGTTGCCGCCGTTCTGATACTGGAAAGCTATATGGCTTACCGCAAAAACCAAAGATAAAATTTGAGCCTCCGCCATTCGACGGAGGCTCTTTTCATCTCATCTTTATTGTTACTTGTTCGCCATGCGGTAGATATCGGCTATCTCATTTTCGCCAAGCTTGATAACGCCGCCTACCTTGCGTCTGCCGAAGTAGGTGCATTTTACCGAAAGCTCCTTTATCTCATCCTCGGTCAGCGTTCTGCCCAGCAGCTCGGAGATACAGGTAGGCATATCTATCTGCCTGAAATATCTCTCGGTGGCTTCAATCGCTTCAAGAGCAGTTCTTTCGGGCTGCTCGTAGTTCATCGGCAAACCAAGCACGTTTACGCCGTAACGGGCAAATCTCATAACAACGTCCTTTTCCTTGCAGACATATCTCGCCCAGCTGCCCCAAACGGCGGCAAGTCCTGCGCCGTGGGCAACGTCGAACATTCCGCCCAGTTCGTGTTCAAGCTGATGGGTCGCCCAATCCTGCACTCTGCCGAGTCCGGTAATAAAGTTGTGCGAAAGGGTACCTGCCCACATCACCTCAGAACGTGCCGTATAATTTTCGGGTTCATTGTAGCAGATAACGCCATACTGCATCACTGTTTTCAAAACAGCTTCGGCAATGCGGTCGGTCAGCTCGTTCTCGCCGCTGGGAACGAAAAACCGTTCAAAGGTGTGCATCATTATATCAACAACGCCGCAGGCAGTCTGATAAGGGGGCAGAGTATACATCAGTTCCGGGTTCATAAGCGTGAATACAGGGCGCAGTATCTGTGTTTTGAAACCCTTTTTGAGCATACCGTTTTCGTTTGTTATGACTGTTCCGGAGCCGGTCTCGCTTCCGGTCGCCGCAAGGGTAAGAATATTGCAGGTGGGCAGCGCCTTTTCACACTTTGCCTTGCCCTCGAATATATCCCATACGTCGCCATCATAAAATACGCCCATGGCGATAGCCTTGGCGGTATCGATGGTGGAACCGGCGCCAACCGCGAGGATCATATCTGCATTTTCTTTTCGGCAAAGCTCAACGCCTTTGTGTACCAGTGAAAGTCTGGGATTAGGTACAACTCCACCAAGCTCAACATATTCAACGCCGCTTGCTTCAAGCGACTTTTCAACTCGGTCGAGCAAACCGCTCTTTCTCGCGGAACCGCCGCCGTAAACCACCAGCAGCTTCTTGCAGCCGTATTGGGCTACCATTTCGCCTGCCTTCATCTCAACATCTTTTCCGAATACTATATTGGTAGGAGAGCAATATTCAAAGCTGTTCATACTATACCCCATTTCTGCGACTTAAATATAGCTATATGTATTATTCTGCTCACCTATCATTATACACTATTCCTCCATGTTGTCCACACGTCTTGGGGGCAGCATTTCCCAGCCAAAGTGGTCGGTATGAAGAAGCTCGTGTGCTTTTTGAGAAAGCGGCTCACCCAAGAACTCCTCATAAAGCCGCTTGATTTCAGGATTTTCATGTGAAAAGCGTATATTAGAGTTCCTGTCCAGTTCATAAAGCCTTTGGCCACGTTGTTCCGCAAGCTCCAATCCATCATGTATCGGCTGGCCTCCGCCTCCTGTGCATCCTCCCGGACATGCCATTACTTCCACAAAGTCATACTGTACTTCTTCTCGTTTAACAGCGTCAAGCAGCTTTTTAGCGTTGCCAAGACCGCTTACCACCGCAACCTTCAGTATATTTCCCATAAGCGGGAACTCCGCCTCGCGCCATCCGTCCGTTCCTCTTACATTTTTAAAGGCATCCGGATCTGTATTATTTCCGGTCAGGAGATAATGTGCGCTTCGCAGTGCCGCTTCCATAACTCCGCCGGTCGTTCCGAATATCACTGCCGCTCCGGTGGAATCTCCGAGCGGACTGTCAAACTGTTCTTCTGAAAGGCTGGGCAGCAATATATGTTCTGAGCGTATCATTCTTGCCAACTCGCGGGTGGTGATCACGATATCCACATCATGTTCTGTGCCTGCGCTGTTCATAGTCGGCAGCTCGCACTCCTTCTTCTTAGCAACGCAAGGCATTATTGAGATGCAGCATATACGCTTAGGATCCACCTTCAGCTTTTCGGCGAAATAGGTCTTTGCCACCGCACCAAACATCTGCTGCGGCGATTTTGCCGTTGAAAGATTTTCGGTAAACTCAGGGTAGCGTGCCTTCAAAAATCTCACCCACCCGGGGCAGCATGATGTAAACAGCGGCTTACCTATATATCTCGGGTCCTTTAGCCGCTCAAGGAACTCGCTTCCTTCTTCAATTATTGTCAGGTCAGCGGCAAAGTTGGTATCGAATACATAATCAAATCCCATGCGTTTCAGCGCCGCAACCATTCTGCCGGA
>CAZSEO010000059.1:0-7368 GCA_964605985.1 uncultured Oscillospiraceae bacterium | reverse complement strand
GCGATATTACATTATCCCAATTATCGGGCTTGGTGGCTTTGGGTCTGCCTAAGTGTTTACCATTGGCTTTGGCTGCTGCTATGCCCTCGGCTTGGCGTTGGTGTATCGTTTCACGCTCTTGCTGCGCTATAGACGAAAGCACCTCCACCAATATGGCATTGACCATATCAAGCACCCATTCTTGACCTGCAGGATAGTCCATTAGCGTGGTAGGCAAATCAAGCACTTTAAGACGTATGCCATTATCCTTAAAATATTGCAGTTCGTTCTTTATATCGGTTTTGTTTCGGCTCAGGCGGTCAAGAGATTTAATTACAAGTGTATCGCCTGTGCGCAGCATAGCCTGTTTTAAGGCTCTGTAGCCGCTCCTGTTCAAATCCTTGCCGCTCTCCTTATCTGTGATGATATCCCGCTCTGACGCTCCCATAGCGGCAAATGCGGCTATCTGACGGTCAAGATTCTGTTCCTTGCTTGATACTCTTGCATAGTAGTATGTTCTGCTCTCCATGCAAAAACGCCCCTTTCCTGTTTCTGATATCAGCATAACAGGCGGGGCGTATGTTGCACACTTCAATTATCCGCAAAGGTTATTCAATTTTCAGATATATCCAAAAACAGTAAGCATAAGGTTTATAGCTGCGCATAGGGCGGGGAAATGCTGTGTCCGTAAAGGTAGACTTTCTCAGCCTTTCATTAAGTAGCTTTTATATTATTTTCAAATTATCAGCCTTAAAGCGATAAACTCAAAACAATATAAACTTCGGTGATAGTCCGACTTTTTGCGTACATTTTACGTACAAACTTGCTTAAACTTAGAATACGGTGGTTATGCATTTTACGGCTTTCCTATGCGGTTTCAGGCGTTGTAAAGTAGCTTCGTTAAGCACCTGAAAACACGTTCAGGTTCTAGTGGGGGCGACTTCGTGCAGGTTCAAGTCCTGTTATCCGCACCAAACAAAAAACGACCGGTCAAAAGCCTGGTCGTTTTTTTGTTTGATATCATCTTATCTTTGGGAATATCGCCCACACATTATGGATGACATAAATTGATGTATATTGCGCGATAATTGACGTATCTTTAGCGCACGATATTTTGGAGAATTATATGTTTTATGACTAAAATTGATATTTGATATATTTATATATAATAAGACGTGTTTATTGATTTTTATAACTACACATATTATATATTGAGCGGCAACTATTAAATATGGCTATAGCCAGTTAAAATTTTTGAAATGAAAAAAGACGATATAAAGTCAGCAATTTTTGCAAATTTAACGTAAAATAAACTTGCAAGTTTTGATTCAATGTGCTAAAGTAATTATGCGCAATAGAAGAAAAGGGTGGAACTGTTGAAGATCAATATGAAAATGCTGTCGTTGCTCATGTGGGTGACGCAACTGGGTTTTTCTTTTATTTTTCCGCTTTGCTTTTTTTTGATATTGGCGGTTTGGCTTCAAAGAAAATATGCCTTCGGGATGTGGATAGTTATCCTTCTCGGTGTGATTGGGCTTTTGACCACTGTCAGTACCGTGCGTTCGTGCATGCATTCGCTTCGAAAGGCGGCGGATGAGGCGGGAGACCAAAAGAAGCCCCCTATAGCGTTTAATGATCGGGATTGAGCCACAAAGATTTTTAAAAAGGATTTGAGTGTCTATGAAACTTCAACCTGCATCGCAAAGGGAGATCAAAAGAATGGCTGCCGGAGTATCTGCTCTTTCGGCTGTTGAGTTTTTCGCTTTTATTGTTTTGCATCTGCTGGGAGTATTTCCTTTCAGCAGTAAAATCGTTTTTGGTATTATCGGCGGCACTGCCGTAGCCGTTTTAAATTTCATATTTCTGTGTTTTACCGTTCAAAAGGCGGTCGGCATAGAGTCGCAGAAAGCGATGCAGACCCATATACAGTTCAGCTATAATTTTCGTCTGATACTGCAGGCAGGATGGTGTGTAGTCGCTTTTTTATTGCCCTGTTTTAATGTTGTGGCGGCTGCGCTGCCGCTGCTTTTCCCAACGGTGATTATTTTCATCCTTCAAAAAAAGGGAGAGCTGGTTGAATCCAGTGAAAGAAAAAATCCCGACCCTTCCGAAGATGACGAGGAAGAGGAAGAACGTTTGGAAAGCTTTGAAATATAAATCAAAACTTGTGAGGTGAAGGTCAAAAATGGAAATTTCTATCAATGGCGCGAGAATACTGGCGGTCTTTGAGAATGTTCCCGTTTTGGGCACTGTAAGGCTGACTCAGACCGTTGCAATGAGCTGGGTAGTAATGATCATCATTACCTCTCTTTGCATTTGGCTTGGCAGCAACCTTAAAGTGACCGGTATTTCAAGAAAACAGGCTGTTGCCGAAATGGCTGTGACCAGTTTGGTGAATTTTGTCCATAATAATATGGGCAAAAATTTTGACCATTACATTCCGCTGGTGGGAACTATATTCGTCAGCAGTGTAGTGAGCAATACTATAAGTGTTTTAGGTTTTTGGAGCCCTACCGCAGACCTTATGACTGAGCTTGGCTGGGCGTTGGTGGTATTTGTTCTCATCACTTATCATAAGATCAAAGCTTCCGGTATAGTTTCCTATCTCAGAGGATTTTTGGATCCGCTGTTCATATTGGCACCTATCAACGTCATGGCAGAGTGCTTTACTCCCGTAAGTATGGCTTGCCGTCATTTCGGCAACATTCTTTCCGGCACCGTTATCAGTGCGCTTATATACGGCGCGCTTACCGCTGCTACTCACGCTCTTATGGGTGCAGTAGGCAGCAGCATTGCGGTAGCTGCAGTATTCGCTTTGATTGGCGCCGGCTTGAGTGTTTTTGCCAAGAAGAAAGAGAAAAAGCTTTTCTTTGTTCTCGGTATAATCATTTCGCTGATCGGGATCTTTTCGGTAATTTACAATATGGGCGGATTCTTCGGCGACGTTCCGTGGGCTGCAATAGGTATACCCGCTTTCACCGGCTTCTATTTCGACTGGTTCGGCGGATGTATCCAGGCATTCATCTTCTGCACGCTCACCACTCTGTTCATCAAACAGGCCGCAGGCGACTGAGCCGGGTCTTTTGAATAAAAGTTATTAAATTTAGGGAGGCTGTTTAAATGAACGATTTTCAGATTTTAGCTAAGGGTATCGCTTTGGCAGGTTGCGCTATCGGTGCAGGTCTTGCGCTTATCGCAGGTATCGGTCCTGGTATCGGTGAAGGTAACTGTGCAGCTCGCGCATGTGAGATCATAGGTCGTCAGCCCGAGAGCAAGGGTGACGTTACCAGCACTATGATCCTTGGTATCGCTCTCTCTGAGACCACCGGTATCTACGGTTTCGTTACCGGTTTGTTGCTGATCTTCTTCGCTCCCGGTCAGTTTATGAACTATCTGAGCTAATATCCGGCGTTTCGAGGAATATAACTAAAATACGCCGAAGGAGGCAAATCAATGGACCTTTATCAGTCCCTCGTAGCGGTGGAACCGGCTACCTTGATTGTCACCATTTGCAACCTGTTTATTCAGATGTTTATCGTCAAAAAGTTCCTTTTGGATAAGGTTTTGGCTGTTATCGACAAGCGCCGTGAAACTGCCGATCTTGAGATCGTTCAGGCTAAGAGCGCCCGTGACGAAGCTATGTCCATCAAGGCTACCTATGAGGAAAACATGAAGCAGGCCAAGGCGGAAGCCAATCATATTCTTGCTCACGCGCAGAAGACTGCATCTGCCCGCTCTGAAGAGATAATCGGACAGGCTCAGTCGCAGGCAGCGCAGATCAAGGAAAAGGCAGCTGAAGATATCGCACGTGAGAAAAAGAAAGCGCTTAACGACGCTAAGGACGAGATCTCGGGCGTTGCAATGGCAATAGCAGAGAAGGTAGTTGAGCGTCAGCTGAATGAGCAGGATCAGCAAAAGCTGATAGAACAGTTCATCGACGATCTTGGTGGCGCGATATGACAGAAGTAGCTAATAATTACGGTCAGGCGCTTTATGACCTGGCAAGGGAGGAGCAGCTTTCGGGCACTATACTGCAGCAGCTCAACACTCTTTCTCAGAGCTTTGCGGAAGAGCCTGCCTTTATAAAGCTGTTATCTACTCCCTCTATCCCCAAGCAGGAGCGTTGTCAGATAATAGACGACTCGCTTCGCGGTCAAGTACATCCCTATGTGCTGAATTTTTTGAAAATTCTCACCGAAAAAGGATATATGCGTCATTTTCCCGGCTGCTGCCAGCTTTTTAAGCAGCAATATAATCAGGACAACGGCATTATGCCGGTGACCGCGGTCACCAAGCTGCCCCTGTCCGACGAGTTGCGCCGGAAGCTCACAGATAAACTCTCAAGCGTTACCGGCAAGACCATTGAATTGGAATGCCGGGTGGACCCCGAGTGTCTGGGCGGTGTGCGCCTCGATCTCGGCGGAACTCAGCTGGACGGCACCGTTCGTCACAGACTGGATGAGATCCGCCGGATCCTGAAGAACACCGTACTCTGATCAGAAAGCAGGGACAGTATGGAACTTAGACCTGAAGAAATTACAAAAATAATTCGTAGTCAGATCAAGAACTACGAGGCAAAACTTGAAACTGCCGAGACCGGCGTTGTTATCGTCGTCGGTGACGGCATCGCAAGAGTGTCCGGTCTGACCAAGTGTATGGCAGGCGAGCTTATCGAATTCCCCAACGGCGAGTTCGGTATGGCGCAGAACCTTGAGGAAGACACCGTATCGGTAGTTATTCTCGGCACCGATGCCGGCATCAAGGAGGGCGATACCGTAAAGCGCACCGGCCGAGTTGTTTCGGTACCGGTAGGCAATGGCCTTATCGGACGCGTTGTTAACGCGCTGGGTCAGCCTATCGACGGCAAGGGCGTTATCGAGAATGAGGGCTTCCGCCCCATCGAGTGCCCCGCACCCGGTATCATCGACCGTGAGCCGGTCAATGTGCCTCTCCAGACCGGTATCAAGGCGATCGATTCCATGATACCTATCGGACGCGGACAGCGTGAGCTTATCATCGGTGACCGCCAGACCGGTAAGACCACCCTCGCGACCGATACCATCCTCAATCAGAAGGGCACAGGCGTTATCTGTATCTATGTTGCCATCGGACAGAAGCGTTCCACCATCGCTCAGATGGTAAGCAACCTTGAGATGGGCGGCGCTATGGATTACACCATCGTAGTAAGCGCTACCGCATCCGAGCTTGCGCCCATGCAGTATATCGCACCCTACACAGGATGCTCTATCGGTGAGCATTTCATGCATCAGGGCAAGGACGTTTTGGTGATTTACGATGACCTTTCCAAGCACGCGGTTGCATATCGTGCAATTTCGTTGCTTATCAGACGTCCCCCCGGTCGTGAAGCTTACCCCGGCGACGTATTCTATCTCCACTCCAGACTGCTGGAGCGTGCCGCTCACCTGAGCGAGGCTAAGGGCGGCGGTTCTCTTACCGCGCTTCCCATCATCGAGACCCAGGCAGGCGACGTTTCCGCATACATTCCCACCAACGTTATCTCCATCACCGACGGTCAGATATTCCTTGAGACCGAGCTTTTCAACTCCGGTGTTATGCCCGCGGTAAACCCCGGTATCTCGGTATCGAGAGTTGGCGGCAACGCTCAGATCAAGGCGATGAAGAAGGTATCCGGTTCTTTGAAGCTGCTCTACTCCCAGTATCGTGAGCTGCAGAGCTTCGCTCAGTTCGGTTCCGACCTCGACGCCGATACCAAGGCGCGTCTTGAACTCGGCGCACGTATCGTTGAAGTTCTCAAGCAGAAAAACAACGCTCCTGTTGACGTTGCTCATCAGGTATGCATCATCTATGCCGTTACCAACGGTTATCTCAACGGTATAGCTGTATCTGATATAGCCGAGTTTGAAAAGCAGCTGTTTGAGTTTATGGATAACAATTATGCTGAGGCTCTCAACGCCATCCGCACCACCGGCAAGCTCGAAGCTGAGACTGAGGATGCAATAAAGGCCGCTTTGACCGAACTTACTTCCAAATTTGTTTCGGCAAACTGATAGGGAAGGAGTGTAAGTCATGGCCGGCGTTTCCACTAAGGATATCAAAAACAGGATCCGAAGTATGGAAAGCACCAAGCAGATCACCAAGGCTATGGAAATGGTGGCCGCTTCCAAGCTCCGCCAGGCCCAGAACCGGGTGCTCGCTTCCCGACCTTACTTTGAGATCCTTTACAACACCATCACCGAGATCGCGGCTACTCATCGTGATTTTTCTTCTCCGTTCTTCCGCAAGCGTGAGGGCAATAAGGCGCTTTATATCGTTATTGCAGGCGACAGAGGCCTTGCAGGCGGATATAATTCCAATGTTTTAAAGCTTGCTGCTCAGAATATGAAAGGGAAAAATGCTGCTGTATTGCCCATCGGCAAGAAGTCTTTGGATTATTTCCGTTCCCATAAAGGCGATATATTGACAGATGATTATGCCGAAGCGGCTTCTATATCGATAAGCGATTGCTTCAGCATTGCTAAAAGACTTTCTGATGCGTTCAGAAACGAAGAGTATGACGAGATACACATCGTCTACACAAACTTTGTCAATATACTGTCGCAGAGCGCAACAGTGATGAGAATGCTGCCCTTTAACCGCGAAAACGTTAAACAGCATACCGGTACACGCATAGATACTGTCTATGAGCCGAATACCGAAGAGGTGTTTGATGCCATCGTGCCGGATTATCTCGGCGGTATAATCTATGGAGCTATCTGTGAATCCTGTTGTTCCGAGCAGGCTGCGCGCAGGACCGCTATGGATTCCGCGACCAAGAACGCGGAGGAAATGATCGACGACCTGAACCTCAAGTATAACCGTGCCCGTCAGGCCGCCATCACTCAGGAGATCACTGAAATCGTTGCAGGCGCAGATGCCTGATGTAAATCAAGTCAAAGGAGTTGACTCATATGGCCAAACATATCGGTACCGTGACTCAGGTCATCGGCCCCGTTCTGGATATCCGCTTTGAGGATGACCAGCTTCCGGCTCTGCTCAACGCCATCGAGGTTCCCCTTAACGACGGAACTGTTATCGCCGAGGTTGCACAGCATATAGGTGATAACGTAGTACGCTGCATCGCTATGGGATCTACCGACGGCCTGCAGCGTGGAACAGAAGCGGTCGATACCGGAGCACCTATCAGCGTTCCCGTTGGCGAAGAGTGCCTCGGCAGAGTTTTCAACCTGCTGGGACAGCCTATCGACGACGGCCCCTCACCTGAGGCTAAGGAGCGTTGGCCTATCCACCGTTCCGCCCCCAGCTATGAAGAGCAGCAGCCTGCTACCGAGATACTTGAGACCGGTATCAAGGTTATCGACCTTATCTGCCCCTATGCAAAGGGCGGTAAGATCGGTCTGTTCGGCGGCG
>CAZSEO010000058.1:0-7369 GCA_964605985.1 uncultured Oscillospiraceae bacterium | reverse complement strand
CCGCCGTATTCTCCGCCCTATATCCATAAGACCGACAAGGGGCAAAGAGTATCTTTTCAAACATGGGTCTGGGACGGTGAACATTATAAACTTACGCAGTACATTATTGACGATGAAGAAACCCTGCAAATAAGCAAATTTGATTGTGAATACAGAGCAACACGCAGAGAGGAACTGACAAACTTGCTGATCGCCAATGGTTGCAGCCAAGTGGTATGGAAGTTCCCGGAAGAAACGGGTTTTTATCAGCCGATCGTAGTTGCTAAAAAATAAATGATGTACAGAAGCCTTTATTTAAGCTGCTCCAGCAATGAGGTACAGCCTAACAGTACATCGCGCCAGGTGGCTTCAAAGTCGCGGGTATACCAAGGGTCGGCAACGTCGCGGGATGAGCCCGCATATTCCATCAACAGGCGTATCTTTCCATCGGGGTCGCCGCCGCAGATGCGGTTTGTGTTTCGGATATTGGCGCTGTCCATGCAGATGAGAAGGTCGTAGTGCCGATAATCGGATTTGGTGAGCTGGCGGGCGGTCTTTCCCTCGCATCCGATGCCGTGTTCGGCAAGTTTTCTGCGCGCATTGGGGTAAACGGCATTGCCTATCTCTTCGGTGCTGGTGGCGGCAGAGGCTATCTCAAATCTGCCGGAAAGACCGGCCTTTGAAACAATGTCCTTCATGACGAATTCCGCCATGGGGCTGCGGCAGATATTGCCGTGGCAGATGAAAAGTATTTTTGTCATCAGCATTACCTCTTAATATATTTTATTTTAAAATCTTATCATATACCTACCGATGTTGTACAGCATATTTTAAAAGGCGCAGTTCGCTTTGGCAGACTGCGCCTTTATACATCTGAATATTGCTGTTATGGTTCCCAAACGGCGTTGGGGTTGAGGGGAAAATAATCTTTATTTGCATATTGGAAGCTGAGCTGAGAAAGATCGGAGGTATGTATGCCGGGAGAGTCGCAGGGGATGATAGTTTTGACCTTATCAGCCCACCAAGCTTTGAAGTGCTGCGAGGATTTGAGGGCTACGATACGCTTCTGAGACCAATCTACACCGCCGCAGATAAATATGCCGTCATCGAGAGTCTGAACGCGATCGGTGGAAACGATTATAGATACATTTCCAACCTCAAGACATGCGGTGAGGCCGTAATCTCTGAACTGATTGAGGTACATTGCGTTTTTGAGTATGGTTTTGGCGTGGCTTACGCAGCTGACATATGCGCCCTTAAGTTCTATCGGTGCACCGTGGATATTATCGGTTTTGCCGCCGACGGCAACATCGATCGTTGCACCTACGCCTGCCTTGGCAGCGATCTTTGCGACTTCGGGGTCGGAGATATAGCCATATACCGCAGAAACATTGCGTTCAACAAGCTCGCGGAGAAGATGGGTTCCGTCACCGGGGGCACCGCCGCCGGGGTTGTCGGAGCTTTCGTTGATCACAACAGGCCCGGGCTCGGCGGCAAGCGCGAGCTCGACTGCCTTTTCGGCGGAGTTGAGCGGTATATCAAAATCGCGGCGATGTTCCCATGCGTAGCCGGCAATTTCGGCGGCACAGCAATCGGCAGCCTGCTGAGTTTCGCCGTAGGCAACTACGCTTACGCCAGCCATGGGAACATCAGCATAGGGGAAGCCATGGAAGAAGGAGATGCTATAAAGTTCTTTGTCGCTCTCTTCAAGCGCCAGAAGCTTGTTCATGATAACATTGGCGGCGCCGTTGAGGGTAACGCCCTGACCGGGTGCAAGATGCCAGGGAAGCTTTATCAGCTTTTTGCCGGGACGTTTGCCGGATTTTATCATGTCGTGCAGTATGCGAAGCATTATCTGCGCACTTTCATAAGTGTCGGTATGGGGATAGCATTTGACGCCTACTATGACATCGGTATTATCAAAAAGCTCCTCAGAAATGTTTCCGTGAAGATCAAGAACGATTCCGATGGGAATATCCTTGCCAAGCTTTTCCCTTATCTCGCCGACTATCTCGCCTTCGATGTCGTGATGACCTTCCGCCATGCCTGCGCCGTGCATGGTGAAAGCAATGCCGTCGTAAGGCTCTTTTTCATATTCCTCGCAGAGCGAATTGATGATGCGTTCCTTGGCGGTTTCATATGCCTCTCGGGTTGCAGGACCGGAGGGGAGGATGAGTACCTGGTAGGTGGGGACAATTTCGATGCCGAGTTTTTCTGCTTCATCGATAAGGCCGCCCCTGTAGTCGACAGTTCCTCTGTATCTATTAAACCAATCCTGAGGATAGCAGGTTTTTTGTTCCACTATCTCAGGCGTTAAAATGACATTTCCGTATCTGTTTGTTTCGTGGCTAAAACCGCCGGTTGCTATTCGCATTAAATATCCCCCTCTGATATTATATTTATCTAAGTATAGTATAAGTAAAACAGATTTTCAATTTAATAAAATTTATATGGGTATCGGCTTTATAAAAACACAGCCTGCCGATTTCGGCAGGCTGTGTTGGATCATTTATTCCAAACGGCATTGGGGTCAAGGGGATAATAGCTTGTGTTGGTTTGTTTAAAATCAAATACCGACAGATCGGAACTGTGTATGCCGGGGGAGTCGCAGGGAATGATGGTCTTTACCTGATCCTTCCACCAGCCTTTGAAATGATGGGTGGATTTAAGCGCAAGCACCTGCTTCTGAGTCCAATCCACACCCGCGCAGATAAAGGGAGCATCATCCATCGTCTGAATGCGTCTGCTGCCGACTATTATCGAAACATTGCCCACTTCAAGGCAGGCGGTGGTGCCGTAGGTGCGCTTTGCGCCGCGGCCCATGACTGATTTGGTGATGTATGCACCGTCGCTTACGCATTTTACATAGGCGTTTTTAAGCTCTATCGGCTCGCCATGGAGGTCATCGGTCTTACCGCCGACGAGGCAGTCTATGTGTGTGCCTACCCCTGCCTTTGCCGCCTGAACAGCGACCTCCGGATCGTATATGAATCCGAAAGCGGAAGAGACATTGCGTTTTAACAGCTCGCGCAGCAGGTGGGTGCCGTCACCGGGGGTGCCGCCGCCGGGATTATCCGAGCCTTCGTTTATAACGACAGGGCTGCCGTCGTATGCTTCGAGAGCAAGGTCTACAGCTTTTTCGGCGGAGTTGAGCGGTATGTCAAAGTCATGGCGGTGCTGCCATGCATATTCGGCAAGATCAAGAGCGCAGCTGTCGGCAGCCTGCTGTGTTTTTGCCATTGCAACAACGCTTACGCCTGCTATGTCGATATCCGCATAGGGGAAGCCGTGGAAGAAGGATATATTCAAAAGGTCGCCGTGCTGATCTTCCATGTTATAGCAATGCTGCTGAACATCATGTGCCGCACCCGAGAGGGTAACGCCCTGACCGGGAGCGATGAGCCACGGCAGCTTTATCAGCTTTTTGCAGATGCGATAGTTGTTGACTATCATATCGTGCAGCAGCTCGAGCATGATGATGCCCGATTCATATTCATCGGTGTGGGGATAGCATTTTACGCCGACAAGAACATCGGAAAACTCCACCATTTCGTTTGATATGTTGCCGTGCAGGTCAAGAACCAAACCGATGGGCATATCGGGACCGAATTTTTCTCTTACCGCGCGCAGTATCTCACCCTCGACATCGGGATAACCGTAAGCTGCTGCGGCGCCGTGCATGGTAAGCGCGATGCCGTCGAAGGGCTGCTTTTCATATTCCTCCCAAAGCTTTCCGACAAGCAGCTCGCGTGCAAGCTCTGCCGACTCGCGGGTGATGGGACCGCTGGGAGAGATCTGAGCAAGATAAACGGGAATAAGCTCTATGCCGAGCTGATCTGCTTTATGTATCAAGCCTCCGCGATAGTTTCTGACATTTGTAAATGCCTTGAAATACTCTTCGCCGAAGAAGGTGAAATTTTCCATCATTTCCGGAGTTACCAGCACGTTTCCAAAAAAGTTCGTTTCGTGAAAGAATCCGCCGGTTGCTATTCGCATTATATATCCCCTCCACTGTTTTTTAGCATTTTTATTATATTACGGGAAAAGGCTATTTTCAATTAAAGCGTATATAAATATGTAATGGGGATATATAAATGAAAATAATAAAAAGCTGTTCCAAATACTCATTGAAGCATTTGGAGCAGCTTTATTCTGTTTATTGACGGTTGAAAAGCTTTTGGTAATATTCGGTATGCCGGCGGCTGTTTGCAGTTATACAGATGTTTTTTATTGACACCGGGTTTTTCGGCAAATATAATTTTTTATATAGTCATCATTCAGCTGAAAGATCGATAACTTTCAGGGCGTTTTCGGTGACGGTGAAACGCACCGAATACCCCGCAAAGCTAAGCCCGTATACCCTTTCGGGATCGTTTTGATACGCCGGACGCGGGTCCTGCGCGAGGACGCTTATCAACGCTTCGCGCTTAGCCTCGGGAAAGCGTGAGAGCAGCTGTTCCGGTATATCCACCTTGAGTGGCTCGGGCGCGCCAGAATCGGCAAAGCCGCCCCTTGAATCGGGATGGCAGTCGGTATAGGGGATATAGGGCTTTATATCGTAGATGGGGGTATTATCCAGCATATCGGCTCCCGAAACGATGAGAACGGTGCCTTCGGCTGCGGTATGCTCGACCCCTATCAGCCGCACGCTTGAAAGCCCCATGGGATTGGGGCGAAAAGGCGAGCGGGTGGCGAAAACTCCCATTCGGGCGTTGCCGCCAAGTCTGGGCGGGCGCACGGTAGGGCGCCAGCCGTCATGCCGGTTGGCTGAAAAGCGCCATATCAGCCACAGATAGTCGAAGCCATCTATGCCGCGCAGCGCCTCAGGGTCGCGGAATTCCGGCAGAAAAACTATCCTTGCCGTCAGCTCCCCAACGATACCGCTCTGACGCGGGATGCCGAATTTTTCTTTGAAATCGGTTCTGATATAGGCGATAGGCTTGATCAAAAAGTTATTCTCTGGCATGATACACCGCCTGAATATAAAGTATTGGATATATTATAGCGCTGACAAGTCGGCTTGACAAATAAAACCTTTGCCGCAGGTCTAAAACAGAATGATATAAATGGGGTGACGATATGTATTTTGAAATAGCCAAGGGACTGGTCCTGCCGTTTTTCGGCACGGCGCTCGGCGCCGCAGGCGTATATTTGATGAAAGATAAGATGAACGACCATCTTCAGCGCACCCTTTCGGGTTTTGCCGCAGGTGTTATGACCGCTGCCGCGGTGTGGAGCCTTATCCTGCCTGCGCTGGAGCAGTCAGAACATATGGGGAAATCTGCTGTTATACCGGTTTTGATAGGCTTTTGGGCGGGCATAATGTTTTTGATGCTGCTCGACCGACTCATACCGCATTTTCATATCGGTGAAAACCAGCCGGAAGGCCCTAAAAGCAGCTTTAAAAAGACTACCATGATGATACTGGCGGTGGCGCTTCATAACATCCCTGAGGGTATGGCTGTAGGCGCGAGCTACGCAGAGGGCCTTTTCAATCACAATACTGTTGCCGCGGGTGCATTTACCCTTTCGCTTGGTATCGCGCTTCAGAATTTCCCCGAGGGTGCTATAATCTCCATGCCGCTCAAAAGCGAGGGTATGAGCAGAAACAAAGCCTTTTTGTTCGGCGCGCTTTCAGGTGTGGTCGAGCCGATCGCCGCGCTTGTCACTATGCTTGCTGCCGCTATGGTAGCGCCGGTGCTGCCTTATCTTCTCAGCTTTGCCGCCGGAGCGATGATATATGTGGTGGTCGAGGATCTTGTTCCCGAGATGAACTGCGGATGCGATCACTGGAATATGGGCGCGGTGGTTTTCTCGCTCGGCTTTACGCTGATGATAGTGCTCGACTATACCCTTGGATGATAATTGTATCTCGGAGGAAATAAACAGATGAAAAAATTTGCTGCACTGGCTGCTGCTGTGGTGTTGCTTGCCGGCTGCGCTGCGGCTCAGCCGAAAGCAGAAAAGGATGACGGCTTTTCGGTCATTGCGACGATATTCCCGGCCTATGATATCGCCAGGGAGATAGCGGGGGACAAGGCGGATGTCAGTCAGCTTTTGCCGGCAGGCTCGGAAAGCCATACCTTTGAGCCTACGCCACGTGATATCATAGCTATACAGAACAGCGACCTTTTTATCTGCACAGGCGGAGAGGGCGACGTTTGGATAGACAGTGTATTGGCATCGATGGGGGATAAAGCTCCGCCTGTTTTAAGAATGACCGACTGTGTCTCACTGATTGAGGCGGAAGCGGCCGAGGGTATGCAGCAGGAGAGTGACCACCATGACCATCATCACGGCGACGGTCACCACCATGATTTTGACGAGCATGTTTGGACCTCGCCCCAAAATGCCGCTCAAATAGCAGGAGCGATAGCTCAAAAGTTTGCCGAGCTGGACGGAAAAAACAAGGAGCACTACCAAGAACGGCTCAAACAGTATACGGAAAAGCTCAATGAGCTCGATAGACAGCTCAGACATACGATAGACCAGGCAAAGCGCAGAACGATAATAGTGGGCGACCGTTTTCCGTTTTTATATCTTGCCAAACACTACGGACTTGATTATTACGCTGCATTTCCCGCCTGCGGAAGCGAAGGGGATGTCTCTGCCGCAACGGTGGCATTCCTGACTGATAAAGTTAAAGAGCTTGACATCCCGGCGGTGCTTTATATCGAGTTTTCCGCCCACAAGGTGGCGGATGCCATTGCCGAAACGGCAGGAGTAAAGACTGCGCTGCTTCATTCCTGTCATAACGTTTCCGATGTACAGCTGAAGCAGGGGGCAAGCTATCTGACGTTAATGCAGGATAATATCAAGGTGCTGGAAGAAGTGCTCAATTGAGCGCTTTTGAACAAAAAATGTGATGACCGTATTGATTAGACTGTGAAAAAGCAGTATAATATTTAAATTAAAGATGTTGATATGTCGCCGCGGGATTCCGCGCGCTTGATACAGTTAAATCTGATTTTGCTTTGGAGGGAAAAATATGTTAAGTAACAAACGTCCCGATGATATGGAACGCATTGTGACCCCTGAACTTGCTGCCAAGTTCATTGACGAACAGGTCAGGGAAGTTCGTGAGCAGGTAGGCGATAAGAAAGTTCTGCTGGCACTTTCCGGCGGTGTCGATTCCTCGGTGGTTGCAGCGCTGCTCATCAAGGCTATCGGCAAGCAGCTGGTATGCGTTCATGTTAACCATGGCCTTATGCGCAAGGGCGAAAGCGAGCAGGTCATTGAAGTTTTCCGTAACCAGCTCGATGCAAACCTCATCTATGTTGACGCTACCGACCGTTTCCTTGATCTTCTCGCAGACGTTGATGCTCCCGAGACAAAGCGCAAGATAATCGGCGGCGAGTGCATCAAGGTGTTTGATGAAGAAGCGAGCAAG
>CAZSEO010000057.1:0-7392 GCA_964605985.1 uncultured Oscillospiraceae bacterium | reverse complement strand
AAGATTTTTTAATCCCACCAGCAGAGCTGGTGGTTATTTATGCTAAAGCGGACAATACAAAAACCGCGTGATCCTAATGATTACGCGGTTTTCCTTTTATCTTAAACTTTAACACTATAACGGCGATTTATACTAAGATGTTGTGGGCTGATCCCCATATGGATAGTCGTGATCGGCAGTGTATAAAAACGATACAGGCTTATCGACGGAGATTGCGGTTATTCGGAAATAATCAGCTGTATGCCGCGCTGGCGTATCTCATCAGCATATTCTTGAGAGATGCCGTTGTCGGTAATGATGGTATCAACACATTCCAGCGGGCCTACGACCGCAAAAGCATTCCGGTCAAATTTGCTGCTGTCCGCGACAAGAATGGTCTGGTCTGCTCGGTCAACTATTGCGGCACAAAGCTTGGCATTATCACGATTGTGGTTTGTCAGTCCGTTTTCAAGGGTGATTCCGGCAGCGCTGATAAAAGCTTTGTTAACACAAAAATCATTGAGTGAATTCATGGCAACACTTCCGCAAAGGGCAAGTTCACCGCTTCGAAGCAGGCCACCGAGCGAATATACAGTAAGATTAGTACCGACCAGTTCATTGAGAATTGGCAACGAATTAGTAAGCACAGTGACATCGCTGTGCTTTTTTAACTGTTTTGCAACTTCAAAGCAGGTGGTACCAATATCCAAAACGATAGTGTCTCCATTTTGAACAAGAGAGGCAGCTGCTGATGCGATGAGCAGTTTTTCGGTGCGGTGCTTTTCAATTCTTGCAGAAAAGAAAGGCTGTATCATTTCGGCGGGAGCAGCTTCGATCAGCATTGCTCCGCCGTATATTTTTTTGATGATGCCGGCTTCCTCTAAAATATCAAAATCGCGGCGTATCGTGATGATGGATACATCGAATCGGTCTGCCAGCTCTTTGATTTTTACCGTTTTTTCCTGTTTAAGCAGCTCAATGATCTTATTTTGTCTTTCTTTTTGCAGCATGCAAAGCACCTTTTTCTATAGATTAGCGATTAATCGACCGCTTTTGACTGTTAAATTTTAACATAGATTTTTTATTAAAGCAATCTTTTTGATAACATTTGCGGCTTATCGGCAGTTTTTGTGAAAAATATGATAAAGTTTATCATCCGAATTTACTAATATGATAATATTTATTCGGTTATTATCACAATATTGACATAATTTGCTCATGATGGTAATATCATATTAAACATTTATAAGAAAGCGATGATTGCAATGACAAATAATACATTGGAGCAAATCAAAAAAGAAAAGATAATTGCCATCGTTCGAGGCATTTCAAGTGAAAAGATGCTTGATTTGGGAATGGCCCTTCGTCGCGGTGGCATCAGGTGCATGGAAGTTACCTTTGATCAGAGCAGCCGGGAGGGAATAGAGGAGACTCTCCGATCCATCAGATCGCTTGTCGAAAAAGGCGGGGATATTTGTGTCGGCGCCGGCACTGTAATGAATGTTGAACAGGTTCGAATGGCGTTTGAGGCAGGCGCTAAATACATCATCTCCCCGAACACCGACGAAAGAGTCATAAAGGAGACCAAAAAGCTCGGCATGGTTTCTATCCCCGGCGCGCTTACCGCATCAGAAGTTGCATTTGCGTATGAGTGCGGAGCGGATATAGTCAAGATATTTCCCGGCGGACTGCTCGGAGAGGCTTATATCAAGGCGCTTAAAGGTCCGTTGAGTCATATACCGTTGACCGCAGTGGGAAATATAAATCAGAAAAACTGCGCTGACTATATAAAAGCCGGATGCGTAGGTGTAGGCGTTGGCGGAAGCCTGGTAAGCAAAACCCTTATCAATGAAGGCCGTTTTGATGAAATAACCGCGATCGCAAAAGAGTATATTGACGCGCTTGGCTGATAAGCAAAAGCGTGTTTTGATAGGACGGTGAACAGACAAAGCATGGGTAAAAAAGTTTTAGTAACTTCGCGTTCCTTTGGCAATATCAGCAGCGAGCCCTACGAGATATTGCGGGAGGCGGGACTGGAGGTCACAAAAACAGGTCTTGACTTCGATCAGGCGGAATTTGAGCGCACCATAGTCGATTACGACGCATTGATAATAGGCGCTCATCCATTCCCACCCGAAGTTTTGGAACATTGTGACAAGCTTCAAATTATTTGTAAACACGGAGTAGGGCTGGACAACATACCGCTTGATAAAGCAAAAGAGCGGGGAGTTGCCGTATGCAATGCTCCGGGAACCAACTCCAATGCCGTTGCCGATCTTGCCTTCGGAATGATGCTTGATCTGGCAAGGAAAATATCGCTGGCAGATAAAAAGGTGCATCAGGGCGAATGGAAAACAATAATAGGAGTGGATGTCTGCAACAAGGTATTGGGTCTGCTTGGATTTGGTGCTATCGCTAAGAATGTGGCGCGCAGAGCAAAAGGCTTCGGCATGAAGGTGCTCGCATATGACCCTTATGTTAAATGTTTGCCGGAAGAGTTTGCATCATATGTAACGCTTTGCAGCTGCGATGAGGTCATGAAGAATTCTGATTTCGTTTCGCTGCATCTGCCGCTCAATGAAGAAACAAAAAATATGATAGCTGCAAAAGAACTTTCTGAGATGAAAAAAGGCGCGTTTTTGATCAACACCTCCCGCGGCGGAATAGTAAACGAAGCCGACCTCTGTGAGGCGGTAAAGAGCGGTCACCTTGCAGGCACAGCGATGGATGTCAGCGTAGTTGAGCCGATGTCAGCGGACAACCCCCTGCGCCAGCTGGATAACGTAATAATCACTCCGC
Source organism: uncultured Oscillospiraceae bacterium (assembly GCA_964605985.1). Classification (GTDB taxonomy): domain Bacteria; phylum Bacillota; class Clostridia; order Oscillospirales; family Ruminococcaceae; genus Yanshouia. The sequence goes on along the minus strand of CAZSEO010000057.1, from coordinate 4,614 downwards.
ATATCGGAATGTATTCTACCGAGGCGCTTGGCGCCGTCAGCGTTTTGTGCGCGCAAAATGTTGCGGCAAAGCTTCTTGGAAATGAATTGAAATTTCAGGTGGTATGACAAATGAACCGTTCGGTAAAAAGGGAGTGTGATTATGCCTGAAAAAACATTTGGTTTACGTTTGAAATGGCTGGGATGTGCCTGCTTTGAAATGGATTTTGGCGGGGTAACAGTTGTCAACGATCCGTGGATCACCCCAAACGCAAAAACAGAGCTGACCTGGGAAGCGGTGGAAAAGTGTGATTACATAACGATTACCCACGGCCATTACGATCACATAACCGATATTCCTGCGTTGATGAAAAAATTCGACCCTTATGTGATATGCGGTGAAAATACTGCTGTTCCGCTGATGAAATGGGCTGATTTAAATCCTACGCGAGTCTTTCCGATGTATCCGGATTTGGAGCTTGATACAGACGATGTAAAAATAAAAGCGCTGTATGGGCGGCACAATTTGAGACCAAGCGGTTGGAATCAGTTGGATCAAGTGTGGCGGCGCCATGCAATGACCGAGGGCGATCCCGATCTCATCGAGCTAAACAAATGGGGCGACTTTGAGTACCGCAATTTTATGTTTACTTCGCCCAACGGCTGCAAAACTATGATGTGGGGCACACCGTTGTATCATCCTATTCAGCGAAATATCCTGCTCAGGGAAAAAGCTGATATTATTATGATGATGCCCACCAAACGCTATCCCGCAGCCGATACCGCAGAGTTTCTCTCTAAGACCGGATGTAAAATTGTAATTGTGCATCATATAGATTTCCCCAATGATAAAACCGAGTTTGTAAATGTATTGAAGGATGAATTAGCAAAGCGTGCTCCGGAAATTCAGTTTATCGTTCCTGAATACGGTGAATGGATAGAACTGTAATATTGCCAAAGCACAGATAAACACAATAGTTAACAGATGCAGAATGCAGACGTTGATTATAAAAAATTCAAAGGAGAAGACACTATGAGTAAGATGTATTTCAAGAAAATGCTTTCCCTGACCCTGGCGTTAGTGATGGTTCTGTCGCTGGCAGCCTGCGGCAGCAAGCCCGCAGCTCCCGCTGCATCTGCAGCACCCGCTGCACCCGCAGCCCCCGCAGCTTCCGAAGCTCCCGCTGCACCCGCAGCCCCCGCTGAGCCCAAGTACAAAGAGCGCATCGTTGTTGTTTCCTCGGGCGTTATGATCAACGAAGACCCTACCACCAGCAACACCTCTGAAAACGCTCAGATCCGCTTTATGACTCATAACACCCTTGTGGATTATGACGCTGTAAACAGCAAGATAGTACCCGATCTTGCTGAGTCCTGGACCGTTTCCGAAGACGGCAAGGTATATACCTTCAACCTCAGAAAGGGCGTTAAGTTCCACGACGGCTCCGACCTTACCGCTGATGATGTTCTCTTCACCTTGGATCGTGCAGCTACAAGCTCCTACCATAAGGGCAAGTTTGAAGACGTAGAAAAGATGGAAGCTGTTGACGACCATACCTTCGTTATTACCATGAAGGACATCAACTCCGGATTTTTGAGAACTATTTCCGGTGGTTTCTTCAGCATCTTCTCCAAGAGCGCTGTTGAAGCTGATCCCGAACACGGCTTTAAGATCGGTACCGGTGCGTTTGTTCAGACCGAGTGGGTCCCCGATGACCACGTTACCGTGACCCGCAACGAGGAATACTGGGGTGAGATGCCCAAGTCCAAGGTTATCGAATGGCGCAAGGTTTCTGAAGGCTCCGCACGAGTAATCGGCCTGCAGACCGGCGAGTACGATATTTGCCTTGCCGTTCCTGCCAGCGAAGTAAGCCACGTTCAGGATGACCCCAACTGCAATATGATCGTTCGTTCCGGCTCCAACCTGCACTATCTCGGCATCAACACCATCAGCCAGTCCAACCCCGCACTGCACGACGTTAAGGTAAGAGCAGCGCTCAACTATGCGACCAACCACGAAGACCTCGTTATAGCCATGACCGAGGGCCTCGGATTTGTTCCCAACGGCATTATCCCTTCTGACGCTTACGGCTACAGCGATAAGGTAAATGCTCCTCACTATGACATCGAAAAGGCAAAGGCACTGCTTACAGAGGCAGGTTATCCCAACGGCATCACCGTTTCTCTGACCACCAACGCTGCAAAGTGGGGCGGACTGTTCGAGCTTCTTCAGGCACAGTGGGCACAGGCAGGCATCACCCTTACCCTTGATACCGATGACGCTACCGTACGCAGTGACCATATCAAGGCTAAGTCCTACGAGCTGGTATCCAACAACTGGACCTTTGCCGATACCCAGACCATACTCTTTAACCTGTTCCACAGCACCTCCGGTTCCAACCGTTCCCTTATCAAGGATCCTTACATCGACGAAGCTCTGACCAGTATCCTCCGTCAGACCGACGAGGCAGAGGTTCTGAAGATCTATGAAGAGCTCAGCCAGTATCTCGTAGATACTCAGGGCATTATTCCTCTCTACATCGCTCCCGTTCTTTACGGCACCGGCAAGAATGTTCAGGATGCTGTATTGATCAACAACAGCAACATGGTTCTCACCTATGCTAACGTTCCCATGTAATAGCTATACACTTAAAATTGCCTTATAAAGCAGGCACAGAATTCGGACGTGATCTGAAATAACATGAAAGGCGGGAGGCGTTGTATAAACGTCTCCCGCGCTTGAACAAAAATTGGAGGTCCTTATGCATCGATATATTGCCAAAAGACTTTTAATGCTGATATTCGTTGTAATAGGCGTCTCATTTATGATCTATTTCATAATGGATCTTGCACCCGGCGATTTGGCAACGTCAATTTTGGGCGACGACGCATCTGAAGAAGAATATTTAGCCCTCAAAAAAGAATTGGGTCTGGATAGACCTGTCGTAGTGCGCTATCTTAACTATATGTGGGATCTGCTGCACGGTGATTTGGGATACTCATATAAATATAAAATGCCTGTAATGGATCTGTATATGCAGCGCCTGCCTGCAACCATGCTGCTGGCATTGTCCTCTACGATAGTTGCTACATTTTTGTCTATACCGATAGGAGTTTACGCCGCACTAAAGCGCGGCACCATTGAAGATAACGTTGTTTCCGCGTTTTCGGTATTCGGTTTGGCGGCACCCAACTTTTGGGTAGGCCTTATGCTTATCATTGCCTTTGCGCTAAACCTTGGCTGGTTTAATTCCAGCGGATTTGAAAGCTTGAAGGATGTTGTACTGCCTGCCATCACGGTAGGAACCGGACATATGGCGCTGGTGACCCGTACAACAAGATCTTCTATGATAGACGTTCTCCGTCAGGATTACCTTATGCTCGCCCGCGCCAAGGGTGTTAAGGAAAGAGTAGTAATTACAAGACATGCTTTGAGAAATGCCCTTATCCCGATAATCACCGTTACCGGTATACAGTTCAGCGGTTCGCTTGCCGGCTCTACCGTTACCGAGACCGTTTTCTCCTGGCCGGGCGTAGGGCGCCTGGTAATAAACGCTATCAAGGCTCAGGAGGTAGAGGTGGTTACAGGCTGCATTATCATGTTGTCTATAATAACCAGCTGTATTCTGCTGGCAGTAGATATACTTTACGCGTTTGTAGATCCGCGCATCAAGGCGCAGTACAGTAAGTAAGAGGAGGAAGATCATGAGTACCAACACTATTAACGCATCTGAGACCTCTGCTAAGAGAAAATATAAGAAACGCGGCCCGACAGCGGAAGTATTACACCGTTTACGCAAAAATAAGGGTGCTATGCTGGGCGCTGTAATTATCCTTATCCTTATATTTCTGGCATTGTTCTGCGAAATCATATATGATTATAATACTGACATTATTGGACAGAACCTGAAACAACGTTTCATCAAGCCTTGTTGGGAGCATCCCTTCGGTACCGACCATTTGGGACGCGATCTGCTTGCCCGTGTAATTTACGGAACGAGATCTTCGCTGCCTGTCGGATTCGGCGCGGTAATGGTATCGCTTACTCTCGGTATGATCACAGGTGCTTTTGCAGGTTTCTTCGGCGGAAAAGTTGAAAATGTCATCATGAGAATCATGGACATTTTCGCTGCTGTTCCCAACATCCTTATGGCTATCGCGCTGGTATCGGCAATGGGCGTCAGCACCTTAAGTCTGGTGGTTGCACTGGGCGTTGCTTCAATGCCTTCGTTTGCAAGAATAACCCGTGCGGCGGTGCTTTCGGTTCGAAATCAGGAGTTCGTTGAATCGGCAAAGGCTATTGGCTTGACTAACACAGAGATCATTTTTAAGCACATCATTCCCAACTGCTTAAGCCCCATCATCGTTCAGTGTACCCTTCGTATGGGTTCCGCCATCATTTCAGCATCCTCTTTGAGCTATCTGGGACTTGGTGTTCCTCCTCCCATGCCCGAATGGGGCTCACTGCTTTCGGCAGGACGAGATTATATTCGTGACAATGGTTATCTCACCGTATTCCCGGGTCTTGCCATCATGGTAACCGTTGTTGCCTTCAATATGCTGGGCGACGGTCTGCGTGACGCAATGGATCCCAAGCTGAAGAAATGAGGTGGCATGAATGAACGATATTACAAAA
>CAZSEO010000056.1:0-7938 GCA_964605985.1 uncultured Oscillospiraceae bacterium | reverse complement strand
GAAGAAGCAGAGCTTACCAACGTAGGGGTCGGTAGCAACCTTAAATGCGAGAGCCGCAAAAGGCTCCTTATCGGAAGAAGGTCTGGTGACCTCTTCGCCGCTGTCGGGGTCAACGCCCTTGATGTCAGCGATATCGGTAGGAGCGGGCATATAGTCGATAACTGCGTCGAGCAGCATCTGAACGCCCTTGTTGCGGTAGGAAGTTCCGCAGAGTACGGGAACGAAGGTGTTCTCAATGGTACCCTTACGGATAGCTGCCTTGATCTCCTCAACGGTGAGCTCTTCACCCTCGAGATACTTCTCCATGAGAGAATCGTCAAGCTCAGCAACGGCTTCGATAAGAGCATCGTGATACTCCTGAGCCTTGTCGAGCATATCCTCGGGGATCTCCTCATCGCGAACATCCTTGCCGAGGTCGTCGTAGTAAACTTCGGCTCTCATCTTGATGAGGTCGATGATTCCCTTGAAGTAGTTCTCTTCGCCGATAGGCAGCTGGATCGGAACAGCGTTGCACTTGAGACGATCATGCATCATCTCAACAACGCGGTAGAAGTTGGCGCCCATGATGTCCATCTTGTTAACATAGGCCATTCTGGGAACCTTGTAGTTATCAGCCTGACGCCATACGGTCTCAGACTGGGGCTCAACGCCACCCTTTGCACAGAAAACGGTTACAGAACCGTCCAGTACGCGCAGAGAACGTTCAACCTCAACGGTGAAGTCCACGTGTCCGGGGGTGTCGATGATGTTGATGCGGTGCTTATCATACTGGTGCTGCGAGCCGGACCAGTAAGCGGTGGTTGCAGCAGAAGTGATGGTAATTCCGCGCTCCTGCTCCTGGACCATCCAGTCCATGGTAGCGGAACCGTCGTGAGTTTCACCGATCTTATGGTTAACACCGGTGTAATAAAGAATTCTTTCGGTAGTAGTGGTCTTACCGGCGTCGATATGAGCCATTATACCGATATTTCTGGTTTTCTCAAGCGAGACATCCCTTGGCATAGTGTCCTCCTATTTTAATAAAACAAGTGTATAAGAGTATGAACAAAAGCGGATTACCATCTGAAGTGGCTGAACGCTCTGTTTGCCTCTGCCATCTTGTGGGTGTCTTCACGCTTCTTGAAAGCACCGCCGGTAGAATTGAGAGCATCAATGATCTCGCCGGCAAGTCTTTCCTGCATGGTTCTTTCGCCGCGGGCTCTGGAATAGTTGGTCAGCCAGCGCAGACCAAGGGTCTGACGGCGGGCGGGTCTAACCTCCATGGGGACCTGGTAGGTGGCACCGCCTACACGGCGAGCCTTAACCTCGAGCACGGGCATGATGTTCTCGAGCGCCTGCTCGAAAGCCTCAAGCGGCTCCTTACCGGTCTTTTCCTCAACAATGCTGAAAGCACCGTAAACGATTTTCTGAGCAACGCCCTTCTTGCCATCATACATGATGTTGTTGATGAGTCTGGAGACCATCTTGGAGCCGTATACAGGATCCGGCAGGACGTCACGCTTTGCAATATTACCTCTTCTTGGCACTTCTCTTCCCTCCTTCATATAATGAATTCATCGGTACTCGAAAGCAAAGATAATCTTCCGTGCGCGCCAATGCAGAGGCTTTCTATATAAAAGCTCCGCATTGATTGCGGCATCTTGAATTTCCTTACTTCTTCGCAGCACCGGCCTTCGGTCTCTTGGCGCCGTACTTGGATCTTGCCTGCATACGCTTAGCAACGCCCTGGGTATCAAGGGTACCACGGATGATGTGGTAACGAACACCGGGGAGATCCTTTACACGTCCGCCGCGGATCAGAACAACAGAGTGTTCCTGCAGGTTGTGGCCGATGCCGGGAATGTAAGCGGTAGCTTCAATTCCGTTGGAAAGGCGCACTCTTGCGACCTTACGAAGTGCAGAGTTAGGCTTCTTGGGGGTCTGGGTTCTGATGGAAGTGCATACGCCGCGCTTCTGAGGAGAATTCTGCTCAATAGCAACGCGCTTCTTGGAGTTCCACCCCTTTAAGAGTGCCGGTGCAGTAGACTTCTTTTCTACTACCTCTCTGCCCTTTCTGACGAGCTGGTTAAAGGTTGGCATTTAACTGTTTTCCTCCTTTCCTGAAAAATCATATATAAAAGTGTTGCTGCGCGAAGGCGCAGAAGCAACTTTTAATCATATCACCCGAAGATAAATTCTATCATTGTTTTATATCGTTTGTCAACAATTTTCTTCGAGAATTTTCGTTAAAAGCTACGAAAATTTTATTTTTTTTAAAATTTTCGTTTTTCAAGCTTTTTAAGGACCGCGAACTATAATATTATACCCTGTTTTTGTGCTGTTTTCAAGTATGATATTCCTGTTTTTTCGCATCGCAGTGCGCTTTTACTATTCTGTCCCCTATTTTGCCGGTTAGTCAAAAAATCCCGCCGTTTTTTCAAACGGCGGGATTTTTTGATAAAACCTGATGTTTCAGGCTATAGGCTCAAAATCGGCGTAGCCATGCTTGCAGAGCGGGCAAACGATATCCTCGGGCAGCGGATCGCCCTCATATACCCATCCGCAGACCTTGCAGACGTAGCCCTTCTTGCCCTCGGTCTGAGGCTTGGGCTTCACGTTCTTCTGATAATAGGTGTAGGTCATCGTCTCATTGTCGTTCATCACTCTCGCTTCGGTTACAGAGCAGATAAACATGCCGTGAGTGTCCAGATCGATATACTGCTCTACCTTGAGCGACATAAAGGAGTTGATGTATCTCGGCAGGAAAACAAGTCCGTTATCCGATCTGAGGATCTGCATATCGGCAAACTTGTCAGCCTTTCTGCCGCTCTGCATACCGAAATTCCGGAATACCGAGAAGGGGGCGGTAACATCGAGGCAGTTGAGGTTCAGCTTGCCTGTCTGCTTGATAACATGGTGGGAATAGTTATCCTTATTGATAGTGACGGCAACTCTGTTGGGGGTGCTGGTCACCTGGTTTACCGAGTTTACGATAAGTCCGTTATCCTTGCTGCCGTCGTTGCTGGTGACTACATAAAGTCCGTATCCGATGTTGAACAATGCCTTAAGATCGTTCTTATCGGCGGTATCGCTCTGCTGAGCAAGATAATCCCTGCAAAGCTCGTCTGCCATAGTTTCTATCTGCGCCTTGCTGTCATCGCTGAGAGCGGAAAGAATCTTGACGCTGCCGGTGAAGGTCAGGTTCTTACACTTGGAAAGCATCTCGGTCATTACTTTGTTTGCAAGAGGCGCCCAGGAACCGTTTTCAATAAGCCCGACGATACGGTTCTGGAAGTTTCTCTCAACGAGGTTGTGGATAAACTCACGCATGAACGGGAAAACATCTGCGTTGTAGGTAGTGGTGGCGAGAACCAGCTTTCCATAGCGGAACGCATCCTCAACAGCCTCCGCCATATCGCAGCGCGCAAGGTCGTTGACGACTACTTTGGGACAGCCCTTTGCCTTGAGTTTTTCGGCAAGCAGCTCAACAGCAGCCTTGGTGTGGCCGTAAATGGATGTATAAGCGATGACCACTCCCTCACTCTCCACCTGATAGCCGGACCAGATGTTGTAAAGGTTGAGATAATAGCCGAGGTTTTCGGTGAGAACAGGGCCATGCAGCGGGCATATCTTTTCGATATCAAGAGTTGACGCCTTTTTGAGCAGCGCCTGAACCTGTGCGCCGTATTTGCCGACTATGCCGATGTAGTAGCGTCTTGCTTCGCAAGCCCAGTCCTCTTCAACGTCAAGGGCGCCGAACTTGCCGAATCCGTCCGCCGAGAAGAGCACCTTGTCGATGGGATCGTATGCAACGATAACCTCAGGCCAATGCACCATCGGAGCGGTGACAAATGTAAGGGTATGTTTGCCGAGCGAAAGAGTATCCCCTTCTCCGACAACTATCCTGCGGTCGCTGAAATCGTTGCCGAAGAAATTCTTCATCATATTGAACGCCTTTGCGGAAGATACTACCACCGCATCGGTGTAAATATTCAAAAAGTTGGCTATATTTGCGGAATGATCCGGCTCCATATGAAGCACTACGAGATAATCCGGCTTTCTTCCGCCAAGCTCTCTCTGAATATTATCAAGCCACTCATGGTTGAAATTTTTGCTCACGGTATCCATGATGGCGATCTTTTCGTCAACAATCGCATAAGAATTATATGCCATGCCATTGGGAACAATATACTGACCTTCAAACAGGTCAACTTCGTGATCGTTTACGCCAATATATCTGATATCATTGGTAATAGTCATTTACATTCTCCTTTTGCATTTATTCTATAATAGTATACACTATTTTTCTAAAAAAGCTATCTTAAAACCGTAAAAATCTTCGCCGCTGCATAGCTGCAGCGGTGAAGATTTTTACGCGTTATCCTATTTCAAAATCCTGCCAAAGAAATTATCTTCTGTTCCGCTTCTACCGCAGCCCATTCAAGATATCTTACTTCCGCCGATATCTTATCGACATATTCTTCGTCTTTTATCATGTTGAGGTTTATCTTAACATTGCAAAGCGCGGACAAAACAGCCGTTCTGCTCATCATCGCTGAGATGACACCGTCGGTAACAGCGTTTTTGTTGCCGTTTACCACAGCGGATTCTGCCAACGGCATCACCTTGATCGCTGTTTTGGCGATAGAAAGCGGGACTTCAGCGGCACATTTAAGCGCATTTTGCAGCTCGGCTTTTCTCGCTTCTTTCTGCTCATCGGTATCCTTCGGAAGCTTGAGTGCCGCTATATATCCGTCAAAGGAGCAGCAGTCACGGTCAATATCATCCAGCAGCTCGACTCGCAGTTCTTCGCAGCGGGATGTCAGCCTTTCCATCTCTTCCCGGTGCTGCTCATATCCGATTTTGTCAACGGTGAGCGCCGCCACCATCGAAGAAAGCGAAGCAGCAATAGCCCCGGTAAGGGCAGCGATGCTTCCTCCGCCGGGCGAAGGCGACGACGAAGCCGTCAAAGAAGTAAACTCATCCAGCGAAAAATCCTTCATGCTCACAGCCTTATCCTCCTTTTATGCTTTGCGGCACTTGGCCTTAAACACAGCGTACGCCCAGTTCAACACCGGCAGAAGATAGAGATAAACGGCAAAAAACAGAGAACTTGTGGGCGCGCCAACCGTCTGAAGCGGAACTGCACCTGCTATGCTCCATGGGATAAGCGGCGAAATAACGATAACAGTGTTTTCAAGAGCGCACGCCATCTCATATTTGTCGGGGATGATATCCTCGCAGGTCTGATGCGTTATGCTGGTGGCAAGGGTCTGATTACAGCTTATCATCGCCATGAAAACCGATACCACCGTAGTTGCGCCAAATGGAGCAAGCATATCAGCGAGCTTTTTGACCACCGATTTTATACCCGAAAGTATCTCGGTATTTTTGAAAATACCGGAATAGGTCCCGGAGATGGAGATGATGAGCGAAACTCTTATCATCGAAACCAATCCGCCGCCGTTTACCAGTGTGCCAAGTTCGGGATCAGCCACCTTGTAGCCGAATATGATATATTTCAGCACCTCCGTCAGCTCGACCTTCTGTATCCAAACACTGACCACGCAGGCAAGCAGCACCGAAGAAAGCATAGCCCACTTTACCTTTACGCGGGCAAGCAGCAGTATCACCACCAGCAGCGCAGGGAGAACGGTGATAGCGGAAAGGTCAAATCCTTTTTCAAACAGTGCGACCGTTTCGCGAACATCCGCGTCGCCTGAGCTGCCCGATCCCGCCACAACGTAAAATACGCAGGCCGCAGCCAACGGAACGATCGATGTTTTTATCATATTGACAATATTTTTATAAATATCGGTATCGGTCAGCGCAGATACCAGCATGGCGCTGGTGGACATGGGTGAACAGCGATCACCGAAAAATGCGCCGGCAAGGATCGCGCCGCCTGCAAGCGCAGGATCAACGCCCAGCGAATTGGATATCATCATGCAGATGACGCCCATGGTGCTGGCAGTCCCGAAGGAGGTGCCGGTGAGCACCGACATCAGCCCGCACAGCAGAAACGCCGAAAGCGCCATATACTTAGGGTTGATAAATCCCACCGCGTTATAGATGATATAAGGTATCGTACCGGCGCAGCGCCAAACGGCTGTGAGCATTCCGATAAGCATAAATATCGTGAGTATATTTTTATAGGTCGATAATCCCCCGGTCATCATGCGGATTATCTCGCGGGGCGCATACTTTTTATACAGGGCGTAGCCCACAAAGCACACCATGCCAAAAAGCAGAGCATAAACTATATTGGCGCCCACAACGAGGCAAAGCAGAAGTCCGCCGATAAAAAGGGATATCGTGATCGTTTCAGCCAAGTGAAAGCCCTCCGATAATAAATGTTTGTCATGCTAAAAGTTCTCCCGCAGATATTATCTGCGGGAGAAGCAGTTTTACAGATATCAGCCGAGCAGCTTCTCAACTGCGGCAAGACGAGCGCTTATGCAGAATATCTCCATAGCGAGAGCAAGCTCTGCGGGAGAGGGGAAGCTGGGAGCGATTCTGATGTAGCTGTCATCGGGATCCTTGCCGTAAGGATGGGTAGCACCTGCGTTGGTAAGGGTAACGCCTGCTTCCTTACAAAGAGCAACTATCCTCTTTGCGCAGCCGTTGGGAGCAATGTAGGTCACAAAATAGCCGCCTTCGGGCTTGACCCAGGTGCCGACCTCTCTCTCGCCGAGTTCAGCATCAAGAGCATTGAGAACTGCGTCGAACTTGGGCGCGAGGATATCAGCATGCTTCTTCATCATATCCATTATGCCCTGAGCGTCCTTGAAGAAACGAACGTGGCGGAGCATATTTACCTTATCCCAGCTGATAGCCTGAGCGTTGAGCTGACCAAGGATAAAGTCGATGTTCTCCTTGGATGCACCGATAAAGCCTACGCCGGCGCCGGGAAGAGTGATCTTGGAGGTAGAACCGAACATGTAGACCATGTTGGGGTTGCCTGCCTTCTTGCACTCATCAAGGATGTTGAGCAGCTTGGTATCGTTGTAGATGTAGTGTACGTTGTAAGCGTTGTCCCAGAAGATTCTGAAATCCTTGGCTGCGGGCTTGAGAGCGGCAAGGCGCTTAACGGCCTCATCGGAATAGGTTCCGCCGAGGGGGTTGGTGTACTTCGGAACGCACCACATACCCTTGATAGTCTCATCCTCAGCAACAAGTTTCTCTACAAGATCCATGTCGGGGCCCCACTCGGTGAGGGGGATATTGATCATTTCGATGCCGAGGAACTCACAGATGGTGAAATGACGGTCGTAACCGGGAACGGGACAAAGGAACTTGACCTTATCATACTTGCCCCAGGGCTTTTCAGAACCGAGAACGCCCTTGAGCATAGCTCTTGCCATGCAGTCATACATAAAGGTGAGCGAAGAAGAACCTACAACGATGGTCTCCTCGGGGGTAACGCCCATGTATTCACCGAACAGCTTTCTTGCTTCGGGAATGCCTGCGAGCTCGCCGTAGTTGCCGCAGTCAACGCCGCTCTCGGTAACGAGGCTGGACTCGGAGTTGAGCACATCAAGCATCGGCTTGGCAAGTGCAAGCTGATCTGCGCCGGGCTTGCCGCGCGCCATATTCAGCTTTAGGCCCTTTGCCTTATACTCGGCAAAAGCAGCTTCAAGCTGGACCTTTTCGGCAAGCAGTTCTTCTCTGTTCATCTGGGTGTAAGCAGTCATTTTAATACTCCTCCTAATTGATCTATGGTTGTCGTTACTCACTTTATCAGAATTCCGCGCTGCCCGGAGTTCTGGGGAAGGGCAGAACATCGCGGATATTGGATACTGCGGTGATATACATTATAAGGCGCTCAAAACCAAGTCCGAATCCGGCATGGCGGTTGGAACCGAAGCGGCGAAGGTCGAGATACCAGTTGTAATCATCCTTTTCAAGGCCGCATTCTTCCATGCGGGAGAGAAGCACATCGAGGCGCTCCTCACGCTG
>CAZSEO010000055.1:0-8712 GCA_964605985.1 uncultured Oscillospiraceae bacterium | reverse complement strand
TCAGCTGGCTTTCTCCGTTAGAGTTTACTGTCCAATATGTTTGACAAACCTACATCTTGCAACCGCGTCACAGGCTTTAAGTGCAGAGTAGAAAGAATTTGTGCAGAACAGAACTCTGCCCTCATCAGGAACTTCGTTTTCGTTAAGGATGCGTTCGGCCTCATCGATGAGTGCAAGCGGATCGGAATTAGTATCGATATCTGCTTCCTTAACGGTAGCAAGGGTACCCTCCTTGCAGGCTGCCGCATAGATCTCGGCAAATCTTACCGCATCGATCTCCGGTATCTCTCTGGTTCTCAGATACTGCAGCGCTACCTGACGGTAAAGGTCAAACGCGGCCTCGTCATCATCGATAACATCGATCCTGAACTTTCTGCCGCGATCATATTTCAACTCATATTCGTCAAAAGAAGCCGCCACCGCGCCCTGCGCATAGCCTGCCTCACGGTCGTAGTCGCCCGCGCCGTCTACAGTGATTCGGGGCAGTTTTACCGTCTTGGTCCCCGCGAACTGATTCGCCAGCGCAGCATCATCGAGCATAGCGGTGATCGCCCTGTGTCTGTAAACCTCGTCGAGCACGCTCAGAAATTTAGTTGCCTTTTCGCTGAAACTATTCATTTTCCTTCTCCTTTTTATATAATTTGTCATCCGATGATATTGCCGTATGTCAGCTTCGCAGCGCTACAAAACAGATGCTGCGGCAATATAAAAAGAACGACCGCTCAACCGCATACGGCAAGCACCCGTTCTTTGCATCTTTTGACATTTTAATACTATCATCGGTCATATATGGCTTTCTATGGTCAAAATCAACGTCACTTCGCGGGAAGGCCCGCTTCCTCACGCCATTTTTCACTTTCATCAACATATGCCGCCGCAATGCCGTTTACCGGTGCAGGGGGATTTATACCTCTTGCCGCTCCAAAAAGATAAGGGCAGTCCTTTCCCACCCTTTCTATCTCCTGTGCGATCCCGCAAAGCTCGCCGTTATCCAAAGTAACAGCGTTTTCATCTATCAGCGCCCTTGCCGCCTTGATATTCTTCGCCCCGGACTGCGAAAGGGCAAGGTCTATCATCATATCCCTTCTCGCGTTGGAAAGCTCCATCGCAAAATCTGCGCTATCCTTTTCTCTGGCTGCCTTTTCGGCGGCTATCTTGGCTTTGGCTTTTTCCATTTCCGACGCGCTTACATATCCGCTTTGAATATCAGGTCGGGATCTCAGCCTTTCAAAAAACTCATCAAAGCTCAGTTTGTCGCCCGAAAACAATTCTTTAAGCCTCTCCATCCTCTTCACCCTCCTTTTTAATGCGTTCCAGCTCGCTCTGCCAGTTTTCGGTCAACGGATGTGTTTTGGTCATAGTCTCTTTCGAAAGAACTCCCCCGGGCGTCTTGCTTATCATCTCCACCGTTTCAAGGGCGTCGCGCGGCTTGTTTCTTATCCAAACCTGCTCGGTGTCATACTCCTGCAGCCCGGCGCTTTTCATAATAGCTCTGCAAAGCTCGTTTACCGCCGGTCTGAATTCGGCCTCGGTTATACCCGCTTTCAGTTCCAAAAGAGAATAGAGGAAATCGATATAAACGCCGCTGGCCTGTCCAACCGCCGACGGAAAAGGGTCCACCGCCATAGCGGAAATATAAAGCTGACGCATCAGAATATCCAAAAACTCGCTTCGCGCCTCATATGGTATCTCACTTCGCAGTGTATCAACGCTGCCGTCGCCCTCAACGCTTATAAGCTTTTTTGCCTTTATCCGCTGAACAAGATCGATCTCGCGCGTCACCAAATTTCCATCGGCATCATAATCGGTCTCAGAAAATTCACCGGCATAGTTTTTGATTACCCAAATTATCTCCTGCATATCGTCTATGTCGTTTGCAAAGCCGGAAAGCAGCTTGTCAACAGCGTCAACGATGGGCTTATACATAATGAGGTCACCGGTGCAGTATTGATTGTTATAAAACGGAATAAAAGGCGGCGTTCCATAGCTGTGTTGGGCTCTGCCGTTATCTCCCACCGATATATCAGGCTCAAGTCTGCCGTTTTGCGCCATGTAATAAGTAACGTCGCTGCTGCTCCAAAGCTCATATCGTGTCAGCTTTCCGGCATGAAAAGAACGAATTACATATTTAAGCTTGGGTTTTATCGAATCGGGATCATAAACAGCTCTTATCTGCTCTGCGGGAATGTTCCAAAACTCAAAGGGCTTGTCCTTGTCATACCAGTAGGTCAGCCAACCAACGCCGCAGTTTGCCGCCTCAACACAGATACGTTTCAAAACTCTGCTCCATTGCGTCCCCAACGCTTTGTTTACCGCCTCTGCCGCTTCCGGCGACTGCGGCACATCTATCTGCGGAACAAACGAGCAGATATATCCCGCTTTCTGATCGGTGATTATCCTGTGCCAGTTGGCGCTTATGCGGTTGTCTGCCGTTTTAAGCGGATTTTTGCCCAACTTTTTCAGATATCCATTCACTTCGGCTATCGCCGCCGCACCGGTGCGGCATATGCTGTCACGGTTGGCGTAATAGCGGCGTGCCGTTTCCATCTCGGCAGTTCTCTCTCGGTATTCATTTTCGGTCTGCTCCAAAAGTTTTTTTAATAGCTCAGGCATATTTCTCTCCTCCTTTTTTGTTCGAATAAATTTTTCTCATATACATACCCCCTGCTTTTTCATATCGCCTTCGCAGGCGTATCTCACCGCATCGATATGGTGGTTGTTCATATCAGGATAGTGTGAAGAAACCACACCGTCGCGCTCGATAAGGCAATATTCTCTGAACTCTCTCGCCGTGTGGGGACACCTTTCGGGGTCTATGACTATCTCCTCAAGGTCAGAAAGCCATTTCAAACCGTAGCTCACAGAATCCGGTCCCTTCTTCGCGCCCGATACCCTCAGTGAATAATATCTCATCTCATCAATGCTTTTCGGCTCGGCGCTGTCGCAGGTTATTTTTGATAAACCTGCCTCGGCCTTTATCAGCGCCGCCGCTTCACGGTTGGATATCCTCACCTTATGAAGCTCAAAAAAGATATAAAGCCGCCTTCTCGTCCGGTCAAAATGGCAGACGTTATAGGCAAAAGGGTCGGCGGCATATCCCCAGTCAATACCGCGTCTCACCTTGTCAAACCTCGCTATCTCGCCGTCCTCTATCCTTCTTATGGTGACATTTTTAAACACCTCGTTGTCACTGCCCACCGATTCTCCGAGATATTCGTGACGATATCTGTCGGGTGAGACTCTTTTCAGATGCTCCGCCTCTGCAAGAAATCCCTCGCCAAGCCACTGCGGGTCTACCGAACGGTAGTCGCTTTTGACCACGAGGGTATCCTCACGCAGTGCCGCGTTTTCCAGTTCACAGTTTATCCAGGACCGCTGCTCCCGCGGCGGATTGAAGCTGTAAAAAGCCACAAAATCATCGCCGCCTCTCATTACCGACTGACGCAGACTTCTCAGCTTTTCGCCGCTTTCCAGCTCGCTTGCTTCCTCCACCCAAAGGTATTTGATATACCCTTCTTCGGTTTTCAGCGATTTGATCTTAGTGGGGTCATCAAGGCCCCTCAGCATGATGCTCTGTCCCGTCGGGCGATAAATGAGCTTAGGCGTCGGCGTCATTGCGGTATCCCACAGCTCGCGCACTCCCAATATCTGTGTCGCCCACAAAAGCTGAGCAAAAACAGATTCTCTCAGCGTTGCCGAAAATCTTCTCACCGCAAGGGCATGGGTCTGCTGTTCATCCCTCGCGTCGCGCATCAGACAAAGGATAAGTTCAATGCTCACAAAGGAAGATTTTCCCGACCCTCTGCCGCCAGGCAGCCAGAAATGTGTCACCGATCTATCCTTGATGCGGCGGTGCGCCTCAAAGAACGATGGCGCTATCACCTCTTTCAACCGGGTCTCAACACTGTTCAAAGCCCAACCTCCTATTCAATGTCGTCAATGATAACGGCATGAGGTATAGCAAATTCGGATTCGGCACTGTTTTTTCGATATCTGGCAAGCAGCTCCGCTGCTTTCAGCCTTTCGCTCAGGCTGGCTGAAAGCCCCTTTTCGCCTTCTCCCTCCCCCTGTCCTATGGCTATCTCAAAAAGTTCTTCGGTCAGACAGTTTGTCAGCCGTTCAAATCTCTTTTCATCGGCAGTTTTGCTCTTTGGCGCAGTTTTTCTTTTGATTTTTCCGCTCACAGCTTTTTTTGCTATCGCTATCTCCTCCCATATACATCTGTATTTTAAATTTTTTGCCTATCCCCCCAAATCAAATCGGGAAACGGCATCTCTGCCGTTTCCCGATTTTTTCAGCATAACCATACCACATTTTGGCGGTGGCTTTCCATGGTCAAAAAAAGCCCTGCCACGTCGCAACGCAGCAGAGCTTTGAACATATGTTATTACTCAGCAAGGAACTTGAGAGCAGACTTTACAGCGATCTCAATACCGATCGGAATAGCATTCTCATCGGGATCAAATCCGCCGTTATGGATAGGATAGAAGTCCTTTCCGGGGGTCTGAACGCCGAGCCAGAAGAACGCGCAGGGGATCTTTTCGCAGTAGAAGGAGAAGTCCTCACCGCCGAGAGCGGACATTTCGGGAACAACAGCATTGTCACCGACAACTTCCTTCATAACACCGTAAGTCATCTCGAACATACCGGGATCATTAACGGTGGGAGAATAACCCTTGAAGTACTCGACCTCGCAGCTTCCGCCCATAGCCTCGGCAACACCGCAGGCGATCTGGGTGATGCGCTCGGGCATCTTGTTTCTGACCTCGGGGTTGAGGTTTCTGCAGGTACCTTCAAGCTTTACCTGGTTAGCGATAACATTGTATCTGTTTCCGCCGTGAATAGTACCAATCGTGACAACAGCAGCATCTCTGGGGCTTACCTTTCTGGAAACGATGGTCTGAAGTGCGTTTATAACATTGGCGGCAATAACGATAGCGTCAACACCATCCTCGGGAGCAGATCCGTGGCTGCTCTTGCCGTTAACGGTAATATGGAATCTGTCGGAAGAAGCCATCATAGCACCGTTTCTGATAGCGGCGGAGCCTACAGGATACTGAGGCCAAACATGCTGACCGATCATAGCGTCGACCTTGGGATTCTCAAGAACGCCGTCAGCGATCATGGGAGCAGCACCGCAGTTAAGAACATCCTCCTCAGCGGGCTGGAAAACAAGCTTAACACAGCCGTTGAACTCATCCTTGAGGTCGTTGAGAACATGAGCTGCGCCCAGCAGCATAGCTGTGTGCATATCATGACCGCAAGCATGGCAAACGCCGTCATTCTTGGAAGAGAAGGGCAGTCCGGTGACTTCCTGAATAGGCAAAGCGTCGAAATCAGCTCTGAGGCCTACACATTTGCCGGGCTTAGCGCCGTTGATGAGGGCAACAACACCGTTTCCGCCAACACCCATCTGGGGTTCAAGGCCCATGCCCTTGAGTGTTTCAGCAATAAAAGCTGCGGTCTGAGTTTCCTCGTGACTCAGCTCGGGGTTTTCATGGATATGCCTGCGGTAAGAAACTATCTTATCAAGATAGCTGTTGATAAGTGCCTTAACGTCTTTCATATTACTACCACCTTTCTGACTATTATTTTAAATCCTAATACAACAATAGTCAATCAAAAAGGATTTTAAATCCCCGTATTTACACTATTTTGGTTATTTATCACAATTCAGCTGCTCCCTCAAACTATCTATCGCCCTTTTCTCGATACGCGATACATAACTTCTGGATATCCCAAGCTTTTTCGCGACCTCGCGCTGTGTCAGCGGATCATTGCCGCAAAGCCCATACCGCAGTTTGATTATCTCCTTTTCGCGTTGTTCAAGTGCTGTTTCGATGCTCTTGTGCAGCGCCTGTTCCCTCATTTTTGATTCTATATCCTCAAAAATACAGCTTTCGTCCGCCATTATATCCTGAAGCGTCAAAGCATTGCCGTCCTTGTCAGTGTCTATCGGATCGAATATATAAACGTCCTGAGCAGTTTTCTTTTTGCTTCTGAAATGCATAAGTATCTCATTTGATATCCTCTCCCAAGTGCGTTTTTGCAGCATTATAGAGAGGCTTTTTATCCTCAAAAGCCCTCTTTACGCTATTTTCATCACTTTCTCCATCAAAATCATCCGATTCGTCAACATCGTCACCAATGGCCTTGTTTTCGCCTGCAGGGCTTTTTATGCCGCTCCAGTCAATCTCATCATCCTGCACGCCAAACAGTACTACATGGGCGTTTACGCCGTCCCAGACAACTTTTCGAACAAGAGTACGAATTGCAGCTCGTTTCTGTTCAACGGCCATTTCGTCGACACCATTTTTAAATGAAACCAGAAGATGACGCATGATATCGAACTCGACATCACTTAATGTATGCAGAGAAGTAACGCCTTCAAGTTCTTTTATTCGGCCGTTGATTTCTTCTACCTGCTGACTAAACTGTTCAATGCGTTTAACAACCGACCTTCTCGCAACACTATCGCTGAGGTCTGCGAGTGAATCTACCAAGCCATCGATTTTCTTTTCTATTTCTGCCTTTTCTTTTTGAATATCCGAAAGCTGATTTTCGTAATTTGCTCTGTCTCCTGTATAGAATTTGCGGCTCTGCTCCAACTGTTTTATAAATTCACCGTTATCTTCTGTAAGACTTTTGATTTGCTCAATTATTGCCGTGTCCAAGATATTACCGTTTGCATTTCTGCTATTGCAAACAGACTTTTGGCTGCGTTCTTTCATCTTGCAAACATAAGTGTATATCGGATCACCATCTGCAGTTTTTCTGTTGCTTATTTTAGGATACATACGGCTCCCGCAGCTGCAGAACATCAAACCGGTAAGCAGCGCCTCATTGTTTCTTGGCTTTCGATAAGATTTAGATTTGTTGCGCTCAAGCGATTCCTGAACCGCTACCCAAACCTTTCCCGGAATTATGCCGGGATGCTCTCCAACCGAAACTATCCATTCATTCGCGGGTAAATATTCGGTTGTCTTTCCTTTTTCCTGTGCAGTACGGTTGTAGACCATCATACCGTGTACACCGTCAAAAGCATTTTTGTCAGAGAATAAATCAGAATTTACTTTCACAAAGTAGTCGTGCATATCTTCATCGGCAACAGCATATACCGGATTTTGGAGAATTGCTTTTATAGAAAACCTGGTAAAATATTTGCCGTTCTTAGTTTTTATTCCTCGTCTGATAAGCTCAGATTCGGTGAGAGTCTGAGAATCCAATTCAGTGTATAAATCATAAATAGTCTTGACTATTTCCGCTTCCTCTGGAATCAACTTTAGCTTGCACGCTTTCTTGGCTTTGCCATCCAAGGTAATACTTTTTACCGCTTCCGAAGCATATCCTGTGGGGGTTACTCCGCCAAGCCAACGACCGGTCTTAGCCAACTCATGCATATTGTCGCGAATTCGTTCGGCTATAGTCTCACGCTCCAACTGAGAGAAAACAGAGGCAATATACATCATTGCTCGTCCCATAGGAGTTGCCGTATCAAACTGCTCCCTGATAGAAATAAAATCAATATTTAAGTTTGCAAGCTCTTCAATTAATTTTGCAAAGTCACCGATATTTCTGCTGATACGGTCTAAACGATAGACAATTATTGCCTTAAACTCATGCTTTTGGGCAGCAGTCATCATCTTTTTGAAGCTTGGACGATTCAGGTTGCCACCGGAAAATCCTTCGTCTTCATATACATATATGTTTTCAAGCATCTCTTCGCCGTAATGCACGCGAACATAGTCTTTGCACAGTTCAACCTGGTTATCTATACTTTCACCTTTTCCGGTAAAACGGGATTTGCGTGAATATATAGCTACTCTGTCCATGTTTTTTCCCATATCCATACCCCTTACAATATCGCTAGCGTTATATCATGTTATGTTTATTGATATATGCTATCATAAGGTCTATTGCTTGTAAATGATATGAAACACATTTCCAATAAAGCATTATATTATTTCTTTATAAGCTCATTATTACGCCTTGTACAACCAATTTATTAGATACGTTCTAGCTTAATCACCAGTATAAAAACGCTACTTTTTATTACACAAATATAAGTGATTTGTGATTGCTGTATCGTCACATATTGTTTCGGTTAGTGGCAATATGTTGCTGTATCTTATCGGATAACTGAAATAAGTGATAATTACAACATAATACACGCACATTTAAATACATAAACAGGGCAAAGTGTATGCTCTGTTGGTTTTTTGTTGGGTTTTGCAAAAAGGAAAAAGCCCACGCCGCACGGAAAACCGCATGGGAATGTGCTTTTGAAGATGAAGTAATTATCGCTTGGAAGAACTGAGGTGCACGACGTGCTGCCTTCAGACCGTACTTTACTGCCCCACAACTCGCAAACCCTTGCGGCGCAAGGGTTTGCGGCATCGTTTTTCAGTTCCCACCGCAAATTTAACCTCAAACATCAGAATCGTCTTGATTGGAATGATTTCCACTTCTGATGATCTTGTTAAAGATAATGGAATATCAGTTTTGCCGCCTATATCCACGATACAATTATAATTTTGTGTGAGATTAGATATCAAGAGCAAACCTCAGACTCTGCACGATTTGCTCTGTGTGATGTCTAAGCCAAAATTACTATATTTTTGCAAAAAACGATTATGATTTCAATTCATGTATGGCGTATGATCTTGAATTATGCTACGCTGAGAAAAACAGTTAGGGAGGCGTTAGTGTATG
>CAZSEO010000054.1:0-9828 GCA_964605985.1 uncultured Oscillospiraceae bacterium | reverse complement strand
TCAGCTGGCTTTCTCCGTTAGAGTTTACTGTCCAATATGTTTGACAAACCTACATTCAGCTAAATAACTATATTGAAAATGCCGGTTATATTGAATCGGCATAATTTATTACGCTATTTTTAGCGCCGTGTAGTAAATGCGGCGCTTTTTAATTTTTATCAAACCCTGATCATTACCCTCTAAAATAAACAAATGATTTAGTTTGTCCTATATCAGCATAGCAATCCAAGGCGCTCTAAATTCCTTGAATGCTCATACCCGCTGGAAACAAGGTAGATTCTCGTTGTTTCAACGCTGCTGTGGCCAAGCACATCTGCAAGCTTCACGATATCCCTGCATACTTTATAAAAGGCTCTTGCAAACAAATGCCTTAGATTGTGCGGAAACACCTTTGAGGTTGACACTCCTGCGAGTTTGCAAATAGCCTTCATTTCAGCCCATATCTGTTTTCTCGATATGCTTTTACCGCTTCTGGTGAGAAATATCTCACCAGAAGCGATTTTTTGTTTTTTAGCATACTTTTTTAGTTTTCGGCAAAGCTTATTCGGCAGCAGTATGGTTCGAACTTTTCCTTTTAAGTAAATTTCCGCTCTCCCCCTATCTATCGCATCGATAGTTATCGCCTTAACTTCAGATACTCTTATTCCTGTAGCACAGATAGTTTCCATAAGCAGCGATATCCGTTCTTTACCTTTGTTCTGCGCCGTTTGTATAAGTTTAAAGTATTCATCTTTGGTCAGCTCTCTATCTATGCTGCGAAATACTCTTCGCTGTACTCTTAATTTTTTGATTTTACAATCCTCCCTGCCTACAACAGAGAGAAACTTATTAAGCGCTGAAAGCATTCCATTTATTGTTGAAGGATTAAGCTTTTGAATCATAAGTTTTTCTTTCCACTTAAGGCAGCTCTCATGTGTTAAATCGCCACTCCCGAGCCACTCGGCAAAACGATTAACATCCCTCAAATATTTATCTATAGTTGAGATTTCTCTTTCTTCATCTATCAGTTTATGAATAAAAGCGTCGATCATATTTGTTGTGATAGTCATATCTTACTCTCCTTATTAGTTAAGCTTATATAATTACTATAGAACAAAATCAAATATGATAAAATATTATATAAAAAGCAAATACGCCGCCTTACTAACCAATCATTAGTATGACGGCGTATTTCTGTTATTTTACACTTTACGTGTAAATGGATGGTGGACCCGAGTCTGTACCTTTAATTTTACAAACGAAAACACGCCCCTGTTGCCAAGGGCGTGCTTCGTTATTTTACACTTTACGTGTAAATGGATGGTGGACCCGAGGGGAATCGAACCCCTGTCCGAAAGCCGATTCACAAGAACATCTCCGAGCGCAGTTTGTCGTTTAGGATTCCCCACTCAAAGCGCCGGCAAACAGGCTCTTCGCATCGGTATCCCCTAATGTTTCAGCGGTGCGGGGAGATTCCCACTGAAATTGACCGCTAGTCGACGCCCTATCCTCAGCCGCGGTACTCCGAGGTAGAACGGCAGCCTAATCAGGCTGCAGCGTAAACGTTTTCGTTAGCGCTTAATTTTAAGTTTCGGGTATTAAGGAGGTCCCGCCCTCCGCTCGCTTTTCCTGCTTCACAACCCCCGTCGAAACCTTTACGGGCCCGTATATAAACAGCGGTGTGTTGCTGTTTTGAATAGAATTATCTGCTGCGTTCTTTAAGTGCACGCTCAATATCGCGCTTAGCATCGCGCTTTGCCATATCCTCACGCTTGTCATAGAGCTTTTTACCGCGGCAAAGCCCAAGCTGGACCTTGACCAGCGAACCCTTGAAGTAAAGCGAAAGAGGGATCAAGGTATACCCCTGCTTGCTCACCAGCCCAATAAGTCGGTTTATCTCACGGCGGTGCATCAGAAGCTTTCGCTCGCGCATAGGATCTTTGTTGAATATATTACCCTTCTCATAGGGGCTTATATGCATCTGCTTTACTATAAGCTCTCCGGTGCCGACATCGACCCAACATTCCTTCATGTTGACTGTTCCGGCTCTGAGACTTTTTACTTCGGTCCCACACAGCTCGATACCGGCTTCAAAGCTCTCATCGACAAAGTACTCGTGCCTTGCCTGACGGTTGGTCGCGATAGTTTTGGTTTCTTTTTTATCGGCCATACAAGGCACCTCCTTTATACTTTCAACTCTTTTGGAACACCCAAAGGCGATTCACCAAAAAGCCTATGATCATTATTATAACAGTAGAACATAGCTTTGCAACTATTTTTATCATCCCGGCTCCGGAAGTAAACAGCCACAGCAGCACAAGGCTCAGCAGCAGCAGCGAAAAGTTGGCTATAATAAACCGCATCATCTGCCTGCTCCAAAACTTTCCGCCGCTTTTAAAGGTCCAGCTTCGGTTCACAATATAGCTATTCAGCATACCGCAGCCGTATGACACGACCTGCGCCGGATAGGTGTGAACACCTAAATAAGAAAGAAGCATAAACACCGCAAAATCAACAACGGTGTTCATAACACCCGTTATGCCGAATCTGACCAGCTTAAAAAACTCTTCGATAACAGTTTTTTTCATACCGAAGCATTCCTCACATAACGTTTCTTCCCTCAAGTGCACGGCAGAGGGTCACATCATCGGCATATTCAAGATTGCCGCCCACCGGTATGCCGTAGGCGAGACGCGTCACCTTTATCCCCATCGGCTTTATCAGCCGGGAGATATACATTGCGGTCGCCTCTCCCTCGACAGTGGGATTGGTCGCCATGACCACCTCAGTCACCTCGCCGTTAAGACGAGCAAGCAGTTCCTTTACGGCCAGCTCCTCGGGACCGATACCATCGGTCGGGGAGATAAGCCCATGCAGAACGTGATAAAGTCCCTTGTACTCTCGCATACGCTCAAACGCAACTACGTCTCTCGGGTCTGCCACCACGCAGATGGTGGAACGGTCTCTTCCCTCTCCCGCACATATGGGACAAATCTCTCCGTCACAAAGATTTTGGCACACTTTGCAGCGCTTTATACTTTTGCTCGCCTCAGTAAGAGCAGCGGCAAACTCTTTTGCATACTGTTCAGGCTGGCTGAGAACGTAATAGGCATATCTCTGCGCGCTTTTGCGCCCGATTCCGGGGATACGCGCAAACTGCTCCACCAATCTCGCCAGCGAAGCTACCTGATAAGCCATAATCTATCAGAACAGTCCGGGAATGCTCAAGCTGCCGGTGATCTTGCCAAGCTCGCTGTTGGTGGTATCCTCTACCTGGCGGATGACCTCATTGACTGCTGCCATGATAACATCCTGCATCATCTCGATATCGTCGGGATCAACGATCTCGGGCTTGATGTTGAGCACCTTGAGCTCTTTTTTGCCGTTCATAACAACTTCAACAACGCCGCCGCCCGAGGTAACGGTAAATTCTCTTTCCTCAAGCTCGGCCTGCTTTGCAGCGAGGTCCTCCTGCATTTTCTGTGCCTTTCTCATAAGGTCTTTCTGGTTCTGGGGACCGCCGCCCATTCCTGCGGGAAGTCTTGCTTTCATGATACATTCTCCTTATTCGATTATTATTTCAGGTGACTCAGGCAAAGAGGCTATCAGCTTTTCCAAAGGATCGGTGTTGTCCGTCTTTTCCTCATTCGGACGATACGGACCTAATCCGTACCGCTCACCGGTAGCTTCCCATATCGCCTGCTTGATATTATTTTTAAGATACTCATTGGTCCTCAACATATTGAGTATCACCGGGTTCGATACATCTATGAGCACCTGCTTGCCGTTAAAATAGGCCCTGGTGCCGCGCAGCATATTGTAATTCGGCGCATTTATGCGGCTTAGGCATTCCATCGTCTTGTTCCATTTAGCAAACGGAAGGACCTGTTCCGCAGCGGCAGCCTTTGCAGGCTGTTTGACCTCGGCATCCGCCGATTTTGTGGCTTCAGTCTTTTCTGCAACAGGCTTGGGCTGGGTTTCAGTCTCAGCCGCATCAAAAATCGCCTGCTCAATTTTGGGCTGCGGCTTTTCAACAGCTTCGGGCTGCGCCGCAGCTGAAAAACCGCCCTTTCTGATGGCGTTTTCAAGCTTTTCAATGCGCTGTAAAAGCGCGCTGTATCCGGTTTTTGCGCTGCTGTCACAAAGAGTTACCAGCGCCAGCTCAAGCTCGGCACGCTTCGCAGTGCTTCGACTCATTCTTGAAGCGGTGTCCTGCAAAACGGTCATACTGTGCAGTATATCGTTTAAGCTCATCCGCTTGACCTGCTCTTTGAGCTTGGGCAGCTCAGAAGGCAGACATGATATGAGATTTTCAGGACGCGCAACGGTTTTTACCAGCATAAGGTCGCGGTAATACCCGCAAAGCTGGCTGCAAAGCCGTTGGGGGTCCATGCTTTTCTGAGAAAGCTTTGCTATCTGCTCAAGAACCGCGGCGGTATCCTCGGCGGAAATGCTCTCAGCAATATCAAAAAGATGTCCGCTGCCTATCAGACCGGCCGCATCGGTAACGGTATCCACCGTGACCGCTCCGCCGCCCGCCGCGCAGACGTCGAGCAGCGAAAGCGCATCTCTCATTCCACCGTCAGAAAGCCTTGCTATCAGCTCCGCCGCCTGACCTTCAAGAGATATACCCTCCTGCGAGGCAACGTCAAGCAGCCTTTGGGCAATAACGGCGCTTTCTATCCTGTGAAAATCGAACCGCTGACATCTCGAAACGATGGTGGGCAGCACCTTGTGTATCTCGGTGGTAGCAAGTATAAAAATAACGTGCTCAGGCGGTTCCTCGAGGATCTTCAGCAGCGCGTTGAAGGCGCTGACCGAAAGCATATGCACCTCATCGATGATATAAACGCGGTATTTGGCAACGGCAGGGGTAAAAACCGCCTCATCGCGCAGCTCGCGGATATCATCAACGCCGTTATTTGAAGCAGCATCTATCTCGACTACATCAAGCAGCGATCCGTCATCCACTCCGCGGCAGATATCGCATTTTCCGCAGGGATCGCCTTCCCGCAGATCAAGGCAGTTGACCGCCTTTGCCATAAGCTTGGCGCAGGTGGTCTTACCGGTCCCTCTTGAACCGATAAAAAGATAGGCGTGAGAGAGCCTTCCATCCCGCATCTCATTGCGCAGAACGGTGGTGATATGCTGCTGTCCCACAACTTCGCTGAAGCTTTTGGGACGGTAAAGTCTGTATAACGCCTGACCCACTCACTCACCCTCTTTCCAAAATAAAGCAGGCAGTCCGCTGACCTGTGACCTCTCATGCGGGGATGCAGATTTACCTGCGGCACACAAGGCACTCCGCTTAATGCTGCTCGGTTCCCCGCCTGACATGGTTCACGGAACATTGTCGCACAGGACCCACATACCCGCATGACAGACCACACGCGCTGGCTGCCTGCTTAGCTGCCCAATGACAGCAACTTGATAGATTATATCATATATTCGAGAAAATCACAATAGTAAATTTCAATCTAAATCACAACAATATTTTCTCAAGATCATCGGGGACGGTCACGCAGCCCGAAAAAGCGCTTTTCGCTTCAGAATAATAGTTTTTCTTTCGGCCGGCAATGGTCTTATCCTCGGTATGCCATATAACGAGATTCTTTATTTTCAGACGCTCGGCAAGCTCTGCCGCATCCAGCGCGGTGCTGTGATGCTTCTCATAGGGCTTGAAGCGGTCACTGTCAGCCGCAAGACAAAACGCCTCGCAGAGCAGCCAGTCCGCTCCTTTTGCTATATCCTCACAGCCTGCGTCACAGGGCTCGTCGCCAAGGCAGACCAGCTTTTTTCCACCCGTTGCGGCGGTATAAAATCCAAACTGCTTCGCCTTGGTGGAATGGATATCGAAAAATGTGACCGTTTCACCAAGTATATCAAGGCTCATACCGTCGGTAAGCTGTTTAAAAATGATGCGGTCATTAAAAAGCGAGGTGAATTTTTTCTGAACCGTCAGCTCACAAATAGTTCTCGCGGCAGAAAGAGCCTCATCGTGTCCGCAGACCACAAGCTCGCCTTGATATCCGCCTTTTTTCATCAGTGTTCCGATAAGGCGTACCACCCATGGAAATCCGAGTATATGGTCGGTGTGGGCGTGAGTTATAAAAAGGCATTCTATCTTTGCCGGGTCTATCTCAGCGTTTTCGAGCGCGGCAAGTATACCGTTTCCGCCACCGGTATCCACCAGAAGATACCTATCACCTTTTCTCAGCGCAAAACAGGTATTGAAGCATTTTGTGACCATGGCATTGCCGGTACCTAAAACTATGAGCTCTTCAAATCCGTTCATCGTAGTTTCATCCCTCTAAATATTATTTAGCTTCAGACTTTTCGAGCACATTGGATATGCTCCAGGCAGCTACCGATATAAGAACGATCACAAATCCGACAAAAGTCATCGGGCCGGGTATCTCTTTTATGAGTATCGCGCTCCAGATAGGATTGAACAGCGGGTCGATACATCCGACAAGGTTGCAGGTCAATGCGCTTGCAGAGCGGATAGCAAAGCTGTAAAGCGAATATGCCATAGCCTGCTGCACCAATCCGAGAATAAGTATTGCACTTACATTATGCACCGCTAAATCAATATCAGCGCCGATCACAAACGGCATCATAACAGCCGCAGTATAAAGATGTCCGATGGTTATTATGCTGAGCGATTCGGCGTAGCTTTCGCTCTTTGCAGTAAAGAGATACATCAGCGCAGTAGTGATGCCTACCGTCAGACCCATCAGGTTGCCTACCATACTGGAAGGACCGGTGCGGTCAAAGGTCAACAGTATAACGCCGACCATAGTAGCTATCGCTACCGCCATATCTTTGTTTTTTATCTTCTGCTTAAAGAACAGGAAGGATATTATAAGTATAAACACCGGGCTGGTATACTGTAAAGCTATCATAGTAGCACTGGAAGTAAATTTATTGCCCAATATAAAGCAGGTATATTTAACACATACGAAGCAGCCTGCTATAAGGGTATTTTTATTGATGACCAGTCCTTTTCCGATAACGCGCAGATATATACAAAGTGAAACTCCGGCAATCAGGCTTCTCAGACCATTGATAACCGTTCCGTCCCATTCGATATATTTGACCAGCGCACCGGAAATGCTCATCAGAAAGCCGCACATCGCCATACAAAGTGCGGCGCTGCGCGGCGAGATTTTATCGTCAACTGAAAAGCAGTTCATTTGCTCACCCCAAATGCTGTTTAAAAAATGCAAACCGAATGCCGCTATGAAAAGCGGCATTCAGAAAACGTTTATGATTTACTTTTTTCAGCCCTGTTCTTTTCAAGCGTATTGGAAACGCTCCACAGAGTGATGGAACCCAAAACGATGATAAAGCCGATAAGAGTTATCGGTCCGGGGATCTCCTTTATGAGGATAGCGCTCCACAGAGGATTGAACAGCGGGTTGATGCAGCCGACAAGATTGCAGGTAAGTGCGCTTGCAGAGCGGATGGCAAAGCCATAGAAAGCGTAGGCAATAGCCTGCTGGAAAAGACCGAGCATAATGATGCCGCCGACATTCTTCACAGTCATAGGCATATCTGCACCGATCACAAACGGAAGCATGATAGCAGCGGTGTAAAAATGTCCAAGAGTAATGATGCTAAGCGATTCGGCGTAGCTGCTCGCCTTGGAGGTAAAAAGATACATAAGCGCGGTGGTGATACCTACCGCAAGACCCATAAGGTTTCCGGTAAGGCTGGAAGGACCGGTGCGATCAAGGGTGAGCATAGCGATACCCGCCATGGCTGCAACTGCAACAGCCAAATCTTTGCCGCGTATCTTCTGTTTGAAGAACAGGAAAGAGAACAGCAAAACGAATACCGGGCTGGTATACTGCAACGCTATCATAGTAGCGCTGGAGGTCAGCTTGTTGCCGAGTATAAAGCTGGTATATTTAACGCATACAAAGCAGGCCGCAAGCAGCGTATTTTTGTTGATGATCAGCTTTTTGCCAACCATACGCAGCCAAATATAAAGCATAATACCTGCAATAAAACTGCGCATAAAGTTTATAACTGTGCCGTTCCACTCGATATACTTCACAAGTGCGCCGGAAGTGCTCCATAAAAAGGCACACATCGCCATACAAAGGGCCGCATTGCGCGGAGAAATTTTGTCATCGACAGAAAAGTTTTTCATAATCTCAACTCCAAATGTCATTTTAGCAAAGCATACCGGATGCCGTTTTTCGGCATCCGGAGCATTATAAATGATTTACTCAGCGCTTAGGGCCTTTAAACATACGCATGATAACATCGTAGGGATCCTCTTCCACCGGCTCGTCGAAGTCGGGCTGTTCAGGTTCGGCCTCAACCGAAGTAGCAGGCGCAGCAACGGGGGCAGGCTCAGCCGCCGCCGGCGCAGGAGCAACAGGAGCAGCCGCAACGGGAGCGGCCGCCTTTATTTCAACAGCGGGAGCTTCTTTGAACTTGTAGCTGCCGATGTCGTTTATATAGTTGGGAACATCATATTCACCGGAGCGGTCAAAGCCGGTGGCAATAACGGTAACAACGATCTCATCATCAAGATTCTCATCATAGGTAACGCCCCAAATGAGGTTAACATCGGGGTTAGCGGATTCACTGATGATTTCAGAAGCGGTATAAACCTCGTCGAGGGCGATATCTGGCGAAGCGGTGATGTTCGCGAGAACGCCCATAGCGCCGTTGATGCTGGTCTCGAGCAGCGGAGAATTGATAGCCATTTCAGCTGCGATCCTCGCCTTATCCTTGCCGGCGGCACGGCCAACGCCCATATGAGCATTGCCCGCATTCTTCATAACGCTGGTAACATCGGCAAAGTCGAGGTTTACGATACCGGTGGTGCAGATAAGATCGGAGATGCTTGCAACGCCCTGACGCAAAACCTCATCGGCGGCGGCAAAAGCGTTTGCAAGGGTTATCTTTTCGGTGGAGATCTGCTGCAGGCGCTCGTTGGGGATTATAAGCAGCGCGTCAACATGCTGACGCAGTGCGGTGATGCCCATTTCAGCGTGTTCCATGCGGCGCTTGCCCTCAAATTTGAAAGGCTTGGTAACAACGCCCACGGTGAGGATATCCATGCTCTTGGCGATCTCGGCAACTACCGGAGCGGCTCCTGTTCCGGTGCCGCCGCCCATGCCTGCGGTAACAAATACCATGTCGGCGCCCTTGAGCAGCGCGGTTATCTCGTCGCGGCTCTCTTCTGCGGAACGCTGACCGATATCAGCCTGACCGCCCGCACCCTTGCCCTTGGTTAGGCGTGCGCCGATGTTGAGTTTATATGTAGCGTGAGAAGTAGTCAGAGCCTGATAGTCGGTATTCATAGAGATGAACTCAACGCCCTTCATACCCGACATGACCATGCGGTTAACAGCATTTCCGCCGCCGCCGCCAACACCAACTACTTTTATAACAACTCCGCGCTCATGCTCCGGAGCCATACCAAAATTCATCTGCATAAGGTAGATCCTCCCGTAAATTTATCAAAACGTCCCATATCAAAATATTTCAAATCATATTATATATCTTAATTATTGTATCATGTGTCAAATGACAAGACAAGACGAATTTAGAGGAACGAATAAATAAATTTTTCTATATTAGGAATATTTTACAGTAAGGTAAATAGACGAAAAGGCCCCTCTCATCTCCAAGGCTCCCTTGTGTAAAGGAGTGGGGCAGCCGCAGGCTGACGGGAGGATTGTTAAAATCCGAAAGCACCCCAACGCTAAAAAGGCTCCCTTATCAGAGGGAGCCTTTTGGATTAGTGCAAAATCAACTTTTGCTTTTACAATATCAAGCGGGCTGGACCAGCTCGGTATCGGAGAATACATAAGCCTTGAGAATGTT
>CAZSEO010000053.1:0-9942 GCA_964605985.1 uncultured Oscillospiraceae bacterium | reverse complement strand
ACGTGACTCGAACACGCGACCTGCTGATTACGAATCAGCTGCACTACCGACTGTGCTATACCAGCCTATAACTTTTAAATTACTGCCAATAAATTATATCGGTATTTGCTCCGTCAGTCAAGACGTATATAAGTTTTTTGCTGCCAAATAATAATCAGACCGGCATATTAAAATATATCGAGAGGGAACGATATGAATCATCGTATAGCACTTGTAACATTGGATCTATCCAACGACGATAAAAGAATGTATCATTTTATGGCAAAGTCATTGAGCAAGGCGGGGTGGAGGGTAGAGATGATAAATACAACTTTTGAGGGTAAGGGCAGCGAAAGAATATATTACAGAAAAGCTATGCTGCCGTCATTTGGGATGTTAAAACGATTTTCTGCGCATAAAGCAATGATGAACGGATTGCTGGAGAGCCGCGCCGATATAGCTGTATTTTTTGATGCAGAGCTTTTAAAAATGCTTCCCAAAGCAAAAAAGCTGATGCCCATTCAAGTTATATTTGATATTAATCGTGAAGCAGCAGAATTCAAAAGTTTATTAAAGCGAAAACTTATTTTTGCGGATGCGGTAATAACCGATGCTGAAAATAAAGCTGACTATATAATGGAACATTTTAACAGAAGCTGTACTGTGATAACCGATGAATATGATTCAGATCTTTTGATATCGCTTTGCGATGAGCTTGAAAGAGGCGGAAGATATAATATCTGACGATTGGATAACAAAACGGTCTTTGGAAAAGATAATAGGGCGTTTATAACTTGGAAGAGAGGTAGTCAGCTTGAGAAAAAGAAAAAAAGAAATTTCAGTAAAGGTATCAAAGGGTGTATTGGGAAAGATATTTAAGGCGGTAAGCAGTGTAAAGTCTTTTATCTTTCCGCCTAAAATGATATTCTATATAAAAGAGGGAAATGCCGTAAGTCCCGCGATGAGCCGCAGACAGATAAAAAATGTAGCGATGCAGATATGCAGGACCGCTGTTACAGCAGCCAAAGGCAGAGGATATTGACAAATCATACAATGAGTGTAAAATAATTCGAAAAGCAGAGCGGAGATAGAAAAAATTATTTTGTTCATAATGCAACAAAAACCATTTATTTTGACACTTTATTTACGAACCGCTCAGAATGGTGGTGAAAACAGCTTTGATCGATGTTGAATTGGTAAGATCCGCAAAGGCGGGAAATAAAGAGAGCTTTGCCCGGGTATATGATCTGATAGCACCCGAGCTTTATAAGGTTGCGCTTTATACGCTTGGTAACGCTCAGGACGCTGAGGACGCGGTCAGCGAGACTTTTGTCGAAGCATATAAGGGGATAGCCAATCTGAGAGATGAAAGCAGCTTCAAGCGCTGGATGATGACGATACTATCGATAAGATGCAAGCGCCGTATCTCTGGATACATAAAAGAGCGCAAAAATGTTGATATCGATGAAATGCTGGATACACCCGCTGAGCCTGAAGCTGTATCACAGACCGACAAGATCAGCATTTGGGAAGCGATAAAGTCACTTGCAGAAGATGAAAGACAGATAATCATGCTTGCAACGGTCCAGGGTTATACCACCCGTGAAGTATCTGAAATGATGCAGCTTCCGCACGGGACGGTGAGCAGTAAGCTGCATCGCACCCTCAAAAAGTTAAGGAGAGTGCTTGAATGATACATTCTAAACGAAAGGAGGAACGGCGTATATGAGTATTTGGGAAAATGACAATAACGATGGGCTCGACCTGAATGAGCTTGAAGAGTTAAATGAGCTTAAAGAGCTTATCGAAAATGATTTTGAGAGATTTGAGCTGCCCCCATCTCTTAAATCGGAAAATCTTATGCATCTGCTCGACGATGTCGACAATGAACAGGCCGAAAATACAGAAAACGCTGTTGCTCCCGCAAAGAATAATAAGGTCATATGGCTCAAATGGGCTTCTGCAGCTGCCTGCTTTGCGTTGGTTTTCTTCGGATGGAGCAGCTATCAGCAAAATGCTGCCGAAAGCGATATGGCAATGGCAGCGCCTGCTGCCGCACCTGCGGCAGAGGCTCCGATGGAGACGATGCTTTCACTAAAGGCATATGATACGGCGGCTGCCGATGAAGAGACATCTGCCGAATCGGGCGCCACCGCCTCTATGACTATGGCCGAACCGGAAGAGGCTGAGGTCGAGATAGAATATCCCGAGCAGCCTGCCGCAAAAAGCTATGATGAGATATTTGCCGCCATCGAAAAGGTAGCTCCACAAATTATTCGAACCAATCCCTCTGCAGGCAGCGGATTTTATACAGCGGTCAACGACGCTGTACCTGAATCGGCTGCGGTGGAGGCGCCGATAATGATGGCTGCGCCTAAAACGACTGCCGCTCCTGCCGCTTCTGAGCCTGCCGGTGGAGCCGTTTATCAGACCAATACTCAGGTCAAGGGCGTAGACGAATCCGACATAGTAAAAACCGACGGAAGGTACATCTATCATTATCATTTCGATCTTGAAAGCGGCGGCGCTCAGGTATCTATATTTGGGGCGAGCAATCTTTCGCTGCTTTCTACCATCGAGCTGCCCGATTATTCCGATGCCGAGATGTATGTTTCGGGTGACAGGCTGGTAATAGTGCAGCAGGTGGACAGCGATACCGCTAAAACTCTTTCCGAAAGGCTTCAGATGCCGATGTCAGAGCAGCTTTCTGGCGGCGAAATTGCTGACGCGGATGTAATAATCCCCGATTATTATGAGAAAAAAGAGTTCTATACCACTGATTTTACCGAAGCTGTGATTTACGATATCTCTGAGCATAAGGCTCCCAAGGAGGTACACCGTTTCCGTCAGGAGGGGACCTATGTATCTTCAAGACTTTCCGAAAACAGCTTGTATCTCATAACAAATAAACGCGCAAACGGCGGCGGCAGTGAAATGCCGATAATCAGATATATCCCCAGCGCCGGCAATAATGATGATGTTATGCCGCTCGGAGCGGAATGTATCCTTTTACCGCCTTATATCGAAAAGCCAAACTATGCGGTAGTTTCTTCGCTTGATATCATGAACGGCAGCTCTGATACAAAGGCGGTTCTCGGAATGGTAGACGAGATAATGATGAGCAAAAACAGCCTGTTCCTGACCGCCACCGTTTACGGAGAAAATCGTAATTATTATGACCGCGCCACCGGGATATCACGCTTTGACGTAACTGACGGCGGACTTAAATATTTGGCCAGCGGCAAGGTATCGGGCTACATCGACGACCAGTTTTCGCTTGATGAGTATAACGGTATGCTGAGAATAGCTACCACATCCTATAACGAGCAGAGGAACACTGTAAACAATCTTTTCGTACTGGATCAGAAGCTTGAACCTGTCGGAGAGGTGACCGGACTCGCTGAGGATGAACGTATCTACTCGGTGCGCTTTATGGGCGAGACCGCATATGTCGTTACTTTTAAGGAGACCGATCCGCTCTTTGTTATCGATCTTTCCGATCCCGCAAAGCCGGTGGTCAAAGGCGAGCTGAAAATACCGGGCTTTTCTGAGTATCTGCATCCCATAGATGAAAACACACTGGTTGGATTGGGTATAAATACCTATGTTAATCATAACGGCGTTGTTATCGAGGATGGATTAAAGCTTTCGCTGTTTGATGTAAGCGACCCGACTGATCCTAAGGAAAGCGCAAGCTATCTTATCGGCAACACGGGAAGCGATTCCGAGGCGCTCAATAACCATAAGGCATTTATGTATTATCCCGAAAAGAAGCTGATAGGCTTTCCGGCTACTATCTACACCAGCTACGGCGCAACCTCCGCAAGACCCAGAAGCGGCGAGAGGAAAATGACCTTCGGCGGATATCTCGTTGTTGAGATTTCTGACAGTGGCTTTGGCGTTGTCGGTAGTATTCCCGATGGGGGGACAGAATCGCTCGACGGATTTATGAGAAACGATCTCGATCAGGCGATAGAACGCGGCATTTACATTGGAAATACACTGTATACTTTTGCTCAGAGTAAGATAATGGCGTTTTCTATCGATGATTTCACCCAGATAGGTGAATACAAGTATAAATAGTATGATGGACCGCAGAAGGATGAGATACATCCTCTGCGGTCCTTTTGGTTTGAGAAACAGGCATATTTTGTTGAAAGGTGAACAAAAATCAATTGATTTTTTTGATTTAAAGCAATATAATTATGTGGAATGAAAAAAATGGAGGTTGGAGGATGGAGAGGGATTATCTGTATTTTTATAATATTCTAAACAAGCTGAATAAATCGTTCAGAGACAGAGATAGATTTGAACTTTCTGTTGGTGAACTTGGAGTTATACATGTAATAGAAGCTTCTGAAAATAAGGCGCTTCATATTTCTCAGATATGTGAAAAAACCGGTATTGCAAGACCTTCTGTAACCCCTATTCTGCGTGGCTTGGAAACACGCGGCCTTATAAGAAGAATCACAGATTCCGAAGATGGAAGACGATATCTTGTTGCCCTCACCGATAAGTTTTATCATACGGTGAAGGAGGATGAAGAGCAGCGCATGATCCTTTTTAAAGAGTTTATTGAGGCGCTTGATAAGGAAGAATTAAAGGTTTTCTCCGGGATCATCGGCTGCATAGATAAAATGGCAGAGAATTATTCTAAAGCTAAATGATACATTATTTAAACGGGCTTTTGTCAAAGGGAACATAAGCCTGTTTTGTTATTTGTGTTAAAACTGATCACAAAAATTTAACAAAGTTTTATATATTGATAGGTGTCAAGACATAAAAAGTGTGTTATAATGAGTTAAAAATTTCATCTTATTTTATGGTTTGCTATCAAAGGTTGTAATAAAAGCGAAAATAGTGTATAATCAACGCAACTTTAAAATAGGATGTAATGATAAATGGATCTTCGGCGCGAAAGAAAAAAGGGGAAACGCTTTGCTGTTACCGCGGCGGCGTTGTCGGTCGTTATATTGACGGTCGGTATGGTCACAGCCAATATTGATGACAGCAGTATCTCTCCGGTAGAAGGCGCTGATGACAGAGCTACAGATGCTTCTCAGGGCATCACGGCGCTTTTTAATAAAGAAAATGCGGCGGATGAGTTTTCCTATGAGATAAAGCGTGAGCTTTCTTTTGAGGATGGAGATTCTGTGGGAAAGCTTCTTTTGAAAAATCCGTCGGTTAACCGCTATATAATGTATCTTGAAATAAAAACTGATGATGAATTGGTTTTAAGGACCGGAAATATCGCTCCCGGACAGATGATAAAGGAAGCAAAGCTCGATATTGAGCTTTCTAAGGGAGAATATCAAGCAACGGCATATATCTATGCTGTCGATCCCGAAAGCTATAAAACGGCAGGAATGGTGACACAGCCGATCACCATAAAAATAAATGGATAATTATTTTCCAACGGCAAAATTAATTGAGAGAGGACGCCTTAAAATGACGGACATCAAAAACGAGCGAAATCTTACGATGCTCACAGATTTTTATGAGCTCACTATGGCCAATGGATATCTTATCAAGGGCATGGGCGATACCGAAGTAGTATTCGACATGTTCTTCCGCAGAATACCCGATGGAGGCGGTTACGCAATAGTTGCCGGATTAGAGCAGCTTATGCAGTATATCGATAATCTTAACTTTTCGGCAGAGGATATTGAATTTCTCCGCTCTAAGAACACTTTTTCTGAAGAGTTTTTGAATTATCTTGCAGACTTCAAATTCAGTTGTGATGTTTGGGCGATAAAAGAGGGAACTCCTGTTTTCCCGGGTGAGCCTATCGTTATCGTTAAGGGTCCGGTGATCCAGGCTCAGCTTATTGAGACTATGCTGCTGCTGACCATCAACCATCAGTCACTTATCGCTACCAAGTCGAGCAGGCTTAACCGTGCCGCTGCCGGCAGGGCTATCATGGAATTCGGCTCCAGACGCGCTCAGAGTTACGATGCTGCCATCATCGGATCGAGAGCGGCATATATCGGCGGATGCAGCTCTACCGCCTGCGTTATCGCAGACCAGTATTATAATATCCCTGCGGTCGGAACGATGGCACACAGCTGGGTACAGCTTTTCCCGGATGAATATTCGGCGTTCAAGGCTTACGCTGAGATATATCCCGAAAGCTGCACGCTGCTTATCGATACCTACGATGTTATCCATTCCGGTGTTCCCAACGCCATAAAGGTATTTAATGAAGTCCTTCTGCCTAAGGGCTTCCGTCCCAAGGGCGTAAGAATAGATTCGGGCGATATTGCTTATCTTTCTAAGAAGGTAAGAAATATGCTTGATGAAGCGGGCTTTGAGGATTGCAAGATAGTTGCTTCCAACTCGCTCGACGAATACATTATCCGTGATCTCATACTGCAGGATGCGAAAGTCGATTCCTTCGGCGTTGGTGAAAATCTTATAACCAGCCGTTCCGAGCCTGTTTTCGGCGGTGTTTATAAGCTTTGTGCAGTTAAGGAAGGCGGGGAATTCGTTCCCAGGATCAAGATAAGCGAAAGTGCCGAAAAGGTGACCACTCCCGGATTCAAAAAGCTTTACCGCCTTTTTGATCGCGAGAGCGGAAAGGCTGCTGCCGACTATATCACTCTTTATGACGAAGAGGTTGATGACAGCCAGCCGATAACCCTTTTCGACCCCAAGGATATATGGAAGACCAAGGAGCTGGATAATTTTAAGGCGGTAGATCTTCTTGAGCCTGTATACGAGCAGGGTAAGAGGGTATATCAGTCTCCTCCGCTCAAGGAGATACAGGCTTATTGCAAGCAGGAGCTTGATAAGATGTGGGATGAGATAAAGCGTTTCGAAAATCCTCACCGCTATTATGTTGACCTTTCCGAAAAGCTTTGGACCCTCAAGACCATACTTCTTAACGACTATGAACAGCGTATAAGAAATATGAAGAGCCAAAATAAATAATTGTTACCGTAAAAGGGAGCTGCGAATTCTCGCAGCTCCCTTTAAGCCTATTTTTCAGATGTAAGTATTTTTATTGCAGAACTGCTGCCCAAACGGTCGGCGCCGAGCTTTAAAAACAGCTCCATATCCTCGCGGGACTTTATGCCGCCCGCAGCTTTGATCTTGATACTGTCATTCAGCTCCTTGGCAAAAAGTTCAATATCGTGGGGATCAGCTCCCCCGGTCGAGAATCCGGTCGAGGTTTTGATATAGTCTGCTCCGGCATCGGCAACGGTATGGCAAAGCTTGCGCTTTTCGTCGTCGGTAAGCAGGCAGGTTTCGATTATGACCTTTAATATATGCTCACCTATGGTATTCTTTACTGCCGCGATCTCAGCTTTTACAGCTTTAAAATTGCCATCTTTAACGTCGCCGATCGAGATGACCATATCTATTTCTTTAGCGCCCTTTGCGATTGCGTCTTTCGCCTCAAAAACTTTGGCTTCAGTGGTCATAGCTCCGAGAGGAAAACCGATAACGGTGCATACCGGGATCTTATCACCGAGTATCGACACGGCAAGGGGGATATATCTCGGATTTATGCAGACCGAAGCGGTATTGTATTCCAGCGCTTCAAGACATAATTTTTTAATTTGCGCTGAGGTGGCTTCGGGCTTGAGAAGGGTGTGGTCAACGTGGCTCAAAATTTCCTTGATCTCCATAATTATTCCGCCTTTTTATTATATGAGCGATTTTTTTTGAAGTCTTATGTCGCTGCCGACAAAAGGTATCACACGGTAGCAGCCGATAAGTCTGGAATTGATGCGTTCGCCATAACGTGAAGCTATTTCAGTGGTGGTTAGGTTGGTGTTGATGATGGTGGGCAAGCCGCGCAGCTGGCGAACATTGATAATATCGTAGAGAACAGCGGAAGAAAACGCTGTTGAAAACTCTGTTCCAAGGTCATCTAATATCAAAAGCTCGCTTTGGGCGACCGGCTCAAGAAGAAGCTTGTAATCCTCGCTGCCCTTTCCGAATCTTGCCGCCTCAAGGTTTGAAATGAGCGAATGAAAGGGGATATAAAGCACATCAAAACCCTTATCGATGGCAGAGCAGGCTATGGCGATCGAAAGATGTGTCTTTCCAAGGCCGGGTTTTCCGTAAAGCAGCAGGCTTTCGGAAGCGAGAGAAAAATTCTCGGCATATTTTTTACATTCAGAAAGAGTTTTGCTCATTACCTCACGTATAGACGAGCTGCTGCCGGAAATTGGAGCCGAAGAATAATATTGAAGCGAGAAATTATCAAAGCGGCAGTCGGCGATGTTGGATACCGCTCCCAAGCGCTCATACATGAGCGCTTTTTGAAGCTCATCGACGCATTTGCAGACCTTACCGCCGTCGTTGCCGGTATCCTTGCAGATAGGGCAGCTGTAACGCGGCTCAAGCTCATCGGGAGAAAGACCGGCGTTTATCAGCGCCGTTTTTATCTCTGCCTGCTTCGAGAGATTGAACTGCTTAATCTCTTCGATCTTTTCGGCAACATCAACACCATCAAGAACAACTCTTGAAAGCTTTATCGAGGTGGTCGCAAGCTCGCGTTCAAGCCTTGCAAGCTCGGGTATTTTAGCCATGGCGTTGGCTCTTCTTACGGCAAGTTCCTCAGCGGAACGAGTTCTTCTCGCGGCAAATATCTCGCCGCATTTTTCTCGAATTTCTTTTGGATATGCCATTTTCCGTCCTCCAATCAGCTTTTCATAAACTGCTCAAAGAGCTTGAGGTCTTTTTCTTCCGAGCTGATGTTTTCATCGCCGGAAGGCTTATTCGCGGAGGAAGATTCCGCCTTTGCGTCAGCGAGATTTTTGATCCCTTTTCGATGCCAGTCGGCAAGTATCTTGTTTATGTAGCCGAAAACTGTCTTTCCGGTTCGGTCAACGGTGATTTCATAGGCATGCTGTATAACATTGATATCGAACCCCATAAGGTCGAACCAGGAGGCAATATATTCCTTCTCCTTGGAGGTGAGATTGCGGTCGCTTATGCCAAAGGCGAGGCGCACCGATCCCTCGTTACTGCGGCGGTTGTGAAGCTTATCGATATGGCTGTCGATGTTGGAATCGTCAACTCCGTCATTTATCCAGGAGACTGCGACCTTTTCGGCGTAAGCCATTCCGCGTTTGCCTATCGAAACACAGTAATGCACCAGCGAAAGTATAAAATGCGCCGAAAGTCCATAGAAGGAATAGAGCGCTACCAGTACGTCGGCATCAGCGGAGGTCATAGGTTTGCCCAATACCTCCTGAAGCTCCTGCATCAGCGAATGGAGGGTGTCGTCACCGTCGATAATGAAAAGCGCCTCATCACGCGGAAAACGCGGTCTGGAGGGAGGGGGAGCCGCCTTTGTCTCTGCCTTGGGCTGTTCCGATTTAACTGCGGAGATGTTGTCCACGGCCGGAGCTGCTTCCGGTATAGTTTTAAATAAAGGCGCTGCGTTGGTTTCGCAGCTTGCAAGGATACCTTGTTCTTCCCAGAAGTTGAGCGCATCGGTTATTTCGCTTTGAGGCTGCCCCAGTTTTTTGGCAAGCGAAGCTACCTCGCCGTATTCATCGGGATCGCGCAAAATAAGCAGCAGACATTTCAGCGCCAGTCCGCTGCACATTTTGATATGCTTATCGGTGATATCGCAGGGAACGGGGAAAACCCTGTTCCAAACTGCGGGATTGACAGTATATTTCACGGGAAATACTCCTTATAAAAATGGTCGTTAAAAAATTATACCATGAGCGTAAAACGCGAATAGTATAATTGTCCATCAAAAGCCGGTTGCCGCATTAAGCGGCGAGGCGTTGGACATTAAATAGTTACAATAACCGTTTTGCGGTTATTATAACATAACTGCGTTGTTATGTCATGTTAAAACCCCAACATATTTAAGCGGCGGATTATGTCTATTTTGCGGCGGTTTATTATATCAGTAAAGATAGAAAAGAGCAAGTTCAGTTATTGTAGGTTTGTCAAACATATTGGACAGTAAACTCTAACGGAGAAAGCCAGCTG
>CAZSEO010000052.1:0-10933 GCA_964605985.1 uncultured Oscillospiraceae bacterium | reverse complement strand
GCGTTCTTTTCAAGGCTTTTGCAGGAGTTGACGCATTCCCTCTCTGTGTTAAGACCAAGGATGTTGATGAGTTCGTAAAAACCGTTTACAACATCTCCGGTTCTTTCGGCGGTATCAACCTCGAGGATATCGCAGCTCCCCGCTGCTTCGAGATCGAACGCAAGCTCAAAGAGATGTGCGATATCCCGATCTTCCACGATGACCAGCACGGCACCGCTATCATCACTCTCGCAGGTCTGCTCAATGCACTCAAGGTAGTCGGCAAGACCAAGGAAGAAGTTAAGGTCGTTACCTCCGGCGCAGGCGCTGCCGCTATCTCTATCGTAAGACTTCTGCTCTCCGCAGGCTTCAAGAATGTTACCATGTGCGACCGCAAGGGCGCTATCTATGAGGGCCGCGAGGGTCTCAACTGGATCAAGGAAGAGATGGCTAAGGTCACCAACCTTGATAAAAAGGCCGGTTCTCTCGCTGACGCTCTGGTAGGCGCTGACGTATTCATTGGCGTATCCGCTCCCGGAACCGTTACCACCGAGATGGTCAAGACCATGAACAAGGACGCTATCGTATTCGCATGCGCTAATCCCACTCCCGAGATCTTCCCCGACGACGCTAAGGCCGGCGGCGCTAAGGTCATCTCCACCGGACGCAGCGACTACCCCAACCAGATCAACAATGTTCTGGCATTCCCCGGCATCTTCCGCGGCACCTTCGATGTTCGTGCAAGCGACATCAACGAAGAGATGAAGATGGCTGCTGCTCACGCTCTCGCAGACCTTATCTCTGACGAAGAGCTCAATGCTGATTACATCATCCCCAAGGCATTCGATCCCAGAGTTGGCCCCGCTGTTGCAAAGGCTGTTGCTGAAGCTGCCCGCAAGACCGGCGTTGCAAGGATCTGATAATTTCAAATACTTAAAAGCTTACCCTTGCGGTAATTCCGCAAGGGTAAGCTGATTTTACGGAGGTTTTTCCCATGATAGACCTTTCCCGCAAAAAGCTGTTCCTGCTCGATATGGATGGCACAATATATCTCGGCGACGAGCTTTTTGACAGCGTAAAGGAATTTCTTGCCGAAGCAAGAAATCGCGGCGGAAAATATCTTTTTGTCACCAATAATTCGTCGAGAGGTGTAAATGCCTACGTTGAACGCCTAAAGGGCATGGGCATCGAAAATACCACTGCTGATGACTTTCTCACCTCCACCGATGCGCTTATATGGTATCTTCGCGGTAAATATGATAATGCAAAAATTTACGCTTTCGGCACCAAAACCTTCAGAGAACAGCTTATCGGAGCGGGTTTTAATATCACCACCGAGCTTGAAGATGACATTTCGCTGCTTGTATGCGGATTTGACACCGAATTAACCTTTAAAAAGCTTGAAGATGCCTGCAAACTGCTTGTAAAGGGCGTTGACTTTATAGCTACAAATCCCGACTGGGTATGCCCCACTTCCTTCGGTTCTGTGCCGGATTGCGGCTCAGTTTGCGAAATGCTCTTTCGTGCTACCGGCAGGCGTCCCAAATTTATCGGAAAACCCCAGCCCGAAATGGCACTGCTCTCGATGGATAGGTACGGCTTTTCCAAAGAGGAAACTATGCTCATCGGTGACCGTGTTTACACCGACATCGCCTGCGGCGTAAACGCAGGGATAGATACCGCTTTTGTGCTTTCGGGCGAAGGCGTTGTCGATGATATCGAAAAATTCGGCATTTACCCCACCGAGACCTTTGAGCATATCCACGATATTTTAAAACGTATGATTTAACACCCCATAAATGCCAAAAGGCTTCCAAATGGAATTTCCATTTGAAAGCCTTTTTACCTTTAAACCATCAATCGTCAGCGCCTGCTCCATTGAGGGTGCCGAGGCTGGAAGCCTTGAGATAAGCATTGATAAAGCCATCGAGATCGCCGTCCATAACGTTGCTGATATTTCCCGACTCAAATCCGGTACGGGTATCCTTGACAAGCTGATAAGGCATGAATACATAGGAACGTATCTGGCTACCCCATTCTATCTTGAGCTGGACGCCCTTGAGGTCAGATATTTTGTCAGCCTTCTCCTGCATCTGAAGCTCGAGCAGCTTAGCTCTGAGCATCTTCATACAGTTATCCTTGTTTTGGAACTGGGAACGCTCCTGCTGGCTTGCAACAACGATACCGGTGGGCTTATGGATAAGGCGCACCGCAGAGGAGGTCTTGTTGACGTGCTGACCGCCCGCACCGCTGGCACGGTAAACCTGCATCTCGATATCTTCGGTGCGGATCTCAATATCGGCGTCATCGGGCAGATCGGGCATGACCTCAAGCGAAGCAAACGAGGTCTGTCTGCGTGCCTGAGCGTCGAAGGGAGATACTCTTACCAGGCGGTGAACGCCGTGTTCTCCGCGAAGGTAGCCGTAAGCGTTGAGACCCTCTATCATAATGGTGGCAGACTTGATACCGGCTTCGTCGCCCTCCTGATAGTCCATTATCTGATAGGTGTATCCGTGGCGCTCTGCCCAACGGGTATACATACGGTAAAGCATCGAAGCCCAATCCTGAGCCTCGGTTCCGCCTGCGCCCGCGTGGAATGCGAGGATGGCATTGCTGGAATCATACTCGCCGGTCAGCAAAGTGGAAAGCTTCAACTCATCGATCTTGGAGAAAAAGCTTGTGCTCATCTCGTCAATCTCTTCGAGAACGCTGTCGTCCCCTTCCTCGCCCGCAAGCTCAATAAGGGTCATGGCGTCATCATAAAGAGCGACAAGGTTATCATATTCCTCAATGCGCTTTTTAAGCTGCTTGGTTTTGGAAAGTACCTTCTGAGAGTTGTCGAGATCATCCCAAAATCCGGGCTCAGCCGCTTTATGCTCAAGCTCATTGACCTGAATTTCAAGTCCTTTATAGTTTATAGCGTCAGCCAGATCGTCAAGATCGGGCTTTCTGTTCTGAAGTACCAGTCGCATCTCTTCAAGCTGCAGCATCAATAATCAAATCCTTTATCTCAATATCTTAACTATTATAAAGAAAAAATGCAAATTTGTAAAGGGCGTACACAAAATAGCAACACAACAATGTTGTTCTTTTCAAAATTATAGGCTATAATAGTTAAATATGATTTGTTATTTTCCCCTTTTGATTGGAGATGATTTATATTGGGTAAATATACTGGTATTTTATGCGAGGTTTGTCAAAAGCCTTTCGCCGAAGAAGATGACGTTGTTGTCTGCCCCGAATGTGGTGCACCACATCACCGTGAATGCTATAAAAGCATCGGAAAATGTGCTCTTTCCGATAAGCATGCTCCCGATTTTGAATGGAAAGCCAAGCTTCCTGAAAATGCCGCTGCCGAAGCGATCGTATGCAGCCACTGTAACTCGGTAAACCCCGGTGAAGCCAAATACTGCATCATGTGCGGCACTTCCCTTTCGGCTGATTATCAGGGCGGCGAAGGACGTTACACCCGCAGACATTCCGAACATGAAAATAACGGTGGTCAAAGCGAAAGACGCGGTTCACGAGTCGAGTTTTCTATCGATGGCGTCACCTCCCGCGATCTCATCGCCTATACAGGAAACAGCTTCCATTATTATCTGCGCAGCTTCAGATCTATCATTTCAGGGTTTACCGCAAGCTGGAACTGGGCGGCGCTTTTGTTCGGATATTTTTATTTCTTCTACCGCAAGATGTATAAGGTCGGCGCGCTCCTTCTTGGAATAAGGCTGCTTTCTTTTGTTCCCGCACTTATCTGTTACGCAGTTGAGCCCGCAGCCACCATGGAT
This sequence comes from uncultured Oscillospiraceae bacterium, assembly GCA_964605985.1. Lineage (GTDB taxonomy): Bacteria > Bacillota > Clostridia > Oscillospirales > Ruminococcaceae > Yanshouia. Next base: position 7,166 of record CAZSEO010000052.1, on the reverse strand, counting down.
GTAATGGGAGTAACTGTTTATTACAATGCTGTGCTTATGGATAAGCTTGCCCCGTTGACCAACATATTAAATTTTCTCGTCACTATTTCTCATATATACTGCGCCGTATTTGCAAACAAGTATTACCTTAAACAGGCGGTAAAAAATATTCGCGGATATAAGAACAGAAATATCACCGCCGAGGGTTCCGCTGAATATTTTGACGACATCAATCATCTCGGACGTCCCAGCGTTCTGTCGGTGCTTATTGCTATCTCTATCCTTGTTCTCTTTTATGTCTATGCAGGATCTCTGTTCACCATATCTTTATAACGACCAAGAGAGGTTATAAAATGACTGTAAAAAAAGCCGTTATACCCGCCGCGGGACTTGGCACCCGCGTTTTGCCCGCTTCAAAAGCTATACCCAAGGAGATGCTCCCCATTGTCGATAAGCCCGCGATACAATATATCGTCGAAGAAGCGGTGGCAGCCGGGATCACAGATATCCTCATCATCACAGGTCGCGGCAAGCATGCTATCGAGGATCATTTTGACCGCTCCCCCGAGCTTGAAGAAAGGCTGCTGAAAGGCGGCAAAACCGACCTTTATAACGAGTGCATAAAAGCCTCCGGACTTGCCAACATACACTACATAAGGCAAAAAGAGACCAAGGGCCTTGGACATGCTGTTTTATGCGCGAAGCAGTTTGTCGGCAACGACCCCTTTGTTGTAATGTATGGCGACGACGTTATTTTAGGCGAGAAACCCGCGACCGCTGAAATGTGCGAGGTTTTTGAACGCACCGGTCGCTGTGTTCTCGGCGTAAAGGAAATGCCCCTCAGCGAGATGCACAAATACGGTTCCATTGCATATAAGCGCGATGAAAGCGGCGATATGTTGGTCGGAGATATGGTCGAAAAGCCCAAGCCCGAAGAAGTGCTTTCCCAGTATGCCATTCTCGGCAGAGTGATCCTCACACCTGAGATATTCCCGCTTATCGAGAAAACTGAGGCAGGGGTCGGCGGAGAAATTCAGCTGACCGATGCAATGCGTCAGCTTGCATTGAACGGTAAAATGGCTGCCTGCGAATATTCCGGCACCCGCTACGATATGGGCAACAAGCTCGGCATTATCGAAGCCACTCTTGCCGCAGCCCTCTCCCGCGATGACCTCAAAGTCGAAACGGCAGCTTTGATAAAAAAGCTGGCTGCGGAGCTTTGATTTTATCAAATAGAGAGAAATTTTTCAGAAAAACTGTTGACAAATACCAAAAATACTGTTATAGTTTATCCGTTATGCTTTGACTAAAGCAATATCCTTGCCTGCGCAAATTTGCAGGCCTAAAGTCCAGAAGGAGGTGTTTTAAAGATGGCAAAGGCTACCGCAAACTACGAGACCGTTGTTATTTTCAGTCTTCAGAATGGTGAGGAGGGCATCGCTGCTCTTACCGAGAAGTTCAAGTCCCTCATCGCTGCTAACGGCACTATCACCAACGTTGAAGAGTGGGGCAAGCGCAGACTTGCTTATCTCATCAATGATGAGGCTGAGGGTCACTACCTGTTTGTAGAGTTCACCAGCAACCCTGAGTTCCCCGCTGAGCTCGACCGTATCTACAAGATCACCGATGGCGTACTCCGTTCCCTCATCATTGCTAAGGCAGAGGCTTAAGGAGGAGTTCCATGTATAATCGTGCGATTTTGATAGGCCGCCTCGTTGCGGATCCTGAGATGCGTACTACCCCCAACGGCGTCAATGTAGCGACCTTCCGCATTGCGGTCGATCGTCCTTACAGCAAGAATGCCGAAAAAAAGGCGGATTTCATCACCATCGTGGCATGGCGTCAGCAGGCTGAGTTTGTTTGCCGCTACTTTTCCAAGGGAAAAGCGATCGGCGTAGAGGGTTCTATCCAGACCCGTGACTACACCGCACAGGACGGCAGCAAGCGTTACGTTTTTGAAGTAGTTGCAGACAGAGTTTTCTTTGTTGAATCCAAGAGTGCTTCCGGCGGTTCTGCCGCAGGCAGCGGATTCGGTGCAATGACCAACGATAACGCAGGAGTTTCCTATTCCAGCGGCTCTGAAGGCGATTTCCAGGTCGTTGACGATGATAATGATCTCCCCTTCTGATCAAATAACTCTACAAAACATTTAGTAAAGGAGCTGAAAACAATGGCTTTCGAAAAGACCGAGCGCGATAACAGACCGCGTGGCAGAAAGGGCAGAAAGAAAGTTTGCGCTTTCTGTGTAGATAAGGTTCACGATATCGATTACAAGGATGTTCCCCGTCTCAGAAGATATCTCTCTGACAGAGGCAAGATCGTTCCCCGTCGTGTAACCGGCACCTGCGCTGAGCACCAGCGTCAGCTTACCACCGCTATCAAGCGTGCAAGACATCTTGCTCTGCTTCCTTACATCAGCGAGTAATTAAGCTAAACGAATATCCCCCGACCGATTTTGGTCGGGGGATTTGTTTATTTCTCAGTATTTTTAAGCCTTGCCAAAACAGCTTCTGATATCACCTACGCTGTAAAGCGAACCATAAGCACATATGATGTCGTTTTCAGTCGCTAACGACATTATCTTTTTAACACCACCCTTTATATCATCGCAGCTTTCGCTTAGTATATTAAACTCAGATTTCAGTAGCTTGCTCAACTCGTCAGCTTCCATCGCTCTTGGGCTGGGAGGAGTTATGGTAACAGCCGTTTTTACCATAGGTGCGACCGGTTCAATAATCCCTTTTACGTCCTTATCGTTCAACACGCCGATAAGTAGAAGTATCTCAGGCTCGCCATAAAGCTCTTTCAGCGTTTTGGCAACAGTTGTTGCGCATTGATGGTTATGTCCTCCGTCAAGGAAAAATACCGGTTTACTGCTCATCAGCTCAAAGCGTCCCGGCCATTTTACAGAGGCGATGCCATCACAAAGCGCCTTGTCTGAGATATTGTAGCCCGAATCACGCAAAACCTCCACCACCTTCAGCACTGTTGATAAATTCTGAAGCTGATGTTCTCCCAAAAGCGGGAACTCAAATATTTTATCACCGTATTTAACAGTTTGTCCGTATGGTGTCTGAGCAACTCTTTCGATCGCCGCGTCACCGATGATAAACTCAACATTGTTCTTACCGCAAACCTCGGCAACAACATCTATGACCGATTGCTGCTGACGGCTGATAACAGCCTTACAGCCCGGTTTTATTATGCCGGCCTTTTCAAATGCTATCTTTTCAACGGTATTCCCAAGAATAGTGGTGTGCTCCAAGCCGATAGCGGTGATAACAGCGGCGATAGGAGCCTTGATAACGTTGGTGGCATCCAGTCTGCCGCCCAGCCCCACCTCAAGAACAGCTACATCACAATTATGACGCGCAAAGAATTCAAAAGTAATGGCATTTACAAACTCAAATTCGGTGGGATGTTCGGTCATTTTATCTGCACAGTCTTTTACCTTTACAGTAATTTCTGCCAGTTCTTCATCCCCGATAGGGCATCCGTTGATCTGCATCCTCTCGTTAAAACGATGAATATAGGGTGAAATGCCAAGTCCCGTCGTATATCCGGCGGCCTGAAGGATAGCCGCGGTAGTTGCAGCGCAGGAACCCTTGCCGTTGCTGCCGGCAATATGAACATACCTAATCTTGTCCTGAGGATCTCCCATAAGACTTAGCAGTTCTGTAATACGGTGAAGCCCCGGCTTATGACTTTTCCACGGAATGGCATGGATAGTCTCTATAGCTTGCTGATATGTCACTAAAAACACCTCTTAATCTGTTACGGGCCAATACTGTACCACTTTAGGAGGATTAACATAAACATATTCATTGCTTATCTGCTCATCCTCAGATAATACTATGACCTCAGCAGCCATCAATTCAACAACATCACTGTTTCGATGCACCACATCGTTGGCCAAGATGCTCGTTTCTAAAATTGTCCCGTTCTCAAGTTGACCGTCCACGCTTTCCGCAGGAACAAATGTTACACTATATTCTATCTCAGACATTTCAAGCATCCTGCTTGCATTATCAAGCGAAAGTCCTATAAGGTCAGGCATCAGAGCCAGCTCACTCCCTTTGCTCACCCAAAGGAATATATCTTCTTTTTCTTCCGACAACGGCTCTCCCGGCTTAGGTCGCTGCGCCACTACCGCTCCGGCAGTCTGTGTCTCAGAAAAAACTCGTTCTATCTGGAAGGTAAATAAATTATGATAAAGCGGATCGAGCAATATCTTTTCTATATCTATACCTGTCAGATCAGGCGTCACTATCTCAGGCTCTTCGATCACCGGTTCAAGTATGTCGAGATCATCCTGGGCATCATCATCCAAAACGGATACCTGCTGACCTCTGTTGGCAGGCGGAAGTATATAGATATCCGCTATGCGGTAGGCAAAAGCTACCGCAAATACCGAAACAAAGGTAAGCGCTATTAAAGCCACCAACAGCGGCTGCCTTAAGATATCCGGCTTCTTTTTATCGGGAACCTCTGTTTCACCGGTGCGTTTAACTATCGGCACCTTATAAGTCATAGTTCCTCCGCCGGAAACAACAATAAGATCACACCAAAATTCTTCTATCTGGCGGTAGCGGTGGCTGAGATCAACATTCAGCGCCTTCATAAGTGCATCCGAAACATTCTGTGGTATCCTGGGATTTATTGATATCGGCTCCGCCAGTTCCCTTCCCTCTCCGCGCTGACGCCATTCTACCGGTGTAACTCCGGTGAGCGCACGGTAACAAAGCGCAGCAAGGGAATAAACGTCACTCCAGCTTCCCTGCCAGCTGCTCGAAGAGTACTGCTCGGGGGAGCTGAACCCGAAATAAAGGGTGGAATCTATCTCGCTTTCAGCAGTTCTTGCCGCAGGAATGCTGAACCCTGAAAGCATAAGATTTTGATCCTTTGTTACAAGCACCGTTTCGGGAGATATTCCGCGGTGATAAATGCCGTCGGCGTGCATCTTGCTCAAAAGCTTGATTACCGGCGCGATCATGCGCTTTAACTGTACCCAACTGATACTGTTTTTTCGGGCAAGATAGTCATCAAAGGATTCTGTTTCTACATATTCCTCGATATAATAAAGTGTGTTGTTCGCTCTAACCGTATCGATAGGACGAAGCAGCGGAAAACCCTCAGGGTACCCCATAAGGTAGTTATAAAGCTCTTCAAAATCCATTGAAAGGGACTTGAATTTTACTTCTGCGCCCGATTTTATCTCAAAGCAGCCATCTTTTCCGCGCCTCATTATAGACTCGGAATAAAACTCACGTATGCAAATAGTTCTGCCATCGTTCAGGTCCTTTGCAAGATAGAGAACAGTTTCGCCATATCTGTTGAGCGGACGGACAATTTCGTATCTTCCGCCAATGACCATAGTTAAGTTTTCACTCATTGCCTCCGCCTCCTAATTCTTTTCAAGATAACGATATAATACCACGATTAGCAGTAAAAAAGCAATTACTCTGCTATTATTTGCAGTATTAACCAGCAAAATAAGACCCTCTCACCAATTTACGGGAGAAGATCTTTTCTTTAAGCCTTATTATTTATATTTTCAGTCATTTTCCAAATGGCATCCGCATCCTCCTGTAAAGTATCAGGATGGTGCCAATGGTTACCGTCCTTGACTTCAAACAAGCTGCGGTAAAAGCAAACTGCGGCCAAATAGCTTCCGAGCCTGGTCGGGTGGTAGTTGTCGCTGCATATGAAATCCATATCGCCATGGGGCAGATTATGCTTATAAAAATAATCTCCTACCGGTACCAGTATGCCGTTATTCTCATTTGCAGCGGTTGCATATCCATCCTTAAGCTTGTTGTACATCTCATCATAAGACATACCGGAGGCTGTAAGCTTTTCGCTGCCGTCGTAGTAGCTCCAGGTCTGATAGAAAACAGGCTTTGCTCCTATTTTTCTTATTCTCTCACACATTTCTCTTGCTGCCTTGAGAAAAGATTCGCACTCTTTTGCCGGCTCAGCACTTTGGCCCTGCAAAACAACATAATCCCAGTTATCGCTACTTAGCTTTTCATCTACATATGCCCCGTCCTCGGTGGATAAGTCTGCGTGGCGACTAAGTTTGTATCCGCCAAAGGTTACGCTGTCTACCTCAATCCTTTCGCCCTCACCATATGCTATTCTTTTGAGAAATCCGGGCATGGCGTTATAAAAAGTAAAGCTGTTGCCAATAAAAAGAATTTTCATCGTAACACATCCTTTTAGCATTTTCTAAAATAAAATAGAGCACAACAACAAAAGCCGCAGCTGCAGTTGTTACACTCATATCACACAACTTAATTAAATTTGTATTATTATATCACGGTAAATATTGAAACACAAGTAAAATTTCAACCCAATCCCGATAAGTACAACCAACCATTTACCAAAGGCAATAAAAAACCGCACCGATTTTATTCGGTGCGGTTTTGAAACAAAGAGTATTAAGATTACTTAGCGAGCTGCTTAGCGATCTCTTCTGCGAAGTTCTCTTCCTTCTTCTCGATGCCTTCGCCCTTCTCAAAGCGTACGAAGGTAACAACATCGATCTTGCCGCCGAGAGCCTTAGCAGTCTCCTGGGTGTACTTAGCAACAGAGAGGTTGCCATCCTTTACGAAGGGCTGCTCAAGCAGACAAGCGTCCTGATAGAACTTCTTGTTGAGTCTGCCTGCAACCATGTTCTCAAGGATGTTCTGGGGCTTGTTAGCCATCTTGGGATCTTCCTTGATCTGAGCGATAAGGATCTCCTTCTCGTGCTCAACAGCCTCAGCGGGAACGTCTTCCTTGCGAACGTAGGTGGGGTTGATAGCAGCGATCTGCATAGCAACGTCCTTAGCGTACTCAGCAAAGCCTTCCTTACCGGCTACGTCGGTATCGAACTTAACCATAACGCCGATCTTGCCGCCGGCGTGTACATAGCTTACGAGGTCGCCTTCCATACGAACGAAACGACGGATCTTGATGTTCTCGCCGATGGTAAGAACCTTCTCCTGAACCATCTTCTCAACGGTAAGGCCATCCTTGCCGTCGCAAGCGAGCAGAGCCTCAACGTCAGCGGGGTTCTTCTCAAGAATGATATCAGCAACATCCTTAACGAATGCCTGGAAAGTCTCGTTCTTAGCAACGAAGTCGGTCTCAGCGTTAACTTCTACAACTACACCGATGTTGCCCTTTACAACAGAAAGAACGAT
>CAZSEO010000051.1:0-11047 GCA_964605985.1 uncultured Oscillospiraceae bacterium | reverse complement strand
AATGCGGAGTATCATCAAAAGACTTTCAGATCCTTTAATGATACTCCGCATGGTCTGAGTGACTGGATTTGAACCAGCGGCCTCTACCACCCCAAGGTAGCGCGCTACCATCTGCGCCACACCCAGATGCCAAGCTGTTATTTTCGACAGCTTTATGAGTATAGCACCATTGTTCGAAAAAATCAATAGGTTTTTGAAAAAAATTTTAAATTTGTTGCATAAAGTCGTTTGCGGATATATTTTGAAGATATTTTGCCGGAACGAGCAGCTTCATTCCGCCCGGTATAAGCGCGATAACGGGATTTTTTTCTTCCTTTATTTCGCCGTCGCAGTTGAGCGCCACCGGTTTATCTGATATTATTTTGATCTTTTTGCAGCGTATCAGCTTTATAAATTTGTATATATCCAGGTGTTCGCCGTTTCGGTAACGTCTGATCATAGGCAGCAGCTTTATGCGCGGCAGTGTAGGTATCTGCATAAAATCCATCAGTCCGTCACGGATATCGGCAATGGGGGCCGCCTTGAAACCGCCGCCGTAATATCTGGCGTTTGCGGCGATGGAAAAAACAAAATCCTGCTGAGGAAGCATTCGTCCATCCAGCTCAAACTGCATACGATATCTTACGTTGGTGAAAAAGCAGAACGCAGTCGATATGTTATATGCCATCGAACCGCTGACAAAGGGTATGCGCTTAAAGCGGGAAACGTTGTTGGCAATAGAAGCATCCAATCCTACCGAAACTATATTGACCGCTACTCTTGATCCGGCCAGTATCATATCCGCTTCGATGGTGCGGCCTTCTGATACGAGCTCTGATATGGAATAGCTGCCGTACCCGCCGGTTATGGTACGTACAAAATCATTTCCGGTTCCGACCGGGACCGGAGCAAGCGTAACATGCGGTGCGTTATAAAGCGCCTGCGCCGTTTCTGAGATGGTGCCGTCGCCGCCGCAGGCGTATATCGTAACTTCTTCTCCGCTTTCGGCTGCTTCGAGCGCTATATCCTTTGCGTGACCGGCATATCGGGTCAGTTCAACGCTGTATTCAAGTCCTGCTGAAGAAAACGCCCTTGCCGCCTCGGCAGCGAGACGGTCAGTAGTATCACGTTTTCCTGCTTTTGGATTAAGTATCACAACATGACGCATCTTTTCACCCCACCCTTAAATTATAAGAAAGGCGGGGCAAGCTGTCAAATCATGTGGCTATTATATCGTAAGCGCGAATGATATGATCGTCTATCAAAAGCCGGTTGTCCCGCAATGGGCGAGGCGTTGGGCGTTATATCTCAGTATCATACCTTATTCCGTCGATGTGGATAAACCGTGCCGACCTTATATCGTAGCTTGATAGCGGGCGGCAATCGCAGTCGTATGAGTGGGCGGCGACGATGATGTTGTTGAGTGAAGGGATGAAGCCGCGTATTTCGGTGACGATTATGGTATGATGATAATTTTCTTCCTCTCCCGTTATCAGCTGTATGATATCACCGGGGCGCATCATAGATACGGCGGTTTCGGAGCCGTAAGGTCCCACACCTTCGTTTTGGGTGATAAAATCATAAAAATACTGAACTCCGGTCCAGGATGCCGTTCTGTCCTCAGAGTCGCGGTAATACCATCCGTAGGTAGGGGTATAGTTCATCACGGCGCCACCTGCCAGCAGACACTGCGACACAAAGTTGGTACAGTCTCCGCCCAGGTCGGAGAAATCATAGAATTCGGGATTGCGGAAATATGCCCATCGGTTGGCATAATTGACCGCCAGACGACGGTTATAGTTTATTGTCAATAACGCCATTTTTATCACCTTTCGCAGTTGTTACTGTTTCATCATATGCGGGATATCAGCATAAGGTGATTTTTATATGACTATTTCCCGGGTATGAGTCGCGTTTCGGAAAAGACTTGCCGGTTTGAAAACTCCGTCATATGTCTGCGGTAACGCAGCGGAAGGTGATTCTGCTGACATCTTGGATTTTCGCGTTCTTTTATCGATATGGCATCAAAATAGCTGCTCCAAAGCTCGCGATAAAACAACTCCTCGGCTCCGGGCTGCGGCTCTACAAAATCTTCTACGCCGTCGGCTATGATACATTTGCCGCCTTTATGGATAAGCGCGCTTTGATGTGTTTTATCATATATCAGAAAAAGCTCGTTGGGAAACCTATCGCAGAAATGCGGCGCTATGGTGGGCAGTACCTTGTTCTTAGGCTCGATCACCGATACCAAGCCGCCGTCATATTCCGAAAAACGGATAAATTCGATAAAGCTGTGTGACTCACGCTTTAAAGCGAGAACCGCCTTTTGAAGCTCAGATACCTCTTTATCACCGAGCGATGTTGCTGAGCCTTTGCTGTGTTCAAAGGCAAAAATGATAAAATCCAGCATCATCAGTTCAATTTTATCGCAGCAGCAGTATAACCCGTTTTCTATCAGATAGATGGAATCGCTGCGCAGCCGTTTTTCAAAGCCGCGTATCACCCTCACTGCCTTTGTGTAGTCGGTGGCTATCCACTTTACCGAAAAAAGAGTCGGTTCCAGCTTGTCTTCGGTGACGATGTCGGCAGGGCGCTCCTTTGCCAAAAACGCCTCGAAAACGCAGCACAAAAACCCCTCGTAGCTGCCGTCATAGAGGTATATCAGATCTGACCGCTGACGCATGAAATCACCTCCTCGCGCGGTATCAAAAGCTCGTTTGAAAATAGGCTCAGCTGTTCATATTGCAGGTCAAGCAACTGCCTGCCCTGCGCTGTTATAAGTGAGTTTAAAACATTATCGGGTGTTACTTTTACTCCTGCGGCGGTTTTGCCTGAGCATGTTATAAAATATTGCGCCCTTTTGAGCGATACCCCCATCCGTCTGAGCGCATCAAAATCAAGACTGTGGTGTTTTCTTGCCTGAAGTATTTTGAGAACACTTTTCACTCCTATGCCGGGGATGCGGAGCAGCATCTCTTTATCAGCCGAATTTATCTCTACCGGAAAAAGTTCCATGTGATTTATCGCCCAGTTGCATTTGGGGTCAATTAGCGGGTTGAGAGTGGGATGCTGTTCGTCCAGCAGCTCTGATGCCTCAAAGCCGTAGAACCGCAGCAGCCAATCCGCCTGATAGAGCCTATGCTCTCTGAGAAGCGGAGGTTTTACCGTCACTGCAGGCAGCCGCGGATCCTCTGCCAGCGGTATGTAAGCCGAATAGAACACCCTTTTCATGGCGAATTTTTTATAAAGTGCCGCTGAAAGGTTGAGTATCTGATAATCGCTCTCGGGGGTGGCGCCGATTATCATCTGAGTGCTTTGCCCCGCCGGAACGAACGGCGTTGCCGCCTTATATTTCACCATATCGGTCCTGCCCTCGCGTATGCCGTCGCGCAGCATAGCCATTGGGCGGGTTATCGATGACTTGCTTTTGTCGGGGGCAAGCTTGATAAGGCTTTGCTGCGAAGGGAATTCGATATTAACGCTTACTCTGTCCGCCAGATGACCTAACCGGTTTAAAAGCGTCTCATCGGCGCCGGGTATGGCCTTGGCGTGGATATATCCCATAAAGCGGTATTCTTCGCGCAGTATGCGCAGCGTTTCTATCATCTGCTCACAGGTATAGTCAGGGTTGCGCAGCACACCGGAACTTAAAAACAGCCCCTCGATATAGTTTCTGCGGTAAAAGTTTATCGTCAGCTCTGCCAGCTCGCGAGGAAGAAAGGTAGCCCTCGGAGTATCGTTTGAAGCCCGGTTAACGCAATAAGAGCAGTTATAAACGCAGCTGTTGGAAAGCAACACCTTTAGCAGCGATATGCAGCGCCCATCGGCCGAAAAGCTGTGGCATATTCCGGCGGCGGAGGAGTTGCCTATAAAACCGCCGCGGCTGCTTCGTTCCGCGCCGCTCGACGAGCAGGAGGCATCGTATTTTGCCGCATCGGAAAGTATCTTAAGCTTATCAAAGATATCCACTATCACGCCCACCCTCCTTTTTTGAAGAACAAATGTTCTTAAACTTAGTTTACCACTGCCCGCAGTTGGTGTCAATAGACAAACCAAGGCAAAAACTTATTCATCATTCTGAATGAATATCACCAATATTATGAGTTGGTATTTTATGACCGCAGATGCTACATTTAATAAAGCAAGGCTGAACTTACGGAGGTGCAATATCATGGATGATAATAAAAAAGGCGCTTTGAGCGATCTTGTGGTATTGGATATGACCCGTGTGCTGAGCGGTCCCATTGCCGCGATGTGGCTGGGCGAAATGGGTGCGGATGTTATCAAGGTCGAGATCCCAAACGGTGGTGATGAGGCAAGAAGAAACCCGGTTTTTATCAACGGTATCAGCTCCTTTTTTGTTACTATAAATCGAAATAAGCGCAGCATAACCCTTGATCTTAAAAGCGAAGAGGGTAAAGATCTGTTCAGAGCTTTGGTAAAAAAGGCAGATGTCGTGCTCGAAAACTTCAGACCCGGTGTTATGGAAAGGCTTGGGCTTGGATATGACGAACTCAAAAAGATAAACGAAGGCCTTGTTTATGCGTCGATATCCGGATTTGGTTCCGACGGCCCTTACACCAACAGACCTGCTTATGATGTTATTGCGCAGGCTATGGGCGGCATAATGAGCGTTACCGGTGAGCAGAATGGCGAACCGCTGAAGGTAGGCGCTTCCATTGCGGACATAGCCGCGGGCATGAATGTTGTCATAGCGATACTTGCCGCGCTGCATTACCGCTCTGTTACCGGAAAAGGGCAGCGTGTAGAGACTGCCATGGCGGATTCCATCATAGCGCTGCAACAATCGGAAAACAACCGCTATTTCGTTACCGGAAACACCACGCCCCGCACCGGAAACCGTTACCCCGCAAACTGCCCCTATGGCACCTATCATGCCAGGGACGGCGTATTTATGATAGGCGTTGGCAAGGATGCGCTATTTGATAAGCTGTGTGAAAAGGTGCTTATGATGCCCGAGATAGCTAAGGACGAGCGTTACAACTGCATCTCCGCAAGAGTAGCCCACCATGAAGAGGTGCGCAAGATACTTGAGGGCTGGGCGGCAGCTTACACCGTCAGCGAAGTGGTGGATAAGCTGCTGGCGCAGGGAATACCGGCAGGCCCCATCCTCTCGATAGCTGAGATATCTGAAGATGAGCACTTTGCCAAGGCGCGCAAAATGTTCCCGACGATGGAACAGCCGGGTATCGGCACGTTCCGTGTTACCGCAGTTCCGATAAAGATGAGCGAAAGTGAGCTGTTTATTCACCGCCCTGCACCGGCGCTTGGTGAGCATAATTATGAAGTATACGGCGACATGCTTGGACTTACAAAGGAAGAGATCGATGGCTTTAAACAAAAAGGGACTATCTGAAAGATAAAAAGGGCGGCCGTTTTCAGCGGCTGCCCTTTCTGTCTAAACAAGGTGTTTGAAAATTATATTTTCCAATAGCGGTATTATAAATCTGAAATGTGCATTTACAAATCTCAACTGGACTTAAGCAAACGGCTGTGATATCATAAAATCAGAAAACTTTAAGTCACAACGGAGGGTGGCACAAGTGAAAAAGAAGATTCTTATAGTGCAGTTCAGACATGAAACCAATGTATTTTCTCCGGTAAAGGCAGATGAAAAAGCTTTCAGAAACCTGCGTTTTCATGTAGGCGAGGAGCTTTTTCCCGGACAACGCGGACTTGGCACCGAGCTGGGCGCTTTTCTGAAAGTGCTGGAAGGCCGCGATGACGTTGAACTGATACCTACCGTTGGATTGTACGCGACTCCCTGCGGACCGGTAACTGAGGGCGTTTATAATTTTGTTTTGCAGCAAGTTGCCAAAGCGATCAGCGATAAAAGCCCTATCGATGGCGTGCTGATAGACAGCCATGGCGCCATGGTCGCCGAGGGACATCCCGACGGCGAGGGCGACCTCTATGAGATGATACGGGACATGGTGGGCGAGGGTGTTCCGATAATTGCTTCGATGGATCTGCACGCCAACGTTACCGAAAAAATGGCACGCTGTACCGATGCCATGGTCTGCTATGAATGTTATCCGCATACCGATAACTACGAAACAGGTCTTAACGCCGCTTGCATGATGGCTGACGCAATCGACGGAAAATTTACCCCTGTTATGGCATACCGCCGCATACCCTTCCTGCTTCCGCTCTTTCCGAGCGATTATCCTGAGATGAAGCCGCTTTACGACAAGACCAAGGAGCTTGAGACCCGTCCCGGGATAAGGCTCGCGCGCTTTGCCCACGGATTTTTCCCGGCCGATATCGAGGAGATGGGAATGGCGGTCATCGCAGTAGCAGACGGCGACAAGGCGCTGGCAGAAGCGGCGGCAGACGAGCTTAAAGCTGTTATCGAGCAAAATATCCCCAACCTCAAGCGTGTGTATCCCACCCTTGACGAGGCTCTTGATATTGCCGAAGCGCCAGGTGCGGGTCCGGTAGTGCTGGCTGATGCTTCCGATAATCCCGGCGCGGGCGGAGTAGGAGACACCACCCATATACTGCGCAGAATGCTCGAGCGCGGCATCACCGGCGCGGCAGTCGCTTTGATATGCGATCCCGCAAGCGTTGAAGCCTGTGAAAGATCCGGAGTTGGTTCCACCGTTTCGCTTAAACTCGGCGGTTGGAGCGACCCTGCTTATTCCGGCGGTCCGATCGAAGTGGAAGCTTACGTTAAAATGATAACCGACGGAAAATTTGTCAATAAGGGCAGGATGCAGCACGGCACTCTCAACAATATGGGCAAGACCGCCGTTATAGAGGTAGGCGGCAACACCGTTCTTGTGACCAGCCTTCCCAAGCAGGCGCTTGATACCGAGATGCTGCGCAGCCACGGCATAACCCCCGAGGATCAGAAGATAATAGTTGTCAAATCCTCGATACATTACCGCGCGGATTATGGGCCTGTTTCCAAAGATATGATCGCGCTGGATCTTCCCGGCTTTGCCGTACCGGTGCCCGAGGGATATGAATATAAAAACTGGAAGGGCTGATACCAAGCCCTTTTGAAAACTATGAAAGCCGTCCGTGGAGATTTCTGCGGACGGCTTTTATGCAGTTGTACTAAAAAATGATATTTTTATCTCGCTGTGTTGAATAAAGGTTTTTGCAATGGTATAATTTTCAACGTGACGGCATTGAAAGAGGGCGTATACTATGTTGAAGGAATATACTAAGAGATTTACCTATTGCTGTCTGAGCCTTGCGCTTTACGGCTTCGGCAGCTTTCTTGGGGTCAAGGCAGGCGCGGCGGGCACCAACGCGTGGAATACGCTGGCGATCGGAATAGCCGGTATGGCAGATATAAGCTTTGGAGAGGCGTCGCTGATCATAAGCGCTGTGATATTGGCAATAGATTTTTTCGGCAAGGGCAAGCTTGGCTTTGGAACGCTGCTCAACGCTTTGCTGATACCGGTTTTTGCCGACCTGTTTCTTGCGTTATTTGATTTTATACCCAATGCATCCGGCGCTGTTGCAGGAGCTATCTGTACCCTTGCCGGTCAGACGATAGTTTCATTTGCGACCATACTTTATATGCTTCCCGCTATGGGATGCGGTCCGCGTGATACGCTGATGGTGATAGTGGGCAAAAGGTTCCCAAAGGCGCCTATCGGAACGGTAAAATTCTGCCTTGAGGTCGCGGTGTTGGGGGTTGGCTTTATTATGGGCGCACCTTTCGGCATCGGAACGGTGCTGGTAATGGTGCTTCAGGCGTCATTGTTCCAGTTTGCCTGCAAGGTGACCCGATACGAGCCGAGGAACGCCGAGCATGAGGATCTTATCACCACCTGCCGCAGAATGGCGGGAAAATAACAGAAGAAATGCCTCCTCTTGAGAAAAGAGGGGGCATCGTTTGCATATGGGGAACGATTGATATATAATTAAAACAGCTTTTTCAAAAGGGGAAATACCATGAAGATAATAGATGCGCACCTGCATCTTTTTCCGCAGGAGCCACATATAGAACAGATGGCACAGCGAGTGGGGCATCACAACAGTATCGGGCA
Source organism: uncultured Oscillospiraceae bacterium (assembly GCA_964605985.1). Taxonomy (GTDB): domain Bacteria; phylum Bacillota; class Clostridia; order Oscillospirales; family Ruminococcaceae; genus Yanshouia. Next base: position 3,041 of record CAZSEO010000051.1, on the reverse strand, counting down.
CCTGCGCTCGACCTATGCAGAGCTTGAAATGGTGCATGGAGTTGTTATGGGAAACCGCAGCCTGGAAGCCGGATATCACGACTATCCCGCTGATATGTTTCACTACTGTATAGGCTTGGACAGTTCGCTGCTCGGCGAAGGAAAGACCTTGGTGGAGGATATGCCGCAAAAGGTGGAAGAGCATCTCAGACGTGACAGCTGCTGCGGAGTGAAGCTCTATCCGGGCTACAATAAAATAGCCATCTCAGACGGTCTATATGAGCCGGTCTATGAGCTGGCTGCAAAATATGATAAGCCGGTGGCGATACACACCGGGTTGACCGCTCATGCCAGAGCGCACCTCAAATATTGCCATCCTATGGCGCTCGACGAGGTCGCAGCCGACCACCGAAAAACACGCTTTGTAATGTGCCATTTCGGGAATCCGTTTTTTGAGACCTCCTCCGCGGTGCTGGCCAAAAATACAAACGTCTGCGCCGACCTTTCCGGTCTGCTCGACGGCAGGATAGACCTTGACGACTATTTTGAGGAGCAGTCGGGATATCTGTTTCTGCTCAAAAGCTGGCTGACAGCCGCTAACTGCTGGGACAGGATAATGTACGGCACCGACTGGCCGATAGTAAACCTTGGTGAGTATATCGGTTTTATCAAGCGGCTGGTCCCGGAGAAATATTGGCAAAAGGTCTTTTTTGATAACGCCAATAGAATTTATAAGCTCGAACTTTGAGCCATAGACATAAATACAAAAAGCGAAGCATTCCCTGCGCAAATACCAAACGGTACCCGCGCAGGGAATGCTTCGCTTTTAGCGAGGTATGAGTGAAATCGTTGTTGTCTGTTTTATATCAGCAAAGTGCCGCTCCGAGAGCCTTGCAGCTTTCTATAGCTGCATCGTCGGGAGCTTCGCAGCAGATAACGCTGTCGCATACGAGTCTTATTCCGCAGCTGTCGCAATCCTGCTCCCAGCTTCTCATCCAGTCGCCGCTGCCCCAGCCGTAAGAGCCGAAGAGGGCAACGCTTTTGCCGCCGAGCTGATTCTTGATGCTGTTGAACATAGGCTCGAACTCTATCTCCTCGAGGACCTCAGCACCCATTGCGGGACAACCGAATGCGAAGGAAGAAAAGTCGGATATCATAGAGGCATCAAACTGGTCACAGCTGAGCAGTACGACATCAGCGCCGGCGGATACTGCTCCGTCCTTTACGGCCTCAGCCATTGCTGCGGTATTTCCGGTTCCGCTCCAATAAACGATTGCTACTTTTTTCATAGGGATCACCTTCCGTAATAAGAAATATATTTTTCAGCCCGCAACAGCAAGATTCTCAAAGGAGATGCCGAAAGCAAGCTGTTTTTGATAATTATCGGTGCATTTGCGGTAGCTTTCAAAGCGTTTACGCGCGGCGTTTTCATCGCCGTAAACCTTCCACAGGCCGGCAAACTTGAAATGCGCGCCCTTGTTTTCGATAAAGCCCTTTACATCCTCGGGGGGATAGCCCAGGAAAAGCCCTATCTCGTGAGGAAAGCCATCGCACTCATTAAGGCGTCGCATAAGCTGTCGGATACTGTGCTCCGGCTTATGGCTTTGATAACCGGCCTGTTCAAGTATATCCAAAGCGGTATCATCAGAGAGATCGCGCGCCAGCAGTGAGGGACGGAAAAGATAGATGAGCGCCAGACCGTCGGAATATTTAAGCGGCAAGAGGCGCAGTCCCTTGGGGACCAACCGCTTATTTAGAGCTCTAATGGCCTTAAAAAGCTCTTCTTTAGATTCGCAGCGGCATGAAAAAAGGTTGCCCGTCTTTATTTTGGCTAAGGTGGGGGAACAATGCTTTACTACGAGTTCTTCAGACATGGCGCTCACTCCTATCTTCGATGAGTTAGAGTGCTCTAACTCGGCTGGAATTTTTTAGGCGTCCGGGACGCCCAACGATATGTATGCTAAAAGTTTTCCTCAGCAGCCGGTCTTATAAAGACCGGCTGCCATTTCCTGCATTAGGGGGGAGACAGGGAGGATATCTTTTTTGCCTGTTATTCTTTAGAGCCGCCGTGACAGCTTCCGTTCATCTGGCAGCCGCCGCAGCCACATCCGCAGGAACAACCTCCGGACTTTCTCTTTTTGATGGAAGAAATTACTATAGCTACAAAAATAACTGCAACGATAACGCCTACGATGACAGTGGGAAGATTCATAGCGGTTCTCCTTATTTGTTGCTGACCTTTTCCTTGGTTTCAACGGTCAGAACATTTTCATTATACTTGTTTTTGCGGAACAGCAGGTAAAGCAGAACTGCGAGGGCTGCGATGCCTGCGGCAGTGCCAATGGTGAAGCCGTTGCCGGTAAAGACAAGACCAAGCTGGTAAACGATGAGCGAAACGACATAAGCGAATGCGCACATATATCCGATGGCGAATGCAGTCCACTTGGGGTTGTTCATCTCGCGCTTGATGGCGCCCATAGCTGCGAAGCAGGGAGCGCAGAGCAGGTTGAATACCATGAAGGAGTAAGCCGCGATCTTGCTTCCGCCGAAGAATTCCTGACCGATAACTGCAAGGCCGACAGAGTCAGCAGCCTCAACCAGCTCAAATGCGAGGTCAGCGTCTGCCATGGAAGAGAGGGAGCCGAATACGCCGACAACTTCTTCCTTAGCGACAAGGCCGAGAACGGTAGCAACAGCTGCCTGCCAGCTGCCAAAGCCGAGGGGAATAAAGATAACTGCGATAGCTTCGCCGATAACATTGAGAATGGACATCTCTTCGCCTTCTCCGATGTAATGGAGGCCGCCTTCGAGGGTAAGGCTGTTAAGTACCCAGATAATGATGCTTGCAGCAACGATAACGGTACCTGCGCGCTTGATAAAGCTCCAGCCGCGCTCCCAGGTAGCTCTGAGAATGTTGCCCGAAACGGGTGCGTGGTAAGAGGGAAGCTCCATAACGAAGGGAGCGGGATCGCCTGCGAACATCTTGGTCTTCTTGAGAAGGATACCGGAAACGATAACTGCGGCAACGCCTACAAAGTAAGCAGAGGTAGCTACCCACGCGC
>CAZSEO010000050.1:0-14038 GCA_964605985.1 uncultured Oscillospiraceae bacterium | reverse complement strand
AAGGAATGTGTAAGCCATGCCGCCGCCGATGATAATGGTGTCGGCCTTGTCAAGCAGGCTTTCGATAACGCCTATCTTGTCAGATACCTTTGCGCCGCCGAGAATAGCAGCGAAGGGACGCTCGGGAGCGGCAAGAGCCTTGCCCATAACGTCCAGTTCCTTTTTGATAAGATAGCCGCTCACTGCGGGGAGATGCTCTGCAACGCCCGCGGTGGAGCAGTGGGCACGGTGTGCGGTGCCGAAAGCGTCATTTACAAAAATATCGGCAAGCGCCGCAAACTTTGCGGAAAGCTCGGGATCATTCTTGGTCTCGCCCTTTTCAAAGCGAACATTTTCAAGCAGCAGGACCTCGCCGCTCTTGAGGGCGGCAGCCTTTGCCTGAGCATCTTCGCCAACTACATCGGCAGCAAGCTGAGCGCCGATACCAAGCTCGGCCAATCTGTCAGCAACGGGCTTCATCGAAAATTTTGCCTCAGGTCCGTTCTTGGGTCTGCCAAGGTGAGAACAAAGTATAACGGCAGCGCCGTTTTTGAGCAGATATTCGATGGTGGGCAGCGAAGAAACTATGCGCTTATCATCGGTGATCTTTCCATCAGAAAGCGGAACGTTGAAATCGCAGCGAACCAACACCTTTTTGCCGGATACATCGATATCTTCAATAGTCTTTTTGTTGAAAGCAGTCACAGTAAACACCCCTTTCGATGATCACTTGGTGCCAAAAATCCTGTCGCCTGCGTCACCAAGTCCGGGAACGATATACTTGTTGTCGTTGAGCTTCTCATCCTTAGCGGCAGCATAGATCTGAACGTCGGGATGAGCAGCGGTCAGGGCGTCGATGCCCTCGGGAGCGGCGCAGATGCAGACAAACTTGATGCTGCGCGGATTGCGCTTCTTGATAGCGTTTACAGCGTCGATAGCGGAGCCGCCGGTAGCAAGCATGGGATCGAGCAGGATAACGTCGCGCTCAGCAATATCGGCAGGCAGCTTGCAGTAATACTCGTGAGGCTCATGGGTAACGGGATCGCGGTACATTCCGATGTGGCCGATCTTAGCTGCGGGAACCAGCTCGACCATACCGTCACACATACCGAGGCCGGCTCTGAGGATCGGAACAAAAGCGAGCTTTCTGCCGGAGATTATCTTAGCCTTGGTAACGGTGATGGGTGTCTCTATCTCGATCTCCTTGAGGGGCAGGTCGCGGGTAGCCTCATAGCACATGAGCATAGCTATCTCGCTCACCAACTCGCGGAAATCCTTAGAGGGGGTGTTCTTGTCTCTGAGAAGAGTAACTTTATGCTGAATAAGGGGATGGGTAGTGATAATAGGTGTCATGATCATTTACCTCCATTAATAATCTTTTTTATTCAATTTATATCAGGCACATACCATGTGCAATTTAAAACAACATCGTCACGCCGGACAGAGCCATTACGCCGTATATCATCTTTTTCAGCAGATCGGCGTTTACTCTGTGGAATATCTTTCCGCCAAGATAGGTCCCCAAAACGATACCCACCAGCGACAGCGCAAACAACATCAATACTTCGCCTGTAACGATACCGTTTGCCCATCTTACGGTGGTCGAGATGATACCGCTCATTGAAAAATAGGTCAGCTGGCTTGCGCGATACAGCTCCTTGTCGTCGGTAGCGGAAAGTATATAGACAACGACCGGAGGACCGCCTATCGAAAACAATCCCGCGCCTACTCCGCCTAACAATCCGGCGATAACACCGTTTGCAAGCGTCGGCTTTATCTTGAACTTATTATTGAAGAACATAAAATATATGCTCATAAGAATAAGCATCACGCCGAGCGCGGCGGTCAATGAGTCGCTGGAAAAGCCTTTCGCCACGCGCACTGTAAGCACGTTTGAAAAGGTATATCCGCAGATCACCGGCAGAATCACTTTCCACTGTGCATTTTTGACATTCTTTACTGCGACGAACAGCGATGTGGCAAGCGCGCCCAATCCGGCAAGCGCCGTAGCCCCCATATAATCAGTCATCATATATGGCAGGAACGACATCGAAACTATACCGAAGCCGAAGCCTGTGGTGGACTGCACCAGCGCGCTTCCGGTGATCATCACCAGCAGCAGCGCAACAGATAAAGGTGACATATATATCTCTCCCAACAAAGTATCTTATCCCGCTCAGATCAGCATAGTTATGCCCGATACAGCCATATAGCCGTAAACCAGCTTTTTGAGCATATCGGCATTTATCATATGGAATATCTTTCCGCCGATATAGGTGCCGATAGCCAACGCTACCAGCGCCATGAGCCAAAGCTGCACCATATGCGCCGTAAAGATACCATTGGCTATGCGAACGGCAGTGGAATAGATACCGCCCATCGCGAAAAACGTCAGCGTGCTTGCGCGATAGGTATCCTTGTCATCAATGGCTGCAAGCATATAGATAACGGTAGGCGGTCCGCTTATCGAAAACAGCGCCGAACCGACGCCGCCGATCATTCCCGCGATAACGCCATTTCTGAAGGTGGGCTTTATCTTTATCTTGTTGTTAAAAAACACAAAATAAATGCTGACGATGATAAGTATCGCTCCAAGCGCCTTGGTGAGCATTTCGCCGTCAAAGCCCTTGGAAACCTTGACCGCCACAGTGCAGGAAACTATATATCCGGCAAACAACGGCAATATCACCTTAAAGTTGGCATTTTTAAAGTTTTTAACAGCCACCATAATGGATATCGATGTGCCGCACAGTGTGGAAAGCGCTGCCACCTGAAGATAGTTTGCCATGAAATAGGGCAGCACCGCCATCATGACAGAACCAAAGCCGAAACCGGTAGTGGATTGTATTATCGATCCGACTACGCAGGTTATCAGCAGCGGAATAGTTTCACCGGACATTTTACTTCTCCTGCTCCAAGTCGGCTATCATACCGACACGGCGTGCATGTCTGCCGCCCTCAAATTCGGTATCGATAAAAAGATCTACCAGCTCACATGCAAGTCCGGGGCCTACTACACGTCCGCCCATACAAAGAATGTTTGCATCGTTATGAAGTCTGGTATATTTTACAGAGAAGCAGTCATCGCAGCAGGCCGCACGGATTCCCCTGATCTTGTTTGCAGCCATCGAAATACCGATGCCGGTGCCGCAGAAAAGCAGCCCGCGCTCATATTCGCCGCTGGCGATAGCGGTGCCTACAGCCTTAGCCACTACAGGATAATCGATGGACTCCTTGGTGAAGCAGCCAAAATCTTTATAAGCCACTCCCCTTGCGTCGAGGTGCTTTTTAACCTCTTCCTTCAACTCAAAACCACCGTGATCGCTGCCGATTGCAAGAACCATTTCAATTTCCTCCCTGATTTTTGTTTTTAGCCTCGCGTTCCCGTTCGGCCTGAGATTTTCTGTGATAGAGCGCTTCCAGCTCATCTGCCGGAATCGCCTTATAATTCTCAGTCAGCGCCAAAAGCGCCACTGATGAAGCCCTTTGATAAGTAAGACTGTCGGGCGGCATCCTCAGCCCCTTTTGAGGGAAGCTTCGGCAGACCAGTGCCGCTCCGTCGCCGCACACCGCCGCCCCATCGGGCAGGATGGCGTCAAGCTCCGCGAGAGTCATCGCCTTATCCTCGGTCATTCTGATGACCTTGCCGCCCTTTATCTCGAACAGCGCGGCAAACACCTGACCGACGCGCGCATCCAGCGCGGCGCAGACAACGCCCTCATACATCGTCAGATTACAAGCCAGCGACATGAGGGTGGAAACCGGTATGCAGGGGATATTTTTTCCCATCGCCATGCCCTTCGCAGCCGCAAGACCTATGCGCAGACCGGTGTAGGAACCGGGTCCGACGCTCAGTGCGATGCAGTCAATATCCTCAAAGCTCAGTCGCGCTGTCGAAAGGGTGTTTTCCACCAGCATGGTCAGCGTGGCAGAATGGGTAAGCCCTCCGTTGAGATACCCTTCAGCAATGAGCTTGTCTTGGTCAAAAACCGCACAGGAACAAGCCTTGGAAGAAGTGTCGAGCGCCAAAAGCATCAAAGCCCTCTCCCTTCAAAAGTTATCCTTCTGGTGTTGTCATCCAGCCTTTCAAAGCTCACGGTAAAGGCAGCATCGAGCATGATGCCCTCGCTCCATTCCACCGCCGCCACCCATCCGGCATCTATGTAATCGTAAAAACCCGTTTCAAAAAGGTCGTCGGCTCCGTGCAGGCGGTAAGCATCAACATGACAAAGCCGTTTGTTTTCACCGCGGTATTCGTTTATCAGCGTAAAGGTCGGGCTGGATACCTCTGCCTCTATCCCAAGGCCTGCGGCAAGCCCTCTTGTAAAGGTGGTCTTGCCCATGCCCAGTCCCCCGCGGTATGCTATTATATCGCCATCTTTAACAAAGCCCGCGAGCCACTCTCCGGCTTTTTCAGTTTCGGCGGCGCTGTTGGTCATCATCTCGCGCATTATAAGCTTCTCCCTGCATCTTTCAGGTCAGGTATTGTATCTTCCCTCCAAAAAAGGACGCAGTTATTCATGTTATTTTTATCATTCAATTATTATATCACAAAGCTATCGTCTTTTCTATCCTTAAATCAATTTTTCCAACTTTGTTCGGGTTGTCTTTGGGCGATTATTATTCTATAATGTGATTGTCAGCAATAATTACATTTTTGTCCATGCGCGGAGGAACTATGAAATCTTTTTGGCGCGGCTTCATACAATTTTATAAAAAGACAGACAAAGCACTCATGCTGCTCTGCATCGCCTGCTCCTCGATATCGGCCTATATGCTTTTCGGCATATATTCCGCCGATTATATCAGATCACGCGTTTTTACAACTCAGATATGTGCCATCCTGTTGGGCATAGCGCTGGCCTGCGCTGTTTCCGCAGTCGACTACCGTTTTTGGGCAAACCTTTGGAAGATATATCTGCCGGTTGCCTATGGCTTGGTTTTGCTCACATTTATAGTCGGCAAACAGCGATACAGCTACATAGATGATAAGGCCTGGCTCGAGATACCTTTCATCGATATGACATTCCAACCCTCTGAGATATTGAAGCTGGCGTTTATCTACGCCTTTGCGCTGCATCTCGAAAAAGTCAAGGACAGCATAAACCAGCCAAAAACTTTCATCACCCTCTGCGTCCACGGCGCGCTGCCCACCTTGCTGGTGGCGGCGCAGGGCGACCACGGTACCGCGATGGTGTTCGTGGCGATATTCGCCTCTATGATGTTTTCCGCAGGTCTGAGCTTTGCCTATATCGGAGCGGCCGCACTGAGCGCCGCGGTAGCATCGCCTTTCGTTTGGTTTTTCTTTTTTGATGACGACAAGCGCGGACGCTTTTTGACCGTCTTTAACCCCGAGCTCGACCCCACCGGAAAGGGTTGGCAGCAGATCCTCGGCATGACCGCCATCGGCTCGGGACAGATTTGGGGCAAGGGTGTTATGAGCTCCGACCATCAATATGTCCCCGAGATGCATAACGACTTCATCTTCTCTTTCATCGGAGAATCGGCCGGCTTTGTCGGCTGCTGCGGCGTGATTTTCCTGCTCTCTCTGCTCTGCCTTTTTATCCTCATCAACGCCCACCGCGCCAAAGACGCGCTCGGCAGAAACATCTGTGCCGGAATATTCGGTCTGATAGCGTTTCAGTCGATATGGGGCATCGGAATGTGTCTCGGCCTTCTGCCCGTTGCGGGGCTTACCCTTCCCCTCTTTTCGGCGGGCGGTACCTCCGCTGTTCTCACCTGGGTAGGCATCGGAATGGTGCTCGGAGTGCACCGACATTCACACAGCGGGCTGTTTGATGATCGATAATTTGGGACTTTTAACAAAAATGATATAATATCAAAAAAGCCTTGAAATAGCTGTCGGTATTTGACATAATATATGTGTATGTGCTGCGGTGTTAACACATCGGGCACCGATATCAAGGCATCATCATTTTGCCGCTTTTATATGCGGCATCGCGGAGGTTTTTCATGACGGCTGCAATCATTCTCGCCGCCGGCGACGGCAAGCGAATGAAGTCAAAAGATCCCAAGGTCTGCTGCGAAGTGCTTTTTAAGCCGATGCTTTCCTGGGTGATAGATTCCTGCCGCGGCGCAGGTATTTCTGATAACGATACCTGCGTTGTCATCTCCGATGACCCAAGAGGTGTTGCCGCCCTCATTCCCGAAAAGGTATGCACCGCCGTTCAGTCAAAGCGTTTGGGAACCGGCCACGCGGTGATGTGCGCTTCTGATTTTCTCAACGATCTGCTCAGGCGCGGCGTCAGCGATGTTGCCGTTTTATGCGGCGATGCTCCCTTCGTCAGTTCAGATGTGCTCAAAAGCGCGTATCAGCACCACCACTCCGGCGGCAGCGCCGTTACCGTCATCACAGCAAATCTGGATGACGCAGGTCGCTACGGCAGGATAGTCAGAGATGAAAACGGCAGCTTTTTGAGAATAGTGGAAGCGGCCGACGCCACCTCAGACGAGCTATTGATAAGTGAAATAAATTCGGGGAGCTACTGGTTCTCCACCGCTTTCCTTTTGGAATATCTGCCCCGGCTTCAGGCTCAGAACGCGCAGAGCGAATATTATCTCACCGATATGATATCGCTCGCTCTATCGTCAGGACTTAAAGCCGATGCTTTTGTCTGCTCCGATGCTTCCATCGCGCTCGGCGCCAATGACCGTGCGGGTCTTGCTCAGCTCAACGCCGTTGCCCGTGATGTGATACTTCGGCGTCACTTTGCAAACGGCGTCAACATCCCCATCTCAGATGGCGTTATGATCGGCCCCGATGTTGAGATAGGCTGCGATACCACCATACTTCCCGGAACTATCCTCTGCGGCAAAACGGTGATAGGCGAGGGCTGCACCATCGGCCCCAACAGCCGCATCATCGATTGCGAGATCGGCAGCGGCTGCAATATAGATAGTTCCCGCCTTGAACAAAGCCGTGTCGGCAGCGGAGTCAGAATAGGCCCGTTTGCCCAGCTTAGGCCCAACAGCAGCATTGCCGATAATGTTAAGATCGGCAACTTTGTTGAGATAAAAAATTCCACCGTTGGCGAAAAGACCTCCTTTGCGCATCTCACCTATATCGGTGACAGCGATTTCGGCGCAAGGATAAATGTCGGCTGCGGTGTGGTAACGGTAAACTACGACGGCAAGGCAAAATACCGCACCACCGTCGGTGATGATGCCTTCATCGGCTGCAACTCCAATCTCGTTGCCCCCGTCACCGTTGAGCAGGGCGCCTATGTCGCGGCAGCCACCACCGTTACCGAAAATGTTCCTGCCGATTCGCTCACTATCGGCAGGGTGCGCCAGACTTTCTACCCCGGCTATGCGGTGCGTTACCGCAAGAAAAAATGATCACGGGAAAACCGACCCGAAGAATACCGCCGGCGCGGTGACTTAGGATCGATTCCATATACATTAATTTCATCTTTCATGGGAAACATAAGGGAGAGGTTTATCATGAACATTCATGGCAAGGACATTAAAATTTTCAGCTGCAACGCAAACAAGGAATTTGCTGAGCAGGTAGCCCGCAAGCTGGGCCTTCCTCTCGGCGACCTGCAGGTAAAGACCTTCTCGGACGGCGAGATCGCTCTTTCCATCAACGAGTCGGTTCGCGGATCTGACGTTTTCATCGTTCAGTCCACCTGCCAGCCCGTTAACCGCAACCTCATGGAGCTTCTTATCGCCATCGACGGCTTCAAGCGCGCTTCCGCAGGACGTATCACCGCTGTTATGCCCTACTTTGGCTATGCCCGTCAGGACCGCAAGGCAAAGGCAAGAGATCCGATCTCCGCAAAGCTTGTTGCCGACCTTCTGACCACCGCAGGCGCAGACAGAGTTCTCACCATGGACCTTCACGCCGCTCAGATCCAGGGCTTCTTCAATATCCCTGTCGATCATCTTCTCGGTGTTCCGGTTCTCGCCAACTACTACATCGACAAGTTTAAGGACATCCCCCACAATGAGCTGGTAGTAGTATCTCCCGACCTGGGTTCCGTTACCAGAGCAAGAAAGTTTGCTGAGCGCATCGATGCTTCCCTCGCAATAATCGACAAGCGCCGTCCCACCGCAAACGTTTCTGAAGTTATGAATATCATCGGTGAAGTTAAGGACAAGACCTGTGTCATCGTTGACGATATGGTCGACACCGCCGGCACTCTCTGCAATGCGGCTAACGCCCTCATCACCAAGGGCGGTGCAAAGGCTGTATACGCAGGCGCTACCCACGGCGTTCTTTCCGGCCCCGCTCTCGACCGCATCGAAGAGAGCGTTCTCTCCGAGATGGTCCTTCTCGATACCATCCCGCTGCTCCAGAATACCGCTTCGGGCAAGCTCAAGCAGCTGTCTGTTACCTCTGTTTTCGCAGAGGCTATCAGCCGCATCTATTCCGACCGTTCGGTATCTCCCCTGCTCCTCTGATACAATATTTGATATGCCTTTTCAGCGGGACTTGGTGTACAAGTCCCGCTTTCGGTATTTGCAAAACCCTTTTATTGACAAAAACCTCTCTGCCCATCTGATATCCTAAAACAGGAAAGGACTCTATACCATGTCTGACATTTCCGAGCTTTTCAAGCTCATAAGCAAGCCCAAAGCCACTCTTCCGGCGGGTCCGGTGGAATATATCGTTGCCTGCCTGGGCAACCCCGGCAAGCAGTATGAAAACACACGCCACAACGTCGGGTTCATCACCGCCGATCAGATAGCCGAAAAGCGCGGCTTTAAGATAGACCGGCTGCGTTTTCAAAGCCTCACCGGAGAGGTGATGATAGCCGGCAAAAAGGTGCTGTTTTTAAAACCCTCCACCTTTATGAACCTTTCGGGGCAGGCTGTTGTGGAAGCTATGAACTTCTACAAAGTGCCGATAGAAAAGGTCATCGTTATCCACGATGATGTTTCTCTCGCCCCCGGCAGACTCAGGATCCGTCAGAAGGGCTCGGACGGCGGTCATAACGGACTTAAAAATATCATATATCTTTCGGGAAAGAACAGCTTTCCCCGTGTAAAAATAGGTGTGGGCGATAAGCCTCATCCCGATTATGATATGGCCGACTGGGTGCTGGGCGTTCCCAACGCAGAGGACCGCAAGCTTATTGAAGAAGCCATCCTGAAGATAGACGAAATTATCGAGCTTATCGTTGGCGACAAGTTCAACGAAGCTATGAACAGGTTTAACAAAGCATGAAGCTTTACCACATCTTAGAAAATTCCCAACAATTTAAAAGCATCTGCAAGGGGGTGTCCGTTGGGAAGACCCCCTTTGGCTGCGTAGGATTATCCCACATCCATAAGGCACATTACTGCGCCGCGCTGCATCGCCGCTTCAACTCTCCGATGATAGTTATTGCCCCCGATGAGCCGTCAGCGGTAAGGCTGTTTGAAGATATCCGTGCGCTGCTGCCCAATGATACGGTGTTGCATTTCCCCACCAAGGAGCTTATGCTGCACACCACCGAGGCCTCAAGCGGCGAATACGAGTTCATGCGCATGGGCTGCATGGAAGCGCTGCGAAACGGCAGAGCGCTGGTGGTCGCTTCGGCGGAAGCCGCGATGCAGTATACCGTAGGCCCTGAAGCACTGGCACAAAGAAGCGCGCTGTTAAAAGGCAGCTTTGATCAAGGCCCCGAGGGGCTGGTCAGGCTTCTTCATAACGCGGGCTATGCACGCTGCGATCAGGTAGAGGGCGTTTGCACCTACGCCGTGCGCGGCGGTATCGTCGATTTTTTCGCTCCCGCCCTGTCGGAGCCGGTACGCGTGGAATTTTGGGGCGACGAGATAGATTCCATCACCTTTTTCTCTCCCGATACCCAGCGCCGCGGAGATTACGCCGACGAGGTTATGATAACCCCTGCCCGCGAGGCACTCTCCCCCGAGGAGGGGCTTGAACCGCTGCTGAAGCATCTGCTTTCAAAGCAAAAAAATGAGGCGGCAAAGGCTGAACTCTCCCGTATGCTTGATAATATCGCGAACAGCGTTTCGCCCGGCTCGCTCGACAGATTTTTGCCGGTTTTATATGAGCGCCCCTTCACCCTTTTTGATCATCTTCCGCAGCAGGGCATAGTCGCCCTCTCCGACCCTGCTGCCTGCCGCGAATCGCTCGCGGGCGCGCTTTGGCAGCTTAACCAGGACGTCACCGCGCTTATGGAGGACGGCGTCTGCTTCAGCGGCTGCGAAAGCTTTTCCGGCGATTTTGATGACCTGCTCTGTGAGATATCCGACCGCCGCAGCGTCGTTCTCGATACCTTTGCGCGCACCATCCCCGATCTAAAGCTGCGCGGGCTTCAAAATATACAGGCGATGGCGCTCGCCCCCTGGGGCGGTGAGCTTTCTCACCTGCTGGAGGATCTTCGTCCCTATCTGCATAACGGTTACGCTGTAACGGTGCTGCTGCCGACAAAGCGCGGCTGCGACGCGCTTATCCATGACCTTGCCGGTGAGGGCATCGCGGCAAGATACTCCGAATTCCCCGATAATACCGAAGGGGTCACCGTTACCGACCTCACCATCTCAGCCGGATTTGAATACCCCGCCGAGAAATACGCCGTCATAAGCCATGCCCGCTCGGCGGCGCCGCCCAAGCGGCTCAAAAAGAAGCGCCGCGCCGCCGATGCCATCCGTTCCCTCTCCGACCTTACCGAGGGGGATCACGTTGTTCACGCCACCCACGGTATCGGCATTTTTTCGGGCATAGTCAAGCGCGAGGTGCTGGGCGTCACCAAGGATTATATCAAGATACGCTACCAAGGCACCGACACACTGTTCGTGCCGGTAACGCAGCTCGACCTTGTCAGCAAATATATCGGCAAATCTGAGGACGGCATCGTAAAGCTTTCACGTCTTGGCTCACCCGAATGGCAGAAAACCAGAGCAAGAGTCCGCAAGGCTGTTGCGGATATGGCAGATGAACTGACCGAGCTTTACAAAAAGCGCCTCAACGCCAAGGGCTTCGCTTTTTCGCCCGACGGCGACTGGCAGCGTGATTTTGAGCTTCGCTTCCCCTATGAGGAGACCGACGACCAGCTGCGCTGCATAGCCGAGATAAAAGAGGATATGGAATCGGGCAAGCCGATGGACCGCCTGCTCTGCGGTGATGTTGGCTTCGGAAAGACAGAGGTAGCGCTGCGCGCGGCCTTCAAATGCGTCAACGATTCCAAGCAGTGCGCGGTACTGGTCCCCACCACCATACTCGCATGGCAGCATTATCAAACCTTCCAAAGCCGTATGGAGGGCTTTCCGATCAATATCGAGATACTCTCCCGCTTCCGCACCCCCAAGCAGCAGGAGGAGATAATCAAAAAGCTGCGCCGTGGCGAGGTGGATATCGTCATCGGCACCCACCGCCTGCTGCAAAAGGATGTTGAATACAAGGATCTCGGCCTCTGCATCATCGATGAGGAGCAGCGCTTCGGGGTCGCCCACAAGGAGCGCTTCAAGCAGCTGCGCGAATCGGTGGATGTTCTCACTCTTTCGGCTACCCCCATCCCGAGAACTCTCTCGATGGCGATGAGCGGTATCCGCGATATGTCCATCATCGAAGAAGCGCCGCAGGACCGTCACCCCGTTCAAACCTACGTCATCGAACACGATTGGGCTATCATTGCCGATGCTCTCAATCGCGAGCTGCGCCGCGGCGGTCAGGCATTTTATCTTCACAACCGCACCGAAACGATAGACCTCTGCGCCGGAAGGCTGCGCGAACTTGTTCCCGATGCAAGGATAGCGGTGGCTCACGGCAAAATGACCGAGCAGCAGCTTTCCAATATCTGGCAGGGGCTGGTCGACCGGGAAATAGATATACTCGTCTGCACCACCATCATCGAAACAGGCGTAGACGTTCCCAACTGCAACACCCTCGTCATAGAAAACGCCGACAACATGGGGCTTTCGCAGCTTTACCAGCTGCGCGGACGAGTAGGCCGTTCTTCACGCAGGGCGTTCGCCTATCTCACCTTCCGCCCAATGAAAGCACTGACCGAGATAGCCTCCAAGCGCTTAAACGCCATCAAGGAATTTACCTCCTTCGGCTCGGGCTTCCGCATCGCAATGCGCGACATGGAGATACGCGGCGCAGGCAGCGTGCTGGGCGCACAGCAGCACGGCCATATGGAAGCGGTCGGATATGAGATGTATCTGCGTCTGCTTTCGGAAGCGGTAGCAGAATCGCGCGGCGAACCGATAGCCAAAACCGGAGAGTGTCAGGTCGATATACCCGTTGCCGCTCACATTCCCGAGCAGTATATCGACAGCCTTGCGCTTCGTCTCGATGTTTACAAAAAGATAGCCGCCGTCACCAACGAGGAGGATGCCCGCGATGTCCTCGATGAGCTTATCGACCGTTTCGGCGATCCGCCCAAGACGGTTGCCGGGCTTATCGATGTTGCGCTGGTGCGCAACCGTGCCGCCTCCATCGGCATAAAGGAGATATCGCAGCGCAACGGTCAGATGCTGTTCTTCTTTGAACGCATCGACCCCGCTCTCGCCGCCACGGTGGCGACCACCCTCAAAGGACGAGTGCTGGTCAACGCGGGCGAAAAGCCCTATATATCTGTGAGGATGGAAAACGAAAAGGATTCCATCCTCACCATACGCCAAACTCTCGATGCAGCCGAGGGACTGTAAATATCGCATCAAAGCCCCCGTTCTGAGGCAAAACGCCAAGGATCCGAGGGCTTTTTTGTGCATATTTTTCAATCAAAATGATTGCGTTACCAACTAATATGCTGTAGAATTGACCAAAAGAGATTTGGGAGGTCCTGTTTATGGTTAAATCCAAATTCCATTACGGCTGGGTGATCGCAACAGTTTGCTTTTTGATGATCTTTATCGGCTTAGGGTTATGCAATTCTCCTCACGGACTCTACCTCGTGCCGGTAACGACCTCCACCGCAATGAGCCGTGCCCAGTTCTCCGCTATCTCAAGCTTCCGCTTTGCCACCAGCACGATATGCAATATAATGTTCGGGTATATGCATAAAAAATTCGGACTGAGAAGGCTTGCGATATTCGGCAGTTTTCTGCTCACTTTGGCGCTTTTCACCTATTCTGTAAGCTCGGTTCCCGCAATGTTCTATTTCGGCGCGGTGCTTCACGGCATCGGAGCTTCCTACTCCATCGGCACCACTGCCACCGCTCTGATAAACAACTGGTTTTCCCGCCATCGCGGAACCGTTCTCGGCGTAGTTCTCGCGGCAAGCGGAGTCGGCGGCGCGCTGTTTTCCCAACTGGTCTCTTTCATGATCGAAAACTTTGGCTGGCGCTTCTCCTTCCGTACCGCAGCTGCCTTTGCGCTTGCCAGTTCTATCCTTATACTTATATTTATCAAAGAACACCCATCCTCCATGGGCCTTGAGCCGGTCGGCGGAACTCCCGCAGCGGCTCCCGGAAAATCCAAGGGTGAGCTTACCGGTGTGACGCTCAAAGAAGCTATGCGCGGCCCTTTATTCTACACCATAATAACCGCTTCTTTCTTCATCGGATTTTTAAACAACCCCATCTATGTTTCGGTGCCCTCTCAGATGGCTGACGCAGGGCTTTCCCCTTCCGCTTCGGCATCGGTCACCAGCCTGCTTTTCATCTCTATCGCTCTTTCAAAGATATGCCTCGGCTATATCAATGACCATATCGGATTTGTCCCCACCCTTTGCATCTGCTTCTTCTCAAATATCGCCGGACTCGCGCTGCTGTTGTTTGCCCATGAGGTTTGGCACTATTTCCTGTTCGCTGCCATCTTCGGACTTTCCATCCCGCTTGAGAACCTTATGCTCTCGCTTATGATGTCGAGAATTTTCGGCAGAAAAGAATTTTCCACCTTCATGGGAATGGCTTACGCCACCTCTTCGGCAGGCATCGCGGTCGGAAATCCTCTTATGGGCTGGTGCAGCGATACCTTCGGCAGCTACTTCTATATGCTGGCAGTATGCATCGTTCTTGCGGTGATACTGTTCTTTGTAGTTCTCAGCATAACCAAGACTGACCGTTTCCCCGAAAAGGCATAATCAAAGAAACTTTTTGAAAAAAGTTTCCTTGACCTTCAAAAACTTTTACTCTTTGG
>CAZSEO010000049.1:0-15765 GCA_964605985.1 uncultured Oscillospiraceae bacterium | reverse complement strand
GATACATATATTCTCCGTCCGCGTAACACCATTTGCAGTATTCTTCATTAAAGAAACCATCTGTTTCTTTGCTGATAGTGGAATCTTCCAACGGCATACCACAGCATTGGCAGATCAGCTGTCTGGGAGAGCCAAGAAGTGTATTGATAGAAACGTTGAACAGTTTGGAAAGCAGTTTTAATGTTTCGGTGTTTGGCGTAGTTTCCCCCGTTTCCCAACGGGATACTGCCTGACGGGTCACAAAAACTTTTTCAGCAAGCTCGTCTTGTGATAACCCTTTTTTCGTTCTGAGCTGCAGAATAATATCCTTTGTATCCATAAAATCATCACCTCACAACCATTATAGTGCGAAGCCATCACATTAACAAGCAACTCCCTGTTGCTGCCAGTTCGGCAAATCTCTCTTTGCCATTAAGTTTATTCTTTCATATTTATCTGTTCGGTTCAATGCGCGGTGAAATTCCCGAAGTTGTATCACGTCAGTTCAAAAGTAAAAAGGAAACACAAGATCCAGCCTATTGCATATTTGCAGATTTTATTTTATTATTTATATAAACGATCTGCTTTTGGAGGGAATACATATGCAGCGACGCGACAAGATAAACTATTACCTTGATATAGCCGAAACTGTGGCCGCCAGAGGAACCTGCCTGCGCCGCAATTTCGGAGCCATCATCGTCAAAAACGATCAGATAGTTGCTACCGGTTATACCGGTGCCCCCCGCGGACGCAGGAACTGCTGCGACATGGGTTATTGCGCCAGAGAGAAAATGAATATTCCCCGCGGTGAGCGCTATGAGCTTTGCCGCTCTGTTCACGCCGAGGCCAATGCGATAATCAGCGCTTCGCGCAGCGACATGATAGATTCCACCCTATATCTCGTCGGCAAAGAGGTATCCACCGGCGAGTATGTTAAAAACACAAGTTCCTGCGCCATGTGCAAGCGCACCATCATAAATGCCGGCATCGCCACCGTGGTGGTCAGAGATGACAAAGAGAATTTCAGAGTCATCAGAGTTTACGATCAGTGGGTGCTCAACGATGAGACCCTCGACCTTCAGCTTGGCTATTGAACTTTTTCGGACGCCTGACGGCGTCCGTTTTTTTGTTCGCGACAGTTTAAAGAAGCGCTATTTTGTGATATAATAACTGCAAACAGCTATTATATCAAATGATGTCCAACGCCTCTCCCCTTGCGGGGCAACCGGCTTTTGATGGACAATTATATACTTATCTTGTTCTGCATATCGCCGAAGATAAAGGAAAAGCTTAAAATATCCTTATCTATCGGAGGTTCGAATATGCCGGACAAGAATAATCAAACTCCAAACACATCCTCTGACGAGCAATGTTCACAGCTTGATCAGATAGAAAAGGTCGGCGCGGTAACTCCGCTTTCGGGGCTTCATGTGATACACTGTCTGACCATAATCGGTCAGATAGAGGGTCATTACGACGCCGCCCCCCAAACCAAAACCACCAAATATGAGCATGTCATACCGCAGCTGGTGGCAGTGGAGCAGGATCCTAAGATAGAGGGTCTGCTCATGATACTCAACACCGTAGGCGGCGATGTTGAGGCAGGTCTCGCCCTCGCTGAGCTGGTCTCAAGCATGAAAAAGCCGACCGTTTCGCTTGTGCTTGGCGGAGGCCACTCGATAGGCGTTCCGCTGGCCTGCAGCGCCAAGCGCTCATTCATCGTCCCCAGCGCCACCATGACCATCCATCCCGTCCGCACAAGCGGAACTGTTTTGGGCGTTCCGCAGACGATGCACTATTTTCAGAAGATGCAGGACAGGATAATCGATTTCGTCACCAAAAACTCCAAAATGTCCAAAGAGAGCTTTAACCGCTATCTTATGAACACCAACGAGCTGGTGATGGATATGGGCACCGCGCTCGACGGCGATAAAGCCGTTGCCGAAGGGCTTATCGACCATCTCGGCGGTCTGCATGACGCTATAGAATCTCTTTATTCACTTATAGAAGATCAACAGTAAAATCCGACTATTGCTATCCGCGGCATATGCCGCGGATGCAAAGCTTCCGCTTCAACTCATTTCGGGAGGTATCTGCCTTGGCTGCAAAAAGCAAAAAGAAAAGCAAAAGAAAGACCAAAGCCCAAATCAAAGCAATGAATCAGATAATGTCGGTGGTTCTTTTCACCATCGGTATATTCTTTTTCTGCCTTGCTATCGTAAAGGGAAGCGACGGCTGGCTTGCGGTGCATAACGCATTGCTGGGATTATTCGGTTGGGCATCCTTTTTCATCGGGCCTATACTTATATACATATCGGTCATGGCATCGCTTGAAAAGCCGGGCGTGACCGATCCCTCCTTCAGACATATTCTTACGGTAGTGCTGCTGCTTTTAGTTTCGGCAGCATTCCAGATATTCCTTGCCGGAAAGCCGGATGCCGGGACCTTTGCCGCCTATATAAAGTCGCTTTACCGCGACGGCGTTTCGCTTCAAGGCGGCGGTGTTTTCTCGATCTTTCTGGGCTTCCCGCTCATGCTGATGGGGCAACCGGGCGACAGAATAATGGTAGCACTGCTCATATTCCTTTCGATGATGCTGCTCACCGGAACCACTGTTGCAAGCTTGCTGCGCTCTGCCAAAAAGCCGGTGGACAAGATCGCCAGCGGATATCACGAATTTGTCAACTCACTGCCCTCCAAAGAGGAACCTGCCCCCGCTAAAAAGCGCAAGGTATCCATCGACATCCCGATAGATGACGTACCGGTAGCCTCCCCTGCCAAAAAGAAAACAGCATCCGCCAAAAAGGATGTTTCGGTATCTCCCGATGTGCTGCGCTCCAAAAAGAAGCTGCTGGAATCCGCCGGTGTGGAAGCTCCCAAGACCGAGCCCGACGCACTATCTGCCGCTCCGATCAAAGCAGCGCCTGCTGCCGCAGCTGCTGAAAACGACCAGCCTATGATCGATGATATCATCAACCGCGTCGCCAAGCTTCAGCAGCAAAAGGTGGAAGAAGCCGCTAAATCTCAGACTGCCGCCGCGGAGATGCAGGCAGAGCAGCCCGCCGAACAGACCGTTTCAGCTGAAGCTGCCGCCTCTGATGAAGCATTCATTCCCGATGTGCCTGCCGCTCAGCCGCCGGAATATCAGCTTCCTCCCATTTCGCTGCTGCGTGAGGCTTCCGCCGTTTCGGGAGATGTTTCCGCCGATGAGCTTCGTCAGAACGCCCAGCTGCTGGTCGATACTCTTCAATCTTTCGGCGTTCAGACCCGCATCATCGATATCTCCCGCGGTCCTGCAGTTACAAGATACGAGCTTCAGCCCTCGGCAGGCGTTAAGATCTCCAAGATAACCAGCCTTGCCGATGATATCGCGCTCAACCTCGCTTCTTCGGGTGTGAGGATAGAAGCGCCTATTCCCAACAAGGCTGCCGTCGGCATAGAGGTGCCCAACCGCAGCGTGACCCCTGTAACGCTGCGCGAGGTCATCGATTCTGAGGAATTCAATTCCGCCAAGAGCAAGGTCACTGTTGCACTCGGCAGAGATATATCCGGCAAGCTTTGCTTCGCCAACATCGAAAAGATGCCCCATTTGATGATAGCGGGCGCCACCGGCTCCGGTAAGTCGGTTTGCATCAACACTATCATCATGAGCATTCTTTTCAAAGCCAAGCCCGACGAGGTAAAGCTGCTGCTCATCGACCCCAAGGAGGTCGAGCTCAGCGTTTATAACGGTCTGCCCCATCTCGTTACCCCTGTTGTCACCGCTCCCAAAAAGGCCGCGGGTGCGCTCGGTTGGGCAGTTTCCGAGATGGATACCAGATACAAGCTGTTTGCGGCTCATAATGTGAGAGAGATAAATTCTTTCAATCGAATGGTAGAAAACCGCAAAAACGCTCCCGAAGCTGCTGAAGAAAATCAGCCGCAGCTTGAAAAAATGCCCCATTACATCATCATCGTCGACGAGCTTGCCGACCTGATGATGACCGCCCCCTCTGACGTTGAGGATTATATCTGCCGCCTCGCGCAAAAAGCGAGAGCCGCAGGCATCCATCTTATCATCGCCACCCAGCGCCCCTCGGTGGATGTCATCACCGGCGTTATCAAGGCAAATATCCCCTCAAGGATAGCGTTTGCGGTATCCTCGCAGATAGACTCAAGAACGATACTCGATTCGGCCGGTGCCGAAAAGCTGCTCGGTATGGGCGATATGCTGTTTGCCCCGGTCGGTTCATCAAAGCCCACCAGAATACAGGGCTGCTACGTTTCGGATGACGAGATAGAGCGTGTAATAAGCTTTATCAAGAGCGCAGGCGTTACCAGCTATGACCAGCAGATAATCGAGGAGATAGACAAACACATCCCCACCGGCAAGAGCGGATCAGGCTCCTCTGCCGCTGCTTCGGGCGGTGAAGATGCCGGTGACGAGATGATAAATCCCGCTATCGAGTGCGTTATCGAGGCGGGGATCGCCTCCACTTCGCTGCTGCAGCGTAAGCTGAAACTTGGCTACGCACGTGCCGCAAGAATAATCGACGAGCTGGAAGCAAGGGGCATCGTTGGGCCGTTTGAAGGCTCCAAGCCGCGTCAGGTGCTCATCTCGAAAGAACGCTGGCTCGAAATGAAGGTAAATCAAGACAACGATCAACAGCAACAACAGTGAGGAGAAACGAAATGAACCGCTTTCTTCCTATCAGCAAAGCCGATATGCGCGAGCGCGGCTGGGACGAGGCAGATTTTGTCTGCGTCACCGGTGACGCTTATGTTGACCACCCCAGCTTCGGAATCGCCATAATATCACGCCTGCTTGAAAAGCTGGGTTACCGCGTCGCTATGATAGCGCAGCCGGATTTAAAGGATCCAAACGCTTTTAAGCTTTTCGGCAGACCCCGCCTTGCCTTTATGATAACGGCAGGCAACATCGATTCGATGGTATCCAACTACACAGTTGCCAAGCGCCGCCGTGACAGAGATGCCTACTCCCCGACCAATTCGCAGAACCGCCGCCCCGATAGAGCCGCAACGGTATATTCAAGAGCGGCTAAGGCAGCATATCCCGACTGTCCTGTTATTTTGGGCGGAATAGAAGCCTCACTGCGCCGTTTTGCCCATTACGATTACTGGGCGGATAAGGTACTGCCATCGGTGCTGGTCGATTCGGGCGCCGATATGGTCTCCTACGGCATGGGCGAAAAACAGACCGAGGAGATAGCCCGCCGCCTTGCTTCGGGCGAAGCTATCGAAACTATGACCGATATCCGCGGCACCCTCTGCTATGTCACACCTGATAAGATACCGATGGGAACGGTCAGCTGCCCATCCTTCGAAAAGGTATCGAACGATAAATCGGCATTTGTCCGTGCCTTCAAGCAGCAGCTCGACGAGCAGGACCCGGTTTACGGCAAGCCTCTGCTGCAAAAGCACGGCGACAGATACGTTTTGCAAAATCCTCCTATGCCGCTGCTCAACCGAGAGGAGCTTGACACGGTATTCGATATGCACTTTGAGCGCGCCTATCACCCCTCTTATGAGGCGCTTGGCGGTGTAAAGGCTATAGAAGAAGTGGAATTTTCGATAATGCATAACCGAGGCTGCTTCGGTCACTGCAATTTCTGCTCGATAACGATGCACCAGGGTCGTCAGATAGTCTCGAGAAGCATTGATTCGGTGGTGAAAGAGGCCGAATCCTTTGTTAAAAATCCGAGGTTCAAGGGTTATATCCACGATGTAGGCGGTCCTACCGCCGATTTTCGCTACCCCTCCTGCGCCAAGCAGGAAAAGCTCGGCATGTGCAGGGACAGAAAATGTCTCGGCAGTCCTCCCTGCCCCGCGGTGAGAGCCGACCACAGTGAATACCTTGAGCTTTTGCGCCGTGTGCGCTCGATAAAGGGCATCAAAAAGGTGTTCGTCCGCTCGGGTCTGCGATTTGACTATATTCTGCTCGATAAGGATGAGACCTTTCTCAGAGAACTGGTCGAGCATCACGTCAGCGGCCAGCTTAAAGTTGCCCCCGAGCATTGCAGCAACAATGTTCTCGATATGATGGGCAAACCGCATATCGAGGTCTATGAAAAGTTTGCCAAAAAGTTTTACCAGTGTACCAAAGCTGTCGGCAAGGAGCAGTATCTGGTACCCTACCTCATGAGTTCTCATCCCGGCAGCACCATAAAAGACGCTGTTGAGCTGGCGCTTTTCTTAAAGAAAAACCACATGCACCCCGAACAGGTGCAGGATTTTTATCCCACTCCCGGGACCATCTCGACCTGTATGTTCTATACCGGTATAGATCCCATGACCGGCAAGGAAGTATATGTTCCCAAAACCGAGCGCGAGAAGCAGCGTCAGCGTGCGTTGCTGCAATATTTTAAGCCCGAAAACCGCCGCACTGTCATAGAGGCGCTCGTGGAGATACACCGCACCGACCTTATCGGAAACGGGCCCAATTGCCTCGTCGCCCCGGACAGGGAATATATAAAGAAGCAAAATGAGAAAAAGGCGGCTGCCGCACGAGGAAAAACTTCCGGCAGGCCCCAACGCGGGGCAAAGCCCGCTAAGAATAAAGGAGACCGCCGCAGATGAAAAGGCGCGCTCTATTTTCGCTTTTGATATTTGCCGCGGTCATTTGGGCTGTTGCGGCTATTACGCTGGGCGTTTTGCTGCTTGGCGGCTACCACCTGCCGTTTGATCTTCAACTGTCAAAAGCAGAGACCTCTCCCAATGACATCGACCCAATAGCAAGGATAGACGTTATAGATGTGGGGCAAGGCAGCTCTCTTTTAGTAAATATCGACAGTGGTTATACTAAAAGTATACTTATCGATGCGGGAGAGCCTTCTTCATCGGATGAAGTATGCGAGACTCTCGACAATGCCGGCATATCCGCTCTTAACCTTATCGTGATAACCCACCCTCACACCGACCATTTCGGCGGCGCTGTGGAGATCCTGAAACGATACCCGGTATCAGAACTGTGGCTGCCCGATATCTCCGAAGAGCTTACGCCGACAAATTCAACCTATATTCGTTTTCTGGAAGCATTGGAGAAAAACGGCTGCCGCGTCGTTCTCAAATCAAAGGCTGAAACTGTTGATCTTGGTGCCGGTGCATACATCAGCATCCTTGACGGCTTTATCGATGATCCGAAAGATTTGAATAACGCATCGCTTTGCCTGCGTGTTGACATCGATGAGTTTTCTCTGCTTGTCACCGGTGACGGCGAAACCGAGCTTGAAAATGCGCTGCTGAAAAGTGATGCCGATGTCGACACCGATATCCTCATCGCCGGTCATCACGGAAGCAACACCTCAAGCAGTCAGCGGTTTCTCAATGCGGTAACGCCTATCGCTTCCGCCGTTTCAGTCGGCAGAGATAACGATTACGGTCATCCGGGCGGCGATGCGGTCGCAAGGCTTTCGAGCTTCGGCAATATATACCGGACCGACCTGAACGGCACCATAACCTTTTTCACCGACGGCGAATTTATATCTGTATCGGCTGACGGAATAGCTGATTTTTTAGACGCAAAGGGGTAATATTTATGCTATCTATCGAACATATCGAAGGGGATTTTGCTATCTGTATCGACGATGACGGAAATAAAGTTAAGATCCCGCGCTCAGCGCTGCCCGATTCTGCCGCTGTAAATGACGTCATATCCGAATCTTTCGGCCGCTACGGAATAGATAAACTGGAGACCAGGCTGCGTAAAAGCCGCAATCGCTCGATGCTTGAGCGAATGGATACCGGCTCACGGCGTGATTCGATAGCTAAGATCCTTTCCGGTTCAAAAATACCGATAAGCGCCTCCGCTTTGGCAGAGCGGTTTGGCGTGAGCCGTCAGATAATAGTAGGAGATATTGCTCTGCTCCGTGCCTCCGGCGCACCGGTCGTTGCAACCCCGCGCGGCTATCTGATAGAACAAATAGCCGCTCCCGCATCATCTGATGACTACACGATAGCCTGCTCTCACGATCAGGGCGATATGCTGCTGCAGGAGCTTTATACCATAGTGGATAACGGCGCTACCGTTGTTGATGTAATAGTTGAACACCCCGTATACGGTCAGCTCACCGGACTTCTTCAGATAAGCTCGCGCTACGATGCCGACCGATTTGTTGAAACGCTTGCCGAAGGCAATGCATCCCCCCTTTCACAGATAACCGACGGCATACACCTCCACACCATCCGCTGTACAGATCCCGAAAGAGTTGAATATATAAAAAAGCAGCTTTCCCAAAAAGGTATACTTGTTTCGGAATAAGAGAAAAAGAAACGGCAACTTGAATGTTTTAAACATTTAAGTTGCCGTTTCTTGGCTTATGCAGATATCATCAGAGCATGGTTCCCGTTTCCATAAAACGTACATGCCATTCCAGCGCGTGGCGCAGATCGTGAGGGGTGTGCTGTCCGGGGGCTGTCTTGCAGGCATCTTCAAAATATTTTCTCAAAGCCGGGCGGTAAGCCGGATCACAGCAGCATTCTATCATTATTTCAGCGCGCTCGCGGGGAGACTTTCCTCTCAGATCGGCGGCGCCATGCTCGGTGACTATGATATCAACGTCATGCTCCGTTGAGTCAACGTGGGATACCATCGGCACTATGCTGGAGATCTTTCCTCCCTTGGCGGTAGAGGGTGTCATAAATATCGTAAGACCGCCGTGACGGGCAAAATCGCCCGAGCCGCCTATACCGTTCATAATGCCGCTGCCCATGATATGGGTGGAATTTACATTTCCATAGATATCCGCCTCGATGGCGGTATTCATAGCCACTATCCCCATGCGTTTGATAACGGAACAGTGGTTGCTCATATCCTGCGGACGCAGCACCATTCTATCCTTGAGATCACCAAGAGCATCATAAAACTTTTTTCTTCCCCCCGCAGTAAGGCTGAAGGCGGCTGCCGACATTTCCCTGATCTTTCCGGAAAGCATCAGCTCGAGCGCACCATCCTGCATGACCTCGGTATACATATCGAACTGCTCAAAATCATCGCAGTTGAGACCGTAAAGCACCGCATTTGCAACAGCACCGACACCGGACTGAATGGTGAAATTCTTAGGCAGCCTTCCGGCAGCTATTTCATCGGAAATAAGCTTGATTATATGTGAAGCTATTTTGGAAGAGACCTCATCCGGATCGGTAAACTTAGGGCTTTGATCCGGAATATCGCTTATTACGATGGCAGCTATCTTATCGGGGTCGCAGGGTATCGAGTATCCCCCAAGATGCTGTGCGGGGGTAAAATCGGGCAGACAGCGTTCACCGCCATTTCCGTTGGAGGGGGAGAAAAAGTCGTGAAGCCCTATTATGCTTTCCGGGCTGCTCGAATTCAGCTCAAGTATGACCTTATCAGCCATCTCTACAAAAGCATCGGTCGCGCCCACCGAAAGGGTGGGAACTATGCCGCCATCCTCAAGAACGGCGCAGCATTCTACTACCGCTACATCGATATTGCCCCATATTCCGCTGCGCACCTGTCCCGAAAGGTGGCTCAGATGCAGGTCGGCATATTTTATATCGCCGGAATTTATGCCGTTTCTCATATACTTATTGGAGTTAAATGGGATCCTCAGCCCTACTGCGCCCGCACGAGCCAACACACCATCCAGCTCATCTCCGGTTGAAGCGCCGGCGATTATACGCAGATCTTTGGCTTCGCCCTTTGCGGCGACCGCCATAGGCACAGCCTTTGGGTATCCGGTAGAGGTAAATCCGGAAAAAGCCACCGTCATGCCGGTTTTTATGTATTCGGCGGCTTGCTCTGCCGTCATCACCTTATTGAGCAGCTCTTTTTTTGCTATACGGCTTTGATAGTCCATAATAATTCCTCCTGCAGGCAGCTTTCAAAGGTCAGTTCTTGCCTTCTTTTCGCCGGAGCTGTAATCATACCAGCCCTTGCCGGTCTTGCGTCCCAGTTCACCCGCCTCAACAAGCTCTCTTGCCTTGTCGATAGCCTTCCAGCGCTCGTCGCCGGTGGCGGCATAGATGGTGTCAAGTCCCGAAAGACCTATCTCGATGCCGGACATATCATTAAGCTCAAACGGCCCCATGGGATGGTTAAGACCAAGCTTCATTGCGGTATCGATATCCTCGATGGACGCGATACCTTCTTCGTAACAACGATATGCTTCCATGCGAAGTGCGGCGTTGATCCTGTTGACCAAAAAGCCCGCGTTATCCTTGTTTACCAAAACGGGAGTCTTGCCGATGATAGCGGCAAACTCACGTGCCGCGGCAATCGCCTCGTCAGAGGTATTTTTGCCCTTGATAAGCTCTAAAAGCTTCATTACCGGAACCGGTCCGAAGAAATGTGTGCCAAGGAAGCGCTCCGGCTTTTCGAGCACCTCGCTCAGCTCGCTTATCGACAGATAAGAGGTATTGGTGGAGATGATAGCATCGGGACGGCAGTTCTTTTCTATCTTGGCTATTACGTCCTTCTTTATCTCCATCTTTTCAACTACAACTTCGATTATCATATCAGCATCGGCTGCGGCTGCGATATCATCGGTGCAGCGGATACGCCCGAGCAGTTCGTTTTTATGCTCCTCGGTCTCCTTGCCCTTCGCGATACGACCGTCCAGTCCCGAAGCTATTCTTGCCTTGCCCTTTTCCGCAAGCTCTTCGCTTATATCCCAAAGTATAACGTCAAGCCCACCGTTGGCGCATACCTGAGTTATTCCGGAACCCATGAATCCGCCGCCAAGCACCATTACCGTTTTCATAGTTATTACCTCACTTTATCAAACTTTTTCAAGTATGGTAGCGCAGCCCTGTCCACCGCCTACACAGAGGGTGGCGAGACCGTATTTTACATCGCTGCGCAGCATCTCAAACATCAGCGTCATGGTGATGCGCGCGCCGGTAGCTCCCAGCGGATGTCCGAGAGAAATAGCGCCGCCGTTTACGTTTACTATATCCTGATCCAGTCCCAGCTCATCGATGCAGGCCAGCGACTGTGCCGCAAACGCCTCGTTGAGTTCAACTCTGCCGATATCGGAAATGCCGATACCTGCCCTTTCCAGCGCCTTTTTGGTCGCGCTTATCGGTCCGATGCCCATATATCTGGGATCAACACCGGTGCTTGCCTGACCGATTATTTTTGCAAGCGGCTTTACGCCGAGTTCCTTTACCTTTTCTCCGCTCATCAGAAGAAGCGCTGCTGCGCCATCATTTCTGCCGCAGGCGTTTCCGGCGGTAACACTGCCCTTTCCGTCCTTGCGGAATACCGGCTTGAGCTTTGCCAGTCCTTCCACAGTGGTGTTGGGACGGGGGAATTCATCCTTATCAAAGCAGATGGGGTCGCCCTTTCTGACCGGAATATAAACGGGTACTATCTCCTGATCAAAAATGCCCTTTTCCATCGCCTTTGCGGTGCGCATCTGGCTTTGATAAGCAAAGGCATCCTGGCGCTCGCGGCTGATGCCATATTTTTCAGCGACATTCTCGGCAGTATCGCCCATACCGAAGCGACCGTACTTTTCGACCGGCTGAGAGCGTATCTGACCCTCGGTGATGGAATCTACCATCTCGGTGGTGCCTACACCAAGGCCATAGCGTGCGTTGCGCAGATAGAAGATAGCGTTGCTGAGGCTTTCGACTCCGCCCGCAACAACTACATCATCGTTGCCGCAGCGGATGCTGTCAACGGCACTGTGAATGGCCTGCATTCCGCTGCTGCACTGCATCATGATGGTGTATGCGGGGATAGTGTCGGGGTAATCCGCCATAAGCAACGCAACTCTTGCGATATTGGCAGCATCGGTGCTCTGCCTTGTCTGACCGAGTATCACACTGTCTATTTGATCGGCGCTGATGCCTGCGCGCTCAGGCAGCGCCTTGAGCACTGCACTTGCCAGCGCTTCGGGCTGTACACTTTTAAGCGAGCCGCCGAGACTGCCGATAGCGGTTCTCGCCGCTGCTACGATATATACTTCTCTCATCGTTATCTCTCCTTTTTATGTTACAAAACCGCCTTGGTTTCCAGCATTTCATTTATTTCCTGTTCGCCGTAGCCCAACTCACCGAGTATCTCAACAGTATGTTCGCCCGAAAGAGGTGCGGGCCTCGAGGCCTGCTGCTGATGTGAAGCGAGCCTGATAGGTGTACAGGGCATTATGCAGCTTTCGCCGTTAGGGGTTTTATACTCCTCGATAAAGCCGTTTTCCCAAGCCTGAACGTCCTCAGCAACATCGCGGAAATGGTTCATCTTGCCTGCAACGATATTCTGCGCCGCAAGAAGCTGCAGCCACTCATCCATCGGCCGCTGTGCAAATGCCTTTTCCATGAGGACTATAACCTCCGCCTTATGCTGCTGCATAGTCTGATAATCCACAACTCCAAGCGCTGTCACCTCATCGTATATGCCAAGGGTATTGTAAAGCGCATCACAATAGCGGGCATATTCGATTATGGTAAGGGTCACCCACTGACCATCGCCGCAGCGATACTGGGTAATAAACGGGTTTGCTTCATCGCGCTTCTGCGGAAATCTCTCGCCGTATTTGGGCTGAGCGCGAATTATCATGCTGCCCATCATCCAAATAGCGGTACCGTAAAGTGAAACAGCAACGATATCGCCCTTGCCGGTACGCTCGCGCGCAAAAAGCGCCGCCATAATACCCGAGCTCATTGTGCTGCCTGCGACCGAGTCGCCAACACCGGTAGGAGGAAGAACCGGATATCCGCCATCGGTATCCACCGCCATATCCAAAAGGAATCCGGAGCGGGTCCAGAAGGCGACATTATCAAAACCGGGGCTTGCTGCATCGGGGCCCTTTGCCCCAAAGCCGTCGATAGTAGCTATAACAAGCCTCGGGAACTTTTCATGCAGTGTTTCGGCATCGAGCCCGAGCTTTTTCAAAGACTTAGCTCTGGTATTAGTGATAAAAACGTCAGCTCCGGCAATAAGCTTGGTCAGGCACTCAAGTCCCTTGGGTTCCTTGATATTCACCCTTATGCTGCGCTTGCCGCTGTTGTAAACATCATATACAGGGTTTTCGGCGTCGCCTCTGCCGATTATATTGCGCCCGCGCTCACGCCATGGATCGCCGGTAAGCCCTTCGACCTTTATTACCTCAGCGCCAAGATCCGCCAATATGCGGGCACAGCCCGGAGCCGCGACGAAAGTTGAAAGTTCAACGACCTTTATGCCTTCCAAAGGTTTGCTGCTCATTTATAACACTCCTCCTTAAACATTGCTGTAATGCCATTTTTTATATTATAAAGCTTTTATTTTAAAATAAAAATTACATTTATCCTTTACTTCAATTAACCTAAAAGTTAATATAATAGTAAGAGGTGATTTTAATGACGACTTTACAGCTTGAATATTTTAAAGCCTTGACCCGCCTGCTCAACGTTTCCAAGGTTGCAGAGGACTTTTTTGTGTCTCCGCCCGCCATAACCGCGGCTATTGACCGTCTTGAAAGCGAGCTCGGAGCTGAGCTTTTCACCGTCCACGGCCGTACCCTCGCTCTGACCCCGGCAGGCAAGATATTTGCCGGAACCGCAGATGATATGCTGGCGCTGCTCAGCCGCGCCAGAACAGAAATTTCACGGCTGGAACAAAGCACCCTTTCGCCGGTCACCGTCGGAATAACAAGCCCCATAACCTGGGCGGCTCTTTTTGATGCCTTTATGCTGGAAAATCCCGATATCAAGCTCAGCAGCATACTGCTCAAGGAGCACCAGCTGAATGATCCGGAAATTTACGGTAAACTCGATTTTGTTTTTTGCAGCCCCGAGCTTTTTAACAGCACACTTTTTGATTACTCCCCTCTTCCGGTGGACTGTTCCCCCTGTCTGGCGGTGTATCACTCCCATCCGCTTGCCAACCGCAAGACTATCCGCCTTTCCGAGGTGCAAAACGAGCGTTTTATCGCTCTGAGCGCAGGTTATTCCTACCGTTCTTATTTTGACAAGCTTTGCGGCATGGCGGGCTTCACCCCCAACATCGTGTTGGAATGTGACTTTTCGATGCGTGCGGCAATGCTCGCCTCCGGATACGGAATACTCGTCACAACAAAAAGTGTAGCCAGGACCGGCGCTCTCGGAGATGTTGCTTTTATCGATATAGTAGACCCGTTTTACTGCCAGCCCCACTCGCTTCACGCTGTAAAGGGATATTCAGACAATCCCGCGGCAGATAGATTTTTTCAATATGTAATGCATTATTTTTCTCTCGATTCAATCCCGGCTAAAAATACGGCACAATAAATAAACGCCTTCCGACAAGCTGCCGGAAGGCGTAAATATTTTCAGTACATCATTCGAAATAATAGCTGCTTTACTGCAATTATTTCATGAAAACCATATCTCTGCTGATATCAGCAAGGCTCTTGGCTCCGCACATGGTCATTGCGTCCTCAAGCTCTGCGCCGATCTTGTCAACATAAGCAGCAACGCCTTCCTCAGCGCCGCCGAATACGGCGGTAACAAAGGGACGGGCGATGATGACCGCATCGGCGCCAATGGCAAGCGCCTTAAATACGTCAACACCGGTTCTGATGCCGCCGTCAACAAATATCTTTATACCGCTGCCCTTGAGAGCATCAACGATATCGGCCAAAACTTCAGCGGTGGCGGGGCACTGATCGAGAACTCGACCGCCGTGGTTGCTGACTACGATACCCGCAACACCTGCTTCCTTAGCCTTGAGCGCGCCTGCAACAGTCATGATGCCCTTGACGATAAAGGGAACGCCTGCCTCCCCGGCGATCTCGGCAAGCTCTTCAACGGTCTTGCTGCCTGCGGGAGGATCCATGTTTTTGAGGAAAGGCAAACCCGCAGCGTCAACATCCATTGCGATGGCAAAACAGCCGGCCTTCTTGCAAAGCTCGATCTTTTCTTTTACAAGCTCCATATTCCAGGGCTTAACGGTGGGAACTCCGATACCGCCAACAGCCGCGATAGCATCACAGGCAGCCTGCATAACGGCAGCATTTACACCGTCGCCGGTGAAGGCAGCGATGCCGCTGTCGCAGCAGCCCTTTACCAGAGTATTGTTATAAGTAACATCGTTATACTTCTCGCCGTAGTGCATATTGATAGCGCCTACCGGGCCTGCAAAGAAAGGATATTTAAAGGTCTTGCCGAACAGCTCGAGAGAAGCATCGGGAGTTTCATGGCCACAGATGGTATCCATGTTGATCCTGATCTCCTGCCACTTATCATAGTTGCGGATAGCGGTATCGCCAACGCCCTTGGAACCGGGGCCGGGGATCTTATTTCCGCAAGCCTTGCCGTTGCATATGGGGCAGGCCTTGCAGACGCTTCCGAGAGTGCCTCTTGCCTGCTCTATGACTTCCTGAAAATTCATAGCGATTCTCCTTTTGATGTCGTTTTTTATATTATATCACCATGCTGTAATCCATGTCAAAACATACCGATACAACAAGGCAAAAATATATCAAAAAATGTGTATGGTCACCAATAAAACCACGACCCCCTGATGCAGAAGCACCAGGGGGTCAACAAGAGTTTTAAACTGTTATGTAGCTTAAAGCTTGGGGCCTGCCTCAACAAGAGCCTTGCCGGCTTCGTTGGTGGTGTACTTATCGAAGTTCTTGATGAATCTGGAAGCCAGATCCTTAGCCTTAACTTCCCACTCGGAAGCGTCAGCGTAGGTATCTCTGGGATCGAGGATGCCGGAATCAACGCCGGGCAGCTCGGTGGGAACCTCAAGGTTGAAGAAGGGGACCATCTTGGTGGGAGCGTTCTTGATATCGCCGTTGAGGATAGCGTCGATGATGCCGCGGGTATCCTTGATGGTGATGCGCTTGCCGGTGC
>CAZSEO010000048.1:0-15940 GCA_964605985.1 uncultured Oscillospiraceae bacterium | reverse complement strand
TTTGATAACTTCAGCTGCCTGATAGTCCTCTGTAAACAGCAAAATATCCCTGTCGTTGCGACAGGGATATTTTGCTTTGAAAAATGATTTTGCATCAAGGAGACATATTGTGTTTCTCTAAACACTACCGCATACGGAAATATCGAAAAATACTCTGTGCGGTTTTTATACCTTGTTGGTTCTTAAAAAAACTGCTATTATATAGCCAATAAAACCTTACAGAGGGGACACTGTTTTATGAAATATGATTTTACCACTGTTTTAGATCGCCACGGCAAGGACTCTATTGCTGTGGATAATATCGGGCCCGAGGGATGGGGCCCTGACGGCCCTAAAGATGGTTTCGATCCTATCCCCATGTGGGTAGCCGATATGAATTTCCCGGTGGTTCCTACCATACAGCAGGCTATGATCGAGCGTATTCAGCATCCTACCTTTGGATATTTTAATGCCCGCGAGGAATATTACGATGCTATCATACGTTGGCAGCAGTCACACAACGGTGTTATCGACCTCAAACCCGGGCACATCGGATATGAAAACGGCGTTTTGGGAGGGGTAGTTACTGCGCTCAACGTGTTGTGTTCACGGGGAGATAAGGTCCTGCTTCACAGTCCTACCTATATCGGTTTTACTTCAAGTCTGAAAAACAATGGATATGATATCGTCCATACTCCGCTGATCAAGGATGAGCATGGAGTGTGGCGCATGGACTTTGCCGATATGGAGAAAAAAATCGTAAATGATCATATCCATGCCGCTATTTTTTGCTCTCCCCATAACCCGACCGGCCGTGTTTGGGAGCATTGGGAGATCGAACAGGCAATGGAGCTTTATCGCAAACATGATGTGATGGTCATCTCCGATGAGATTTGGAGCGATATAATCCGTCCCGGATTTAAGCATATTCCCACCCAGTCGGTCAGTGAGGATGCAAAAATGCGTACGGTTGCGTTGTATGCTCCCTCAAAGACCTTCAATTTGGCAGGATTGGTGGGCAGTTACCACATCATTTACAACAAAGCTCTGCGTGAGCGGCATGATAAAGAATCCTCTCTGAGCCATTACAACTCTATCAATATGCTGTCTATGTATGCGTTGATGGGTGCTTATCAGCCGGAGGGGTACGAATGGGTGAAGGAACTTAATCAGGTGATAGCCCAAAATGTGGATTTTGCCTGCGACTTTATCGAAAAGAATTTTCCCGGTGTAACGGTGAGCAAGCCGCAGGGAACATATATGCTGTTTATCGACTGCAAGGACTGGTTGGAAGCTCATGGGAAAACTATCGAGCAGGTGCTTCGCGCCGGCTGGGATGTGGGAGTTGCATGGCAGGATGGCCGCAGCTTCCATGGAATGACCCACCTGCGCATCAATTTGGCGTTACCGTTATCGCGTGTGCAGGAAGCATTTTCGCGCATGAAAAAATACGTTTTTGTGGACTGATCGCTTGTTTATTTCTGTTCCTTTTCAAAGTGGACTCATTAAGAAATTTAATATCGCAGCAGTAGGTATCATGTAACCGGTTGGCAACTTAAAGGATGACAGAAAGATATCCGTTATACAGTTTTTCGATCGTTGTATTGACACCTTGCCGCAGGTATAATACGAAATTTGTGTATTTATGCATTAATATCTTTAATGGAAAGAGGAGACGCTCATGCCAAAACTCAGTGACCGCGTATACACCTTTACCGACTCTGTGATCCGCCGTATGACCAGGATCAGCAACGAGCACGGAGCTATCAACCTCAGCCAGGGATTTCCTGATTTTGATCCCCCAAAGGAGATGCTGGATGCTTTGGCAAAGGCAGCTTATCAGGGGCCTCACCAGTATCCCATCACTTTCGGCGCTCAGAATTTTCGTCAGGCTTTGGCCAAAAAGCAGGCCCGCGCTATTGGACGTGAGATCGATCCCGAAACTGAGATCGTAGTTACCTGCGGCGGCACCGAAGCTATGATGTGTGCCATGATGACCATCTGCAATCCCGGAGATAAGGTGCTGGTCTTTTCGCCTTTCTATGAAAATTACGGCGCTGATGCTATCCTTTCGGGAGCTACCCCCATTTACATACCGTTGGTGCCACCTGAGTACCACTTCGATCTCAAGCTGATAGAAGATGGATTCCGTCAGGGCGCCAAGGCTATCATCGTCTGCAACCCCTCCAACCCCTGCGGTAAGGTGTTCACCCGCGATGAGCTGATGGCTATTGGTGAGCTGGCGCTTAAATATGACGCATTTGTGGTCACCGATGAAGTGTATGAACATATGGTTTATGCGCCTAATGTCCATACCTGCATGGCTTCTCTGCCCGGAATGTATGACCACACCATTACCTGCAATTCGCTTTCCAAGACCTATTCCATCACAGGATGGCGTTTGGGATATCTGATCGGACCCAAAGAAGTAATCGAAAACGCTAAAAAAGTCCACGACTTTTTGACTGTAGGCGCCGCGGCGCCCCTTCAGGAGGCGGCTACAGTGGGATTGAATTTCCCGCTGTCCTATTACGATCAGCTGCTGGAGACCTATACCGAAAAGAGAGATCACTTTCTTGCCGGACTTGATAAGATAGGGCTCAAGCACAATGTTCCTCAGGGGACCTACTTTGTGCTTCTTGATATCAGCGATTTTCTCGCTCTGCCCCAGTTTAAAGGTATGACCGATCTGGAATTCTGCGAGTGGATGATAATCAATGTAGGTGTGGCGGCTGTGCCCGGTTCCAGCTTTTTCAAGGAGGAGATCAACAACCTTATCCGTCTGCATTTTGCCCGCGAAAAGGCAACGCTGGATGAGGCGCTCGCACGTCTTTCCAAACTGAAGGAGCTGCTTGAATAATGGATACCAGATCGGTATATTACTGCAATTATCGTAAAAACGGTGGTTTCCGGCGACAATGGGTATGCTGTTTGCAAATATAGTTTTGTGATATAGATACTGTTTGCTTATGATATCTGATTATAAAACAAGGCTGTGGATCGCATGATCCATGGCCTTGTTTTGCAATGGTAATATATTACTGTACCAAACCTCTCTTTTGGTTGTAAAAACAACATACTTGTCTCGATCGTCATACTATAATTGGCCTGTAGATCAATGAAAAGTGGTAGACATCTCTGTTGCGGCAAAAATCATCAGATCAAACGGAGGAAATAAAATGGATAAAAATATGTTTTGCTTTCAATGTGAACAGACGGCAGGATGCTCTGCCTGTACAGGAAGAGCGGGCGTCTGCGGAAAGAAAGCCGACACCGCCCAACTTCAGGACAAACTGACAGGCGCACTCATTGGCCTTGCGAGAGCTTCCGAAGGAAACGAAAGCTTTGTAACAGAAGCAACGGACAGGCTTGTTATAGAAGGACTTTTTACTACTATAACCAATGTCAATTTTAACAATGAGACCATATCGGCGCTTATAGATCGTGTGGAGGCAGAAAAAGAAAGACTTGTGCCCAATTGCCTGTGTTGTCCTTCTGCTTGCGGCAAAAATAACAGCTACGATATGAACGAGCTTTGGAATGACAACGAGGATATCCGCTCGCTCAAGTCGCTTATTCTTTTCGGTATACGCGGTGTTGCGGCATATGCCTACCACGCCGATGTTCTCGGCTATCGTGATGCCGATGTAAATAAATTTTTCTATAAAGCTTTGTTTACTGTCGGTATGAAGGATCAGAGTATGGAGGAGCTGCTTGCTGTCGTTATGGAAGTGGGGGAGATCAACCTCAAATGCATGGATCTTCTTGACAAGGCCAACACTCAAACCTACGGAGAGCCCAAACCTGCCGAAGTCAGCCTTACTGTTGAGAAGGGGCCTTTCATCGTCATTTCGGGACACGACCTTTATGATCTGAAACAGCTTTTGGAGCAAACCGAAAACAAAGGTATCAATATCTACACCCACGGCGAAATGCTGCCTGCCCACGCATATCCCGAACTGAAAAAGTATTCTCATCTGAAAGGTAACTTCGGTACGGCTTGGCAAAATCAGCAGAAGGAATTTGCCGATATTCCGGCACCTGTTCTCTTTACAACCAACTGCCTGATGCCGCCGAAGGCGAGCTATGCCGACCGTGTATTTACCACCGAGGTAGTATCCTATCCCGAGATGGTTCACATAGGCGAGGATAAAGATTTTACGCCGATCATTGAAAAAGCGCTTGAGCTTGGCGGTTATCCTTCTGATATGCACTTTACCGGTATCAACGGCGGAGGTAAAGTGATAACGGGCTTTGCACACAATGCCGTACTTTCGGTTGCAGATACTGTAATAGATGCTGTCAAGTCGGGCGCTATCAAGCATTTCTTTC
The DNA here is from genome assembly GCA_964605985.1 of uncultured Oscillospiraceae bacterium. Lineage (GTDB taxonomy): Bacteria > Bacillota > Clostridia > Oscillospirales > Ruminococcaceae > Yanshouia. The sequence continues at coordinate 11,629 of CAZSEO010000048.1, read as the reverse complement.
TTGTTGGCGGTTGCGACGGCGCAAAGCCGGGCCGTAACTATTACACTGAGTTTGTTAAGCAAACTCCTGCCGACAGCGTTGTATTGACCCTTGCTTGTGGAAAGTATCGTTTCAACGACCTTGATCTCGGTACTGTCGGGGGGCTTCCCCGCATTATGGATATGGGACAGTGTAACGATGCATACAGCGCGATCAAGGTTGCTGTTGCTCTTGCCGAGGCTTTTGAGTGCGGGGTCAACGACCTGCCGCTTTCTATGGTGCTTTCATGGTATGAGCAGAAGGCGGTCTGCATTTTGCTTACGCTTTTGCATCTTGGCATCAAAAATATTTTTCTCGGACCGTCTCTTCCTGCGTTCGTATCGCCGAATGTGCTCGGCTTTTTGATCGAGAATTACGGCATTGCGCCTATCTCAACACCCGAGGAAGATTTGAAAAAGATACTCGGATAAAGAGAGACGCCTGCCGCAAACCCCGAGCCGCATTAAGCGAAAAATGGCGCTGTACTGCCTAATGATAAAAATAATTCAGATAATGACCGATTACGAAAAATCGCCCTGCGGTAGCAGGGCGATTTTTCGTATAGGCAAGTATGACACAAAACGGTGTTTAGCGATGATTATTATCAGATAAAACGGCGCTTGATATTGTTCAAAAGCTCGTTTGCCAGCGGAGAACGTGTGCTGTTTTCGCGCTGTATATATCCGACTTCCGAATTAAAAATGCCGGGAGCGAACGGAATGAATCTGAGGTCGGAATAGGGGGCTTCGTAATCGTAAAGGGTTCTGTTGCTGACGAAAGTGGATATAGCGTAGCCATCCAGCATAACTATTGTGCTTCGCAGCGAGCCAAAGTTATCAACAATGATCTCGTGGCTGGGATTGAGCGCGATTCCGTGCTTGGTCAAAAGATGTTCCTGAAGAGACGGAGCGTTGAATTCTCTGCGGGCTATTTTTATGACGGGCATATTTTTGATCTTTTCAACATCAACAACGGTATCCTTGTCCGAAAAACGGGGATTGTTTCTTCCAACGTATATTCCGGTAGGCACTTCGCCTATAGTGTGATATTCCAGTTTTCTGGCCGCGGCCTGGCGCAGTGTGAGCGCTTTTGTAAAGTCATAGGCTGCGCAAAACCCGATCTCAGCTTTGTTTTCGGCAACGTAATCCAAAAGCTGAGAGCCGGTGGCGGTAACATGTTTGAGTACCATGCGGGTCTGTTTATATTTTTTTATAAGATTGACGATCTCAGTATCCAAAATACGCAGACCGGCGGATGCGACCACCAGCTTTTGGGTAAAGAGCGATTCATCGGAACGGCAGATATAACCGAGGGCATCAAGCTGCAGCATTATATCTTTGGCGCGCTCAACAAACTCAACACCGGTGATGGTGGGTATCATACCGGAGGATGTTCGGTGAAAAAGCTTTGCACCTATCTCATCTTCAACACGCTTGATGGACAGAGAAACATTTGGCTGAGAGATATACAGATTTGATGCAGCCTGAGATATGGAACCGGTATTTGCTACCTCTATTATCTGTTCCAGCTGTGACATTTTCATTTGAAAATCCTCCTATCGATATATTTTTTTTGAAAAATTTGAACAAGACCTCAAAAATATTGATGACTGTCATTAAAAATAAAGTATGAAGGCGGCGAAAAATAGCGCAAAAAGGAAAGAAATAATGATGACGGTCAGACGGAAAACGACAAAATAAGGTGGATATTAATAATTAATATAAGATAAAACAACAATGAATAATACAATTATTCCAATTGCTTTTAATTATTCTGCCAAAATAATAGCCGGAGTTTTTGTAGCAGATTATAAAGGCATTGCATCACAGAATGATTTGGGCTTGTCAAGTGTAAAATCGACTTTTTAAAGAAGGCAAATCCCTTCTTCTTATATTCTAAATGATTTTCCCGGGATATGCCATTACATTTTTTCGATTTAACTGATACGAAATTCGTAATACCGAAGCCAAGCAATTATGATAAAATTACATATAAATAATGAGTTGTTTATTCATAAATTGTCTTAACAAACATTAACTAATATGTGCAATTTAAATAACAACTGAGCTTGTTGCTTTAACTAAAAGGATTTTCAAAAGGCAGCAGTAGATACAGAAAGGAGTATTTCTATGTTTGATGTCGTTATACGCGGCGCGACCATCTACGACGGGACCGGCGGCCCAAGCTATGTTGCCGACCTGGCTGTAAAGGATGGCGTTATCGCTAAGATCGGCGGTATCGATGAACAGGGAAAGATCGAGGTGGAAGGAACAGGACTGGCATTAGCGCCCGGCTTTATCGACAGCCACACCCATTCCGACTATCAGGTATTTATGGATCCCGGACGTATGTGCAAGGTAATGCAGGGTGCGACTCTTGAAATCGGCGGACAGTGCGGATGGTCACGAGGCCCGGCGGATCTCACTATCCCAAAGGCTGCGCACGATTATTTCAGCGCGGTTAATAACGGCGGTAAGCCCATCACCCTGTATGCTACATATAATGAGCTTTTGGATGCTATTGCAGCTCTTAAACCCGGTGCGCATCAGGTGGTATTTGTGGGACACCATATGCTTCGCGGCTCAGTTATCGGCATGGAAGATCGTCCTGCCACTGCCGAAGAGCTTGAACGCATGAAAGCGCTGCTGGAAGGCGCTATGAAGCAGGGCGCTCTCGGTTACTCGAGCGGACTGGTATACGCACCCGGCATATACAGCGATACCGAGGAGCTTATCGAGCTTGCAAAGGTAGTTGCAAAATATAACGGTATTTACACCACTCATATGAGAGATGAAGGCGATTTTCTTGTTGAATCGGTCGCTGAGGCTATCCGCATAGCAAAGGAATCCAAGGTAAGGGTAAATATCTCGCACCTCAAGGTGATGTATGACAAGAATCTGCCAAAGCTTGCTCAGGTCATCAAGATGATAGAAGAGGCAAATGCCGAAGGCTGCGATATTTTCTTCGACGCATATCCTTACGATGCCTGCTCGGCTACCATACTTTCGACACTTCCGCCCAGTTATCTAACCAAGGATATAGCGTGGCTGGTCGATGAGCTCAGCACTCCCGAGGGTATAGCGCGCCTTGAAAAAAATATCATGGAACCCACCGAGGTTTGGGAAAATCCGCTGCTCAACGCAGGCTTTGACAAGGATCTTATTGTAAACGCCAAGGAGACCCCGGACGCGGTAGGCAAGACGATAAGCGAATATGCCGCGGAAAAGGGAATCACCGATGTAGAGGCGTATGCTTACATAATCGCTAAGAACAAGGGCACGGTATCCGACGTTAGATTCACCATGTCGGAGGAAAGCCTTGAAATGCTATACAAGCATCCGCTTTGCGTTCTTGGAACAGATGGCCTTTATAAAGGCGGCAAGACTATCTCTCATCCCAGAGGATTCGGCTCTTTCCCGAAATTCCTCGGAACATATGTCAGAGATAAAAAGGTGCTTTCCTATGAGGAGGGCATCCGCCGTATCACCGGACTTCCCGCCGACAGATATGAGCTTAAAAACAAAGGCTATATCAAAGAAGGTTATGACGCGGATCTGGTACTGTTCGATTGGGATCGTATCATAGATCGCGCTACATATCAGGACCCGTTCCTGCCGAACGAAGGCATTGAGATGGTATTCGTAAGCGGAGAGGCTGCCGTTGTGAATAACCGCTCTACCGGAGTTTTCAACGGAAAGGTCTATAAGAAAGCAACAAATTGAAAGAAAGGAAGGATTTAGGAAGTATGAAACGCTATATCGGAAAGAGATTGATACAGATCATACCGGTTATATTCGGCGTGGTCGCACTCATCTTCTTTTTCATGAACCTCACCCCCTCAAGCCCCGGCGCGGCTATCCTCGGCACTCAGGCAACTGACGAGGAGATCGCTGCCTATGACGCAGCCCTCGGCTACGATAAGCCGGTAATTTACCGCTTCGGCCTTTATGTCGTAAACTTGCTTAGGGGTGACCTCGGTATCTCCTATTCGTATAAGACTCCCGTTCTTGAGTTGGTGTTCAGCCGCCTCGGCGTTACTGTTTTGCTTGCGTTTTCGGGAGTTTGCGTTGCAGCTTTCACCGGTATTCTGTTCGGCGTTTTTTCGGCGGTAAAGCAGTATTCGATGTTTGACCGCATCGCCACGTTTTGCGCTATGGCGCTTGCGGCGGTACCTTCATTCTGGTTGGCGATGCTGCTGATCTATTACATAGGTCTTCAGCTCGGCTGGCTGCCGGTATTCGGCACCGATTCGCTCTCCTGCTTCATCCTGCCTGCTATTTCGCTGGGTCTGCCCTATGCGGCAAGCACACTGCGCCACACCCGTTCTTCTATGCTCGACTGCATCAGACAGGATTATGTTGATACCGCAAAATCCAAGGGCCTGCCCAACCGTGTAGTCATCTGGAAGCACGCCTTCCTCAACGCGGTACTTCCCGTTATTACCATCACCGGCTCCAATTTCGGTACCCTTATCGGCGGCGCTGTTGTAAACGAGCAGCTTTACGGCATCTCGGGCGTAGGAACCCTGTTGGTATCGGCTATCAAATCGAGAGACGTTCCACTGGTTTGCGGCAGTGTAGTTGTTGTTGCTATCATATTCAGCTTTATAATGCTCTCAATTGACCTGCTGCACGCTTACATCGATCCTCGCGTTCGCGCAAGATATTCCAAGAAGTAAGAGGTGATGACTATGAATAAACAGACTACGACAGCTGCTGAAAACACTGTTACCTACAATAAGTATAAAGAAACATGGCGCCGGTTTAAAAAGAATAAGACTGCGCTGATAGGTCTTGCTTTGTTCTGCGTACTTCTTTTCGTAATTATTTTTGCTAACTTTATAGCCCCCGCCGATGCGGTATATTATCAGGATTACGGCGCAATGATGCAGCGTCCCAACAGCGAGCACTGGTTCGGCACCGATAACTACGGCCGTGATATCTTTGCCCGCGTTGTTCACGGCGCTAAATATTCGCTTAGCATCGCGCTTGCCGTAACGATTGCGGCTACTACCCTTGGTGTAATTGTAGGTACTCTTGCAGCTTACTGCGGCGGCTGGGTAGACAGCGTTCTTATGAGAGTTATGGACGTTTTCACCTCGATACCCGGACTGCTGCTCAACATGGTTGTCGTTGCGGCACTGGGCGCGTCGGTATCGTCTATGTTCATCGCAATGACAATAACAGGTGTCCCCGCTTGTGCGAGAATAGTAAGAACAGCGCTGCTCAACGTTATCGGCAACGAATATGTTGAGGCCTGCCACGCTATCGGCACCAGCACCTTCAGGATCCTCTCCAAACACGTTATCCCCAACGCAGTTGGACCCATCATCGTTGCGGCTACCCAGGGCGTTGCAACCAGAATCCTTACCTGTGCAACTTTGAGCTTCATCGGCCTCGGTTTCCAGGAGCCCATCCCAGAATGGGGCGCAATGCTGTCGATGGCACGTGAATACTTCCGCGGCAACATGTACATGATGGTATTCCCCGGTCTTGCGATCATGATGTCCTCGCTTTCCATCAACCTTATCGGTGACGGTCTGCGCGACGCGCTCGACCCCAGACTGAGAGACTAAGGGAAAACGGAAAGGAGGAAAACAGTAATGGAAAGAAACGAAAATATTCTTGAAATAAAGGATCTTGAAGTTATATACAAGACCGACCTTGAAACTGTGTATGCGCTCAACGGCATCAACCTTACCGTAAAGAAGGGCAAGACCCTTGGCCTGGTTGGTGAGACCGGCGCAGGCAAGACCACCACCGCACGCTCCATCCTTCGTCTGCTGCCCGACCGTACCGGCAAGGTAGTTGCAGGACAGGTTTTGGTAGAGGGCAAGGACGTTTACAAGATGACCGACGCCGAGCTTAGAAAGATGCGCGGCGATAAGATCTCGATGATATTCCAGGACCCGATGAGCAGCCTTAACCCCATCATGACGGTTGGCGATCAGATAGCTGAGTCCAAGATATATCACAACAATGAGCATCTCAGCAAGGCGGAGATCGACAAATTTGTTGACCACATGATGGAAATGGTAAACATTCCGCCCGAGAGAAAGAACAACTATCCCAACCAGTTCTCCGGCGGCATGAAGCAGCGTGTTGCTATCGCAATAGCGCTTGCCTGCGAGCCCGACCTGCTGATAGCAGACGAGCCCACCACCGCACTTGACGTTACCATTCAGGCGCAGGTTCTCATGCTGATGAGAGAGCTTATCGAAAAGCAGGGAACCTCGATGCTGATGATAACCCACGATTTCGGCATCGTAGCGCTCATCTGCGACGAGGTTGCGGTCATGTACAGCGGCGAGATAATCGAATACGGCACCGCTCAGGACCTGTTCGAGGGCAAGAACCACCATCCCTATACAGTTGGTCTGTTTGGCGCTATCCCCGATGTAAATTCCAAGACTGAGCGCCTTTCTCCCATTGCGGGACTTATGCCCAACCCCACTATCCAGTATAAGGGCTGCCGCTTTGCGGAAAGATGTCCCCACGCGACCGAAAAGTGCTTTAACGAGCATCCCAAGGTTTACACCGAAGGCACTCACAAAATCATGTGCCATCTGTTCGGAAAGGAGGAGTAACCGTGAGCGACATCATCAACAACCAGATCCCGCTGGTAGAAACCAGAAATCTGCAGAAATATTTCAACGTCGGCAAAAACAAAACACTGCACGCTGTTGACGGCGTTAACATGAAGCTGTATGCCGGCAAGACCATCGGCGTAGTAGGCGAGTCGGGCTGCGGCAAATCCACTTTAGGAAGAACTATTCTTCAGCTTCTCAAGCCCACCGGCGGCGAAGTTCTGTTCAAGGGCAAGGTCATCAACAATGTTTCCACCCACGAGATGAACGAACTCCGCACCAAAATGCAGATAATCTTCCAGGATCCCTATTCCAGCTTGAACCCCCGTCTTACCGTTTCTGACCTCATTGCTGAGTATATGATCGTTTCCAAGCGTGTTCACAGCAAAAAAGAGGCAGACGAAAAGGTTGGCGAGCTGATGGATATCGTAGGTCTTGACCGCAGATTCGGCAAATCCTATCCCCACGAGCTCGACGGCGGCAGAAGACAGCGTATCGGCGTTGCCCGCGCACTTTCGGTTAACCCCGAGTTTATCGTATGCGACGAGCCTGTTTCGGCACTGGACGTTTCTATTCAGGCGCAGGTGCTCAACCTGCTGATGGATATTCAGCGCGACATGGGTCTTGCATATATGTTCATCACCCACGACCTCTCGGTAGTAAAGCATATCTCAGATGAGATCATGGTTATGTATCTCGGTCAGTGCATCGAATGGTGCGATACCGACGAGCTGTTTGCTCACCCCATCCATCCCTACACTCAGGCGCTGTTTGATGCGCTGCCCATCCCTCATCTTTCGATGAGACAGAAGCAGCTCAACATCATCAAGGGAGAGATAACCAGCCCTGTTAACCCCAAGCCCGGCTGCCGTTTTGCTGCTCGCTGTCCCTTTGCGACCGAGCGCTGCCGCACCGAAAACCCGCCCTTCGAAGAAGTTAAGCCCGGACATTGGGTGGCTTGCTTTGAAAAGAAGGACTGAGCTAAGGTTTATACCGAAAATAACGGTTTAAACATATAAATTTAAGGAGGATCTAAAAATGAAAAAAGCATTATCTCTGGTTCTGGCTTTAGTAATGGTTCTGTCTTTCGCAGCTTGCGGCGGCGGTTCTACTGCTCCTGCCGCTCCCGCAGCCCCCGCAGCTCCCGCTGCCCCCGCTGCACCTGCAGCAACCGCAGCACCCCCTGCTCCCAAAGCTCCCGTTGAAAGTGACCGTTTCGTTAACATGGTCATCAAGGTTCTGATGGGCACCACCAGCCCTGCAGAAAACAGCAACATCGACTCCACCTACCTGCTTGACCACGTTTACGAGGGTCTTATCAAGTATGATGAGAAGACCGGCGCTGTTCTTCCCAGAATCGCAAAGTCCTGGAAGCTTTCTGACGACAAGAGCTATATCGAGTTCGAACTTAACCCCGACGTTACCTTCCATAACGGCGACAAGGTAACCGCAGAGGACGTTGCATTCAGCTTTGACCTTCTCAGAGATGGAAGCCGCTTTGCCACCCAGTTCGGCTATTTTGAATCCTGGGAAGCTGTTGACGAGGATACCTTTAAGCTCAACCTCAAGGTCGGCGAGACCGGCAACCCCATGTTCTTTGTTAACGGTCTCCGCATCACCTCCAAGAAGGTTGTAGAGGCTGCAGGCGACAAGGCATTCCTCACCCCCGAGACCTCTGTCGGCACCGGCTCCTACAAGTTTACCGCTATCGACTTTGACGGCAAGACCACCATGGAAGCTTACGATAAGTATTACAGAGGCGAGGCTGCCATCAAGGGCATCAACTGGACCTACCTCACCGACGCTTCCACCGCTCTGGTTGCTTTCCAGACCGGCGACTTTGACGTAGTTGCACTGCCCCCCGCAAACATCACCGAGATTCAGCAGATGGATAAGTACAACGTACTTCTTCTGCCCTCTACTCACAACTCCTTCCTTGCTATCAGCGACGAAAAGATACCCAATCCTCTCGTTCGTCAGGCTATCTACTATGCTCTGAACAACGAAGCTATCATGAAGGTTGCTTATGACGGCCACGGCGTTGTTTCCACCAACCTTGCTGAGACCGGCAGTGTAGCAGGCGGCTACAGCTTTGACGATTACTACAGCTACAACCCTGAGAAGTCCAAGGAGCTCCTTCTCCAGGCAGGCTACACCCAGGCTCAGCTTGACGCAGGCGTTGATATCGGCAACATCGTTGCTATCGCAGGCGGCCCCTACGCAAAGGCTTCCGCTGTTATCCAGCAGATGCTTTCTCAGGTAGGCCTCAAGGTAAATGTTACCACCTTCGAGCAGGCTACCGTTGAGGATATGTTCTACCGCTTCAACAACTACGAGGATCTTACCCTCTTTATGCACGGCGATAACGTAAGAATGGACTCCCTCAACTTCTACAACAGCTATGTTAAGCGTTTTAACGACACCAGACGTAATCTCGGCGAGGAAGTTAAGAAGCTTGGCGCTGAAGCTTGCGCAGAGTATGACGAGGCTAAGCGTAACGAAATGTGGGGAGATTTCTGGAAGGCAGTTAAGGATGACGCTATCTTCTACTCCATCTACCACAGACATAACCCCTACGTTGCTACCAGAGACCTCAACGTTGTTTGGGGCGTTAACTACTACGACATTTACGACTGGAGCTGGAACGCTTGATCAGCGGCAGTTGTAACAAACTGTAAAACCTAAAGCAATGATAATTGTTTGAAATTAAGGCTTATAAGGCCCCCCTTGAGGGTAAGGGGGGCTGTCAGCCGAAGGGCTGACCGAGGGGATGGTCATATACCGCAGTCCGGTTATAGTCGACCCCTCCGGTTTCGCTAACGCTCAACCACCTGAAGGTGAATTGCCCGCAGGGCAAGAGAAGCCGCCCTGGGGTGCACCTTGCACAGGGGAGGCAGATGAGTAATGCTGTTTGTTAGTTTAATAACTTCGACAGTGGCTTAGACATGGTCGTGTGCTGCCCCTCGAGGAATTTTGTTGCTTTTGTTCCCGGGGGCAGCACAATTTTAAAGAATATCGTTAAAAAAGCAACAATGTCATCATGCTCTACTTTTACCGGAGTTGAAAATATGGATAAATATCAGCGCATTTTAGAGACGGCTAAACAAGCCGAAGCCGGTCTGACCGGAAAACTTGGATTTGCATTCTACGATTTGCAGCAGGGGAAGGGCTGTTATCTGCATGAGGATGAGGTATTCCCGACTGCAAGCGTTTACAAGGTATACATTTTGGCGGAGCTTTACCGCCAGGCAGCCGAGGGCAGGGTAGACCTCGACGCTTTTATTTCTACTCCTACAGATAACCCTACCATGGGCAGCGGAATACTCTCACTTTTGAGCCCGGGGCTTTCGCTTCGCATCAGAGATCACGCAAAACTGATGATGATGCTTTCCGATAATGTTGCAACTGACATAATTTTTGGGCTTGTGGGCAGAGAGAACATCATCGAAAATGTACTTGTTCCGCTTGGACTTACCAAAACCAAGGCGGATTTTGATTGCACCACCCTGATGGACGTTTATTACCGTGTCCCCAAGGGCGCGACCAAAGAGGAATGGGTAAAATGTGCGCGCAGCAACGCATTCAGAAACGCCCCCGAATATACCGGGAAGATGGAACTGGATTGCTGCACCACTCCCAAGGATATGACCACCATGTTCAAAACACTTTATAACGGCGAGTGGGTAAGTCCCGAGGTGTGCAAAGAAATGCTTGGCATAATGCGTCCCCAGCCCGCTGCCGCAAGAATAGGAACTTATCTGCCCAAAAATGTTGTTGTGGCAAGAAAAACCGGCTCGCTCGATAGGATCGTAAACGACGCGGGTATCGTCTTTAGCCCCAACGGCGCTTATGTATTGGTCACCTTCTATAACGGCAACGTGGCAAGCGAAGAAGAATACATGAGCGACAACAAATGGCTGCTCGGCAGCGATATGATAGCAAGGCTTTCCAAAAAGATATACGATATAATGCAGGAGGATTGAGCTATGGAGTGGTTCGACAAGGAATATCAGGCTTATAAGCAGCAGTATGCCGACGGTTATAAAGAATTTTATGCGCACCCTTCGATAGCTTATATCGAGCCTTTTAAGATGGCGGATAGGCTGTATTATGTCGGTGATAAAGAGGTTTGCGTTCATCTGCTCGAGACCGATGAGGGGCTTATCCTTTTCGACAGCGGATTTTTCCACACCAAGCACCTGCTTTTTGAAAGCATAAGAAAGCTTGGATTTGATCCTGCTGACGTTAAATGGATACTTCACACCCACGAGCACTATGATCACTGCGGCGCATCCGATGATTTTAAGCGTCTTTACGGCACCAAGCTTGCAATAAGCAAAGAAGGGGCTGAAGCGATCAAAAAGTGGCCGCGCCGTGGGATCTACGAATGGGGCAGCGGAAATCCTTATATCGCAATTCCTGAGTTTGACTATGAGCTGCAGGATGGAGAGATTTTTGAGTTGGGCGGTGTGAAGATCCGCTGTGTGCTCACCCCCGGCCACGCCGAGGGCGTTATGAGCTTTTTCTTCGACGTTACCGACAACGGAAAAAGCTATCTCGCGGGGCTTTTCGGCGGCGCGGGCACCTACGCAATGCGTTTGCCTGATATGCTGTCTATGGGTGTTCCGCTTGATATGCCTCAGAAGATGATGCAATCGCTCGATATGCTTGAAAAAGAGCCGGTAATGGTTCACCTCGGCAATCACCCCAACAACAATGAGACGGTTGAAAAGAGAGAAAAGCAGCTCAAAGAGGGCGGAAATCCCTTTGTTGACGGCGGAGAGAGCTGGGGCAAATTCCTCGGTATTATCCGCGGCAGAACGGTTGACATTATCGCAAATAATGAGCAGCTTATGAAAATTCACAATATCAGCGTGTGAAAAGCACGCTTGATATAAATATCGTATTTTGAAAGGAAATGATCTGTCATGATTATCGGACTTCCCAAGGAAATTAAAAACAACGAATTTCGCGTAGGCCTTACCCCCGGCAACGTAAGCGACTACACCGCAGCAGGCCATACCG
>CAZSEO010000047.1:0-18126 GCA_964605985.1 uncultured Oscillospiraceae bacterium | reverse complement strand
ACTGCCTGACGCTGCATGTTCGCGCCCATCAGTGCGCGGTTTGCGTCATCGTTCTCAAGGAAGGGGATCATAGCGGTAGCGACAGATACGACCATCTTGGGAGAGATGTCCATATAGTCTACCTTTTCGCGGTCGATCTCCATGATGGAGTCGCGGTAACGGGCAGCTACCTTGGAACGTGCGAAATAGCCGTTCTCATCGATAGGCTCGTTAGCCTGAGCAACTACAAAGGAGTCCTCTACGTCGGCGGTCATGTAAACGACCTCGTCGCAGATCTTGCCGGTGCCGCGCTCTACCTTGCGGTAGGGAGCCTCGATAAAGCCGTACTCATTGATACGGGCAAAGGTTGCAAGATAAGAGATAAGACCGATGTTGGGACCTTCAGGGGTCTCGATGGGACACATACGGCCGTAGTGGCTGTAGTGAACGTCACGAACCTCGAATCCGGCGCGGTCACGGGAGAGACCGCCGGGGCCGAGTGCAGACAGACGGCGCTTGTGGGTAAGCTCAGCAAGGGGGTTGGTCTGATCCATGAACTGGGAAAGGGGCGAAGAACCGAAGAACTCCTTGATGGAAGCTACAACGGGGCGGATGTTGATAAGCGCCTGAGCGGTTATCTCGCCCTGATCCTGGCTCTGGGTAGCCATACGCTCACGGATAACTCTCTCCATGCGGGAGAAGCCGATGCGGAACTGGTTCTGCAGCAGCTCACCGACCGAGCGGATACGGCGGTTGCCGAGGTGGTCAATATCGTCATCTATGCCAACGCCCATGGAAAGGCTGCACAGATAGTTAACGGTAGCAAAGATATCGTCAACGATGATGTGCTTGGGAACGAGCTCGTCGGCGCGATCCTTTACAGCCTGGCAAAGTGCCTCGTTGTCGTCGCCAGCCTGCTCGATGATCTCGCGCAGAACGCAGAAACGAACCTTCTCCTTGGCGTTGATGCCAAGCGCGTCGCAATCGATAAAGTCTCTCATGTCGACCATGCCGTTGGAGATGACCTTTACGGTGCTCTCGCCTACGGTGAGGTAAACAGAATCAACACCGGCGCGCTCGATCTTCATGGCATCTTCGCGGGAGAGAACAGCGCCCTTTTCATACATTATCTCGCCGGTCATGGGGTCGATAACGTCAGCGGCGAGCTGGCGGTCAATGATACGCTGACCGATAGCAAGCTTCTTATTATACTTATAGCGGCCCACCTTGGAAAGATCGTATCTTCTGGAATCGAAGAACAGCGAGTTGATATGGCTCTTGGCAGAATCAACGGTAGGCGGCTCGCCGGGGCGCAGCTTGCGGTAAACTTCCTGCAGCGCCTCATTTACGGTCTTGATGGTATCCTTTTCGAGAGTGTTTCTCAAAAGCTCGTATTCGCCGAACAGCTCGAGCATCTGTTCGTCGGTTGCAATGCCAAGCGCACGAACAAAGGTGGTTATCGGCAGCTTGCGGTTTTTATCTATACGGGCATAAAAGATTCCGTTAGAGTCGGTCTCATATTCGAGCCAGGCTCCGCGGTTAGGTATAACGGTACAAGTATAAAGCTCGCGGCCGGATTTATCTCTGGTTCGCGAATAGTAAACGCCGGGAGAGCGAACTAACTGGGAAACGATGACACGCTCGGCGCCGTTGATAACAAAAGTGCCGCTTTCAGTCATGAGCGGGAAGTCGCCCATGAAAATTTCCTGCTCCTTTATCTCACCGGTCTCTCTGTTGAGAAGGCTGGTGGTAACGATGAGCGGTGCTGCGTAAGTGGTGTCGCGTTCCTTACACTCTTCGATGGTGTATTTGGGTTTGTCCTCCAACCGGTAATCGATAAAATCGAGTACAAGGTTGCCCTGATAGTCGGTGATAGCGGACATATCGTTGAATACGTCCTTCAAACCTTCCTCAAGGAACCAGCGGTAGGAGTTCTTCTGAACCTCGATCAGATTTGGCATGTCCAGTACTTCGTTGATCTTGCCGAAGCTCATGCGAACGTTTTTGCCAAGGTTGACGGGTTTAACCTGCAACATAGGTTTCGCTCACTCCATTCATATGATTTTTGCGCAAAATATGCGGAATCTTTTTGCCGTTTTTGAAATTCCCTATTGCTTTTTCATGCAAGGTGTGATAAGATAACTAAGGTTAAAGACATATACACCCATTATGATACATTATATAATTATATGTTAGTAAGGTGTCTATGTCAATACTTTTTTGTCGAAAGATTTGAAAATTTTATTTTATCATATATGCTCTCTGTTTTCAAGTAACAGAGAGTTTTTTGTTTACAGCAATAATATCCTTGGTAAAATTTGAGCATTTCAAACAAAATTATCATTTTAACGCAAAGGCGTATTTTGAACGCTTGCAACGGCAAATGCATGAGTGCTGATGTTAGGAAGCTATCCGCAAAATGTAACATCAGCTTAAGCTGCATAAAAATATCGCGGCAGAATGCCGCGATACTTTTATTTATTGTCCTTTTTTCCGACAAGAAATAATGTAAGCGCCGCTCCGGATGCAATGCTCACCGCCACTGCCAGCACCGCTTTTATCAGCATCCCCTGCGGCAAAGCGGCAAAGTCAGAAAACATTCCCTCTCTTACGACCAGCGACAATATGACCGTTACCGTCATCATAACGCAGGCCGTCGCAGAAAGCCTTTGCGCCATTTTTTGCTTATCGGGAAAACACCCCACGGCAGAAGCCGCTATAAAAACCAAAACCGTCAAAAAAATCAAAAATCCCATCCGCGCTCCCCCTCGCTATATATTATGCTAAGGGCTGCCGATGGGTGAATTGATTTTGACAGCAAAACAGCCGAAGCACAAACGCTTCGGCTGTTTTTCATCTCTTTACTTATGATATGCGTCGAATGCGCGGTAGGTCTGATAAACGTCGTTCTTTGCCACTACCTCGAAGGGAGCGTGCATCGAAAGCACCGGCACGCCTACATCGACAACATCAACATTGTGCGCCGCAACATACATCGCAACGGTACCGCCGCCGCCGGCATCCACCTTGCCAAGCTCACCGGTCTGCCACTGAACGCCTGCGCCGTCGAGCATAGCGCGGATCTGACCCATAAACTCAGCAGAGGCATCGTTGGTGGAGGACTTGCCTCTCGCGCCGGTATACTTGGTGATGACCACACCATAGTTTACATAAGCGGAGTTATTGCGCTCATAAACCTCGCTGTAGGTGGGATCGTAAGCTGCATTTACATCGGCGGAAAGGCAGCTGGAATTGGAAAGCACCGTTCTGCCCGCTATGCCGTGGGGAGCAGCAAGATCCTCAACGAAATACTGTAAATACTTGGACTGAAGTCCCGAGTTGCCCTCAGAGCCTATCTCCTCCTTGTCAGCCAAAACGGTGATGACGGTGTGGGTGGGCTTTTTATTCTTGATGGCAGCCATCAGAGAGGTGTAGGCGCAAACTCTGTCGTCGTGACCGTAAGCGCCGATAAAGCTGCGGTCGAGGCCAACATCACAAGCCTTAAAAGCAGGCACAAGCGAAAGCTCCGCAGAAAGGAAATCGGCTTCGATGATACCGTATTTCTCGTTGAGCAGCTTGAGGATAGCGAGCTTTACCCTCTCGCTTTCCTTGTCATCCTTGAACATTCTGCCGCCAACGATGACATTGAGCGCCTCACCCTTGATAACTTCGGTCGCCTTGCGCTGCATCTGTTCGGCTGCGAGATGGGGCAGCAGGTCGCTGATGGTGAATACGGGATCGCCCTCATCCTCACCTATTATTACCGCTACCTTTTCGCCGTCAGCGCGAACTACTACGCCGTGAAGCGCCAGCGGAATTGCGGTCCACTGGTATTTTTTGATGCCGCCGTAATAGTGAGTCTTAAAGAGCGCTATCTGAGCCTCCTCATAGAGGGGACGGGGCTTGAGGTCGAGCCTGGGGGAATCGATGTGGGAAGCGACGATCCTTACCCCCTTTTCAAGCGGCTCCTCACCTACTGTGCATAGAATGAGCGCTTTGCCGCGGTTGTTCAGGAACACTCTGTCGCCACTCTTATATTTAACGTTGGGGTCAAACGCCTTAAAACCGTTTTCGCGCGCCATCGAGATGGCGATCTCAACAGCCTCGCGCTCGGTCTTTGCCATATCGAGGAACTTTTTGTATCCTTCGCAAAAAAGGTCAGCCATTTCCCATTCGCTGTCAGAGAATCTCTCTCCCGCGTTCTTGGGGGAATAGCAAAGCTGCTCCTTCAAAAGCTGAGCCTCGGTCTTTTTCTTTTCAGCCATAGTATGTCATCCTTTCACAAAGAGGATATTCCCAATATCATCTTATTTATTGTTGTATAGTTGAGATAAAGTTATTCGTCATCACAGTGCTCGGCGGCGCGCTGCAACGCGCTTACCAGCTCAAGCGCCTTGATATGAAGCTCGTGGGTATCGCTGTCGTTTACTATCACCAGCTGTGAACGGGAGGTGTAATATTCATCGTTATGCTGCGAACCGATGCGGTTTCTCGCTTCCTCGTCAGAAAGGTGGTCGCGGATAACTATTCTGTTCTGCCGCTGCACCACCGGTGCGATCACCGAAACCACCGAATCGCATTCGGCATCCAAACCGCTCTCAAACAGCGTTGGAGCATCGAGAACAACAAGCCTGACTCCCATTTTTTCAAGCTCGTCAACACGTTTAAAAACATATTCCTTTATATAGGGAAATATTATCTCGTTTAGCTTTTCAAGCTTCTGCTTGTCGCTGAAAACGATGCTCCCCAGCTTTTTGCGGTTGAGCGTTCCGTCGATATTGAGTATCGAGATGGAAAATTCCAGTGCAAGGTCGGCAACACAGCGTTTTTCTTTTGCGGCCACCTCGCGCGATACCAAGTCGCAATCGATGACCTCGACCCCCTGCGAGCGGATTATCTTTGAAACGCTGGATTTTCCCGCTCCAGTCTGTCCGGTAAGACCTACTATCTTTATCTTTATCTTTCTCATAGCTTTATCACCTCAAAGGCAGCGGCGCGCAGTATACGGTTGAGAACTCCCAGCGATTCAACGCTTCGGTCGGGGCATCTTGCGTAAACCAGTTTTGCGTCAAGCTCATCGAGCTTTCTAAGCGACGAGAAAAGCTCTCTCGCCTGGCTTTCGGGGTCGTGGAGTCTGCCATAAACGACGCAGGGCTTGTTCACCTGCTGCTCCTCCCCTTCGAACACCAGTCCGAAGGTGCCGTCGGGCGAAGAATCGAGCAGCTCCGCAAACTTGTCAAGCTCCGATTCCACCAGCACCACCTTTGCGTTCGGGGCGTAGTGGCGGTATTTCATTCCCGGCGAGGTGGGACGTTCCCCCTCTTTGAGCGGTTCGCTCACCGCATGTGAGATCAAAACCTCTTTGCCGAGTGCGTCTGAAAGCATCTTTTGGGTGATAGCGCCGGGTCTGAGCAGTGTCGGCTCACCCACCAGCGAAACCACCGTGGATTCTATCCCCACGTCACATTCACCGCCGTCGATTATCAGCGGCACCTTACCGTTAAGATCTCTCATACAGTGCTGCGCCGTAGTGGGAGAGGGCAGCCCCGAAAGGTTTGCCGAAGGCGCTGCTATCGGCAGCTTTGATGCGGCTATTATCGCCCTGGCCCCCTCATGGGAAGGCATTCTCACCGCCACCGAATCCATTCCGGCGGTAGTGGTATCGGGCACCATATCGCTCTTGGGCAGAATTATCGTCAGCGGGCCGGGCCAAAAGCGCTCGGCAAGTTTGAGCGCATCATCGGGCAGCTCTTTCACCAGCGCAGACCACATCGAAAGCTCGCTTATGTGAACTATCAGCGGATTATCCTGCGGCCTGCCCTTCACCCTGAAAATTTCAGCGACCGCCTTTTCGTCAAGCGCATTGGCGGCAAGCCCGTATACCGTTTCGGTCGGTATAACTACCGTTTCGCCCTGCCGCAGCAGTCGTGCCGCAAGCTCAGTCGATCCGTTGTTGCATTTGAGCAGCTTTGTCGAATACATATCACAACGCCTGCCCTTCCGAAGAATTTTTCAGCTTTTCAGTCTGTTCATAGGTTATCAGCGCCTCAAAAATCTCATCGAGATCGCCATTCATAACGTAATCAAGCTTATATATCGTCAAGCCGATGCGGTGGTCGGTCAGTCTGCCCTGTGGGAAGTTGTAGGTCCTTATCCTCTCAGAGCGGTCGCCTGTTCCCACCTGACTGCGGCGGTCGGCGGCTATCTGGTCGTTTTGCTCCTGCTTCATCTTCTCATAAAGGCGCGACCTCAGCACCGCCATAGCCTTTTCGCGGTTTTTATGCTGGCTGCGCTCGTCCTGACATTCCACCACCATTCCGGTCGGCTTGTGGGTTATTCTTATCGCAGATTCGGTCTTGTTTACATGCTGACCGCCGGCTCCGCTCGCGCGGTAGGTATCGATCTGCAGGTCACCCGGGTTTATCTCGATGGAAACATCCTCCACCTCAGGCAGCACCGCTACAGTAACGGTAGAGGTGTGTATCCTTCCCGAAGCCTCGGTATCGGGCACGCGCTGAACGCGGTGAACACCGCTCTCATACTTCATTCGGGAATAAACGCCATCCCCCTTGAGCATAAAGCAAACTTCTTTGAAGCCGCCCAGTTCGGTCTCGTTGGAGGATATCATCTCAACGCTCCAGCCGCGAGACACCGCATACATGCTGTACATACGGTAGAGCGATGCCGCAAACAGTGCGGCCTCCTCTCCGCCGGCACCGCCTCTTATCTCAACTATGCCGGAACGGTCATCATCGGGGTCTTTGGGCAGCAGCAGTATCTTAAGCTCCTCCTGAAGCTGTTCCATGAGCTTTTTGCTGTCGTTTTGCTGTTCCTGCGCCATGGCTTTGAGTTCAGCGTCAAGCTCGCCTTCCGAAAGAAGCTCAACAGCCTCGTCAAAGCTTTCCTTTGCGGCGGTGTATTCGCGATATTTTTCAACAAGCGGAGTAAGATTCTTATATTCCTTCATAAGCTCTCGATAAAGCTCGTTGTTGTTAACTATATCCGGCTCGGTAAGCTTCAGGCTTATTTCATCGAACTTCAGCTCCGCCGATTTAAGTTTATCTATCATATATTTCTCCGTTCTGATGGTTATATATCAATCTTCGGGATGAATTATCTGCTTTATATTCCGTTCTATTTTGCTTCGGGCTACCATCACCTCATGACCGCATCCCTTGCACCTGATACGAAAATCCGCGCCGGAACGCAGCACCAAAAATTCCTTGGCGCCGCAGGGGTGTTCCTTTTTCATTAAAAGAGTATCTCCAACACGAACATCCATCTTTCGCATCTCCATATCCGATAATATCTCAATTTAGTATTATAACAGATTACAGCAATAGGTTGCAATCTATTTTTGGATGGCCGCCGCTCTATTCTAAAATCCTTTCTGCGTGAATAGATATTTAACCGACAAATATTCTTACCGCGTTCAAAAGGAGGGCTTTACAAAATGGAATTCCTGCCGGAGGGCTGTTTAATAAAAACCGAGCAGAACACACTTCGCACCTCAAATATTTTCGCCCTTTCCGAAGCTGCCAAAACAGGAGACATCCTCGAGGGGCGGGCTGTTATCTGTGATCCGTCCCACAACCTGATCGTTAAGCTGAGCGATGGGATAAGCGGCATCATCCCCCGTGAGGAGGGCGCTCTCGGTATCAAAAGCGGGGACACCCGTGATATCGCGATAATTTCCCGCGTCAACAAGCCGGTTTGCTTTGTGGTCACCGGATTCGACACCGTTGACGGAAAAATAAGGCCGATACTTTCCCGCAGTCTTGCCCAACGCAAATGCGCCGACTCGTTTCTGTCCCGCCTGCGCCCCGGCGACGTTATAAAAGCCAAGGTGACCCACCTTGAGGGCTTCGGCTGTTTCGTCGATGTCGGCTGCGGGATATCATCTATGATACCGATAGATTCGATATCGGTATCACGCATCTCTCACCCGCGCGACCGTTTCACTGTCGGGCAGGATATCAAAGCAGTGGTTCGCAGCATAGAGCCAAGCGGGCGTATCCATCTCACCCACAGGGAGCTTTTGGGCAGCTGGGAACAAAACGCATCCGCCTTTTCCCCCGGTGAAACGGTAGCAGGAGTGATACGCTCGGTCGAGCCTTACGGTGCATTCGTGGAGCTTGCACCAAACCTCGCCGGTCTTGCCGAACCCAAAGAGGGGGTAAGCTGCTCGCAGCACGCCAGCGTTTACATTAAAAGTCTTATACCGCAAAAAATGAAGGTAAAGCTGATAATCGTTGACGCTTTTTCAGCGCAATATCCCCCGGCGCCGCTTAACTACTTTTTCGATGGTGTTCACATGGATCATTGGATATATTCCCCGACAGGATGCGAAAAAACAATAGAAACATGGTTTGACTGACCTGTTTTTGGTACTTTCTCAGCATTTTTCGAGAATATTTGTTCTTTTTCTTTAAAAAACGCTTGAAAAAGAACAATCGTTCTGTTATAGTATAGTCAAAGAAAAAGAACAACCGTTCTTCATATAAGACCGAC
Organism: uncultured Oscillospiraceae bacterium; assembly: GCA_964605985.1. Lineage (GTDB taxonomy): Bacteria > Bacillota > Clostridia > Oscillospirales > Ruminococcaceae > Yanshouia. The sequence continues at coordinate 9,636 of CAZSEO010000047.1, read as the reverse complement.
AACGAAAGGGATGTGCAACATGAAAAGAAGGATCCGAAATATTTCGAATATACTTTTAATTTCCGCCGCCGTTTTGGCACTTGTGATCGGCTGCTCGCTTGGCTCCATCGCTGACTTCAGCCGCGCAGTGATCGATGCCGCATTCCCCGTAACATATAATATCGACTTTATTAACGGTCATCAGTCGATGCTCACCGATGCCAAGGTGGTATTTGGCAAAGAGAACGCCTTTGTATCCTCCGAGGAATTCAACGGTGTTATCGCATTAAACGATGCCGTTTTCAGCTGCACCAACGAAACGCAGCGTTCTCAAAACACCATCAGATACGGAATGCTCACTGCATTGCTCAGCGCACTCGCAATCACTGCCGCCGCGTTTATTGCATGGCTCGGCATTGAGGTCAGAAGCCTTGCCGTGAAAAAGGTGCGCCGCAGCACAGCTGCAAGCGTTCGTCGCCCCACCCCCGCAGGCCACCACGCTCAGGTCGCCGCTCCTTATGCGGCGTGAGTTTCAATTTATGATCCTCTGCTCTCCCGATATCGCCGCCCCCGCGCGGCGATATCGTGCGTTTTTAAACCCCTTGATTTGCCAGCAAATTTTTTTAAAATTTTTTATCAAAAAGTGTTGACAAAACAATTCCGAATGGCTATAATAGTCAATGTTGCACGGCTAAAGCAACTCGATATGCTGCTATGGCTCAGTCGGTAGAGCGCGTCCTTGGTAAGGACGAGGTCGGCAGTTCAAATCTGCCTAGCAGCTCCAAAAGAGACACCTTCGGGTGTCTCTTTTCATTTACTTCGATATTTACGTTGACGATAAAAAACGAGGCCGGACGCGTTTCCAAAATAAGCTCCGACAAAAATAATGCACAGTAAAACACGGTTTCAAGGGCTTCGATCGGCCCTTGAAACCGTGTTTTTGCGCTTGGAAAGGTCTGTTTTTGCAAATCGCTATCGCATTTTCCTTTTGCAACAGCCCCTTTTTATCTATCTTATTGTATCAGCTCACAGATATCATTGGAAAATTCAACAGGATCTTCGATCGGCATACCCTCGATAAGAAGCGCAAGGTTATACAAAAGTGAAGCATATTTTGCCACCTTGTCCTTATCCTCGATCCAAAGTTCGGTTATCTTGTCAAACAGCTTATGCGAGCCATTGAGTTCGAGAACGCGCTGTGCCTTGACCATATTATCGTTGCCGGGCATATCACGCAGTATCTTTTCCATCTCGAGCGACACCGCGCCCTTGGAAGAAAGGCAGACAGGGTGGCTCTTGAGACGCTTAGAAAGGCATACCTGCTCCACCTTGCCGCCCAGCGACTCCTTGATGAAATCGAACAGCTCCTTGTGCTCGGTTTCAGCCTTCTGCTGTTCTTCCTTCTGTTCCTCGGTCTCAAGCCCGAGATCGCCCGAAGAAACAGAGCGCAGCTCCTTTTCGTCGACCGCTCTGAGCACCTGCATAAGAAACTCGTCAACATTCTCGGTCAGGCAAAGGATGTCATAGCCCTTATCGCGCAGCAGCTCGGTCTGCGGAAGCTTGGAAAGCTTTTCGAAGCTGTCACCCGAAGCATAATAGATATATTTCTGCTCCTCGGGCATAGCCTCGATATATTCCTTGAGGGTGACATATTTGCCGTCGGAAGCGCGGCGGAACAGCAGCAGCTCCTCAAGCTGATCCCGGTTCGCGCCAAAGCTCTGATAGATGCCGAACTTGATGGTCAGTCCGAACACCTCCCAAAACTTTTCATACTGCTCACGGCTGTTTTTGAGCATATCGGAAAGCTCGTTCTTTATCTTTTTCTCAAGCGCGGAACGAATGACCGAAAGCTGTCTGTCATGCTGCAGCATTTCTCTGGAAATATTGAGCGAAAGGTCGGAGCTGTCCACCAGTCCCTTTACAAATCCGAAGTGGTCCGGCAGCAGGTCGGAGCATTTTTCCATTATCATAACGCCGTTGGAATAAAGCTGAAGACCGCGCTCGAACTCCTTGGAATAGTAATTGTAATCGGCTCTGGACGGTATATAAAGCAGCGCCTGATATTCGGTGGTTCCTTCGGCGCGCTGGTGGATGACCCTCAGCGGCTCGGAATAGTCATAAAACTTCTCCTTGTAGAAGGAATTGTACTGCTCGGCGGTAACATCCTTTTTATTCTTTTTCCAAAGCGGCACCATGCTGTTGAGGGTGGCGTTTTCCACCACCATTTCGGTCTCGTAAGAGCCTTCGGGCGCGTCTTTTTTGGGTACGTTATGCTCCATATCCATCTTAATGGGATATCGGATGTAATCAGAATATTTTTTCACTATGGAAGCTATTCTGAACTGTTCGAGGAACTCAGAATAGTTTTCTTCCTCAGTGTCAGCTTTCAGGCAAAGCACTATCTCAGTACCGACCTCAGCCTTTTCCGCTTTTTCAATGGTATAGCCATCCCCGCCGTTGGATTCCCAGCGGTACGCCTCGTCGCTTCCGAACGCGCGGCTGGTAACGGTAACTTTTTCAGCCACCATAAACGCGGAATAGAAGCCCACGCCGAACTGACCGATGATATTGATATCTTCACTCAGTTCGTTTTCCTTTACAAACTGACCCGAGCCGCTTTTCGCTATCGTTCCGAGGTTGCGGTCGAGCTCATCATAAGTCATGCCGATACCGTTATCCGAAACAACTATACGGCGGTTTTCTTTATCAAGTTCAAGGCAGATGGCAAAATCAGAACGGCTCTTTCCTACCGTCTGATCGGTCAGCGACTTGAAATAAAGCTTGTCGATAGCATCGCTTGCGTTAGAGATAAGCTCGCGGAGAAAGATCTCCTTGTTGGTATAGATAGAGTTGACCATAAGGTCAAGTATCCTTTTGGATTCCGTTTTAAATTGCTTTTTCGCCATATTTATCCCTCCTGATCCGGCGATAATATAATAATCATTATCGGATTGTAATATACTTCCAAACTAATCAAAAATCAATAGATAAAAAGTTAATAAAATTCGGATTGGTTATGTCCCTGCCAAAAGGCGCCGCTTACGCGGCGCCTTTTATTTCAAAGTCTTATAACAGCAGATTTCCCGTCGGTGTAATCGATTCTGTCTCCGGAATCGATCAGGCTGTCTATCATGTTAAGATAAGCTTCCTTTGACTCATACATCGGCTCAAATTCTTCCATTATCTCATAAGCACGCTTTGCATCATTTTCGAGAAGCAGTGCGAGCATCTCCATCTGAAGCTTAGCAGAACCCACGCAGGCAAGCTCCGGATCAGCAATAAAGTAGTTGCTGCCGTGGCCAATGCCTACAGCGCCGCCCATATAGGGATGGATGACCGGCATAATTCCGCTGAGATCACCCATGTCGGTGCTGCCGCTTCCCATGACATTTACACGCTCAAACGGAACACCATCAAGTTTTCCGGTGGCTTCTTCAGCCAGCCTCATCATGCCTTCGGCGTTATGAAGCGGTGCGTATCCGGGATCATCCTGTATCTCGATGTTTGCCCCAAGCGACAGAGCCGCGCCGCAAAGCGCTCTGTTAACGCGCTTGTTAGCATCAATAATAGCCTCATAGCTGCTGCCCCTGATATAGCTCTCAATAATTACTCTGTCAGGGATGGCATTTACTGCGCCGCCGCCCTTGGTGATGATGGGATGAACGCGGATGATATCCGGCTCTTTAAAGGTCTCTCTGATAGCGTTGATAGCGGAGAGGCCCTGAGTAGCCGCGTAAAGTGCATTGCAGCCGTTCCAGGGGGCACCTCCCGCATGAGAAGAAACGCCCTTATAGATAACTCTCTTAGCCATACATCCGACAGAACCAAGACGAGTCATCAGCCCCTTACCGGTTCCGGTATGTATCATAAAAGCGATATCAACGCCGTCAAAATAGCCACGATATAAAAATTCGGTCTTTCCGCCGAAATATTTGATCTTGCCCTCATTTCTCAGCTGAGTGCGGTATTCTATCTCGATCAGTTCTTCGGCAGGAACCGCGCAAAGGCGTATCTTTCCGCAAAGGTCATCCAATACCCCCGGCTCCTTGAGCGCGGCAGCCACACCGAGCAATGCCGAACATTGGGCACTGTGACCACAGCAGTGCACCGCTCCGGTCTCTTTGTCGGCATCGGGATGCTCAGGACAGATAAGCGAATCCAGCTCGCCAAGTACCAAAACTTCCGGGCCGGGACGTCCGGTGTCTATTACGGTGTAAAATCCGGGGATATTTTCGGCAAGGACAAGCTCATAGCCAAGCTTTTCAAACGCTTGCTGCATATAGCGTGAGGTCTTTACCTCGCGATATCCGGTCTCGGCATTCGCCCAAATATAATCATGCGATTTTAAAACGAGCTCTTTATTTTTCTCTACTGCGTTTTGATACTTCATTTCTACACCCCTTAAATATTTTAACTATACTCTATCACATTGGTTAAACAAAAGCAATTTCGTTCCCTGTTATACTGATCCGGTTTCTCGCCGGGCAATATACGCCCTTCGTAGGTTTTTCGGCCCCGGCATAGCTGTTATATACATTACATCAGAGCGGCGATACAACTCGCCGAATGATCATATTATACTATGCTTTGCTTCAAAAGACTACAATAATTTATACCAAACACCACCCGCAGCTGCGCAGACCGATGTTTGGTATAAATTAAAAAGGAAGATGAAAATGAAGAAGGTTATCAATAGTTATAGCTCTTCGGCTGTGGTCACGCCTTCGATCTCGTTTATCATACAGATAAGGTCACTTGCCATAATGCTTTTTTGCAGCCTAAGCAGAAATATAGCGCTCGCGCTTATCGACTCCCCTGCCGCCGCACGCATTACCTCCATATTTATCACGCGCACTTTTCTCTCGCCCAACGCTTGCACTATCCGCTCAAGCGAATATCTGTCCTTGCATTCAACGTAAACATTCAGCTCAGGGGTGTTTTTTAACACAAGGTATTCAACCTGCGACATTATAAGTTCAACTATCAATATCAGAACTGCGGTAATTATTCCGCCCTCGTAAAAGCCTGCGCCAAGCGAAAGTCCCACTATCGCGGTAGCCCAAAGTCCCGCGGCGGTGGTAAGACCCTTTATTCGCTGCCTGCGGCTGACGATTATAGTTCCCGCACCGATAAAGCCTATGCCCGCTATCACCTGCGCGCCTATTCGGGATATATCGGTCTGATAATTAAGTTCGAAATACAGGTATTGGCTGGTAAGGGTAGTCATAGCGGCGCCCATGCAGACAAGTATGTGTGTTCTGAAACCTGCGGGACGGCGTTTATACTCTCTTTCTATGCCAATAATTCCTCCGCAGATAAAGGCAAGTATCATACGCAGACACAGCGCCGATGACGAAAGCCCTCTTAACGGATCAAATAACGTCGGCATAATACTCCCCCTTTCTAAACCTCTTCTATATGCTTTATACACTGATGATCAAACAGTGCGGTTATTATCTCACTGTGGAGCCGTCTTTTTTTTAGCCTTAACGTAAAAACGGCACTGGGATATCGATATTCTTCACTCTTTCCCTTGTCGATATCGATATCAAAAATATGTATGCCAAAGTTTCGCAGGTGTGATGCAATAGTCCTGACATTGTCCACCGACTCAAACTCGATATACAGATTCATGTTCTTGGATTTTTCAACGAGATAGCTTTCAAACGGGTTCAATATGTGAACGCATAAAAATATAAGCAGAAATCCCAACAGGACACATTCATAAAAACCTGCGCCGATAACCAACCCCATGCAGGCAGAAGCCCACAACGCGGCGGCGGTGGTAAGCCCCTTTACCGATTTATGTCCCGTTACTATAACGCTGCCCGCACCTAAAAATCCTATTCCGTTTACCACCTGCGCACTGAATCTGGTCACATCAGCTTTAACAGCGGGCTGCAATAAAAGTTTGCTCCAAACATTATCTATCATATAGCACTGATACTGACCTATCAGCATGGTAAGTGTTGCCCCCATGCAAACCAGCATATAGGTTCGAAAACCCGCAGCTTTACGGCGGCGGCCGCGTTCGAGTCCGATAAGCCCGCCAAATATGAGCGCCAGTATCAAACGAAATGTTACAGAAAAAATATTAAATTCCTTATAAAATAAATACAGTTGCTCCAAGATCGGTCCCCTTCTTCGGCAAAATGCCATTATACATAATGCCGCCCCGTTTTTGGGACGGCATTTTCAAACAATAAACACTATGATGGTTCTGTTTGTTTTATTCCCAGTCTATCAAAAGCTCTCCATTATCAGAGAAGGGAAGCTCCTCAAAATCAGAACAGAGCGAAAGCCTGCTATCGGCAGCTATCAGTTCTTTAAGCGCCTCAGATACATACATATCAGACAAATGCAGGGTATCCTTTATTATGACAAGCTTTGCCATCGTGGTATCAGTCACCTTTGAACTGTGCACAGCAGCTTTGATCACTTCCTCATCGCTTGCCAAAGTCATAGGAATACGAACATTATACAATCCTCCGGTCGTGAGTGCATTGGCATAAGAAATATCCAAATTTATGCGCTTATTCAACCGTTCAGTGATAACATCTACCGCACCGATCCCCACCACATTACCATCCGACTCTTTAGAAAGCTCCAAGACGCCGATCCTGGTGATTTTAGGGCCTCCCGGCACCGGACCGTTAGCGCGTTTTCCGGTGATATTGGGGTCAAGTCCTTCACCCGAGATCTCTTTGCCCATCTGCCTGGCGATAAGTACATCGAGTTGATCAAAGGGCAGCTTGCCTATACGCTGTTTTGCCATAGCCAGCATTTCTTTATCGGTTTCAATAAGGTTCTCTGCCAAAACCGCACGGATATCGCAAATATGGTCATAAGCATTTTCTACCGTGCCAACCGCAAATAGAAGCTTGCTGTTTTTCAAAAGATGCGGTGCTACCGCTTCAAGAACACGTCCCATGCGCCCATTAGCGGCCGTATGATAGGCTTGAGCACCATTCTGCTTTCCAAATCCTATCGCCAGCATTTTGCAAAGACCGCTTTCAATGGTATCTTTAAATGCCGGATGAGGCTTTACTCTTGCAATAAATACAATTCCATCCGCCTCATATGCGTTTCGATCAAGATAGGTTTTGGTATTGGTGTCAAGATCGGGAATATATACCTCGCCCAGCTCGACCGTTTCCATGCTCGAGCTGATCGGGCAACCCATCGACTGTTCGGTGATGCCGAGAGAAGTCAGTATTGCCTTTTGGCCCTCGGCGGTCGCTCCGCCGTGGCTTCCCATAGTGGGCACTATGAAAGGTTCTGCACCCAACTGCTTCAGCTTTGAAACAAGCGTTTTGGTCATTACTTCAAGGCCGGCCAAGCCACGGCTGCCCACACCGACAGCTATCTTCATCCCGGGTTTTATGCGTCCGCTTATCTCAGGACGGGAAAGTTCTTTCAGCAACGCTTCTTCTATGTCAGAGACCTCACTGCGGTCAAATTCACATTTAACATGAGCCACCTTGGGCAGCTTTATATCTTTAAGCAAATGCCGCATAGATGCCATTTAAAACACCACCTTAAAGCTTTTCTGTGACTTTGATTCATAAGCTGTTACATTATTCACTTCTGTGCTGCTGATTCTCTCTTCGCTTTTTCAAACTTACGAATAAACGCCTTGCCTGATTCTGCGGTCAATTTAAGTGCTGTGGGCATAAGAGCACGAGGAAATGTCGAGTGGGTGCTAACTTCCATGGTAAGAGCATTTTCGTAACCGATCTCTGCCAACGCAACAGCTACCTTATCCCAATCGGTTATGCCCAAACCGGGCACGACATGGGCCTCTTGGGTATTAAAATCGTGGAAATGAAGTCCCTGTACTCGCCCGGGTTTCAAACCGCGGAGATAAACATCCGGTGTAGTTTCACTGGCAGCAGCATGACCCAGATCCACATGAGCATAAAACCGGTCGGAATCCAGCATATCCAGCAGTCGGTCATGCCATTCCACTTTATACAGGTTTCCGCTTATTTTTTCCAGATTCTCAATTCCTATCTTTACTCCAAACTCTTTGGCATACGGTTCAAGTGCCTTAAAGTAGGCGCAGTTATACTCCATATACTGTTCAGAGTCTCCACCATCAGGCACAGCTAACCCATGGTATACGCTCTGTTTGGCGCCCAAAATCGCAGTTGCCTCCAATGTATAGATCATATCTGCAAAGCTGGGATTAGAGATATCCATTTTCTCTCCGAAGTGGAAGCTCTTGGGGCTGAGACGTGTTGGGATAGGAGAATGTGTTTCGTCGCATCCAAGTCCTATCTCTTTCAGCAGCTGCGCCGTATATTTCATTCGTTCCCTAAAATCTTCAGGGAACATGACGGTTTTGGTGTCATACGCTATAAAGGTATAATCGATATTATCAAAGCCGAGTTGTTTCAAGTACTGTAAGCCCGCTTCCAGTCCTAAAACACGGCAAATTGCACCGTGATTGATAGACAGTTTCATACCTTCACACGCCCCTTCCTTTCTTCTTCGATTCTCCTGATCAGCTCATGTCCGACCTCCGCAATCAGGCGATACAAATCGGGCAGGATCTCAGTGCTGTAGCTTTCAACAAGCTCATGTGTTCTAAAAAGCTCCATAGACAGATCGCCGTCATATCCAATATCAACGATAGCTTTTACAATGCGGTCCCAGTTGCATTGCCCCAGAAACGGTATCATATGATCGGTCTGAATATTATAGTCGTGCACATGCATAGCTCTGACCGGCAGATGGGTCATCTTTTTCAAAAATACATCGGGTTCAATGCCAACCAACGCGGAATGTCCGATGTCCACATGAGGATAAAACACCGGGGAATCAAGCATACCGATAAGTTTGTTCATATAATCAGGACGGTAAAGCTTTTCTTTCTTTAGATTTTCAACACCGATATAAACACCGCAGCGTTTCGCCTCTTCCTCAAAGCTTTTATAGTAAATATAGTTATATTCTCCGAACTGGCCGGATAAAGGCCCATCCGGCACCGTCGCGCAATGAATAACGCAGCATTCCGCACCAAGGATCTTGGTAAACTCAACAGATCGGAAATTGTCACGATATTTTGCATTGGAGAAGTCCATAGCTGTTCCATAGATCAGGTTGTGCGGAGAATGGGTCAGCACGCAAGGAAGTCCTACCTCATCCATCAAGGCCTTTAACTTTCTTGCTTGCTCCTGATAATCATCACCCAGCTGGTAATCTTTGATATGGTAATCAATAGCGTCAAAGCCCGCCTCTTTCACCATGCGCAGGGCATTTTCAACTCCCAGCCTGATCATGGCTGATCCGAAATCGATGGCAAGTTTCATGCTTTATATCTCCTTCCATCATGATAATTGTGTTTTATGATAGTTCTTTTCGGTATCCGCGTCAAGCTCGCGTTTTTCCAAAGTATCAATTTATATTTTCAAAGCCGCTTTACGGCTTGTTTTTATCTATATTAGTTTTATTTTCCGGGAACTTTGGAAGTCGGACAAACTTAAATCGTCTTGTCCGACTCCCTGTATGCTATGAAAAAGACTTATTTGTATAATAGTCAAACTAAATGGCAAGCAACAAAATGATTGGGAGAAACTTCCTTCAGCACAGGGCTGCCTGCATTGCATTTTTCACAAGCGGCAAAACAACGCTTTTTAAATCTGCACTCATCTT
>CAZSEO010000046.1:0-18165 GCA_964605985.1 uncultured Oscillospiraceae bacterium | reverse complement strand
GCATAAAGCCCTTGGAGAGGGGCTCTAAAAACTACTACTCTATAATACAAGGATGAACAGTATGAAACCTATAATCTTACTCTCAGCAGGTTATGACATTTCTCCCAATGGGCAGAACCGTCGTACCCTTTATCAGAACTACGGCGATGCTATCACCGAAGCGGGCGGAATACCGCTGATGCCGCTTGATAACGGCGACAATGCCGATGAGCTTTATGAGCTTTGCGACGGTCTGCTGCTCACCGGCGGCCCGGATCTCGACCCCGAAAAGTTTTACGGTCAGAAGGCGCTGCCCGAATGCGGTAAGCTTGATGAACAGCGCGACGCTATGGAATCAAAGCTGCTCAAGCGCTTTGCCGGCGGCGAAAAGCCTGTATTCGGGATCTGCCGCGGTCTGCAGATAATCAACTGTTATTTCGGCGGAACTCTCTGGCAGGATCTGCCCAGCCAGCTCGGAGTGGTCCACAGCGGCGGTCACGACTGCGTTCACCACACCAGGTTCTTCGACTGCTCGCCGCTTTATGATTTCTATGGCGACGGTATTCAGACCAACAGCTATCATCATCAGTCGATAGACAGGATCGCTGACGGTTTTGAGCTTGCGGCTCAGGCCGACGATGGCGTTGTTGAAGCGATAATACACAAGACTCTGCCTATTTGGGCGGTGCAGTGGCATCCCGAGAGGATGACCGGACCCGCAAGATTTATGCATCACGGCCCCAATTCTGCGCCCATATTCAAGCACTTCGTTGACAGCTGCAAAAAGTAAGCGAAAAGGCCCGCGACGGATCAAATATCTGCCGCGGGCTTATGGCATGTAAGAGCGGTGTTATTTTTCGCTTATCTGAAAATTTTCACAGTAGAAGATAAAATCGTCTATATCACCGCTGACTTCAAACCAGTCGGCAAAGTTGATGCTGTTTGCGTAGTTTTCGTTTTGCTTCATAGATAAACTCTCCTTACAGAAATGCTGCTGCCCCGTGCGGTGCTCACACGGGGCGGCTTCTAACAGCTTATGCCGCAGTATATAAAAAGATTCGGACAAAAGGGGCTCTGATTGATATTTTTTAAATGAAAAGCTATACTATATAGAATAGGCATATATTTGTTATGATTTTTTACATCTTCAAGGTTGGGAGGTTGGTTTAATGTATTTTAACGCTAAAAATTTCTTTTCCAAGATGGAAAACAAAAGGATAGATGTTATCGGATTCGGAGTGAGTAACTCCGAACTGGTATTCCGGCTTGCCGAAAGCGGCGCTCATGTAAAGCTGCACGATAAGCGTACCGAGCAGCAGCTGCGCCCGGAGCAGGTGGAAAAACTCAAGACGTTCGGAGTCATGCTGTCGCTGGGGGAAAATTATCTTGATGACTTGGATGGCGAGATAATTTTCAGGACCCCGGGTATGCCCTTTACAGCTCCCGCGCTTGAAAAGGCGAGAAAGCAGGGCAGGATAGTTACCAGTGAGCTGGAGATATTTATGCAGCTTTGCCCCTGTCCCGTTTACGGCATAACCGGCTCGGACGGAAAGACCACCACCTCCAGCCTTATTGCCGTTATGATCGCGTGCTCGGGCAAAAGGGTACATCTTGGCGGAAATATCGGCAAGCCGCTGCTGACGATACTTGATAAAGTCCAGCCCGAAGACGTATGCGTTGTGGAGCTTTCGAGCTTTCAGCTGCTTTCGATGCGCTGTTCTCCCGACGTTGCGGTGGTGACCAATATAAGTCCCAACCATCTTGACGTTCACAAGGATATGGCGGAATATGTAGGGGCGAAGAGAAATATCGTGCGGCATCAGAGTGCCTTTTCAAAGGCGGTGCTTTCCGCCGATAATGAGGGCTCGCTGGCATTTTCCGACGAGGTCAGGGGAAAGCTCAGTCTCTTTTCCCGTCATCACGAGGTGACCGACGGCGCCTGGATGGACGATAACGGCGACCTTTGGCACAGCACCGGAGGAAGAGCGGTAAAACTGCTCAACCGCTCTGAGATAAAGCTGCCCGGCATGCATAACGTTGAAAATGTGCTTACGGCAATAGCGGCCGTTTGGGGTGATGTTTCTCCCAAAGCTATATGCGAGGCGGTTTCAAGCTTCGGCGGAGTTGAGCACAGGATAGAGTTTGTCAGAGATAAAAACGGCGTTCGCTGGTATAACGATTCGATAGCCACCTCGCCCACCAGAATGATTGCCGGACTTCTGAGCTTTGAGCAGAAGCTTATAGTTATAGCGGGCGGATACGATAAGAATATTCCGTTTGAACCGATGGTGGCGCCTGTTATCAACAAGGTAAAAACGCTGATACTGACCGGAGAGACCGCGGATAAAATAGAAGCTGCGGTAAGAGCGGGCAGTGGATTTGACCAAAGCGGTCTCAAAATTCTGAGGGCTGACGACATCGCTGACGCGGTAAAGATAGCTTATAGTGAAGCGAAACCGGGCGACATAGTGACACTTAGCCCCGCCTGTGCCAGCTTTGATGCTTTTGCCAACTTTGAACAGCGCGGAATATACTACAAAAAGCTTGTAAACGAGCTTTGAGCATAAGGAGAATGACGATGCAGGAAATGTTGAAAGCGTTATGCCTCGCGGCGGGCGTTTCGGGCGATGAGGGCGAAGCCCTTGATGTTGCCGAAAAGCTGCTTGCACCGCTTGGCGAGATAGAAAGAACTGTTATGCACAGCATTATCTGCCGAATGCCGACAGTGGATGAAAAGCTGCCGAATGTAATGCTGACGGCACATATAGACCAAATTGGGTTGATGGTCACTTCGATAACCGACAAGGGATTTTTGAAAACCGCTCCCTGCGGCGGACCTGACCGCCGCTGCGCAAGCGGAGCGAGAGTTACCGTTCACACCGGCAGCGGAAAATATAAGGGCGTTGTAATAGCAACGCCGCCCCACCTTTCGGATGGAAAGAGCGTTCCGCCCAAGACCGACGAAATGACGGTAGATGTAGGTTTTTGCGCCGAAAAGGCAAAAGAGCTTATCGCGCTTGGCGACCGCATAACCTTTGACGGAGAATTTACCCCCTTGCTTGGCGACAGAGTTTGCGCCCCCGCGCTGGACGACCGCAGCGGCTGCGCTGCTGTTATCAGGGCCGCTGAGCTGCTGCGGGACTGCAAAAAAGCCAACATTTCGGTAGCGTTGGTTTCTCAGGAGGAGACCGGTTCGGCGGGAGCTTCTACCGCGGCATTTATACTTCAGCCCGACTACGCCTTTGCCGTTGACGTTTCTATGGCGCTTACACCCGACGACAGCGCCGAAAAGTGCGGCGAGATGGGCAAAGGCCCGATGATAGGCATTTCGCCTATCCTTGACCGTGAGCTTTCGAAAACGATGATAGACGTTGCAAAGAAAAGGAATATACCGTGGCAGACCGAGATAATGGCAGGCCGCACCGGAACCGACGCCGATTACATTGCTGTTTCGGGCAAGGGGGTCAAGACCGCCTGCATTTCGATTCCGCTGAGATTCATGCATACCGCAGGCGAGGTGGTTTCGCTTGAAGATATTGAAAACACCGCCCGTCTTATCGCTGAAACTGTCGGAGGTGGATTATGATAGAGCTTATCAAAGAGCTGTGCCGGCAGCGTGGGATATCCGGAGATGAAAAATGCGTAAGAGAAGCGATAAAAAAGAGACTTGAAGAAAAATGCGAGCTTTCGGTGGATGCCATCGGAAATCTTATCGCCGTTAAAAGGGGAGAAAAGCCCAACAAAAAGATAGCGCTCTTTGCCCATATGGATGAAGTAGGCATGATGGTGACCCATATCACCGCCGACGGACTTATAAAGTTTTTTCCCATTGGCATAGATCCGAGGGTTCTGTTCGGCAGGAGAGTTAAGATAGGCGAAAACGCTGTCAGCGGAGTTATAGGCGCAAAGGTGTGGCATCACCTTGAAAGCGCTGAGCGCGAGTCAGAGCTTAAAGCAAACAAGCTCTATATCGATATCGGAGCGGCATCCAAGGATGAGGCTGTATCAGTGATATCGCTTGGCGATCCGATAACTTTTGATGAGCCTTTCTGCGAGATGGGCGAGGGATTTTTGGTTTCCCGCGCTCTCGATGACCGGCTTGGCTGCGCTTTGCTGATAAGGCTGCTGCTTTCCGACTGCCCCTATGAGCTGACAGGCGTATTTACCTGCGGCGAGGAGGCTTCGATGTTCGGAGCGACCGCTGCGGCAAATCACGTTGCGCCCGAAATTGCCATAATTCTTGAAACCACCACTGCGGGTGACGTTGACGGGGCAGCTCCCGATAAGACGGTCTGCTCGCTCAAAAACGGCCCTGTTGTTTCCTTTGCCGACAGGGGCAACCTGTATGACAGAGAGCTTTACGCACTTGCTTTTGATGTTGCAGCTAAAAACGGCATCCCCGTTCAGACCAAGGAGGGCGTTTTCGGCGGCAACGAAGCCAAGGTGGTAACACGTTCCGGCGCGGGAGTTAAAACTATGGCGGTATCGGTGCCTTGCAGGTATCTTCACAGCGCCTCCTGCGTTGCGGCAATGCAGGACGTTATAGCTGTTGAAGCGCTGCTCAACGCCGTTATCGAATCGCTCGCAAAGCTATGATAACGCTTTTTGACGGCGTGATACCCGGCGGCATAGTGGGGTGTCAGATAAAAACGCTCATGCGCTGCTACAGCAGCATACAAAACGCTGCCGACCTTTATAAAAGTGACAGCGGCGGTGTGATGTGCCGCTTTGGTCAGACGCTGCTGCTATGCGGCGAATGCGATGCCAATGAGCTGTTCGATTTTGCAGAAACGCTGGGAGTGACCACGATCGAAGCCCAAATGGAGAAAGCGGTCTGTCTGGCCGGATGGACAGCTGAGAAACACCCGGTGCTCTGCCTCGATTGCAGCGGCGGCAGCGAAATACCGTTTTTGCGGCTGTTTAAAGATTGTTATGAGGTCATCTGTTTGGCAGATGAAAGCTTTGCGCGAGAGACAGAATACCTTTACTGGCTTTCTGATGTTACAAGGAGGCAGAATCTCGGATGCTCGAAAGTCTATCACCGCGATGGATCTTCAGCGGTAGTTTCGGCATCGGCAGATAGCGAAGCATATTTGTCGCTGGTTGCTACTCTGCCCGAAAAAAGGGGAGAGGGCAGAGCGGCGGCGCTGTTGAGAGACCTCATTTCAGACAGCTTTCTCTGTGGAAAGCGGCTCTTTACCGCCGCACAGAGCGGGGAGCTTATCCCGTTTTATCAAAGGCTGGGATTTTTACGGCTTGACCAAAGCCTTATCATATTTAAAAAGGAGCATATTTAAATGACTCAACCGATATTTTCTGTCAGCGCCGAGCTTAGCGAGCTTGCGCGCCGCGCCGAACTGAAGGCGAGACCTGCCTTTGAGGCGATAGAGGAAAACGAGCAATATAACGGACAAAAGGTACTCAAAGCGTTTATCGATAACGGCATCTCCGCCGCCCATCTCTGCGGAACTACCGGCTACGGTTACGGTGACATCGGCAGAGATGCGCTTGACCGCGTTTTTGCTGCCGCTTTCGGCGCCGAGGACGCGCTTGTGCGTCACTCATTTGCTTCGGGCACACATACGCTGGCGGTAGGTCTGTTTGGGCTGCTGCGTCCCGGAGATACGCTGCTTTCGCTGACCGGAAGTCCTTACGATACCCTTGAGGAGGTCATCGGTATAAGGGATAACGGCAGAAATGAAGGCTCACTCAAGGATTTTGGAGTAAATTACGCTCAGGTAGAGCTTAAAGACGGCGTTATCGACCTTGAGGCCGCCGCCGAAGCTGCGAAGAATGCGACGGTAGCTTACATACAGCGCTCGAGAGGCTACAGCCTGAGAAAATCCTTTTCCTCTGCCGAGATAGGTGAGGCGGTAAAGGCGGTAAAAGCTGCTAACCCCGATATAATCGTAATGGTTGATAACTGCTACGGCGAATTTGTTGAGAAAGAGGAACCTAATGTTTACGGTGCCGACCTTACCGCAGGCTCGCTGATAAAGAACCCCGGCGGCGGTATCGCAAAGACCGGAGGTTATCTCGCGGGCCGTCATGACCTTATCGAACGCTGCGCCTGCCGTTTGACCACCCCCGGCACCGGCAGAGAGGTCGGCTGCTCGCTTGATGAGCTGCGCTCGATGTATCTCGGCTTGTTTATGGCGCCTACTGTTGTTGCTGCCGCGCTCAAAACGGCCGTTTTTGCCGCCGCGCTGTTTGATGAGATGGGCTACAAGGCTGCTCCTGCATACGACGAGCCCCGCCGCGACATAATACAGGCACTGGAACTGAGAACGCCTGAAGCACTCATCGCTTTCTGCGAGGGGATACAGTCGGGGTCTCCGATAGATTCGATGGCGGCGCCCGAACCTTGGGATATGCCCGGATATGAAAGCCAGGTAATAATGGCTGCCGGGGCATTTACCCTTGGCGCTTCGATAGAACTTTCTGCTGACGCGCCGATGCGTGAGCCTTTTGCGGTATGGCTTCAGGGCGGGTTGACCTACCCCACAGGAAAGATGGGCGTTATGTTGGCTGCCGACCGTCTGATTAAAAAGCTTAACAGCAATTGACATAGCCTGTTGCGGCATGGTAAAATATAGCTGATAAAAATGGGCACCGCCTGTTTTTATATATGCGGGTAAAGCTGTTTGCTCCGCCTCGGGTTCCCTCCCCGTGTAAAAATAGGGGGATGCGATACGGATAAAGCGGTATGCTCCGTCTCGGGATTTCTCCCCGTGTAAAAATAGGGAAAGATAAAGCGGCAGGGATTCCCTGCCGCTCATATGCGAGTATGGCATAATTGGCAGACGCGCCAGATTTAGGAGATGTCACCTCAGTGTAAGAATTCTGCTTTTCCAATTAGGCTAAAAATGGCGCTCGATTTTTGCTAAAAAATTTCGCGATTTCATCGCACTGACCGTGCGATGAAATCGACAGGCTGACAATATCAGCCCGCCGGATTTCGCACGAGAAATTCTCTATTTTAGTATTTTAAAATATCCATCATCTTTTTTCTTTTTTATAAATGGTAGCCGGAACTTATATATTACAAAAGGCGAATGTTCCAATGACTTCCTAGCCAACAATCAATCAACGGTAAAAACAGGCTATCCTGTTTTTATAAATGCGGATCAAGCGATACGCTCCGCCTCGGTTCCCTCGCCGTGTAAAAATAGAGGGGAATAAAAAGCGACAGGTATTCCTGTTGCTCATATTTGCGGGTATGGCGGAATTGGCAGACGCGCCAGATTTAGGATCTGGTACCTCGGTGTGCAGGTTCGACCCCTGTTACCCGCACCAAATGAATGAACCCCGTTTTTCGAACATTTTTATCGAAAAACGGGGTTCTTCTTATCGGAAAGCCTTGTAATAATGATTTTCTCCCAAATCTTAACCCTTGGTTAAGATTATATATTGATACAAAGGGTTAAATGTGGTATCATAGAGTGGGAGGTATGAAGCCTATGAGATATCAGGAGCTCTACGATGAATACTCGGCGTTGTTACGGCGCCATACAGAATTAAGGACGCAGATGCATAGTTTGCCCATCGGATATATCACCAAACGGAAAATCTCTGGGAAAGACTACTACTATTTGCAGCATACACTCTGTGGAAAGAAGTATTCTGAATGTTTGCGAGAGGAACGTGTGTCAGAGATCCGTGCTGCCTTAGATCAGCGGGAAGCAATCACGGAACAGATCGAACAAGTGCAGACACAGTTGGTTCGTTTGGCAGATGCCGCAAAGATTCTTGATGCCGGACTGAGCCGCTCCTTCTATTTTCTCAAGCAATGCGCCGAGATGGACGCTCTGCCTCTTTCAAAACGCCCCAAAGCATTTTCCTTCGCCCGCGCCATAACAGCATTGGAGGGGCTTCCTGCTCGCCCTGAAACCGAAGAACACCTGCACCAGTGGGTAGACGGAAAGGTTCTATTCTCTGATTTCTATCTCCCTGCGCTGCAGCAATACAACATCCTGGGAGGACAGTTATGAAGCAAAGTCATCTCAAAGATCCATACCTATATGAAGATGTACCGGTACTAAAAAACATCCCCGGCGTCAAAAACAGCGAAGAGCTAAAGCGGATCGAGGGTGACCTGACCAGTATGAGCATGGCTGTTGTTTACGCCAGGGAATATGACCGGTTTGATACCGAAACGCTGCGGGATATCCATCGAACCATTTTCAGCGGTATCTATGGCTGGGCCGGAGAGTTTCGGACGATCCAAATCGCTAAGGCGGAGGAGATTCTGGGTGGAGATACTGTCCGCTACGCAGCCCCGTCTGAGATCGCAAAGAAGCTCAAGGAAGTTTCCAAAGAGATCGCCAGGCTGAAGAGGACGGAGGAAGCGAAAACGCTGGTTTTCAAAATTGTTCGACTCACAGCATCCATCTGGCAGACACATCCCTTTCGTGAAGGTAACACCCGCTCGGTCATAGCCTTTTCGGTACTGCTGGCAGCCAGGTTGGGTATAGAACTGGACTATGAGCTTTTCGCCAAACACGCTGTTTACGTAAGAAACTCGCTGGTCTGGTGTTCCCAAGGCATCTACTCCAAGTATGAGTATCTGGAGAACATCTATTATGACGCCGCTGGACTGTTGAACACTGGAGGGCAGGAACCGTTGGCACAGGCGAGGGACTACTCCGCCATTGGAGATTACAAGGTTGCCAATTACAAAGAACAGCCCCATGTTTATGCAGAGGACGAACCGGAAGAATAATAGCGAATGGTGCACTTGTAATACCACTGGAATATGGCATCGAAAGTGATCACAAATTCCAAAGCAGACAAATATCATGTATAATCAACATTATACGTGATGTTTGTTGTTTGTTGGGCAGTTTACACCGATGTGCAGTTTGAAAAAAGCGCAGATGCGATGCGAAATACGATAAGCCGGTGATCTAAGAAAAGCTGTCAGATACCAGTCGCTTAATCTTGAAATGTAAGGTGATTTCCTATCCCAATACATTCCTACCTGTTATAATAGATATAAAAAATTAGGGTAAGTGATTATTTTGTTAGGAGATAAAAATCAATCTATTGAAAAAGTAAAAACCAGAGATCCTCATTACACTCAACTTGCTATTATTGGGAACGGATTTGACATAGCTCATGGCCTGCACACAAAATACACTCAGTTTATAGAAGCAACGGATGAGTCGCTATTTGTTCCATTTCGCAATTATCTTATAAAATATTGCGGGAACGATGACAACTGGAGTGATTTTGAAGCTTGTATTGAAAAACTGACACTACAATGTTTTATGCATTCAATTGCTTGTAACTCAAAGGCAGTATATAAGGATATTCATGAAATAAATTCTCTGTTCAAAGATTTACAGTATCATTTGATGCAATATCTGATTACTGAATCTGAGAGGAATCGGGATGTCAAATTGTCATCGCTTGAAAGATACCTCGGAAATGATACAAAAGCTATTAGCTTTAACTATACTGATACAGCTGAACGGTATACCGATAATATTTACTATGTACATGGAACACTTGCGGAAAACGAAATCATACTGGGGTATGATTATCGGGATGAGCCTTGTCTAATAGGATATGATGAAATGAGATGGAGCAAAATGTTTTGCAGAGAAAGACTGCTGCTCAGTCGGCGCCTAAAAGGTGAGCTCTGTTTAGATGTGAAGTGTGATGAATATCGCAGTTTACTTGACGATTATGAGGTGATAAAAAGTCTTCAAAATTCCGGAAAAGGTCTTGAAGATGAGGATTTTGATAAGCTGCAAAACAAGGGATTTGTGATAAAATATTTAGCGGAAGAGCCTTCTGAAGCTCTGGATGTAATGCCTCCATGTGATTATACCAAAATCAAGAAAGTGATCGTGATGGGACATGGAATCGTCGCTGATCGGGTATTGCTGAGCTCCATGATGGAGCAGTGTATCAATTTAGAGGAGATCGTGATATTTACATATGATGGGGAAGCAAAAGACAGTCTCGATATGAAATATTCTTTTTTAAAGCCATTCTGTGTAAAAATAAAGCAAGAGACTTATTAACAGCGAAAGACATCAGCGCACATTCACACCGTTACTAACCTTTTGAGGTCGCGCTATGCCCGCATGGGTTCGAGATCGTTCGGTTCTGCCAGCGAAGGGCGCGTTGCAAAATAACGTGAACTAAAAAAGACGAGTAGACTTCCCGAAAAGGGTAGCCTGCTCGTCTTTTGCGTTAAAATTGAATTAGTGAGAAACAATTCTGAACAGCAAAACCAGTGTACCTTAAAGGAGCAGCTTCAACTAATTTGGGTGAGCTGCTTTTTATATGTTCTGGATCCGGAGAGAATATGTTAATTACAAATTACACTTCTGCAATGATAACGCGTACTCCGGCTTTTTCAATTGAAGCTACAATGTCAGCCGGTGCATTACTGTCGGTAACTACGATATCAATATCTTTCAAAGAGCAGACATTTGTCATAGCTCGAACGCCGAACTTGCTGGAATCTGATAAGATGATAGTTTGTTTGGCATTATCTATCAGGCATTTATGCAGTTTTGCCTCTCCGATATGGTAATCGGTAACTCCCATTTCTGTAATACCGCCAATGCCGATAAAAGCTTTGTCTATATTAAAGTGAGAAAAATTTTCCTCGGAAGGAAATCCTGACAAAACCAATTCTTTTGAGCGCAATTGGCCACCGGGCATAAAAACTGAGCAGCCGGGGATATCGACAAGAGAAATCGCAGTTCGCAAAGCGTTAGTGAACACAGTCAAATCTCTCATTACATTTACTTGTTGTGTGATTGCTTCAACCGTTGTTCCCACACCTAAATAAATTGAGTCGCCCGGAGAGATCAACTTAGCAGCTTCAGCTGCAATTGCAGATTTCTCTTGATGATGATTTTTTAGCCTGCGGGAGTATTCCGGCTCATAACCCAGAGCCATGTTCAACTCTGCGCCGCCGTATACACATTTTAAATAACCCTGTTGCTCCAAATATTTTAGGTCGCGTCTCACTGTTTCGATTGAAATATTAAAACGCTCCATAAGTTCATTGTTTTTGACTGTATGCTGCTGTGTTATCAAGTCAACAATTTGCTTTCGCCTATCTACATTCACGGAATGCTCCTCCATTTTATAGTTTTGGAATGAAAGCTTACGATATTTGTAAAAAATATTATGACATATTGTAAAAACCTTGTCAAGTTATTAACATGATTCCTGCTTAATATGCTCGCATTTGGTTCATATAAATGTATATCTTGAGATATGAAGATAGAAAATATAGTGCCATGAAAATTTTGAGCATAAAATTGTAAGATATTATTACTATATTATGACAACATCTTGACAATATTTGGGCGATGTGCTATCGTTGTGATATAGAAAAGCGCGTTTTCTTACTAACGTTAGAGAAAAGGGTATATTTTGACAGGAGAGGTGTTTTGTAATGCTGAAAACAGATGTTGTTGTTGTTGGCGCAGGAGCTGTTGGATGCGCGGTAGCTCGAGAATTATCCAAATACCGAGTCGATGTTATAGTAGTTGACAAAAATGAGGATGTGGGTGGCGATGCATCCAAATCCAATAGTGCAATCATTCATACCGGATATGATGCTGCTCCGGATACGCTGGAATCTCGTTTGGTTGTTGCGGCTAATCCCATGTATGATGAAATTTCAAAGGATCTGGAAGTTCCTTTTGCACGCATAGGAGCGATCCTTCCGGCGATTACAGATGAACAGTATGAAAAGCTGGCTGCCATCAAAGAGAAAGCATTTAGAAATCATGTTTATGATGTTGAATATAAAACCCGCGAAGAGTTACTGGCTATGGAGCCGAACCTCAATCCTGAGGTTAAAGGCGGCCTTTATATCCCAAGAGAAAGCATAATCGATCCCTTTATCTTAGTGCAGGCATATGCCGAAAATGCTTATGCAAACGGAGTAAGATTTCTTTTAAATACAAAAGTAACAGGTATAAATACAGCGGAAGGGTCTGTTCACAGCGTTAAAACTACTACAGAAGAAATTGAGACAAAATGGGTAATTAACTGCGCCGGTCTTTACTGCGATGATATCGCTGAGATGGTTGGAAAAGCTGAGTATAAGGTAGTCGCCAGAAAAGGACAATTCTTTATTCTTGATAAAAACACCTCCTGTAAAGTTGAGCATATTGTTCTCCCTATTCCCACTAAGATCACCAAAGGCAAGCTGATGTGCCCAACAATACACGGCAATATGCTGGTTGGCCCCACTGCGGAAGATATGATGTCTAAGGTGGACAAATCTACTACAGCCGAAGGTCTTGCCAGCATAACTAAGGATGTAAAGAACCTGATCCCCAATGTAAATGTGCGTGACAGCATTACTCAGTACAGCGGACTTCGTCCCAACAGAAATCCCGAAGGATTGAATTTTGATATTTGGGATGATCTGCAAGGCTACATAAATTTGTCGGGCGTTCGATCCACCGGTTTGACTCTCTCTGCTGCGATGGGCAAGTATGTGGTGCAGCAGATGCAGTATCACGGCGCCGATTTGAAGTTTAAAGAGAACTTTATTTCCAAACGCAAGGGTATCGTAAAATTCAGCGAGTGTTCCCGCGAGGAACAGGATGCTTTGGTCAGAGAGAATCCTTTGTATGGAAATGTAATCTGCCGCTGCGAAACTGTTACCGAGGCAGAAATACTTGATGCTATACACAGACCGCTGGGAGCTCGCAGCGTAGATGCAATAAAGCGCCGTGTGCGTGCAGGAATGGGACGTTGTCAGGGAGGTTTCTGCGGTCCCAAGGTGATAGAGATATTGGCGCGTGAACTGAACTGTGATCCGACTGAGATCAATAAGAATAACGCCGGTTCTTATATGGTGACCGGAAGGACCAGATGAATACAGTCAGGAAGGAGCGAGAGTGAGATGTATAGTATTAAATGCGATGTTTCGATAATTGGCGGCGGCCCTGCCGGTTTGGCTGCTGCTGTTGCGGCAAAAGAAGAAGGAGCGCAAAAGGTACTTATTTTAGAGCGCGACAATGCATTGGGCGGTATTTTGCAGCAGTGTATCCATCCGGGATTTGGTCTCACCAGATTCAAAGAGGAATTGACCGGCCCTGAATATTACGGCCGATTTGTTGATAAGGCAAAAGAACTTGGCGTTGAGTATATGCTTAATTCCATGGTTCTGCAGATAGATCACGAGAAGAACGAAGTAATTTGCGTAAGTAAAGAGCATGGACTTACCTGCGTTCAGGCCGGAAGCATTGTTTTGGCAATGGGTTGCCGCGAAAAGACCCGAGCAAGTATCATGGTACCCGGTAGCCGTCCCGCGGGTCTTTATACAGCCGGATCTGCGCAGCGTTTAGTAAACCGCCAGAATATCATGGTCGGCAAAAAGGTGGTTATTTTGGGTTCGGGCGATATCGGCATGATAATGGCTCGCCGCATGACGCTGGAGGGTGCTCAGGTAGTAATGGTGGTAGAGCTGATGGACTATCTGGCAGGTCTTACCCGTAACCGCGTACAGTGCCTTGATGACTTTAAAATTCCTCTGAAACTGGCGCATACGATTACTAAAATAGAAGGTAATGAGCGAGTTACCGGTGTTTGGATAGCTCCGGTAGATAAGAATAAGCAGCCTATAAAGGAACAGGAAGAATTTGTAGCTTGCGACACAGTTTTGTTCTCGGTAGGATTAATGCCTGAGAATGAGCTTACCCGCAAAGCGGGCATAAAAATAAACCCCATTACCAACGGCCCCGACGTAAACCAGTACATGCAGACCTCTGCCGAATCTGTATTTGCATGCGGAAACGTAGTTCATGTTAACGACCTGGTCGATAATGTTAGTGTGGAAAGCACCCGTGCCGGTAAATATGCTGCCAAATATGCGATGGGCAAGCTGCCGCAGAAGGACAAGTCGGTAATGTGTGTTACCGGACGAAATGTTCGCTACCTGTGTCCGCAGAAAATTGATGCAGCGTCGGAAAATGAATCGGTAAGCCTATACTTCCGTGTGCTTGGGCCGGAGCTTAATGTTAAGCTTGTTGCACGCTGCGGAGATGAGATCATCGCTGAACAAAAGGAATACCGAGTAAATCCCGGAGAAATGAACCATATAGTTATTGAAACAGCAAAGCTTAGCGGCGATGATATAATAGTAGAGGTAATAAAGGAGGACTAACGCCATGAAGAAAGAAATTATCTGTACTGTTTGTCCCCACGGCTGTCACATACAGGTAGAAAGTGAAGGTGAGAACATAGTTTCGGTTGAGGGATATACCTGTAAGCGTGGCCTTGAATATGCCAAGACGGAATTTTCTCACCCTGTACGCATTTTGACCACCACCGTAAAGGTCATGGGTGTGGAAAGCGATCTTCTTCCGGTGCGCTCTACAAAACCTGTACCCCGTGAAAAGCTGTTTGACTGTATGGATACCATTCGCAAGGTGGAAGTAACACTTCCTGTAGCCAGATATGATGTGATAGTTTCGGATATCTGCGGCACAGGAGTTGATATCGTTTCCACTAAAACGATGAACTGAACTTGTGTAAGTTCATCTCGACCGTCCGCATTAGGGCTTATTCAAAATAATGCTGATCAAAATGCGGTGAATAAGTAATCTGCAGCAGGCAACTGCTGTTGATAATAAAAATAAAGGAGAAAAGACAATGGCAAGAACACATTTAAAAAAAGTTTTTTGTTTGACAATGGCTGTGCTGATGACTCTTTCGATGGTTGCATGCGGCAATTCGACCCCTGCAGCATCCACCGTACCCGCAGCACCTGCGACCCCCGCTACACCCGCTACACCCGCAGCACCTGCAGCACCTGCGGCACCCGCTGAAACCACCTATAAAGACCGCATTGTATTCTCTTTTACTAAGATCGTCGAGAAACTGAATCCGGCTTCTCACAACTC
Organism: uncultured Oscillospiraceae bacterium; assembly: GCA_964605985.1. Classification (GTDB taxonomy): domain Bacteria; phylum Bacillota; class Clostridia; order Oscillospirales; family Ruminococcaceae; genus Yanshouia. The sequence goes on along the minus strand of CAZSEO010000046.1, from coordinate 3,292 downwards.
CGAAAACAATGGATGGTATCATTCTATGACCCATAACAGCCTTGTCGGAGTCGATTATGCAGACGGCAACAAGATCCTCCCCGAGCTTGCAAAAGAGTGGACTGTTTCTGATGATGGACTTACCTACACCTTTAAGCTTGAACAGGGCGTAAAGTTCCATGACGGCAGCGACTTTAACGCAAAGGATGTTATCTTTACCATCAACGAGGCAAAGAAGTCTTCTTATCAGGTAAGTAAGCTGGCCAACATCGTTGACATGGAAGCAGTTGACGACTATACCGTTAAGCTGACCCTTGATAAGCCCAACAGCGAGCTGCTCAGCAACCTTGGTTCTGCTTATCTCAGCATCATCTGCGAAGAAGCTTTGGCAAAGGATGCAGATAACGGCTACAAGGTAGGAACCGGCGCTTATGTATTTACCGAGTGGGTACCCAATGACTACGCACTGCTTACCCGCAACGAAAATTACTGGGGAAAGAAGCCCGAGACCAAGGAATTCCTGTTTAGAAAGATCTCTGAGGGTTCTGCTCGTGTAATCGCTCTTCAGAACGGCGAAATAGATATTTGCTATGAAGTTCCTGCTCTTGAAATTCCTCACGTAGAGGACGACAAAGACTGCGAAATGCTGTTAATGCCCAGCAACACTCTGGATTATCTTTCTATCAATACCAAGAGAAATGATATGCTTGCCAATCTCAAGGTTCGTCAGGCTATATTCCACGCAATCGACAGAGAAGAACTTGCGCTTGTTATGCACGAAGGACGAGCTCCTGTAGCTGACGGCTTAATTCCTCCTACCGTTTGGGGATATGCAGGTATTCCCACCTATGAGTACGATGTAGAAAAATCCAAGGCCCTTCTGACCGAAGCAGGATATCCCAATGGCATCACTATTGGCCTTCTGAGCAGCGCTACCTACGGCAACACCTTCTTTGAGGTGCTTCAGGCTCAGCTTGCAAAGGCAAATATCAAGCTTGAGCTTACCAGTGACGATGCTTCTGTACGTTCTGAACTTTTAAAGAGCAAAGAATATGATACTTATGTTACCAGCTGGACCTTCGGAAGCATCAACACCGACCTGAGAGCATTGTTCTATACCGGTTCTTCTTCCAACCGTTCGCAAATCGCTGATCCTCATGTAGACGAAGTGATCGACAAGACCATTGCGGAAAGCGATGCAAATAAGAATTTGGAATCTTACAAGGAGCTCACCCAGTATCTGACCGATCAGTATTTGATCATTCCGCTTTGGCTGAGACCTGTCAATGTTGGCCATAACAAGACTCTTGAAGGAGCTGTATTCTACCCCAACGCACGCCATGAGTATACATATGCAACTGTTGCCGAATAATATTTGACGCATAAGTGGGGCGCATAAAAAAGCGCCCCGCTTAGTGCAAAATGGAATAGGAGGTACTATGGAACGATATATAGCTAAAAGACTTGTGATGCTGATATTCGTTGTAATAGGCGTCTCATTTTTGATTTATTTTATCATGGATCTTGCCCCCGGTGATCTTGCCATATCGGTTTTGGGCGAGGAGGCCTCGGACGAGGAGCTGGAGGCATACAGAGAAGAGATGGGGCTTAATAAGCCGGTGGTTTATCGCTATGCAAAATATATGTGGAAGCTTTTACATGGCGATCTGGGTTATTCCTATGCGTTTAAGATGGATGTAATGGAATTGTATTCACACAGAATACCCGCTACCATGCTGTTGGCTTTGTCGGCAACTATTGTTGCAACATTTCTGTCTATTCCGCTTGGTATCATTGCCGCCATTCGCCGCGGCGGTATTGAAGATAATGTTCTTTCCGCAATTTCTGTATTCGGCTTGGCGGCACCTAACTTCTGGGTCGGACTTATGCTTATTATCATCTTTTCTCTGAATTTAGGATGGTTTAATTCCGGCGGCTTTGAATCCTGGAAAGATGTTATCCTTCCCGCCATCACGGTAGGAACAGGACATATGGCGCTGGTGACCAGAACTACCCGTTCGTCGATGATAGATGTGCTTAAACAGGATTATCTGCTGTTGGCGCGCGCCAAAGGTGTAAAAGAGAGAAAAGTTATTACCAGGCACGCACTTAAAAATGCGCTTATTCCGATAATAACCGTTACCGGTCTCCAGTTTACCGGATCGCTTGGCGGTTCTGTTATAACCGAAAGTGTTTTCTCCTGGCCGGGCGTAGGACGCCTGATAATTGATGCTATCAAGGCGCAGGATGTAGAGGTAGTCACCGGCTCCATTATAATGACATCCATGCTCACCAGCTGCATTCTTCTTGTAGTTGACATTCTTTACGCCTTTGTAGATCCCCGCATTAAGGCCCAGTACAGCAAGTGAGGTGAAAAATATGAGTACACCTGTTGTGAATGTTAATGAGAAGGAATCCATTCGTAAAAAATACAAAAAGCGCACTCCTATACAGGAGGTAATGCACCGCTTTCGAAAGAACAAAGGTGCAATGGTAGGATTAGCCGTTATTATTATTCTGATACTGCTGGCTATATTCTGCGATGTAATATACGATTACGAGACTGAAATTATTGGACAGAATATAAAACAGCGCTTCATTAGACCCTGCTGGGAGCATCCTTTCGGAACAGATAACCTGGGCCGCGATCAATTGGCGCGCATAGTTTATGCTACCAGATATTCGCTGCCTGTTGGATTTGTTGCGGTCGTTGTAGCTCTTATCCTTGGCATGATAACAGGCGCTTTCGCCGGCTTCTTCGGCGGAAAGGTTGAAAACTTTATCATGCGCTTTATGGATATTTTCGGTTCCGTTCCCGGAACATTGATGGCTATTGCGCTTGTAGCCGTTATGGGCGCCAGTACATTGAGTCTTATGGTAGCGTTGGGTGTAACATCAATGCCATCATTTTCACGTATTACCCGTGCGGCGGTGCTTTCGGTTCGAAATCAGGAGTATGTCGAGTCGGCAAGAGCTATAGGCTGCACCAATACAGAGATAATTTTCCAGCATATCATTCCCAATTGTCTTAGCCCTATTATTGTTCAGGCAACGCTGCGCTTGGGTTCTGCTATAATTTCAGCATCCTCGCTCAGCTATCTTGGTTTGGGCGTTCCTCCGCCTACACCTGAGTGGGGTTCGCTGCTTTCTGCAGGACGTAATTTTATAAGAGATTACAGCTATCTGACACTGTTTCCCGGTCTTGCCATCATGGTAACCGTTATCGCATTCAATATGCTGGGCGACGGTCTGCGTGATGCAATGGATCCCAAGCTGAAGAAATGAGGTGGCATGAATGAACGATATTACAAAA
>CAZSEO010000045.1:0-18288 GCA_964605985.1 uncultured Oscillospiraceae bacterium | reverse complement strand
CGTGGCTTGAGATATTACAAATCTAATTTCAGGAGAATTGTATGTATCGTATATTTATCGGCATGTTTTTCCATGAGACCAACACCTTTTGGCCATACACCACCGGAATGCAGGAATTTATGAAGCGCGATTATTACATCGGAGATGAAATTGTGCGCAAGTATAAAGGCACCCGTTCCACGATAGGCGGCTTTATCGACGTGCTGGAAAAGCACGATGTAGAAATGATCTATTCGGTAGCTGCTTTCGCCGAGCCCTACGGTCTTGTTACGGCAGATGCGTTTGAGCAGATAAAAGAAAAGCTGCTCTCTGATCTTACAGCTGCGGGTAAGGTGGACGGCGTCCTTTTGGGACTTCACGGTGCGATGGTTTCCGAAGTCGATGACGACGGTGAAGGAAATGTGCTTGAGGCGGTCAGAAAGATAGTCGGACCCGACGTTCCGGTAATGGGAACGATAGATCTGCACGCCAATGTTACCTACAGAATGGTAAAAAACGCAGATGTGCTGATACCCTATCACGAATATCCGCATGTCGATATATACGATCGCGCGCTTGATGCCGCCGAGATAATGATGAAAACTCTTGACGGAGAGCTGAAGCCGGTGATGCGTTACAGCCATCTGCCGCTGCTTGCAACTCTCGTCGAGACCAAAAGCGAGGTCTACCGCCCGCTGGTGGAAGCGTGTGACAGTGCGAGAAGTCAGTCGGGAATGCTGGAGGCATCGCTGCTGCACGGATTTTTTACCGCTGATATTGCCGATGCGGGAGTATGTGCACTCACCATAAGCAACGGAGATGCAGAGCTGGCTCAAAAGGTTGCTGACGATTTGGCCCAGCTTGCGTGGAAACACAGGGATATTTTGGTAAAGATCCCCACCTATACTCCCGAAGAGGCGATAGCGGAGGCAGCAAAAACAGATGGCACCGTGGTTTTCGCAGATATATGCGATAATCCGGGCGCCGGCTCAAGCAGCGACGGCACAAAGCTGCTGCAAGCTATGCTCGATGCCGGTGTGACTAACGCGGCATGCGGCATGATAAATGACTCTGAAACGGTGGAGCAATGCCATAAGGCAGGCGTTGGAAGCTATATAGATGTAAAGCTTGGCGGAAAGTTTGCTCCCGATAAGCTTGGCGCGCCGATAGAGCGCAAAGCTTATGTCAAAATGCTTTCGGATGGTCGCTATATCCACCGCGGTCCGATGCATGCAGGAACCGAGGCCAGCGTGCTGAAATCGGCGGTCATCGTTATTGAAGGAATTACCGTTGTGGTATCCGCTATGGCAAGACAGGCGTATGATATCGAAGTGTTCCAAAGTCATGGACTTACACTTAAGGATTTCAAAATATTGGTGGTCAAATCCAGCGTGCATTATCGCGCTGCTTTCGGTCCTCATGCTGCAAAAATGCTCAGCGTCGAGTGCCCGGGCATCATGGTGGTCGACCCGAGACACCTTGAGTATAAAAAGGTCGCGCGGCCGGTATTTCCTCTTGATAAGGATGTAAAATAGATGTCTTGATCTATAACTCTTTTGTGGCAGTTAATACCGTTTGTTTGATTTTCGTTTTTCTTATAGCTGCATAAGTTTACTCAATTTTACATTTTAGAGTACAGCGTTAAAATATGAACAAACGACCGCTTAAATTGCGGCCAAATGAAAGGAAATGATCTGTCATGATTATCGGACTTCCCAAGGAAATTAAGAACAACGAATTCCGCGTAGGCCTTACCCCCGGCAACGTAAGCGACTACACCGCAGCAGGCCATACCGTAAAGGTAGAAGCAGGCGCGGGCCTCGGCTCCGGCTTTGCAGATGCAGAGTACGAAGCAGCAGGCGCTAAGATCGTAGCAACCGCAGCAGAAGCATGGGACGCAGAGATGGTTTGCAAAGTAAAGGAGCCTGTTGAGAGCGAGTACAAGTACTTCCGCGAGAACATGATCCTTTACACCTACCTGCACCTTGCAGACAACAAGCCCCTCACCGAGGCGCTGCTCGAGAAAAAGGTAAAGTCCATCGCGTATGAGACCATCGTAGGACCCAGAGGCGGTCTGCCCTGCCTTGCTCCCATGAGCCATATCGCAGGTCGTCTTTCGGTTCAGGAAGGCGCCAAGTATCTTGAAAAGACCTACGGCGGCAGAGGCGTTCTGCTGGCAGGTGTTCCCGGCGTAGCACGCGGCAACATCGTTATCCTCGGCGGCGGCAACGTAGGCACCAACGCCTGCAAGATGGCAGTAGGCATGGGCGCAAACGTAACTGTGCTCGACCTCAACCTTGAGAGACTGGGCTACCTCGATGATATATTCCCCAAGCAGATCACCACTCTTTACGCAAGCCGCGGCAACGTTCTTGAAGCTATCAAGGAAGCTGACCTCGTTATCGGCGCAGTTCTTATCCCGGGCGCGGTAGCACCCAAGCTGGTAAGAAAGGACGACCTCAAGCTGATGAAGCCCGGCGCAGTTATCGTAGACGTAGCTATCGACCAGGGCGGCTGCATCGAGACCAGCCACGCCACCACCCACACCGATCCTATCTTTGAGGTAGACGGCATCGTACATTACTGCGTAGCAAATATGCCCGGCGCGGTAGCAAGAACCTCCACTCAGGCGCTTGCAAACGCAACTCTGCCTTACGGTCTCAAGATCGCAAAGCTGGGTGCAGAGGCAGCCTGCAAGGCTGACAAGGGCCTTATGCAGGGTCTTAACACCTACGACGGCAAGGTAACCTTCAAGGGCGTATCCGATGCCTTCGGCATGGAATATGTAGAGGCTGAGACCCTTATCTGATTTTCAAAAAGTCAGCTGTGCGTGAGAGGCTTCAGCCTCTCACGCACCCTAAAAGGAATGATTTTCTATGGGAAAAGAATTAAAAAGAACATGGGCAGAGATCGACTTGAATTCCCTTGAGAATAACTACAACGTCCTGAGAAAGATGACAGGCCCCAAGGTAAAGTATTTGGCGGTGGTAAAGGCGAACGCCTACGGTCATGGCGCGGTAAAAGTTTCTACCGAGCTGGAAAGACTCGGCGCCGACTATTTCGGCGTTGCGACCTTCAACGAGGCGAAAGAGCTGCGTGAAGGCGGTATAACCAAGCCGATACTTATACTTGGCCATACCCCGACCGAAATGACCCCCGAGCTGGCAGAGCTGGGAATAACCCAGTCGGTATCGAGCATAAAGGCGGCAAAGGAGTTCAACGAACTCGCAAAGCAGTGCGGAAAGAAGCTGAAAGTACATATCAAGGTGGATACCGGTATGTCGAGAGTGGGCTTTTTGACCCGCGGAGAAGCCTTTGAAAGCGGAGTAGAGGCGATAGCCGAAGTATGCGGCCTTGAGTGGCTTGATGCAGAGGGAATATTCACCCATTTCTCGGTTTCTGACGTAAGGAACGAAGAGAGCAAAAGCTATACCAGAAAGCAGTTCGATATCTTTATGAGAACTATCGATGCGCTTAAAGAAAAGGGCATCGAATTTGATATACGTCATTGCGCCAACAGCGGCGCTATCCTCAACTATCCCGAGATGTATCTCGATATGGTACGCCCGGGAATAGTCTACTACGGTGCCGGAGACGGTGCGGCAGAGGCAGGCTTGAAGCCGATAATGACCCTTAAAACAACAATTTATCTTGAAAAGAACTATGCCGAAACTACCGACGTCGGCTACGGACGCACCTGGACAGGTGAGCCGAAGCTGAGACTTGGCGTATTGCCGGTAGGCTATGCCGACGGATTTCTCAGAGTATTTTCCAACAAAGCATCGCTTATCAGCAAATGCGGACCTGTGCCGGTAAGGGGCAGAGTCTGCATGGACATGATGATGGTAGACCTCACCGAGGTGCCGGAGGTGGGCGAGGGCGACGAGCTTGAGATATTCGGCAAAAAGCAGACTGTCGATCATATGGCGGCTGAGGCAAACACCATACCGCATGAGCTGCTTTGCGCGGTTGGAAGACGCATACCCAGAATATACATACAGCCGAAATAATATCGGCGGATCGGTTATTTGATAATTCCTGACATATTGTTTCATGTGTCCTCTTTAAAAGCGAGATGCACAGACCGGAGTGGGTTTCCGATCTGTGCATCTTGCTTTTCTGTAAAGCAAAACTCCCCTGCGCAGGATAACATCCAAGGCAGGGGAGAGGCTGTATATATTTGTTTTTCAGAAGCTATCAGATATTATCGAGCGCCTGCTTGATATCAGCGATGAGGTCTTCCGAATCTTCCAGTCCGCAGCTGAAACGGATGAGGTCTGCGGAAATGCCGGCGGCGATAAGCTCTTCGTCGTTCATCTGGCGGTGGGTAGTGCTTGCGGGATGCAGGCAGCAGCTGCGTGCATCAGCAACGTGAGTTTCGATAGCGGCGATCTTGAGGTTCTTCATGAACGCTTCCGCGGTGGCGCGACCGCCCTTGATGCGGAAGCTGACAACACCACAGCTTCCATTGGGCAGGTATTTCTGAACCAGTTTATAGCTCGGGTCGCTTTCAAGACCGGGATAGGTGACGCCGAGGATACGGTCGTCAGAATCCAGGAACTTGGCGACTGCAAGTCCGTTTTCGCAGTGACGCTTCATTCTGATATGCAGGCTCTCAAGGCCGAGATTGAGCAGAAACGCGCTCTGCGGGGACTGTACCGAGCCGAAATCGCGCATAAGCTGTGCGGTGGCTTTAGTGATAAACGCGCCTTCAAGCCCGAAACGCTCGGTGTAGGTAACGCCGTGATAGCTGTCGTCGGGGGTGCAGAGACCGGGGAACTTTTCCGGATACTTGGTCCAGTCAAACTTGCCGCTGTCAACGATGCAGCCGCCTACAGCAGCGCCGTGACCATCCATATATTTGGTGGTGGAATGGGTGATGATATCAGCGCCGAACTCGAAGGGACGGCAGTTGACAGGAGTTGCAAAGGTATTGTCAATGATGAGCGGAACGCCGTGAGCGTGAGCCGCGTTGGCAAAACGCTCGATATCGAATACGGTGAGTGCGGGATTGGCGATAGTCTCACCGAAAACGGCCTTAGTGTTGGGGCGGAAAGCAGCTTCAAGCTCCTCATCGGTGCAGTCGGGAGCAACGAAGGTAAATTCGATGCCCATCTTCTTCATGGTGACGGCGAAAAGGTTATAGGTGCCGCCATAGATGGTAGCAGAGGAGACAACGTGGTCACCACAGGATGCGATATTGAAAATGCTGTAGAAGGATGCGGCCTGACCCGAGCTGGTGAGCATGGCGGCAGAACCGCCCTCAAGCTCGCATATCTTTGCGGCGACGGTATCGCAGGTGGGGTTTTGCAGACGGGAATAGAAATAACCCGAAGCTTCGAGGTCAAACAGCTTGCCCATTTCATCGCTGGTAGCGTATTTGAAGGTAGTGCTCTGAATGATAGGGATCTGACGGGGCTCTCCGTTTCCGGGGGTGTAGCCGCCCTGTACGCACTGTGTTCCAATATGATGTTTGTTCATCTTTATCAACTCCTTTTTTCGAAGCTTTTTTATATAGAGAGTTTATGCCTTTATGCCGATTTCTGCGTAATACTTTGCTGCGCCGTCATGGAGAGGCAGATTTGCGATATCCTTAACAGCTGCTTCGGGGGTAAGACCCTTGAGGTTCTTCTGAGCTTCGCCCAGAGCATCGATGTTCTCCCAGAAAGTCTTGGTCAGATCGTAAACGGTCTGCTCATCAAGCTTTGCGCTGCAGAACATAACCATCTTGATAGCGGAAGTCTGAACGTCCTTATCCTGGTTGGGATAGGTGCCGGCGGGGATGATGTGTGCGGCATACCAGGGATAATCCTTCTGGAGAGTTGCGATGATGTCATCAGAGATATCGATGATCTTGCAGCCTGCGGTAACAGCCTGGGTAACTGCAGCTGCGGGAGCACCACTCATGATCCAAGCGCCGTCGAGGGTACCGTTCTGGAGCATATCGGCAGCATCGCCAAATGCAAGGGGCTCGGTGTTGATGTCATCGGGGAAATTGAGACCGGCTGCGGTAAAGTGGTTTTTGCACTCGCCCTCAACAGAAGAACCTGCTGCAGCAACTGCAAAATGCTTGCCCTTAACCTCTGCAAGGCTGGTGATACCGGACTTCTCGGTAACAACTACCTGATTGGGGTTGAAATAGAGGCCTGCGATAACGCGGAGATCGGGGTTAGCGGCACCGGTAAAGCTATCAGTTCCGTTCATGCTCTGGTAGCAGTTGCTGGAGATAGCAATGGAAACCTGAGCTTCGCCGTCAGCTACCTGATTGAGGTTGTCAATACCACCATTGGAAGCGCGGGAAGAAGCGGTAACATAGTCTATCTTAGTATCCCAAACATCGGTGATAGCGGCGCCTACCGCATAAAGGGCACCGGAAGCGCCTGCGGTGGGGAAGTTGATGGTTACGGGGGCATGTTTTTCTTCAGCGGCAGGAGCGGCAGGAGCAGCAGGAGCAGCGGGGGCAGCGGGGGCAGCGGGAGCGGCGGGAGCGGCAGTGGAAGCTGAGTTACCGCCACATCCGGAAAGAACACCCATCAGCATACAAATACAAAGAACCAGAGAAACTATCTTTTTCATTTTTAAGACTCCTTTTATTACTTATCTAACAGCAACGCTGTTTGAAACAAATTTACACTGCGGCAACGCGTTTTTTCTTGATGATTTGTATTACAAGAATAACTGTGAATACCGCTATACCGATAGCATCGGTAACTATTCCGGCATGTATCATCAAAAGCGAAAGTGCAATAAGCGCGATCCTTTCAATGTAGCCGCATTTGGTAAACATCCATCCCTCAAGGCCGGCTACCAAAGCGATGGTTCCTATTATAGCGGTGAAGCATGCCCAAATGGTAGCCATGGTGGAAGCTTCGGATGAGCCGAGCAGCAAAATGGGATTTCCGAGGAAGAAAAACGGCATTATAAAACCGATGAGGCCAAGCCTTACGGCGATAAGGCTTGTCTTGGTCTGATTGGAGCCGGCTATGCCGGCCGCAACATAGCTGCTCATCGCAACGGGAGGAGTTATGTTGGAAAGGCATGCGTAAATCAGACAGAACATGTGGGCTGCCATAGGGATAACGCCAACTTCAATAAGAACGGGTATAGCAACCGCTGCAACGATAACATAAGCGGCTACGCCGGGAACGCCCATACCGAGGATGATGCTCATGATCATTACAAGGAAACCGGTGAGATATATCTGACTGTTATCAACTATTCTCAAGATCAGATATCCCATGTTAAGTCCGAGACTGGTGAGAGTTACCGTTCCGATTATGACGCCGATTATAACACAGGAAACGCCGACTCCGACAGCTCCCCGTGCGCCCTCACAGGTAGCTTCAATAATCTTTTTAATATCCATGCGGGTTTCTTTTTTCACCCAACTTACCGCGACTGTAACAAATATTGCCGCAACCGCCGCAAACAGGGGGGTGTATCCCATAAACATCATCACCATAAGAACTATGAGCGGAGCAATGAGATGTCCCTGTTCATTGATAACCTTTTTGGCATCGGGGATATCGTCTTTGGAAATTCCGGACAAACCGAGTCGCATGGCCTCGAAATGAACGGCAAAGATAAGTCCGAGATAATAAAGCAAAGCAGGCAGTACAGCCGCTATCATTACCTTGGTGTAACTTACACCCAAAAACTCTGCCATGACAAATCCGACCGCACCCATTATAGGCGGGCAGAACTGGCCGCCGGTAGAAGCTACCGCTTCTACCGCGCCTGCAAATTCCTTGTCATATCCTGTACGCTTCATAAGCGGAATGGTTATAGTTCCGGTGGTGGCTACGTTTGCGATAGCAGATCCGTTTATCATACCCATCAAAGCACTTGCCAAAACGGCAACTTTTGCGGGACCACCGGGGGTCTGACCAACAAGAGTAAGCGAAATATCATTGATAAACTGAGAAAATCCGCTGTGTTTCAAAAACGCTCCGAACAATACAAACAGGAATATGTAAGTTGCTGAAACGCCTATACCTACTCCCAAAACTCCCTGTGTTCCCCAAAACTGAGTAAGCAGAACACGTTTTAAGGTAAAGCCTGTATGTCCGAGCTTTCCGGGAATAAACTGGCCAAACCAGTTGTAAGCCAAAAATACAAGCGCAAGTCCGGCTAAGTTTCCCGATGCTCTTCTTGCGGCTTCAAATACCACTATAAGAGCAATTCCGGCTACGATAAGATCGGTCTGGTTTGCTCTGCCACCGCTGGAAGAAAATCTTGTGTAGTTCAAAATCAAATATCCAAAGCAGCCTACCGAAAGAGCGATAAGCACCATATCAATAATATGCGGCAGCTTTCTGATACGATTTTCACGCTTGGTTATGGGATAAAGCAAAAAGGTAAATACCAGAAGGAACATACAATGAAAAGCGCGGAGATTTATCGCACTCATTGCACCTAAGGTATTATAATAAAGCTGAAACACTGTCCAAACGCAAAGGCCTGCAGTTATTACCTTTCCAAACCAACCCTTATATGTTCGGGTACGTGATTCAGAGTCCTTCTCTTCGAGCAGCTGATTGGCTTTTTTCTCAAGCTCAGATTGCTCCTGCTCTGTCAACGGAAGTTTATTTTCTGACATTTTGTATTCCTCCATAAATTATCGTTTCAAACGATAATTGCATTTTAGCACTTTAAACTATGTGAGTCAACAAGATATTCTTTACCTCTCACGATCCGGTTGATTTTAGTGGATCATGTCATACCGCCTTATCAAAAAAATTGTATTTTTATGTATTTTTATCACAGCAGCTCGTCAGATCATTCACAAATATCGGAGCGCTGTTTTTTAAATTGTTTTATTCAACAGCGGCGAGGGCATCGTAATATTTCTGAGCACAAAGATTGAGACGGCTGCGGTAATCATCTTCGTTATTCTGCTTGATGCTGCGCAGATAATCGTGCGACTGAAGATGAGAATCTGCCGATTCAAGCACGGCGACCGCGATATTTGAGCAGTGGTCTGCTACGCGCTCAAAATTATTTATGCAGTCGTTGAAAATGAAGCCGAGCTCGAGGGTACACTGACCTGCCTGAACGCGCTGTATATGGCGTGCTTTAAGCTCATTGGTCAGAGCATCGATGACCTCTTCGAGCGGCTCTACCATTTTTGCCTTGGCAGGATCGTTTTCAGAGAGAGCTGACTGTGTGAGACTGGCTATCTCGAGCACCGCTTCGGAGCATATCTGCAGCTCCTTGACCGCCTGTTCGGAAAAATTAGCCTTTTTATGCTGCATCTCCTGGGCGAGCTCCGCTATATTTACAGCGTGGTCGGATATTCGTTCAACATTGCTCAAACAGTGAAGATATTTTGCCGAAGTCTGAGTTTCTTTCTCCGAAAGCTCTTTGGCGTTGAGTCGAACCAAATAAGCTCCCAAACGATCCTCAAAGCGGTCGACCTTATCCTCGCGGCTCATTATTTTATCAAATTTGACCTGACTGAAAACGTTGAGAAGCTCGATGGATTTGCCAAGATTTTTAAAGGAAGCAGAGGACATCTGTATCATGGTTTTTCCGCTCTGTTCAAGTGCAAGGGCGGGATAGTTGAGAAAGCGTTCATCGAGAAGGTTGTCCTCATATTCATCATCTTCCTCGGTTTTCTTTTCCTTGACAGTGGCAACTGCGAGCTTTTCAAGATAAGCCGCAAAGGGAGTAAGAAGCACGGTTGCCAACACTTTGTAAACAGTGTTGACTATTGCGATACCCATGCTGGTAGCGGTCGAAGACATGAAATTCAAGCCCACTATGGTATGTATGATATAAAAGGGTATCATCAGCAGTATAGAACCGGCAAGATTAAAATAAAGGTATACAAAGGCCGCGCGCTTGCCGTTGATATTGGCGCCGATAGCGGATAACAGAACGGGGGCACAGGCACCGATGCACATACCCAAAACCATGGGAATGGCGACCTCGTAGCTGATGACGCCGGTGACAGAAAGCGCCTGCAATATACCGATGGATGCCGAGCAGCTTTGGATTATCGCGGTAACGACTATTCCCACCGCCATTGCAGTAAAGGGATTCGAGACCGCCGAAATAAAATCGAGAAAAGTCTTGCTCTGTTTTAAAGGAGCCATTGCGCTGCTCATCGACTGCATTCCGCTCATAAGCACCGAAAACGCCAGCATTATCATGCCTATATTTTTCTTTACCGGCTTGCGGCAGAAAAAGAATAGAATTATACCGATAAAGGATATGAGCGCGAACATGGTGGCAGATGAAAATCCTCCGCTGCCTTCCATCCCGGCCAGCACCAGTATCCAGCCGGTAGCTGTGGTGCCGATATTCGCACCCATGATGATGCCGATGGCATTGGTGAGCTTCATTATGCCGGAGTTGACAAAGCCGACTACCATGACGGTAGTTGCCGATGAGGACTGGATGACCGCCGTTACAAGAGAGCCGAGAAGTACTCCGCGAACGGTGGTTGAAGTGAGCTTTCCGAGGATCATTTCCAGCTTGCTTCCGGCGACCTTTTTCAGTCCATCGCCGAGAAGCGTCATGCCAAACAGAAAAAATCCCAGACCGCCAAGAAGTGAAATGCTATTAGCTACTCCCATGATCAGTACATTCCTTTCGGTAAACTTATTGAGTATTTTTATAGTATAAACTTCTGCGGGCCTTAAAATAAACAGACCCACCAAGGGCCTGTTTATTTTTGGTGGACGCGCCCGGGCTCGAACCGGGGACCTCCTGCGTGTGAAGCAGGCGCTCTGACCAGCTGAGCTACGCCTCCGTATAAAAGAATTTTACATACATTTTACATATTTGATTATATACAAACATACCTTTCAAATCAAGTAAGATGAAAAATAAAAGCGCCACCTTGCAGCAAGATGGCGCTTGATAGATCAGGATATCTGTCAGGCTTGGGGATCGGTTTCAAGCTGGGCGCCTCTGATGGCGCAGGAGGAGTAGACCGAGATATCTCCGTCGGTGTTGTCAACTGCAATGATGCCGCGGCGGGCGCCGACGATCTCGCCCTCGATAGGCTCGGCAAAGGTGGGAGAAGCTACGCTGACGGGTGTGGTGGTGATGCCGCTTATCACATTGACCGATGTGGTGACAAGCTCAACGGAACTCAAGCCGTCGGTCGAGGTGACATCGAGCTGTGCATCGGAGAGGACAGCAGCCGTATCGGTAGTAAAGAGCCCCGAGGCTTCAACGGTGGATACAGTTGCTACTCCGTTGATGTCGGTGGTCTCGGAGGTTATAGAGGATACCACCTCAACGGTATCAGGCTGTTCTGCGCTGCCGACGGTGACAGTGGTAACATCGGTGACAAGAGAGCCGGCAACAGCTTCAAATCCTACGCTTTCCACTACGGTGGCTTCGGTGGAGGTGACTTCGGATACTACCACAGCGGTCACGGGGGTACCGGGCAGCTCGATATCGCTGACGGCAGGATCGCCGGTGATGCCGCTTAGCAGCCGGGTATCATCCAAGAGGGCATAAACGGTATCAAAGCCGCCGTAGCTGATACCTACGCCGTCAACGGTGACGTTCAGTGTGACTGCTGCCGCGGGGATATTTGTTCCGAACGCGCCTGCGGGTACGACGACTCGAAGAGCACCTGTGCCGCTGCTGCTGAAAATAGGAACATTTACTGCGGTGGTATCGACAACTTCGACGCTTTCAACGCCGGAAATGACGCCGGTGATGGTCTCAGGCTCAGAAAAACCGCTTATAACATCCACAGTATCGGTGGAAACCGAGCCTACAACGGTGGTATCGGTGACGGTCACTCCGCTTGCAAATTCGCCGGATTCGGTGATCGCAACAGTTCCGGCTGCCTCTACTTCAGTTACCGTTACAGGCGCGCTGACCTCCGCGGTCGTTACAGCCACTTCGGAAACCAAAGATGCGGGCAGCAGTTCTATTGCCGTTACTACCTCGATATCGGCGGCGGTCACTGCGGTGACTGCCTCAACGGTATCGGTGGTCAGCTCTGCTGCGGTCACAAAGCTTGCCGTTATAGGGTCAAGCGAAGCGGCAGCTATCACGGGAGTGGTGACAGTTCCGGTAACTACCGATGCGGTGTCTGGCTGAGAGCCGTCAAGCAGCAGCGCGTCGATATCTTCGGAATTGCGCATTATATAACGCTGCATCGCCTCAACGCAGCTGTCGCAGTCGCCATCAGAGCAGCCGGGGACATGGAGATCTCTCATCGGGCGTCCGATAAAGCGCTGAAGCTCATTGAGCAGGCGCTGCATATATTCGGGATCGGAAACACTGGAGGAGAGAATGCGGATACGGGTTATATCGCAAAGGGATATTGCACCCTGGGGTGTTCTCAGAATATCGCTTGAAATAATGGTAGAGGTGCCTCTTCCGAGGGCTACCACCTGGGTATAGCCGCCCTCAACGGTTATCTCAACGTCTACCGTATCATTGCGCCCGAGAGTTCTCGTTGCAATGGAGAGCACTGCCATGACTCCTTCGGCACAGCAATTTTCGTTTTCACAGCAGTTGTTGTTATCAGAGCTTTCATTGCAGCTGCCGTTATTGTGACAGCGGTCATTATCGGAGCGGTTATCGGAACAGGGGTCACCGCCGGAACGGCTGTTGCTGCATTCGTTACCAAAGCATCTGTCATCGCGGTCGTTATCAAAGCGACCGCTATCGTTATCGAAGCGTCCGCATCCGGGACGCTCATCACGGCAGTCGTTGTTGGGGCGGCTGTCCTGTCTGTAACGGGGGTCTACCGATATGCCGCGGTAACATCCGCCGTAGCCCATATAGTCAAAAAACATATTATCCAAACACCTTTCTGATAAATTTGCCTGTCAGATATCATATCCTTCATGATCAGTATATGTGTTGGAATATTTATTGACACAAAAAATGAGCCCTTTGCGGCAAAGGGCTCATCTGTAAAACGGTATCAGTATCAAATAAAATCCATTATCTGTGCAACAGCGCAGGCAACACAGAGAACAACGCCTATAATAAGGGCGATTTTCAGCCAACGGCGGTTCTGGCTATTGTGTTCGCTTATGATGGTGATACCCATCAAAAAGCTCAGTGACAGGGGAGAAACGACAGGGATTATCGTTCCGTGTGATATATACATGATGGCGCAATACATGGCAACGGCGCCTGCCAGCAGCTGTAAAAGCGGGATAAAATTATCTTTCACAAAAATCTCTCCTATAAAATATCGTATAAAAATATGATATCACAACAGAAATTAAAAGGCAACGGTCAGCGCGCAAGCAAAGCTTTGATACGTGATATGAGCATATTGAGCTTGGCCTTGCGCAGCGATTTTCTGAATCCCCGGCGTATAAGCTCTGCCTGAGCTTTCGGAAAAGCTCGTTGCGGACGGTTTGAATAAAGAGACAGCGAAAGCTCGTCTGAAAGCAGTATAAGCGCCTGCCGCATATCTTCAGAGGAATTTTCGGCCATCTGCGCGGCTCTTATCACAAAGGCGCAGGGCGTTTCGCCGGGAAGGCGGTGAAGTCCAAGCGGTTTGCCTTTTTTTAAAACAAAGAGATAAAGCCCCTTTGCCGAGCCTCTTGAAAGCATTATTCTGATGCCAAGAGTGATCTTTCTCTTTACAGCGGCGAAAACAGACCTGAGCCAGTTGAAAAAAGAGAGCTTTTTCCGACTTACGCTGCCGAAACTGCCGGTTTGAAGTTTTCCGCCCACCTTGCGGTGTCTAAATCGATACAGTATCAGCAGTATCAGTACCGCAGCCGCGGCTAAAAGCAGTAGCTGCATTATAAAAAGAGCGTTTGGATCGGGTTCGGCTTGGGAAGGAAGTTCATCGGGGTCAAATTCAAACTGCGGCTTTTCATAGAACCAGCCGTTATCGGGAGGGGGAAAGAGCGATGCAAGCCATACGATAAAAAATATAAGCGCTTTGCAGACAGCATCGATGCAGTAAAATATTGCGTAAAAAAGTGACGTCATTCCATTGCCGAGCGGTTTTGCGCCGTAATGAGCAAACAGAGCGATCGGTATCAGTGTTGCGGCTAAAACGACGATAGCGACGGCGGTGCTTTTTATTCTGCTTGAGGGATCTTTATTATCAATGCCCGAAATTCGCATACGCATCACGTCGATAATGCTCAGTACAGATGCGAAAAGAAGCGGTATGCAGTATCCGGGTTCAATGGCTTCTGCGGTCTGCGCCCAAAGAAAGAATATGAAATATACTACCGTCAGCTCCATAGAATTGAGCGTTTTGGCGTGAGAGACCGGTTCTATACAGCGAATAACCGACAGTATGACGGCAATGCCTACCGATATAATGGCAAATGCTGTTGGGATGCGTCCTTCGAGTTCAAAGAAGAAAAGCAATATAGCCGCTGTTTCAGCTGCAAAAAGTATACAGGCAAACGCGATAAGTGAGTTTTGCGAACGGGGTTTTAACAAAAATGCCTTTAATATCAGAAATACCGCGATCGACATGCCCCAAAACGGCAGCAATTTTATTCCTGCAACATAGTCGAGATTGACATAGCTGAAAAGCCAAAAGGTGCTGCAAAGACATATCGTACAGCGTGTGACTGAAACAAGTCCGCCAAAAAGGCTGTCGTTGTTCATTTGGCGACCTCCTTTTTAAGCTTTTTAAGCTCAAAAACCTCAAACTCAAAAAGTGAGGCTCCCATATCGGTGCTGTCAAGCTGATAAGGCAGCAATGTGACTTTGGAAGGCTCAAGCCTTGCAAGCAATTCGTGACCGCGTATAGATTTCAGATCTCGGCAGATGTAATAATATTTTCCTACGTTCATTATCGAACCGATACCGCTATAGTCAAATACGGCAGGGGGAAGCTCTGCTGTTCCGTCGGCATCCTGCCTGATAATGGTGAATTCGTCCGGGTCATAGCCTGCCAGCGAGAGCAGCATCTCGCGCAGCAAAGTCCTGTCGGGAGAGGAGATGTTTTGCGGCGCGTTTTCTCTGCCTTTGGGCAGAGAAAGTCCGCAGCGGATACCGGCATCCTTTAGCCTTATCATTATCGATGCCGCTATGCTCAGCGAATCTTCAAAAGAAGCTGAATCCACCCCGGGACCGTTAAAGCTTTCGCCATCGATGATGAAATGCACCGATTTCGGCAATATAGTTTCGTAATTATTGGTGACAGGTTTTTGTGCCCTGGCGGTGACACGCCAGTTTATCCTTTTAGCGGGATCTGTCGGCAGATAGTCGCGGGTGCTTTTTATGACCGTTATATCTTCAACAAAGCCCTTTGCGGCTCCGACGGCGTTATGCATATCCTTGAGAAATATATCTACGCGGACAGGGCATATTGAGGGAAACACCACTATCAGATCCTCGGGGGGCAGGAGAAGCGAGCTTTCGCACTGGGTAAGCCCAAAACCGTCACCGGTGCGCACTCTGAAGCCTCCGGGGCGGTATATACCGCGGTGGCGGGCGATCCAACTGCTTTGCCAAATTATCTCTTCCCGCCCCATGACAAAGACGAATTTTTTATAAAGCACCTCTATTTCCTTGGCTTCTATACCCTCGTCGACAGTCTGAGAACCTGTGAGTTTTTTTACATCGGCGGTATCAACAGGATAGAGCGGGGCGGATTCATTGAGCAAGCTGACAAGCTCAAGCCAGATTACCGGCATGAGCTTATCGTTTTTAATGACAAAATTGAGCTTTGTCGTCTGTCCCGGGAAAAGGGAGATGGGATCACCGTGAAAAGAAACGGCAAGGCCGTAAAGAGAACTGCCTCCCCAAAGCCTTGAAACGAGACAGAAGAAAAAGAGAAAAGAAAACAGCGCACAAAGGGCAGCCGCATCAAAGATGGCGCTGGTAACTGCAAACAACAGCATTATAGCCAGCGAAAACTTGCTGACAAATACGCTGGAGCGCATTTTGGAAAAAAGTTTATCTTGCACTGAACATATCCTCCGCAGAAGGCGGGATCGCGGTAGACTTTATCACCTCACCTACCACCGAGGCGGCGGTCTTGCCGGAGAATTGGGCCTCGCTGCTCAAAACCAGTCGGTGGGCGAGGACCGGAACGGCGAGATGCTGTATATCATCGGGGGTAACATAGTCGCGTCCCTCCATCGCAGCCCAAACCTTTGCCGCACGGTAAAGTCCGCGTGAGCCTCGCGGGCTGGCGCCCATTGAGAGCGAGGGGTGGCATCTTGTCCCTCGGACGATGGCGACTATATATTCCGAAACGGCATCGCTTATGTATACCTGATAAGCCTCTTGCTGCAGGCGAACTATCTCGTCTGCACAGGTGACGGTTTCGACCTGCTCAAAGGGGATGCGGTCACCGAGGCTGGAAAGCATACGCGCTTCTTCGCCGGCATCGGGATAACCAAGCGAAAGGCAGATAAGAAAACGGTCAAGCTGCGCCGCGGGAAGCTTAAAGGTGCTCTCCATCTCAACGGGGTTCTGTGTTGCCAGCACTAAAAAAGGCTTGGGCAGCGCCATGGTTTCACCGTCTATCGTTACCTGACGTTCTTCCATGGCTTCAAGCAGCGCGGATTGAGTTCGCGAAATGGCGCGGTTTATCTCGTCTGCAAGCAAAAGATTGGTCATAACAGGACCCTTGATCAGCTTAAAGTCGCCGCTTTTCTGATCGTATATCTTCATTCCGCTTATGTCGGAGGGGAGGAGGTCGGGAACAAACTGGATGCGCTTGGAATCACAGCCCAGCGCTGTTGAGAGAGTTTTGACGAGGGTGGTTTTTCCTACCCCGGGCAGGTCGTCGAGAAGGATATGTCCGTCTGCCAATACCGACATGAGTATCAGCTTTATTTTATCGGTTTTACCTACGATTATTTTTTCTGTCTGCTTCAGTACCTCTTGAGATACCTGTCGGATATCCTTCATTTTTAACACCGGTCCTTCTGAAAGTTGATAATATATCATCTTTATGTTTTTTAAAATATAGATAAATGATAATTCTGATAAGAAAAAATTACAAGTGTCACGCCCGTTTTTTTAATGTCACCGGTGGCAGAAATCGGCTGAGAATTTGATGGAAAGAAGCAGATTTGTATGTATTGCCTAATTTTCTGATGTTCGGATGAGCAATTATGTTGTTTTTTTCGTTCGAAAAAGGTTGACTTCCTCGGGTTAAATCGATAAAATAGAATAAACTTTTAGCAGAAGGGGAGTAGACGGCAATGACGAGAAACAGTATGTTCAGAAGTTATATGTCTTTTGGCGCGTCCGCTCCTTGCGCGAACGCTGAGTCTTGCCGCGCTTATTCTGCCTCTATGCAGTTTGCAAATGCTATAATTATGATCGTGGGCGCCATTATTATGGCGTCCATTATTATTGTCCCTGTGGAAGTTTCTGTCATAGTGGAAGTCTCTGTTATAGTGGCAGTGCTTGTACTAGTCGCAGTGGTAGTGATGGCTCGTGAAAAAATGAATTTGCCAATAATGCGAACGCTTGTTTGATCATTATATTGATACATCAAAGCGGCTCCGCTGAATTGGCGGAGCCGCTTTTTGTATATAAAAAATATCCTAAAAGGAGAAGTTATTATGAAAAAGTATTTTGCACTCATGATGGCCATGGTCATGGTCTTTTCTCTGGCAGCATGCGGCGGCCAGAAAGCAGCACCCGCAGCACCCGCAGCACCCGCGGCGCCGGCATCCTCCGCGGCAGCTCCCGAAACTGCTCCCGCTGAAAAAAGCAACACCTTTAAATTAGGCTCCATCGGCCCGCTCACCGGCGATGCCGCTATCTACGGACAGGCGGTTATCAACGGCGTTCAGATCGCAGTTGACGAGATCAACGCTTCTGACAGCAAGACCAAGTTCGATTACAGCTATCAGGATGACGTAGCTGACGGCGAGACTTCTGTCAACGCTTATAACAAGCTGATGGATGACGGAATGCAGCTTCTGGTAGGTCCCACCACCACCGGCGCTTCTATCGCTGTTGCTGATATGTGCTTCAATGACCGTACTTTCATGCTCACCCCCTCCGCTTCTTCCTTTGACGTAATCGCAAACCGCGATAACGTATTCCAGGTATGCTTCACCGACCCCAACCAGGGAACCGGTGCTGCTGATTATATGACCGAGAATATGAAGGGCGCAAAGGTTGCAGTTATTTATCGTAACGATGATGCTTATTCTCAGGGCATCCGCGATACCTTTATTACCAAGGCTAAGGAAAACGATCTTGAAGTTGTATATGAAGGCACCTTCACTGCCGACACCGCTACCGACTTCTCTGTTCAGCTCACCGCAGCTCAGTCCGCCGGCGCTGACACCGTATTCCTCCCCATCTACTACCAGCCCGCTTCCGGGCGGCGGAAAGTTTGCTCTGGGAACCTCCGGTGGTCCTCTGCTT
>CAZSEO010000044.1:0-18724 GCA_964605985.1 uncultured Oscillospiraceae bacterium | reverse complement strand
AAGATGAGTGCAGATTTAAAAAGCGTTGTTTTGCCGCTTGTGAAAAATGCAATGCCGGAACACCCGTTTTGAAAGAGGTATCGCCTAATCATTTTGTGGCATGTCATATGGCTTGATTTGATAGAGCAAGGCGTGTGATCATAACCCGCCTTGCTTAACAAGTTTTAATTGAGTATAACGCAAATTTAAATCCGTTCTTGTGTCTTTATCATCTGCTTGAAATGGAAGAGAAACATTATGGGTAAAAATATAGAATGGTTATTTGCTTCACTTAAAAATCTAAGCTTTATATCTATGTCACTTCGCTTGGTTATAGCTATGGCGTTTGGCGGAGTAATTGGTCTTGAACCAACAAAAAAGCGACGTGCAGCCGGTTTTCGTACATATATGTTGGTGTGTATCGGTGCGGCATTGGCTATGCTGCTTGGACAATACGAAGAAATAATGAGTAATACGATTTGGGCGGATGCCTTGCAGAATAGCTATACCAGAGTAGACGTTTCACGTTTTGCCGCGCAAGTGGTAAACGGCATTGGTTTCCTTGGCGCCGGAACAATTATTGTTACAGCAAAACAGGAGGTCAAAGGTCTTACTACAGCAGCTGCATTATGGGCATCTGCCTGCACCGGCCTTGCTATCGGGGCAGGTTTCTATGAAGTTGTATGTATGTCATTTATTGTTATTGTCATATGTTTCATGGTGCTTCCGATTTTTGAGGAAAAGACTGTAGCTAATGGCCGCAACCTCAATGTATATGTGGAATTTGATAGATTGGATGATATCGCAAATATTATTCAGTATATAAAAGGAAAAAGTATTCAGGTTACAGAAGTAGATGTTAATCGAGAAATAGTGAGTGGGGTGCGGCTGAGACCAAATGCTGTACTGACATTGCAGCTTCCAAAGAGACAGCCGCATGCTAATATTCTCGCAGAGTTGGCAGAGTTGGGATATGTCTGCGTAGTAGAAGAAATCTGAGAAAGGAACAGCATATGATCGGTTTTTTGGATTTTGTGCGGGAAATAACGTTGTTGACTGTGATCGTGCGTGTTCTGATCTCTGTGCTATGCGGTGGATTGATCGGATTGGAACGCGAATATAAGCGACGTCCCACGGGATTTAGAACCCATATCCTGATTTGTCTCGGCGCAGCTATGACTACATTGACCGGTCAGTATCTTGTGTTGGTGATGAATTATAACACTGATATGGGCCGCCTGGGAGCACAGGTAGTATCCGGAGTTGGCTTCATAGGTGCAGGCTGCATTATGATGACCAAACGAAACAGGATAAAAGGCCTTACGACCGCCGCCGGACTATGGACTACAGCTATTGTTGGACTTTGTTGCGGAGCCGGATTTATCGAAGGTGCACTGGTCGCTACCGCATTGGTTTTGATCGCAGAA
Organism: uncultured Oscillospiraceae bacterium; assembly: GCA_964605985.1. Classification (GTDB taxonomy): domain Bacteria; phylum Bacillota; class Clostridia; order Oscillospirales; family Ruminococcaceae; genus Yanshouia. The sequence goes on along the minus strand of CAZSEO010000044.1, from coordinate 17,318 downwards.
ACAGGTTTTCTGAAAATTGAAACCCGTGTTGTCAGAAGTCAATCAAGAGAATCGACTCTGTATGTGGAATATAAACATGGGTCTACATTGGATGAAATAATTCGTTGTTTGAAAGAGTATAATGTCAAAATTGTGGATATAGAAATAACGCACACTCAGGAAAGCTATGATCTCGCTATTTTCTCTTTACAGATAAATCAATCGGTGTTATATGAAGAGATGATACAGCGTCTTGCTAATTTAGAAAGTATGGTTACAGTTCAACAATTATAATAGAATGAGGTGTTTTTAATGAAAGTACATTTGATTTTGGTGGATGGAATGCGCCCGGAATCGTTGGATGCATGCGGGAATCCTTTTGTTAAAACATTATTGGAAAACAGTTTGTATACATTGGATGCAAGAACGGTAATGCCATCCCTGACATTACCCTGCCATTTGTCATTGTTTCTTTCTGTAGATCCTTCACGTCATGGAACTATTGTCAACACCTATGCACCGCAGGCCAGACCTGTTAATGGAATCTGTGAGCAGCTTAAGACTACTCATAAATGCGGAATGGTTTATGTTTGGGGACCGTTGAGAGATTTGGCTCAGCCGACAAGTGTTGTGTATTCACGATTTTTTATGGGCAAAAAGCTTGGCAGGCAGAAATGTGACAGACTGGTTACCGAAGATTCTATATGGGCCATGAAAAACATGGAGTTGGACTTCCTTTTTACATACCTGGGTTGGCCTGATATTGCCGGACACGCAGAAGGATGGATGGGTGAGGAGTATCTTCGCACGGTAAACGAGTCCTTCAGCAACATTCAGAGAATGTTGGAGGAGACCACAGACGAATGGTTGACAATAATCTTGGCTGACCATGGCGGACATGAACGCACACATGGAACCGAGATGGAAGAAGATATGAGGATCCCGGTCATTCTTCATGGAATGGGATTAAAAGGAAAGATAGAAAAAGATGTATCCATCAAAGATATAGCTCCGACTATTGTTAAAGTTTTAGGTGTCGAAAGCGATCCGGAATGGGAAGGAACCAGCATCCTTTGATTTTTTCAATCGAATCGAGACTGAGAATATGAAGGGGAGATGTCAGGAAATGAATTTGCAGAATCTTCATACACACACTGATTTTTGCGATGGGCAAAATAGTGTAGAGGAACTGATTCAATCAGCGATCAATTTGGGAATGTCCTCATTAGGATTGAGCAGTCATTCTTATCTGCCCTTTCACAGCAATGGAGCTATGAAGAAAGAAGGCCCACCTCTCTACCATGCCGAAGTGCTTCGCCAGAAGAAACGATACGAAAATCAGATACCGGTTTTTCTGGGAATAGAACAGGACTACTATTCTCCTGAACCGGAAGAGAGATATGAATATGTCATTGGTTCTGTACATTATGTAAAGAAAAATGACAATATTTATGCGGTCGACCGTACTGCTGAGATGCTGATGAAAGCCGCCGAAGAAAGCTATAATGGCGATATTTATAGCCTTGTTGAGGATTACTATGCACTGGTAGCAGATGTTGTCGGAAAAACCAATTGTCAGATAGTGGGACATTTCGATTTGATTTGTAAATACAACGAGGGGAATCGTGTGTTCGATACCGAACATCCGCGGTATGTTGCAGCAGCAATGACTGCGCTGGAAGCCTTGTCAAATAAAGGATTGGTTTTTGAGATCAATACCGGGGCAATGGCACGAAAAATTCGAAGCACACCATATCCTGATCAAAAATTGCTGCGCGCAATGAGAGAAATGAATCTGCCAATTTGCATTTCCAGTGATGCGCATAGTACCGGCGGATTGCTTTACGGATTTCGTGAGGCAGCACAACTGGCTCGAGAGTGTGGCTACCGCGAATGTATGTACTGGAACGGAAAAGAGTTTTATTCTGATTTGCTGCCATATTAATTTGCTGAGTATAACAGTATTATTAAATTTATTACTATAAGGTGATCAATATGAAGCTTGCAACTTCTACAGGCGATTTTGTTAGATATTCCTTTTCTGTCGCTGATGCGATAAAGAGTTTTCAAGACACCAAGTTTAAATATATTAACCTGGAATTGGGAACCAAATATGTTGAATATAACCTTGAGTGTGATCAGGCCGTAGAAATTTATAAGGAAGCAGCTGCGAAAGCCGGAATAGTTTATTCTACTTCACACGCTCCTATACTTAATGCATTCGCCGGTGATAAGGATAACTATAATCATTGCGTTCAATCAATCAGAAAATCTATTGAAGTCAGCGGTAAGCTCGGGGTCAAAGGGATCGTTATACATGCATCACATAACCCCTCCTTTACAGCGAAGGATTTTTATACAGAAAATAAACGATTCTATTCTGAGTTTTTTGACTTGATGGAAAAGTATAATATTGTAGTCATGACCGAAAATATGGCAACATTTGATAAGTACTTTCTTTCAACAGGTAAAGAGGTTCGCGAATTTGCAGACTTTGTTGACCATCCTCTGTTTGGCGTTTGCTGGGATACTGCTCATGCTAATATCAATATAAAAGCAAGAACAGAAGGACAATATAACAACATCATAGCAATAGGTGACAAGCTTAAAGGATTGCATATAGCGGATAATTTTGGTGATGGACCGCATCATCATACATTCCCGTATGCGGGGATTATCAACTTTGATTCGGTTATGCAGGGCCTTTTGGATGTTAAATATGACGGATTCTTTACATTTGAATCGTCATATACTTTGCTTCATCATACTAATCTGCCGTTTAACCGTCAGACTTGGGAACATAACGGAGAAACTGTATCTAAACTTCTCGATCCGCCCATTGAGTTGAAGAAAAAAGCAGTTGATCTGTTGTACGATATAGGAGCACATATTTTAGCGACATATAATTGCTACGAGGAATAAAGAGATATAAAGTGTTTTTGTTTGCAATAAGGTATAAATGAACATTTTCATTTTGTGCAATATTAAAAGATAATAAGTTTTCTTCATTTTGATAGTACCTTCTTTGAAAGCAACAACAGCGGGGTGTTAGCCCCGCTGTTGTTGTTTATAGCGTTAACTTATAATGTTTTCTTTGATAATTTTATTTCTTTTGGAGTGGAGATATATGAAAATATGTATAATTGTATACGCTAAATTATAGTTAAGTTTCATAGGGAGAATGTTCATCGCTCAGTTCATCTCCCAAAGAATATTGTTTAATGAGTGATGAACTGCTATAATATAGACGAGGTGATATGGCATGCGCAATAGAAAACCGCCCTTTGAAATCACAAATACGATTCTTGATAAAATTGCAGAAATTGCTGAGCTGGTTGGTCATGTGAACGCTTCTTTAGGCTTGTCTGCAAATCCTATGCTTCGGCGTACCAACCGAATCCGCACTATCTATTCCTCACTGGCTATTGAGCAGAATACTTTGAGTTTGGATCAGGTCACCGCTGTTCTCCAAGGCAAGCGAGTCGTTGCGCCGCCGAAAGATATCGCAGAGGTCAAAAACGCTTACGAGATTTATGAAATGATGGAGTCGCTCGACCCGTATTCCGTAGATGATTTGTTGGGCGCTCACGGTATTATGACCGGAGGTTTGGTTGAGGAGTCCGGCTGTTTCCGTTCCCGCCCTGTAGGGGTTGTGGACAAGCAGGGGAATATTCTTCATTTCGGAACTCTGCCTGATTATGTACCGGGATTGATAAAAGAACTTTTGGACTGGGTGAGTGACAGCGATTTTCATATGCTTATCAAAAGCTGCGTATTTCACTATGAACTGGAGCTTATACATCCCTTTGCCGATGGTAACGGGCGTGTCGGTCGCTTGTGGCACACCTTGCTGCTGACACAGTGGAAGCCAATATTTGCTTGGATTCCGGTGGAGTCCATCATCCATGACAGGCAGGATGAATATTATCAGGCTATTAATCGTTCCAACAATGAGGCTGAGTCCACTGCGTTTATTGAATTTATGCTCTCTGCAATCAAAGAAGCTTTAATAGAAGCTGTACAGACTGGGAATGTAGAGAACATGAGCACCGAGGAACGGCGTTGGTACCAAATTGAGCGTTTCCTGAAAAAGAACGGGACGATCACCAATGCAGATGTGCGGGAAATGCTGGGTGTGTCTGCGGCTACGGCAAACCGTATCCTAGTAAAAATGGTAAAAGCGGATAAAATTCAGAAAATTCGTATCGGAAAATCGTGGGGTTATATTTCTCCTGTATGATTTTAATAATTTGGAGGGACCAGATGATTCAGGTTATTTCTATATCTTTGCAACTGGCAGGCGCTGTGATTTTGTTGCTGTGGTGCTTAAAAGGGGCAAGCAAAGAACAAATTGTCCGGAAGTACTTTCCCGGAAGCAATACCGTTGAACGCGATGAGAAGGATAACTGCGTACTAAGAAAGGAAAAACTTCAATCTATAACAAGCGAAGTATATGTAAACGTATTGGCTTTTGTTGACCTGATCGCAGGCTATTTATCGGCATATTTCATCAAGGAGACGTTTGTGCCTGTTGTCGCTGTAGCGCTCACAGTATTTATAACAATCGTATTAATCGCCTGTGAATATAGAATTGCCCGCAGATTTGCGGCTTATAAGTATCCATCGGATATGGTTGTTCCATATGACTATTTGAAGAAGTATGGTGTTGACACTTTTGCTACCAACAAAGAAATAGACGATATGTGGAATGAAGTTTTTGATTCAAATAAGAATTAAGTCCTGTTGAGCATCTTTGATCTCAAAAACTTCACTGAGGTGACATCACCTTTAGGATCTGGTACCTTGCAGGTTCGACCCCTGTTACCCGCACTATAATTCATGAACGGTTTAGATGGGCTGTTGTAAAATAGGCTCCTGCAAAAATGATACACAGTAAAACACGGTTTCAAGGGCTTCGGTCGGCCCTTGAAACCGTGTTTTTGCGCTTGGAAAGGACTGCTTTTGTGCAAATCGCTGTTGCACTTCCATTTTGCAACAGCCCCACTTTTAGTAGAACGGCATAAGCATTTATTTTTATGTCCTACTTCATATTTTTTCCTCTCTGCGATGATGTTGCCTGAGAAAATCTACCTTTGGCGTTAGAATGAACTCATGGCATAACGCAGGTAAGATCGCCAAAATAGGAGGAGGCGGTGACTGCAATAAGAGAAATATCGATTATGTTTTGATGGCAAGTCTACGTGTTTTAAGAGTAGAACGGATGCGTTTACCGTGGAAAGACTTGCACTAAAAATTAAAGCGAACAAAGCTTAAGCAGGTCTTCCCAGTTCTTGTCTACTTCCTTCTGGACCTGCTCTATCATCCACTCGTTGCCGGGCTTGAACATGTGAGCAAATCTGCCCTGCATCTTGAGATACTCCTCAACGGGCAGCTTGTTCTTGGGCATGTAGGTAAGGCTGTACTTGCCCTCGACTACCTCGTAAAGAGGCCAAATGCAGGTCTCAACTGCCATTTTGGTAACTTCCATCAGCTGCTCGCTGGGGTATCTCCAGCCGCGGGGACAGGGAGCCATTACGTTGAGAAATGCTGCACCGGGGGTGTAGATTGCTTTGTGCGCCTTCTCAGAAATGTCTTTGAAATTACCGATAAAGGTGGTCTGCGCAACGTAAGGAACGCCGTGCGCTACCATGATTCGGGTCAGGTTCTTTTTCTGCTGCAGCTTGCCGGGGATTACAGTGCCTGCAGGAGTGGTAGTGGTATCGGCAAAGTGCGGAGTGGAGGAAGAACGCTGGATACCGGTGTTCATGTAGGCTTCGTTGTCATAGCAGACATAAACCATATCGTGACCGCGTTCCATAGCACCGGAAAGCGACTGGAAACCGATGTCGTAGGTGCCGCCGTCGCCGCCGAATGCGATGAATTTATAGGTATCATCTATTTTGCCGCGCTTTTTCATTGCTCTGTAAGCAGTCTCAACACCTGAAAGAGTAGCTGCCGCATTCTCGAAGGCGTTGTGGATGAAGCTGTCTTTCCATGCGGTGTAAGGGTACATAAAGGTAGAAACTTCGAGACAGCTGGTTGCGGAGCATACTACTGCCTTGTCTTCGGGATCAAGTGCGCGAAGCACTGTTCTTACCGCGATGGGAGAGCCGCAGCCTGCACACATTCTGTGACCGCCTGCAAGACGGTCTTCTTTCATCAGATTTTCTTTAAGATTGTAACTCATGCTGCTCCCTCCTTATTCTCTGACATCAAGATAACGATATGTCTCGCCGGTGGCGGTGATCTTTTCAAGCTCTGCAAAGACAGTCTTGATGGAATCAACACGAACATCTCTGCCGCCAAGTCCGTATATGTAGTTGATGCCCTTGGGTGCGCTGACTCCGTTTGCATAAAGAGCTGCGCAGGTTTCGGCATAGATGGGTCCGCAGTGAGCGTTGAAGCTGTCGTCTTTATCCATTGCAGCGAAGGACTTAACATTTTTGAGCGCCTCGGCAATATCCTCTGCCGGGAAGGGGCGGAAAGATCTGATCTTGATAAGACCGACCTTTTTGCCCTCGGCACGCAGCTGCTTGATAGCTTCTTTGGCGGTACCTGCCGAAGATCCGATGATTATGATAGCTTGCTCAGCGTCATCCATCATGAACTTTTCGATAAGCTCATACTTTCTGCCGGTCATGGCAGCGAACTCTTCGCCAACCTTGCGGATAACATCTTTGGCATCCATCATGGCCTGAGCCTGCTGACGCTTAGCTTCCATGTAGTAAACGGGGGTTGCGTAAGCGCCTACCGACATCGACTCGTCCTTCTTGAGCAGATAATGCTCGGGCTTGTATTCGCCAACGAAAGCCTTTACCTTATCGGTCTCTACAAGCTCGATATTCTCGATAGCATGAGAGGTGATGAAACCGTCCTGACAGATCATGATGGGCAGACCGACAGCCTCGCCTATTCTCATTGCCTGCAGATAGTTGTCGTATGCTTCCTGGTTGGTTTCGGCAAACAGCATCAGCCAGCCGGTATCTCTAACGCCCATTGCATCGGAGTGGTCGTTGTTGATGTTGATAGGACCGCTGAGCGCGCGGCAGGAAACTGCCAAAGTGATGGGTAGTCTGTCGGAAGCTGCAACATAAAGCATTTCGGTCATATAGCAAAGACCGCAGGAAGAGGTCGCGCTGATGGCACGGCAGCCTGCTGCCTGAGCGCCGATACAGGTGGACATTGCGGAATGTTCGCTTTCTACCGCGATAAACTCAGTGTCAACTTCGCCGTTATCAACGTAGGTCGAAAAATACTGCGGTATCTCGGTAGAAGGAGTGATGGGGTATGCGCCCATAACGTCGGGGTTTATCTGCTTCATGGCGAAAGCAACAGCTTCGTTGCCGGAAAGTCTTTCTCTGATTCCCATATTGCTTTCCCCTCCTTACTTCTCGTCTTTTACCATGGTGATAGCGCCGAACGGGCAGGCGTTGGCGCAGATGCCGCAGCCCTTGCAGAAGAAATAGTTAAACTCCCCACGCTTGCCGTCGGAGCCTACGGGAATGGACATATCGGGACAGACAGGTGCGCAAAGCAGGCACTGCTTGCACTTTGCCCAGTCGATAACAGGCTTCATAGTGCGCCAGTCACCGGTCTCTACCATTTCGGAAGTACCGCCCTCAAAAATATTACATCCGGGGGTAAGCTCCTTCCAGGTGACCGAAGGGGTCATATCCTTTGCGAGATAACTCATCCTATCTGTACCTCCTCCATAGAACGCTTAAGGGCACGCATATTGCCCTCTATTACCTGAGGCTTGGAGGCAAACTTGTGATGGAAGGAAGCCTCCATATCCTTTACAAATTCATCCTGATCGACTACACCGCTCACCTTAACGATAGCTGCCAGCATGGGGGTGTTGGGGAAGTTTTTGCCAAGCTCCTGCTCCGAGATCTTGCCTGCATCGATAGTGCAGACCTTACCCTCATAACCCTTGAGCAGAGGTTTGAGCTCTTCGGGGCTCTTTCCGGAGTTTATGACGATAGCGCCTTCCTTTTTAAGTCCGGCGGTCACATCTACTGCCGAAAGCAGGGTCTCATCGACCACCACAACGTAATCCGGTTCGTAGATATTGGAATGTACTGTGCTGCGCTCGGTGCTGATACGGTTGTAGGCGGTTATAGGCGCGCCCATACGCTCGGGGCCGTATTCCGGGAAGCCCTGCACATATTTGCCGGTGTTGAAAGCTGCATCTGCCAAAAGCAAAGAAGCAGTTTTCGCTCCCTGACCGCCGCGTCCGTGCCAGCGGATCTCTACAATGTCTTTCATTTTTATGCTCCTTTCTATGCACCCATGCAAAATATTGCACTGCTTATACATCGCTTAAAGGTTTTTGATCACTGCATTATATCGAAGGGATCCTTGAATTTCCGCGGACATCTACCGATATCTTGCCGATTATCTCATCGCCGCGCTTGGTGATGAAGAATGAGGTGAGGTTGGCAGCAGAGCAGGCGTGATTAGGAATAATTTCTATCTTGTCGCCAACCTTAAGATCGGTTTTACCGTTGATTTTGAGTTTGCCTACCTCCTCGGAAAGCAGGTCTACGACTATTTCGGGGTGGCCTTTTACCTTGCCGTGGCCAACTATGTTGGTATTGCCGTGAGCTCCCTGATCAAGACCAAGGCACTTTGCTCCCGCGTCGCAGATGAATCTGTCCTCAGCAGGATGGGAGATTATGGTTGCAAGTATGGTAAGCGAGCAGTCGTTCTCACTTTTTATCGATCCGTTGGAAAGCTGGAGGTAATCGTTGAAAATGTAGTTTCCGGGGTGATAGATGTTGATGTTGGGATCGGAGACGGTCAAAAAGTATGTAGGCGTTGATCCGGTTGAAACTATCTCAGGTTCATATCCTGCTTTGCGAAGCAACTTTACCGCAGTATCGATGGCGGTCAGCTCTTTTTGAGCATACATCGGAACATCGCTCGGGGAGGTAGATGCATAAACTTCGCCCGAATGGGAGGATACGCCTCTGAATTTTAAGCCTTTCATATCTTTGAGAGCGTCGGCAAATTCAACGACCTTTTCTGCCGGCATGCCAAATCGGTGCAGTCCACAGTCCACTATAATGGTGTAGCTGACAGCTGTTCCGGACATTTCAGCTGTTTCATTAATTATTTTTGCTCCATCAATATCATCAAGTCTGATGATAAGATCGCACTTTTGGGTCATGGCAATGACCCTGTCTATCGATTGGCGGCTGGCGATGGGGTAGGCATACATTATCTTTTTATAGCCCGCCTCGCAAAGCATCTCACACTCGTCAAGGGTGCCGCAAAGGAATCCGGTAACTCCGGCATCGTATTGCATCTTTGCTATCTCCAGCGATTTATGGGTTTTTATCATGGGCCAGATCTGCTTGCCATTTTTATTACATTCATCCTGGAATCTTTTGATATGGCGCTCCATGGTATCCATATCCAGCATAATGGCGGGGGTCCTTAATTCCTGAACCTTCATGTAACTTCCTCCATAAGATGTGATCCTATTGATTGATTAAATTGAAATTAACAGTATTATTTGAATAGCACAATTTTCAATCGATAAATTAAATATAATTTCATATTATTCAAGTACATTGCAGTTGTCAATACTTTTAATTAAATTATATTTAATTAAAATTTCATCCTTATCATTATTGAGGGGTGAGTTGGCCTTATTATATATAGGGATTGAAAAAGCTGAAAAAAATATGATATACTGTTGTAGATCCCAATTATAAAGGAGGGCGGATAATGACAAACGGCAGCGTCGGTATAGGTGAAAGAATAAGATATTTTCGACAGCTTAAAGGCGTTACTCTAAAAAAGCTGGCGGAAGATGTTGGCATCACATCTTCGATGCTCAGTCAGATAGAGCGCGATATTGCCAATCCATCTTTGAATACATTGCGTACCATTACCTCGGCGCTGGATATTCCGCTGTTTCAGATTTTTGTGGATAATCCCGTTGAAGCTGAATGTATTGTGCACCCTGAAAGTCGTAAGCACATCGTTGAAAACGGCATAGTTTATGAGCTGCTGACACCCGATATGAATACTGCAATTGAGTTTTGTCAGCTTAAACTTGAGAAAGGCTGTTCTACCTGGGATTCAGCGATGCGTCATAAAGGGGAAGAGGTAGCTCTGGTGACACAGGGAAGTTTTGAGGTATCTCTTGGCGGAATAAAGTATATTATGAATACAGGCGACAGCTTGCGTATACCGCCACTTGTGGAGCATGTTTGGACCAATGTCGGTGAAGATACCGCAATATTAGTATTTGCAGTAACACCGCCGGATTTTTAACCTAAAATTATCTCTGCTATTGGATATAAAACCAATAAATGAATTGATGAGGCGGCGAAACTGATAGAGACCGCTATATAATATTAAAAAGAATAATAATAGCTCTTTTAACCATATCTGCAAAATCCCCTTGAAGACGATCTTCAAGGGGATTTGTAGTTGTTACTTTAGCAATAATTACATCTGCATGGACATGATGCCAATAGTCCCTCTTTATTATGCAGTTATAGGGTCTCGGTATTTTGGTATGCACAGACTATAATTCTTGTGCCGAAATCACATTATCTATTTTTGAAAGGTTAAGCATCATCTCATCAAATGTGACTTTGCTGCGAGTCATCTGTATTGAGAAAATGACACAGTCGTGATGCTCTTCCCATTGAGAACGAGTCATTTCCATGTCTATTATTTTAGCGCCTGAGGTTCTTAGACAACGTATAACTTCATCAAGCAAAGAACCGTGAGCATATTCGATATACAGCGTTATGTCTTTAGCCAAATTGTGCAGTACACGGTATTCGATCCTAAAGAAAAGTATTTCTGCCAATAGCACAAGAGTAGTAGCGATCATAGCGATTTCGATAAATCCCGAGCCGCATGCGAGACCAACGATAGCGGTTGCCCCATAGTACCGTATTTAACGAGCAGGCATTTGTGATTTACTGCTCGCTGCGCAGCTGCTCAAGCTTATTGATCAAGCTGCGTCCCACTCCTTCACATAGTTTGAGGGCTGCGGGGATATTATCATCATCAAAGCAGCGCAGAAAACCATCTACTTCAAGGTTGAAATCACCGCCGTAATTTGACTTGGCCAACGCAGAAAGGGTCGCATCCCAGTTTACTGTTCCCAATCCTGGAAGCATGTGTTCATCCTTGCTGCCTTGGTTATCCTGAATATGCAGCCCTGTTATCAAGCCGCGCGGCAGATCAGAGATGTAACACTCCGGGGGTACTCCGAACAAATTTGAGTGACCTGTATCAAAATTAACGGTAAAGCATGGCGAATCAAGCATCTCGGTCAATGTTGCCATTGTATCGGGGCTTGGTAAAGCACCTATAAGGTTTTCAATTGCGATAAGGATGCCGAATTTTTGGGCGTAAGGTTCAAGCGATTTGAAAAACTCAAAGTTATATTGCAGCGACTGAAAACTTTTTCCCCTGAACGGTGCCGTTATGCCATGAACAACTATCTGTTTTGCTCCAACAATGGCAGCACATTCAAGCGAGTTGACAAGCTGCAAATATGCAGGGTCGGAACAGTCAAATGCCATCCCGTAACTGAGCTTGCGAAACGGGGCGTGAGCCTGATTGCATATCAAATCATATTCAGCCAAGCTTTGCCTGATATTCTGTGCCAGCCCCAAATGATCATCCAATAGCTTTTCACATACATTGTCTGCCGGTCTGCTTTCTCCCAAAAACAGTTCTACGCCGTCAAATCCAGCTTCCTTTATCAGCTGAAATGACGTGGACTGCCCGAAAACAGGACGAAGACAGGAGTTGGAAATCGTTAATTTCAATTTGCATCATCCTTTACTTAGCTGTTTAGTTCGCGATGGAAGGCTTCTATTCTTTCGATATATCTTCTGCCTACCTGTTCGGTGAGTTTGAGTGCCGTAGGCAGTTGATCCGCCTCAAAATGCTTAAGGAAACCGTGGACTTCAAAATTGAAATCGCCGTCATATTCTACTTCCGCAAACGCTTTTAGGATCTCGTCCCAGTTATGTACGCCAAGCCCCGGAAGGGTGTGGTCGTTCTTTCCGGGCGTGCCGTGCAGATCGTGAACATGCAATGCTTTGATGGTACCGTGAGGCAGATCGCGTATAAAGTTTTCTGCCAGCAGAGTGTGGCCTACATCCAAAAGTCCTACAAAGCAGGGATCATTAAGTATGCGTAATGTCTCGCCCATATGGAAAGAATCAGGAAGTGTACCAAATACGTTTTCGAGAGCTATCTTTATGCCGAATTGTTTTGCATACGGAGCCAAAGATCTGAAAAGATCACAGTTGTATTCAAGTGACTGACGGCTATTCGGGCCAAGCGGGGTTCGTATTCCGTGCACTACGACCATCTTTGCGCCTGCAATGGCTGCATATTCAATGGAGTTGACGACCTCTTTATAAATCGGCTCGGAAAGGTCGAAGCTCATTCCGTAGTACATTTTTCTGAACGGTGCGTGAGCCAGATTACATATCAAGCCGTATTTTTCAAGCAGCTGTCGTGTTTTCTCCGCTTCTTCGCGATGATGGTTGAGCAGAATATCGCTGTCCTTTTTGTCGATACACTGTAAATCTACGCCGTCAAAACCAGCTTCTTTGATGAGTCGGTAGGATTCTTCCTCGCCGACTTTTTTATAAAGCGCATCGTTTGCAATAGTCAGATTCATCGGTTTAATTCCCCCTTATACTGTTTTCAGATGCCTGCTTCCTCAAGCTTTCCTTTGCGTATTACTATCATGCTTTTAAATCCAATGCTTTTCAGCAGTTCGGTTCCTTCAACAAACCATCCGCCAAGTTTTTCTGCGCCATGAAAATCACTTGATAAAATTATTTTACCATTAAGTCTAAAGATTTCCTTCAGTAAAAATGTTCCAGGAAACGTTTCGTCTTTCCATCCTTTTACGAGAGGTTTTGTATTCAGTTCTATCACAGGGGTGATCTTAAGACAAGATTCCAATGCTTCTACCGACATTTTTCGGTATTCAGGATTATCGGGACCTACTACATTGAATTTGGAAACGAGATCATAATGTCCGAGAATATCGGGGCGGTGTGCCCGTGTGCGCGCTTCATAGGTTTCAAAGTATGTACGGGCATAGGCTATGGGATCGCAGTTAAAGTATTCATTGATTGCGTGCCAATGCTCGCTTAGAGCATGGTCAACTGAATGATAACTGCCATCGGGAGCTTTAATGTAATGACATGAGCCTATCAAGTAGTCGAATCTTACCGATCCATCCAGTTCGGAATAGCCATCGTACTCCAGTCCGGCGTAAACCTCAATGCGGTCTTTATATAATTCTTGCACCCGGCGGATCTCTTTTATATATTCATCAAGTCTGTTTGCTTTCATGCAATATCGCTGATCAAATTCAGTGAAGCTGTGGTCTGAGATTCCGACAGCTGCCAGTCCCTCTTTTGCTGCAAGCTTAACTAATTCTTCTACCGTGTATGCCCCGTCAGAAAAAATAGTGTGGGTGTGCAGATCTGTATATTTCAAAAGAATCACATCCTTTTCCACAGTGAACAAATTATGTCTCGTCGCTATTTACAAAATTAGTATAACATGATAGAATTTGCAAAAAAAGCGAATTATCTTGACCATATTTATCGAAGAGGGCGAACGATTTGGAGCTTATCAATATCAAAACATTCATTCAAGTTGTAGAATCGGGAAGTGTCGCCAAGGCGGCGCAAACGCTTCAATATGCACAGTCAACTGTGACGGCACAGGTAAAAGCCCTTGAAAAAGAACTGGGGTTTCCGCTGTTTGAGCGCATAGGGCGAAAAAACTACCTTACCAACGAAGGAAATGAATTTTTGCGATATGCCAACGAGCTGAATTACATCTTTGAAAAGGTATCTAACGTGGGGCATGAATCTAAAGATACACCCTTTTCTTTGCGTATCGGTGTTTTACAGTCTTTGCTTTTCTGCACTCTCATAGATGTAATACCTGTCTTCAAAAAAGAGTACCCCAATGCCCAGATATTCCTGAAAACAAACAATACGCTTGAGCTTTTAAACATGCTGCAGCAGAATCAGATCGATCTGGCTTATATTTCGTCTCCTTTAAATACAGATTCTTCGCTGGTTAGGCTTTATTCAAGAAAAGAGAATATGGTATTTGTATCCGGTACAAAGCATGAGCTTGTTGGCCGCAAGAATGTTTCATTGGATGAGGTGCTCGATTATCCCTTTGTTCTTTCCGAACCGTTTGGACAGAGTTATCAGACATTCTGCAGTATAGTTTCCAAAGCAAGTAAACCTTTTAAATGCTCGATAATTTTGAATGATATCGTAGCTATCTCTAAGTTTTTACGCGATAATGAATCGCTGTCTTTTCTGTCATATCCATCTATTATGCATGCGCTGAAAAGCAACAAGGTTGCGATCATTGATGTCGATATGCCGGAATCTAACCAATACAGTCAAATTCTGGTGCGAAAAAACATGTGGGTATCATCTGCTATAAATGCTCTTTTATCCCTGATCAAAGAGCACAGCCCGGAGGAATGAAATTGAAATGCCTACAGTATATCAGAGAGTCTTTTACCGACTGCTAAAATACTGTAGGCATTTGCATTGCTTGATATATAATAAATAAAAAGAGAGGCAGCGATAGGTAAAACTCTTCTGCTGCAATAAATTTGGATCGACGTTTATCAGCTTTCACGGCGTTTATAAACCGAGCCCGGGATGATGTTTTCGATCAGTTCGGATACCGTCACCAATCGAAAGCCCTTCGCCAACAGGTCGGGAATCGCACGTTCCATTGCTTCTGCCGTGGTTTCGTGCAGGTCGTGCAATAGAACGATCGCGCCGTCAGCGGCGCTTTCCATCACGGTATTGTAAACGTAATTCGCATCCTTATATTTCCAGTCAACTGTGTCCACGGACCAAAGGATCATCGAAAGCCGCAGCTTTTTGGAGATGGCCTTCAGCCTGTCGTTATAGGCCCCGTAAGGCGGTCGCATGAGCGAAACTCTTTTTCCTATGACCAAACGAATCAGAGCGCTGGTTGCCGCGATCTCAAGGAGAATGGCGTGTGTCTTTAATTCGATCAGTCTTTTGTGATTCCAGCTGTGTCCGCCGATTTCGTGACCCTCTTTCGAGGCCCTTCGTAAAATCTCACAGGAACCCAGTACGAAGAAGGTACCCTTTCCGCCGCAGCGGGAAAACACATCCGAAATCCGTTCCGTATATTTTGAGGGACCGTCATCAAATGTAAGAGCCAGCATAGGGCTATACGTTTTTTTCGCCATGTGTAAATCGTTGCAGGAGGCTCCTGTCATTTTTATAACATGCATAGAATCTCCGTTATGATCGTGACCTGCAACTACGGAAGATATCTTGCGGAGGCAATTGACAGCGTTTTGAACCAGAGCTGCGCAGAGCATCCGGAGATTATCGTGGTAGATGATGGTTCAACGGATGATACTCCCATTCGGATGGCCGGCTATTCGGAGGTGAAGTATCTCAGGCAGCGGCATGCAGGTGTTTCCGCGGCGAGAAATGCTGCACTGAAAGCGGCAACCGGCGAATTTTTGGCCTTTCTTGACGCCGACGACTACTGGCATGAGGACAAGCTGGAACTCCGCTGAGGTATATGCTCGAGCATCCGGAATGCGAAATCGTTTTTACCGGATATGAGAATTTTACAGAGTCGGACATTTCGCCTGAAGAGGACTGGGTCAAACGCTGCTGTCAGTTTGCTTCCCGGGATCATAGCTGTCTGCCCACTGCTCTGTTCCGTCGGTCTGTGGTCGACCGATGCGGCTGTTTCTCCGATCAGCTTGTTCGCGGGGAGGACACGGAATGGATCCGCCGCATCCGATTGTTGGGTGTTAAGTCGGGCTATTTGGATCGGTCGCTCTATCTGCGGCGGCTGCATGGCCTAAATCTGACCAGAGACGGCGATGCCGATGGGGAAGAGGGTCGATGGGAACTTTTAAAATATG
Organism: uncultured Oscillospiraceae bacterium; assembly: GCA_964605985.1. GTDB lineage: Bacteria > Bacillota > Clostridia > Oscillospirales > Ruminococcaceae > Yanshouia. Next base: position 1,372 of record CAZSEO010000044.1, on the reverse strand, counting down.
TCATAAAGGAAAGCGTGCTCAACGCCATCCATATGCGCAAAGTCGAGAAGGGTATCTCGGTGCTGATCCCGGCCCGTAATGCTCAGAAGTTTATCGTTCCGTGCATCGACAGCATTCGGGCGCAGAATTTTTCCCGGATGCCGGTGGAGATCATTGTGGTGGATGACGGATCGGACGACTGCACAGGCGAACTTGCTCGTGAGGCAGGTGCCTTTGTGTTCCGGGCACCGCCCCACGGAACATCCTTTGCCCGAAACAATGCCCTTGCGCTGGCACGGTATTCCTATATATTCTTTCTGGATGCAGACGACCGGATAATACCCGGAACGTTTGACACGTTGGCAGAGCTGCTGGAGGTCAACCCTTCTCATATGGCGGCTTTTTCCCGCGCCAGAGATTTTTACGACTCGGATGACTGTACGGAGAAAATAAGTTCCAAAAGTTACAGCGGATGTCTTCCCGGCTGTTCGCTAATCCGCCGCGAGGTTTTTTGCGAAGTGGGACTTTTCGACTGCTCTCTGAAGACAGGCGAAACGGTTGAATGGCTGATCTGGTTCCGCAACAGCAAACTGCCCGCGATCCAGACCGATGCGATCACTTTGGAAAGAAGAGTGCATCAGAATAATACCGGTGTGGTGCTCCGTCAGCAGGAGCAGCTCGACTATGCCCGGATCATTCGGGATCTTTTGGGACGTGAGGCGCGCCAGTGCCCTGATCCGACGCTGCTTTTGACCGGAGAGCAGTGGAGAGGGATGGTGTCAAAGGCCTCTGAGTCTGTCGTGGTGTATATGACGGAATTCGACAAAGTTCTGTATGAGGTCGGCAAGCAGCGTGCAGAGGCGCTTGGGATTCCCCTGGTGTGTATCAGCACAATGATAAGCACGCAGGGTATGATCTCCTGTGCAGGTGGCTGTGGACCCGCCGAGTGGCTCAGCTGCATCGATCACGCCAGAGAGGTCTACACCAATTCCTTTCACGGCGTTGTGTTTTCCACCTTGTTCCACAAGGAGTTGTTTGTCAAGCCTCTTCAGCGGCTCGCAAAGCGAAACAGTCGGTTGGACAGCTTTCTCAATGGACTGGACGCCATTCGCGAATCTGATCCCAACAGCGCAATATCTCATGTGATATTCAAAAACGGCTGGGCTGATGCGGATACCCGTGCAGCTGTTTTGAGGGCGGAGGGAATGGATTATCTGCGCTCTGTACTGTCGGCCTGAAGAAATACCACTTTTCCATATGGCGGCTTTTGCGTGCAGCATTCATCAAACCGTTGGGCAACGGTATCTAAAGCGTGAACAAAAGGTGTCCGCAGAGCATTGATCCGCCCCTGTCAAGGTAGACCGGGAAAATAAGCAAAAAATAGTTCTATTAA
>CAZSEO010000043.1:0-19130 GCA_964605985.1 uncultured Oscillospiraceae bacterium | reverse complement strand
TTGTACCATATCGAATATCGGCAGGACTTTTACAGCCTTCTTTTCGATCTTTGCGCAAAGGCCTGCGGGCAGCATTCTCGGGATATTCTCGTAGAAGCCGCCGCCGGTGATATGTGCGATGGAATGAACGCCACCTGCCTCGATAGCAGCGAGAGCGGGCTTGACATAAAGCTTGGTTGGGGTAAGCAACGCTTCGCCGAGGGTCATTCCAAGCTCGCTGCTGTAAACCTTGATATCGTTCTTTTCAACGTCAAAAACCTTTCTTACCAGCGAGAAGCCGTTGGAATGAACGCCGGAGGAAGGCAGCGCGATAAGAACGTCGCCTGCCTGACAGCTTTCGGGGGTAAGCACCTTTTTCTTGTCAACGATGCCGACAGAAAATCCGGCAAGGTCGTATTCATCCTCGGGGTAGAAGCCGGGCATCTCGGCGGTCTCTCCGCCTACCAATGCGCAGCCGGACTGAACGCAGCCCTCCGCAACGCCGGAAACTATCTCGGCAACACGCTCGGGTACATTTTTGCCCAGCGCTATGTAATCCAAAAACAGAAGCGGCTTTGCTCCGCAGCAAACGATGTCGTTGACGCACATTGCAACGCAGTCGATGCCTACGGTGTCATGCTTATCGAGCAGGAAGGCTATCTTGAGCTTGGTTCCTACGCCATCGGTACCCGAAACCAGCACCGGCTCGGTGATGCCTGCAAGGTCAAGACCCAGCATACCGCCGAAACCGCCGATGGTATCGAGCACCTGGGGGGTACGGGTCCTTGCAACATGCTTTTTCATAAGCTCAACAGCCTTGTAACCGGCGGTAACGTCAACACCGGCAGCGCGGTAGCTCTCGGAAAAACTGTTCTGCATTTCAATTCTCCTCTTAACTGTTTTGTCGATATGTTTAAAGTTTTATTTATCCGTTTATTATTTGAGGTATCTCGTGGCTGAACTTATCCACCTCGGGAGGCTCGGGAGTGGGAATGGGATATTCACCGGTGAAGCATCCGGTGCAGAATTTGCACTTATCGGTCTTGGCTATCTGCTTCACTCCCTCAAGGCTGAGGTAGCCGAGCGAATCGACCCCTATCTGCTTGGCTATCTCCGGAATAGTCATACGGCAGGCGATAAGCTTATCGGTGCTGTCGATGTCGGTGCCAAAGAAGCAGGGACGGATGAAAGGCGGACAGGATATTCTCATGTGAACTTCCTTTGCGCCGGCGGCACGCAGCAGCTTGACGATATTTGCGCTGGTGGTGCCTCTTACGATAGAGTCGTCTACCATTATCACACGCTTATCCTTTATCGTCTCACCCAAAACATTGAGCTTGATCCTTACAAGATCCTCGCGTTCGCCCTGGGTGGGCTGGATAAAGGTCCTGCCGATATAGCGATTTTTGATAAGTCCCACACCATATGGGATGCCGGAAGCATGAGCAAGCCCGAGCGCGGCGTCAAGACCGGAATCGGGAACACCGATCACTACATCCGCCTCAACAGGATGCTCCTCCCAAAGCAGCTCGCCCGCCTTCATTCTTGCGGCATGCACCGAAGCGCCGTCTACAACAGAGTCGGGTCTTGCAAAATAAACGAATTCAAAAACGCAAAGTCCGTGATTTTGTGTATTGCAGTGGGTGGTTATGGAACGGATACCGTTCTCGTCAAGTACTACTATCTCGCCCGGTTCGATATCCCTTTCCCACTGTGCCCCAAGGGTATTGAGCGCGCAGGTCTCGCTGGCAAAAATGATGCTGCCGTCTTTAAGCCTGCCCATGCAAAGCGGTCTGAAACCGTGGGGGTCACGCACCGCGATCATCTTTCTGGGAGACATTATCACCATTGAATAAGCGCCTTCGAGCTGATACATTGCTTTTTCTATCGATTGCTCGATAGAAGGTTCGGTAAGGCGGGCTTTTGTGATGATATGAGATATTATCTCAGCATCGGAAGTAGTATGGAAAATAGCGCCGGAAAGCTCCAGCTGCTTTTTGAGCTTGGAGGCATTGGAGATGGCTCCGTTATGAACGATAGCCATCGGCCCTTTAGTGTGGCGGACCACCAGCGGCTGGCAGTTTGCGCGCAGCGAGCTTCCGCTGTATCGGGTATGTCCCAGTGCCATAGTTCCCTCACCCAGTTCATCAAGCAAGCGTTCATTGAACACATCGGGAACAAGGCCCACATCGCTGTAGCACTTTATCAAGCCGTTATTATTTACCGCAATGCCGCAGCTCTCCTGTCCGCGGTGCTGCAAAGCGTAAAGTGCGTAATAAGCACTTGCAGCAACATTTCTGCGAGTAGGGGTACGTATACCGAATACGCCGCACTCCTCATGGATAGAATCAAACATAAAATCACATCCTTAAAATCAAGTATATATCAATCTATCATTCAGCGAGTATAGCAGCGATATCTATCGCCTTATCTTTCTTTACCACCTTATCGTGCTGGCTTACTCTGAGAGCGTCCAACTTTTCGGCAAGGCTGTCATCCGCGAGAGAAAGCATCTCGGCGGCAAGCAAAGCGGCGTTTTGAGCGCCATCGATGGCAACGGTGGCAACGGGAATACCGCCCGGCATCTGAACGGTGGAAAGCAGCGCGTCAAGTCCGTCAAGAGTAGACGACTTGACCGGGATACCGATAACAGGGATGGTGGTCTGGGCAGCAATAGCGCCCGCAAGATGAGCCGCCTTTCCGGCCGCCGCAATTATAGCGCCAAAACCGTTTTTTCTGGCACTTTTAGAAAACTCAGCCGCCTCAACAGGAGTTCTGTGAGCAGACATGATATGAACCTCAAAAGGTATCTCAAGCTCTGCAAGAGTTTTTATCGCAGGCTTTAAAACCGGAAGATCACTGTCAGAACCCATTATAATAGCTACCTTTTTCAAAAAAATCTCCTCCCTTTCAAAGCAAAACAAGCTGCGGTTTTTCCGCAGCTTGCAACATGGTCGTTATTTTAGAGCGCAACTATCGAAAGACGCAATTTCAGATATTGCGTCTATGGGAAAAAGTTGGCGTTTTTTCGCGCAGTTATACACCGATAATACAATAAAATCAGTCCAAACCACCGAAAAGCCACCTCTTCCCCAATATTAAGCTATTTTTATTCTAAATGATTTGATCCGAAAATTCAAGCACAAAAGACCGCAAAAACGATTATTGTTCCATATATATATAATAGACAATAAACTGCGATCGCTTGTGTATACAATCCACATATTTCCAAAGCGTGATTTTATCACAAAATAATTAGCACTCAATACAAAAGAGTGCTAATTATTTACACTTAATTCACACATTACAGCTGCATCAGCGCTATAATCTATCTGTAAACAGTCAATACTATTTCAGTAAAGGAGAGATTGTTGTGACCAATAACCAATTCACCCAAAAATCAGCAGAAGCGATACAAAGCGCGCAATCACTCGCTTTGCAATACGGCAATATGCAGATAGAGCAAGCCCATCTTCTCTATTCACTGCTCTCTCAGGAGGGCGGTTTTCTCCCCCATGTTCTCACCTCCTCAGGTGTTGATGCAGAGGGGCTTCAAAAGGCGGCACTAACTGTATGCGAAAAGCTTCCGCGTGTTTCAGGTCCCGGACGCGAAGCGGGAAAAGTTTATATATCCCCCGACGTTGATAAGGTGATAAATGCAGCAAAGCAGAGCGCCGAGCGTTTAAACGACGAATATATTTCGGTCGAGCATCTGCTGTTGGCGCTTATCGAAGCGCCCGACCCCACTTTAAAAAGTCTTTTTAAGAGCTTCCACGTCGATAAGGACGCCTACCTCAAGGCTTTAGCTTCGGTCAGAGGCAACTCGCGCGTTACCACCGACAATCCCGAGACCACCTACGATGCGCTGAAAAAATATGGCTACGACCTTGTTGAACGCGCACGTCAAAACAAGCTCGACCCCGTCATCGGCCGCGACGACGAGATAAGAAACGTCATACGCATACTCTCGAGAAAAACCAAAAACAACCCTTGCCTCATCGGTGAGCCCGGCGTCGGCAAAACCGCCATCGCAGAGGGGCTTGCCCAAAGAATATTGCGCGGCGACGTGCCCGATCCACTCAAAGACAAAACCATATTCTCGCTTGATATGGGCGCGCTGGTGGCGGGCGCCAAATATCGCGGCGAGTTCGAAGAACGTCTGAAATCGGTGCTCAACGAGGTAAAAAGCAGCGATGGCAGGATAATCCTCTTTATTGATGAGCTGCACACCATAGTCGGCGCCGGCAAGACCGAAGGTTCGATGGACGCAGGCAACCTGCTCAAACCTATGCTCGCCAGAGGTGAGCTGCACTGCATCGGCGCCACCACATTGAACGAATACCGCCTTTATATCGAAAAGGACTCCGCTTTGGAACGCCGTTTTCAGCCGGTAATGGTGGATCAGCCCAGCGTTGAGGATACCGTGACCATTCTCAGAGGACTGAAAGACCGCTACGAGGTATATCACGGTGTGAGGATAACCGACCCCGCCATAATCGCGGCAGCCACCCTCTCCGACCGCTATATCACCGACCGTTTTCTTCCCGACAAGGCGATAGACCTGATCGATGAAGCCTGCGCCATGCTGCGCACCGAGATAGATTCGATGCCCACCGAGATAGACGAGATATCCCGAAAGATAATCCAGCACGAGATCGAGGAGGCGGCACTCAAAAAAGAGACCGACTCCCTCTCCAAGGAACGCCTTGCCGAGATACAGAAAGAGCTCGCACGCCTGCGCGATGAAATAAACATCAAAAAGGTTCAGTGGGAGCAGGAAAAAAGCTCCATCACCGGAGTAAGACAGCTCAAGGAAGAAATAGAAAAGGTCACGGCGCAGATAGAAGCCGCCGAGCGCAGCTACGACCTCAACAAAGCTGCCGAGCTCAAATACGGTATGCTGCCGCAGCTGCAAAAACAGCTGGCCGAAGAGGAAGAAAAGTCAGCAAAGCAAGGCGGAACGACCCTTCTTCGCGACAAGGTGACCGACGACGAGATAGCCCGCATCGTGGCGCGCTGGACCGGAATACCGGTGGCAAAGCTGGTGGAGGGAGAGCGCGAAAAGCTGCTGGCACTGCCCGAAACGCTGCACCGCCGCGTCATCGGACAAAACGATGCCGTTGAAAAGGTCAGCGAGGCTATCCTTCGCTCCCGCGCAGGTATCTCTGACCCCAACCGTCCGATCGGTGTATTCTTATTCCTCGGCCCCACCGGAGTTGGCAAGACCGAGCTTGCAAAAGCGCTTGCCGAATCGCTTTTTGACGACGAGCGCAGCATGGTGAGAATAGATATGAGCGAATATATGGAAAAGTACTCGGTCTCCCGCCTTATCGGAGCGCCTCCCGGATATGTAGGCTACGATGAAGGCGGTCAGCTCACCGAGGCGGTTCGCCGCAAGCCCTATTCGGTAGTGCTGTTCGACGAGGTGGAAAAGGCCCATCCCGATGTTTTCAATGTGCTGCTCCAGGTATTCGACGACGGAAGAATAACCGATTCACAGGGGCGCACTGTCGATTTCAAAAACACTATCATCATCATGACCTCCAACCTCGGCTCCGATATACTGCTCGAAGGCATCGACCAGAACGGCGATATCAGCGAGCAGGCAAAGGATTCGGTCACAACGCTGTTGAGAAGGAGCTTCCGTCCCGAATTTCTCAACCGCATCGATGAGACAGTCACCTTCACGCCCCTCTCCAAGCAGCATATCGAGGGCATCATCGACCTGCTTATGCAGAAGCTCCGGCAGCGCCTCGCAGAGCGTCAGATAAAGGTAGAGCTTTCAGATGAAGCTAAGCACTATATCATCGAAAACGGCTATGACGCAGCCTACGGCGCGCGCCCGCTGAGAAGGTTTTTGCAGTCCAAAGTAGAAACGCTCATCGGCAGAATGCTGATAGCCGAGGATATCCCAACCGGCACCACCCTCACCATTCTCCTCGAGGATGGTGCACCGGCTGTAAAACACAACTGATATCTCCGCTCAGCAAATATCCCTCCGTCGCATCTCGACGGAGGGATATTTATGTTTCATTTAGTTTGCAGCCTTGGCGGCCTCTTTCTTAGCCTTTTTCTCAGCCTTTCTGCGCTGTCTCTCGCGCTTATCGGTGAGCAGGTAGAAGGTGGGCATAAGCAGCAGGGTGAGTATGGTGGAAGCGGTAAGACCGCCGATGATCACCAACGCCATGCCGCGCATCATAGCGGCATTTTCGCCGATACCTATCGCCATCGGGACCATCGCAAGGACGGTGGTAAGGGTGGTCATAAAGATAGGTCTCATTCTCAGCATACCGGAAGTGAGCGCCGCATCCTCTGCCGAGAGGTTTCTCTCCTCGCGCATCGCGTTAGCGGTATCGATAAAGAGTATACCGTTGTTTACCGTGGTACCGGAAAGCGTCAGGAAGCCCATCAGCGAGGTCATGTTGATAGTGCATCCGAATGCCAGCAGGCAAACCATCGATCCGATCATAGCAAACGGCATGGAAGCCATTACTACGCCCGAGAACACCGGAGATTCAAACTGCATTGCCATTACTACAAATACCAGGAATACTGCGGAAGCGATAGCAAGCAGCAGGGTGGTGAACTCTTCGATCATTCTCTCATCATCAGAGCTCTTTACTATCTCAACGCCATTGGGCAGGTCGAGTTCAGCCACCTGGGCGGTAACATCCTTGGCCAGATTTTTGGGAGCGTTCGAAAGTTCCGACGCCGTTATTTCAAGAATATATCGGCCGTTTTTGCTGGTTATGCTCAGCGGGCTGTTGGAATACTTTATCTCAGCGATGTCGAGCAGAGGTACCGAAATTCCGCCGGCATTGGTAACGTTCAGCGAAGCAAGGTCGCTCACCGTCTCAAATCGGTCGTCCGGATATTCTACACGAACCTCATACTCTCTTCCGTCCGCTATCATATCGAACGCATCGGCGCCCTCCATGATGGTGTAAAGCTCGCCCATTACCTGCGCGGGAACCAAACCCTTTGCGGCAGCCTTAACGGGATCGATAACTACCTCCGCCTGAGGAGTACCGGATGCAAGAGAATTTACAACGCTGGTAAGATAGGGATTGCTCTCAAGATATTCTTCGATCATTCCGGCTGCAACGCCAAGTTCGTCGAAGTCCATGCCCTGAATGGCGATATTGATATCGGAACTGCTGCTGGTAACAGAAGTCTCACTGGTCATCTCGACAGTGATCTCACAGTTCATTAGATCCTTAGTCTGCTCACGCCAAAGATTGACGACGTCAGCAGTCTTCATATCGCGGCCATCACGCAGATATGCCGTGATGCTCGCTTCGGCAGAACCGCCCATAAGAACGGTAAGGCCGCTGCCGCCCGAAGTCATGGTGTATTTCTCAACATCGGGGTGAGAAACTACCATTTCCTCTATAGGGCGCAGATACTCATTTATGGTATCGAGGTTGGTACCGGGACGAACGTCCATAGATATTTCAATTATACCCTCATCGGTCTCGGGCATAAGCTCAAAGCCGAGAACAGGAATTATAGCTACGGCAACCACCAGCAACGCGATGGAAATAAGAACTACCAGCCACTTGCGCTTAAAGGTCTTGGGCAGGAAGGAAGCATACCAGGTGGAAAGCTTATCCATGCCGCGCATTACGATCTTGGGCTCAGACTCGACCGGCTTGAGCCACATGAAAGTAAGAGGAACAATGGTGATAGCGGAAATAAGCGAAGCCAACAGCGAGAAAACTATGGTAAAGCAAAGCGGCTTGAACAACTGGCCCGACATACCTTCAACAAGTCCTATCGGCAGGAAAACTACAACGGTAGTAAGGGTACCCGCGGCGATAGAATTTGCGACCGCCTTGGTACCTTCAAGGGCAGCTTCATAGAAAGATTCGCGGCTTGCCTTCACTCTGAAGCAGCTCTCGATAACAACTATCGAGTTATCAACTATCATACCAACGCCGATAACAAGACCGCCGAGCGTCAGCATGTTATAAGAGAAGCCCATAAAGCTCATAGCTATAAGGGTAATAAGAAGCGAAAGCGGTATAGAAGAACCGACTATCAGCGAAGCACGCCAATCGCCAAGGAAAACGAACAGCACTATCATTGCAAGTATACAGCCGAGAACAAGGGTCTCAACAACGCTGCTGATAGCTTCCATGATATTATCGGTACTGTTATAGATGACCTCAAGCTTTACTCCCATATTGGAAGTATTGATCTCATTGACCGTCTTGAGGATAGAGTTTGCGGTAGCGATAGTAGCAGCGCTCTGCTGCTTGGATATCTGAACCATAACATTTTCGCTGCCGTTGTAATAGCTGAGCGAATCCATCTCTTCGGTCGCCTGATAGATATCCGCAATGTCGGAAAGGTGGATAATATCTCCGGTGGCAAGAGTGAGCGGCATGTCGCCCAGCGACTGCATACTGTCATATTCAACTCCGCCGCGCAGCGTCATATCAAGGTTGCCCTGATCGAGGCTGCCTGCCGGGATAGAGAAATCAGCAGCGGCCACCAGCGAGGCAACCGTAGACATATTGAGTCCATACTGAGAAAGCTTTTCTTCCTTGAGCGCTATCTTGATATAGTCGGAAGCGCCGCCCGAAACGCTGACCGAAGCTACGCCGCTGATCTTTTCGATCTCGGGCTGTATCTCTTCCTCAACGTAGTATTTGAGGTTAACATCGCCGGTCGCAGAAGCCGAAAGCATAACGATAGGCATCATGTCCATGCTTATCTCTACGATGGTAGGATCGCTGGCATCGTCCGGCATCTCGGTTTTGTACATTTCAAGGTTTGCGTTAAGATCAGAGCGAGCCTCGTCGATATCGGTGCCGTAGTCAAACTCTATCATGACTACCGAGGCGTGCTCCATCGAAGTTGATTCTATATTTTTGACGCCGCTGAGTGTCGAAACAGCATCCTCAACATGGCTGGTGACCTGATCCTCAACGTCTTCAGGTGCAGCGCCGACATACTGCGTCATAACGATAAGCATCGGCATTTCCATGTCCGGCATAAGCTCCATGGGAGCGGTAAACGCGGAACCAAGGCCAAACACCAACAGCGTCAGCACCGCCATGCAGATCGTGACGGGGCGTTTGAGCGCAAGTTTAGTTAAAGCTATCACCCGTCAGACCTCCTCGCTCACTTCAACAGCAATGCCGTCGGTAAGATTGGGGTTCCAGGAGGTGATGATCCTGGAAGAAGCGTCCAGGCCCTCGACTATCTCAGCGGAATCACCCGAGAGAATACCCAGGGTAATGGGGGTGGTAACTACTGCGCCATTCTTTTCAACATAAACGTAAGCGTCGCCGTTATCGTAATATACGGCGGAAACAGGAACAAGAACAGCGTCATTGCTCTTTGCGGTGGTAGCGGTCAGCTTGACCGAAACGCCGGAAAGCATCCTTGCCTGCTCAGGGAGCCTTGCCTTAACGGTGAAAAGTCCGCTCTGCGCGTTTACCATAGAGCCGATCTCGGTTATCTCAGCTTCCATCTGCTGCTTGCCGTTTTCCACCATTACCTTATCACCGATCTCCATCTCATTGGCAACGTCGCCCGAAACGGCAAAGGTAACCATCATGATGTCCTTGTTGGATACTACATAACCTGCCATGCTGGGGGTATATGCACCATTGTTGGTAACATTTTTGCCCTCGATAACGCCGCTGATTGGAGCGTATACCTTGAGGTTATCCATAGTCTGAAGCATGGACTCATACTGCAGCTTGGCCTGCTGACGGGTCAAATCGTAGGTAACGGTATTTTCGCTCTTCTGAGTGGTCTTATATATCTCATAGCTTTCAACAGCCTGCATATAGCTGTCGTAGGCATTTTCAAACTGGGTAATATATGTAAGAATGCTTGCGCGTTCAGTGTAATCATCTATGAACTCGTTGTATTCCTTCAATATCGCGTTATATGCGCTCCAAGTCTCATCCGACTCATTATCTTCCCATTTTTCCTCAGCATCTTTAAGCTTTTTGCGAGTCCTTCTGAACTCAGCAAAATCGAAATCATCGTCTGCCAAGGTCTCTACAACATCACGCAGCTGCTGATAAGCATTCTGAGCCTGAGTTATCTGAGTTCTGTACTGAAGGTCGTTCATCGCATCGACCGATCCGTTCTCGGCGATATCCACATTCTGCAGCGTCATATCGTAAGCGATCTTGGACTGCTCGAGCGCGATCAGATAATCCTCGGGATCAAGCTCAAAAAGAAGCTGACCTTCTTCAACGGTGTCGCCTATCTCAAAATAGGTCTTGAGAACGGTGCCGGAAGATTTTCCGTATACAGATACCGAATCGTCAGGCATTACCCTGCCGGTAAAAGTGGTAGACTGATCTATGTATCCGATGGTGGGATTCGCAACCGTTACCTTAATGGCCGAAGCTTCCGCAGCCACCACGGTATCTTCTCCGCTGCAGGCCGCAAGTGAAAGCACCATCAATACCGATAAAAGTCCGGTAGCCGCTCTTGTGATAAATCCTCTTCTCACTTTCATTACCTCCAAAAAAAATATGCTATGATTATACTTCTGTATTTTGTATAAATCTTTAACAGAATAAAAAAAATCGTGATGACTCATAAATCGAGCTAATTCTTAACGACCCATTTACACCACACTGTGTTGTGATATAATAGTATAGTAAAATCATCACATCAAAAATACCTGTATGTCTATTTTTACACATTATTGTTCCAAATTATTGAGCATAACAGCAAAAATATTTAAGGCAAACCTATTATCCATTAAAACAAATAAATAGTCAATCAACAATCTCACAACACTGTGTCGGATAATAGTAAAGGATGGTGGCAAATGAAAAAGAATCCCCAACAAACAGAGTTTACAAAACAAAAACTTCAAAAGGCTTTTTGGGATATTTATGAGGAAAAATCGCTCGAAAGGATAACCGTTCGTGAGATAACCGAACGCGCGGGCTTCAATCGCAGCACTTTCTATGCCTATTACAAGGATGTATACGACGTCCTTGAGCAATCAGAAAATGCTATGCTTTCAAAGCTGAATATCAGTTCTCAATGGAAAAGCAATTTACTGGATATTGAAAAATACAAGGAAGATCTTTACACATTCGGCGAATTTTTAAAGGAATATCAAAAGCCCATCATGCTGCTTTTGGGAGAAAAGGGCGACCCTAAATTCTCCAGCCTTCTTTGGAACAACGCCAAAGAAAATATTTCCGAAAATATCCTTGAGATCACCGGTGGGATAGACAGCTCTACCCTTAGTTATATCGTCGAATATATTATAAACTGCCACACCGGAATACTGATGCTTTGGTTCAAAAACGGATGCGATATCCCGTTTGAGCAGATAGTGGATCTGACCTACCGCCTTATGGTAAGCGGAGTAATGCCCTTTATCACCAGTGAAAATAATCCCTATGACAAAATAGCGGATTACATTTTACAGCGTATAAAAGAAAACTTATAAAAGGAGTGCACAAAATATGAAGTATCTTATTATAGGAACCGGAGGCATTGGCGGAGCAGTCGGCGGATTTCTTGCCGCAGCCGGAAACGACGTTACCCTCATCGCAAGAGGCTCACATCTTGCCGCCATCAAAGAAAAGGGACTTTGCCTCAAGTCCGGTATAAAAGGCGATATCTGTGTAACAGGCGCCAAGGCCTGCACCGCCGAGGATTATAACGATACCCCCGATGTAGTTTTCGTATGTGTCAAGGGCTATTCTCTCGATGACGCGGCCGAACTGCTTTCCCGCTGCGGCGGCGAAAACACCACTGTCATCCCGCTGCTCAACATATTCGGCACCGGCAGCGAGCTTCAGCACAGACTGCCCGATCTTCAGGTTCTCGACGGCTGTATATATATCACCTCTTTTATATCCGCTCCCGGCGAGATAACCCAGGGCGGCAAGCTTTTCAAAATAGTCTTTGGCGACCGCAACGGGATCATAACCGAAAAGCTCGAAAAGATAAGCGCCGATCTCGTCAATGCAGGCATCCGCAGCGAGCTGACCACCGATATCAAGCGCAAGTGCTTCCAAAAATACGCGCTCATAAGCGCCATGGCTACTGCCGGAGCATATTTCGACACCGCCATGGGCGACATCAGCACCATTCCCGAGATGCGGGAGTTTTATATCGGTCTTTCCAAGGAGATAGACGCCCTTGCCTCCGCCATGGGCATCCCCTTTGAGGAGGATATCGTTGCCAAAAACCTGCACATGATAGATACCGCCGCCCCCTCCACCACCGCCTCTATGCAGAAGGATCTTGCCAAGGGCGGAAAGAGCGAGATAGACGGTCTTGTATTCGAGCCGGTCCGCCTCGGAAAGCGCTATAATGTGGATACCCCCCACTTTGCAAAGGCCGCAGCAAAGTTTGGCTTCAACATCTGATAACATTGTGTTCCCGGTTGACACCTATATCATCTTTTGATATAATCAATTTATGATATATCATATTCCGATATATCAGGAGGTGAATACGATGGACGAAAATACCCGACGCCTTATAGAAAGCTATCTGCCGATGAGCGAACAGAGCTTTCTGCTTCTGCTGGGGCTGGTTGAGCCGCGTCACGGCTATGGAATAATGCAGATGGTAAACGAACAGACTAAAGGGAGAGTGAACCTCAGCCCCTCCACCGTTTACACCCTTCTGTATAAAATGGAGACCGACGGGCTCATCCAAACAGTCAGTGAGATAGAACGCCGAAAGGTATACTCTATAACTCCGCTCGGCAGAACGATACTTGATCATGAAGCTAAACGTCTCAACGCACTGGCACATTATGCCTCATCGGTGCTTTTTCCCGAACAAAACAGCGCCGCTTCCGGCTGCACCGTTACGGTATAACTTCAATTTGAGAGAAAGGGGTAAAAAATGGGTATCTTAATAACGCTTTCAAGATTTCTGCCGCTGACCTGGCTTATAGTCGCCGTCGTTCTCGGCATTATTGAAGCCATGACCGTCGATCTGGTAGCGATATGGTTTGCTGTCGGCGCATTTCTTACCATACTTCCCGCTTCTTTCGGGGCACCTTTTGTAGTCCAGCTCCTCTTTTTTATAGGCATAAGCCTTGTCACACTGGTATTTACCCGCCCCATTGCCAAAAATCTGCTCAAGGTAAAAAAGGTAAGCACCAATGCCGATCGGATAATAGGAATGGTGGGCATAGTCACCCAGCCTATTGAAAACATATCGGGCAACGGCAGAGTTTTGGTCAACGGTCTTGAATGGGCCGCACGCTCTGACGACGGCGCACCCATCCGGGAAAAAGAAAATGTTCTCATCAAGTCGATAGAGGGCGTAAAGGTAATTGTAGAAAGGATCGGCTGACCGATCAAAACATAATCAACTGAAACGGAGGAATATTCATGGGAGCTATCGTTGCAACTATCATGCTTCTTATCATCGTCGGAGCAGCACTGGCATTGGTCGCCACCAACGTCAGGATCGTTCCGCAGGCAACTGTTTATGTTATTGAACGTCTCGGCGCTTATCACGCCACCTGGGAGACCGGTCTCCATGTAAAGATCCCCTTCTTTGACCGTGTGGCAAAGAGAGTATCCATCAAGGAGCAGGTCGTCGATTTCAAGCCTCAGCCTGTTATCACCAAGGATAACGTGACCATGCAGATCGATACCGTAGTATTTTTCCAGATAACCGACGCCAAGCTCTATGCATATGGCGTTGAGCGTCCTCTTTCCGCTATCGAGAACCTCTGCGCCACCACGCTGAGAAACATCATCGGTGACATGGAGCTTGACCACACCCTCACCTCCCGCGATATCATCAACAGCCGCATCACCTCTATCCTCGATACCGCCACCGACAAATGGGGCATCAAGGTAAACAGAGTTGAACTTAAAAATATCATCCCGCCCGCCGAGATCCAGGACGCCATGGAAAAGCAGATGAAGGCAGAGCGCCAGAAGCGCGAAAGCATTCTTCGCTCCGAGGGCGAAAAGGCGAGCAAAATACTGGTGGCAGAAGGCGAAAAGGAATCTCAGATCCTTCAGGCTCAGGCAGAAAAGGAGGCCGCTATCCTGCGCGCTGACGCTGTAAGAGAGCAGAAGATCCGCGAGGCACAGGGCGAAGCCGAGGCAGTCATGCTGGTTCAGAAGGCGCTTGCCGATTCGCTCAAAATGCTCAACGAAGCCGCCCCCTCTGACAAGGTGCTTGCGCTCAAGAGCTTTGAGGCGTTCGAAAAGGCAGCCGACGGCAAGGCCACCAAGATAATCATTCCCTCTGAGATACAGTCACTGGCAGGTCTTGCAGCATCGCTCAAGGCGATCACCGATGACGATAAAAAAGCCTGATATCCTGACCTTATACCAAAAGGGTGTGCGTTTTAAACGCGCGCCCTTTTTTCAACCTTTTCCTAATGATCATTAAAAGTTCCCTGTCTTACACCGGGAGCTTTTTTTATTGCTCCGCAAGGCTCTGCATCATATCATTTGCGGTAATGCTGCCGTCCGGCATGATCCACAGTACAGCAATGCCCTCACTTTCGGCTATCTTTTTGCCCTGTTCTATATCACACAGAAACAGTGCAGTTGAAAACAGGTCTGCATCGGCAGCGCTTTTGCAAACCACCGTTACGCTTCTGAAATGCTCTGCGGGATAAAGCGTTTGGGGGTCGATCAGGTGGTGATAGCGCTTGCCCTCATAAAGAAAATAGCGCTGATAATCTCCGCTGGTAGCCGCAGCCATGCCGTTTATATAAACCGTGCTTATGCTTTTTCCGTTTTGCATAACGGCGTGATCCGGATCCTGTATGCCTACGCTCCAGCTCGGCTTTCCGTCCGGTGGATCGAGAGTTTTGATGTTCCCTCCGCCCGAAACCGCAGCACGGTTCAAACCGGAGCGAAGCAAAACCTCTGCCGCCTCTTCGACCGCATAGCCTTTGGCAAATGCGCCTGCATCTATCAGTGCTTTTTCGGAAGTGAGCTTTATCGTTTTTCGCTCTTTATCCAAAATCACCGTTCCCGGTCCGGTGTGGAGTCGCGCCTCAGTCAACGCTTCATAGGATGGCAGCTGTGCCGACCCGCCCTTTTTGATTTCATCATACCAAAGTGAAGACACCGCGCCAAAGCTCATATCCACGAGACCTCCGGTACGCTCCCTCCCCTCTGCGCCATATTGCAAAAGAGCAAAAAGCTTTTCGCCCACCTTTACTTCCCTATCTGCGGCGTGGCGATTGAGATAAGCGATATTTACAATTTCTTCCGAATAAGAAAATCTGTCATAATAGCTGTGCGCCTCGGAAAAACTATTGACAGCGGCTTCGAAAGCCACATCGAACTGCCGCTGCGAAGCTGAATAAGCGGTTATTACTATCACTGTATCAAAGCTTCCCCAAAACGCGGAGGTATAGCGTTCCAGCCGCGGTCTTGCGGAAATAAGATACAGCGCCAAAACTATCAATGCAAAAAAACGTTTCATAATCAAACCCTCATCACCTGCAAAGATAGTTTCTCCGAGCCGAGCGGCATTATTATAAAACTTTTCGGCAAAGAGTGCTTTTTAATTTTTAAGGAGGCTACAGCGATGAAAAAATTTCTGGCAGCGACCGCAGCGGCGGCGCTCATTCTCTCAATGACAGCTTGCGGATGCTCTGCTTCTTCCGATATGGGCAGCGTATCCGGCTCGGTATCCACCCCGTCGGTAAGCGAAAGCCCGTCTGTGGGTAACAATTCTTCAACGATGAACAGCGGAAACACTCATTATAAGATAGGTCTCGGATTTGTTTCCAGCACTTCCGGATCCTCTGCGGCGGACACTGACTATAACGGCTCCGCAAATTTTGAACTCACCGCATGCGCACTCTGCGTAGACGACAGCGGCAAGATCATCGATGTCCGTTTTGATACCGTTGAGGCCGGCGTAGGCTTCGATGCCACCGGCGCGTTCACCGGAAATATCGACGATGAAATACTCACCAAGCGTGAAATGGGCGATGATTATGGTCTTGGCGCAGTTTCCGGCATCGGTAAAAACTGGTATGAGCAGGTAGATGCCCTTGAAAACTGGATGCGCGGCAAGAATATCAACGAAGCAATGGGTATGCGGCTCAGCTATGACGGCGACAAACAGATCCCCGACGAGGAAGACCTCAGAACTTCTGTTACCATCTCTGTAACAGAGCATCTTGAAGCCCTTGAAAAGGCATACGCCGATGCGACCCGCAGCGGCTACAGCGGTATCGGCAGCAGCTCCGACAACGCTCTAAGCGACAGCCTCGGCGAAAGCAGCTCTGACGATTATGTAAACGAAAGCTCTTCTCGCTAACAAAGGCAAAAAATATGGCGTACCGCAAATCGGTACGCCATATTTAAAGCTTAAAATTTTATCAGTCTGCTCCCGCGCAATCGCAGCAAACGCCTTCGCGCTGGATATTGATCTCATCCTCACGAACAGTGCCGGTTCCCGCAGGAACGAGCTTGCCGATGATGACGTTCTCTTTAAGTCCGAGCAGCGGATCGACCTTGCCCTTGATGGCAGCCTCGGTGAGAACTCTGGTGGTCTCCTGGAAGGATGCCGCAGACAGGAACGACTCGGTAACGAGCGAAGCCTTGGTGATACCGAGAAGCACCGGAACGCTGGTAGCGAAGTTGGGCTCTCTGCCCTCTTCTGCAGCCTTCTTGGCGATCTCCTCATTGATGCGGATAAACTCGCTCTTTTCAACGTGTACGCCGGGGATGAGGGTAGATTCGCCGCCATCGTCGATACGGACCTTTCTCATCATCTGACGAACGATGACCTCGATATGCTTATCGTTGATATCAACGCCCTGGGTACGGTAAACACGCTGAACTTCCTTGATAAGGTAATCCTGAACAGCGAGGTGGCCGCTTACATTGAGTATCTCGTTGGGCTCGGCAGAACCCTCGGTAAGAAGCTCGCCCTTCTGAACAACTACGCCGTCTTCATCATATACCTTCTTGGAACCGTAAACGATCTGCTTCTCAAAGCGTTCGCCGTTATCAGCGGTAACAACAGCCAGCTCGCCGCCCTTGGGATCCTGCTCGTAGGTGAGCACACCGGTAAGGTGGGAGATAACAGCCGCGTTCTTGGGCTTTCTTGCTTCGAAAAGCTCTTCAACTCTGGGAAGACCCTGAGTGATATCGGAAGCGGTTACGGTACCGCCGGTATGGAAGGTTCTCATGGTAAGCTGGGTACCGGGCTCGCCGATCGACTGAGCAGCGATGATACCTACAGCCTCACCGATGCCAACGGGCTGACCGTTCGCAAGGTTAGCGCCGTAGCAGCGTGCACAGACGCCGCTCTTGCTCTCGCAGTTAAGAACAGAACGGATCTTGACCTCAGTGATGCCGGACTTGACGATGCGCTCAGCATCGTCGTAGGTCATCATGCGGTCTCTGGTCATCAGAACTTCGCCGGTCTCAGGATGCAGAATGGTATCGGTAACATAACGTCCGATAAGTCTCTCGCGCAGGCTTTCGATCTCACGACCGGAATCGGTGATGGCAACGGCTACGATGCCCTCGTGAGTTCCGCAGTCCTCCTCACGGATGATGACATCCTGAGAAACGTCAACAAGACGTCTGGTAAGGTAACCGGAGTCAGCGGTTCTAAGCGCGGTATCAGCCAGACCCTTTCTCGCACCTCTCGAAGAGTTGAAGTAGTCGAGTATGGTAAGGCCTTCACGGTAGTTAGCCTTGATAGGCAGCTCTATCGCTCTACCGGAGGTATTGGCGATAAGTCCGCGCATGCCGGCGAGCTGTCTGATCTGGTCCATAGAGCCACGGGCGCCGGAATCAGCCATCATAAAGATGGGGTTATCCTCGGTGAAGCACTTCTGAAGCGCATCCTTGACCTTGCCGGTGGTCTCGTTCCAGGTCTTGATGATGCGGTCATAGCGGACCTCATCGGAGATAAGACCACGGTCATACTGACGGCGGATCTTATCAACATTAGCTTCAGCTTCTGCAAGATATTCCTTCTTCTCTTCGGGGATAACAGCGTCACAGACTGCAACGGTGATAGCGCCTCTGGTGGAATACTTAAAGCCCTGGGCCTTTATCTGGTCAAGCATCTCAGCGGTACGGGTGGTTCCGTGAACGCGGATGCAGCGGTCGATGATATCGCCGAGGCTCTTCTTCTTGACGAGGAATTCGACCTCAAGGGCAAACTTGTTGTCATCGATAGAGCGATCGACATAACCGAGATCCTGAGGAATAGGAGTATTGAAGATGATACGTCCTACGGTGGTCTCTATTATTTTGGAACGCATCTCGCCGTTGATCTCAAGAGTGCGGCGGACCTTGATGGGGGCATGCAGGGTAACGATCTTTTCGTTGTAAGCCATGAGCGCCTCATCAAAGTCGCGGAACACCTTGCCGGCACCTGCTTCGTTGGGACGAACCATGGTCAGATAGTAAGAGCCAAGAACCATGTCCTGGGTAGGAACGGTTACAGGGCGGCCGTCAGAGGGCTTCAAGAGGTTGTTTGCAGCAAGCATGAGGAATCTTGCCTCAGCCTGAGCCTCCGCGGAAAGCGGAACGTGAACAGCCATCTGGTCACCGTCGAAGTCAGCGTTAAACGCCGTACATACGAGCGGGTGAAGCTTTATTGCGCGTCCTTCTACAAGCACCGGCTCAAACGCCTGAATACCGAGGCGGTGAAGCGTCGGTGCACGGTTAAGAAGAACCGGATGATCTTTGATGATGGTATCGAGAGCATCCCAAACCTCGGGCTTTGCACGCTCAACCATCTTCTTTGCACTCTTGATGTTGTTTGCTACGTTGTCTGCAACGAGCTTCTTCATAACAAACGGCTTGAAGAGCTCAAGAGCCATTTCCTTCGGAAGACCGCACTGGTAAATCTTAAGCTCAGGACCAACAACGATAACAGAACGGCCTGAATAGTCAACACGCTTACCGAGAAGGTTCTGACGGAAGCGTCCCTGCTTACCCTTGAGAAGGTCGGAAAGGGACTTGAGCGCGCGGTTGTTCGGACCTGTTACCGGACGGCCACGGCGGCCGTTGTCGATGAGTGCGTCAACTGCTTCCTGAAGCATGCGCTTCTCATTGCGGACAATGATGTCCGGTGCATTGAGCGCAAGAAGGCGCTTTAGGCGGTTATTTCTGTTGATAACGCGACGGTAGAGATCGTTTAAGTCACTCGTTGCGAAACGTCCGCCGTCAAGC
>CAZSEO010000042.1:0-19441 GCA_964605985.1 uncultured Oscillospiraceae bacterium | reverse complement strand
TCTTGTTTTCTTTCAATGTTGTTTAATTTTCAAGGTCCGTTGCCACTTTCAGCGGCGAAATCTATCATAGCACAGTGCCCTTAGATTGTCAAGCATTTTTTCAAAACTTTTTTGAAGTTTTTTTGCTTGTTTTTTCAAGCTCTGCGGCTCTCCGTTTCGGACAGCTTTGCTATAATAACACGTTATTCACGATATGTCAACACCTTTTTTCAAAAAAGATTAATTTTTTTCGCACCTTCTAATAAACCTTTTTGTCATGCCTATTATTGACTGAAAACACATATTATGACATAATGTTTTCAAACCAAATACAATGGAGTGATTTGCAATGCCGATCAAGATCCCTACCACATTACCCGCCTCTAAAATACTGGAAGCGGAAAATATATTCATAATGAATGAAGACCGAGCCCACAGCCAGGATATCCGTCCTCTGAAGCTCGCTCTTTTAAATCTTATGCCCAAAAAGATAGAAACCGAGACACAAATACTCCGACTTCTGAGCAACACCGCCATACAGATCGATATAGAACTCATTCAGATCAGTGGGCATGTTTCCAAAAATACCCCCAGCGAACATCTTTTAAAATTCTATAAGCCTTTCCGCGATATTAAAGATCAGCGTTTTGACGGCCTCATCATAACCGGCGCCCCGGTTGAAAATATGCCTTTTGAAGAAGTGGATTATTGGGATGAGCTTTGCGAAATTATGGAATGGTCGCTAACCAACGTATATTCTACCCTTCATATATGCTGGGGAGCACAGGCCGCGCTTTACTATCACTATGGAATAAACAAACATCAGCTTGATGAAAAAATGTTCGGCGTTTTTGAGCATACCGTTCTCAACCGCAATCACCGTCTGATGCGCGGATTTGACGAATGCTTCTGGGCGCCTCATTCCAGACATACCACCGTATCGGAGCAGGATATTCTAAACGAAAGCAATCTTGAGATACTCGCCCGTTCCGATGAAGCAGGAGCATACTGCGTAGCCGGCAAGCATGACCGCCAATTCTTCGTCATGGGTCACGGTGAATATGACCGTGAAACGCTTGCCAACGAATACTTCCGCGACATAAGCCAGGGAAAACCGATAAAGCTTCCTCTTCACTATTTCCCCAATGACCGCCCCGACAAGGTGCCGGCAATGAAGTGGCGGGCACATTCCAGCCTTCTCTTCTCCAACTGGCTCAACTACTTCGTATATCAGGAGACCCCGTTTGATCTTACCCACCTTATTCCTCATGAAAGGGCAGATAAAAAATAATGAAAGCAGCTATCTTTGATATGGACGGCACTCTGCTTGATTCGATGAGGATGTGGAGAGATTTTGCACCGTCTTTTGCAAAGCACTGCGGTATTGAATGGACCGGTGAAATGCAAAAAGCCTTTATGACGCTCAGCTTTGTCGGCGCGGCAGATTATTTCTGCGAGCATTTTCCCCATATAATAAGCGACCGCGATGAGCTTGTTGAGCTTTGGTTCCGGCTTCTCGCCGAAGATTACCGCACCAACTCCACCGTAAAGCCCGGTGTCATCGAATATCTTGAAAAGCTCCGATCCAAGGGCATCCCCTGTGCCGTCGCCACCATGACCGAACACCGTCTCTGTGACGAAGCGCTCAGGCTGCATGGCCTCTACGATTATATGGATCACGTTCTAACATATGAAGATGTCGGTGCGGGAAAGGATAAACCCGACCTCTATCTCGAAACCGCACGTCGCCTTGGCGCAGAGCCGAAGGATTGTATCGTATTCGAGGACAGTCTTTTTGCAGTTAACACCGCGCTTGCCGCCGGATTTGTCGTTTACGGCGTTGACGATCATGTGCAGAATAAGGAAGCGCTGATCAAGCCGATATGCCACAGATATATTTACAGCTTTAACGACCTGCTTTGAGGTATCGATATGTCAGACATACGTTTTAGATTTGCAGTTGATTCCGATGCGCCGAGGCTTTCGGAAATATACGGCTACTATGTAGAAAACACCGCGGTCTCTTTCGAATGCGTCCCTCCAAAGGCCGACGAATTCTCACGTCGAATCGCCGCCGCAATACCGCAGTATCCCTTTATAGTATCAGTGCTTGACGGCAAAGTTGTGGGTTATGCCTACGCCCACAGCTACCGCAGCTTTGAAGCGTACCGTTGGGGCGCAGAGCTTTCCATCTATGTCGATAATGCTTACCATGGTTTAGGATTAGGCAAAGCACTATACAGCGCGTTGATAGAGCTGCTTAAAATGATGAACTTCCAAACCGTTTACGGAATAGTGGCTTCTCCCAACCCCGAAAGCGAAAGGCTGCATAACAGCATGGGTTTCAGATATTCCGGAATGTTAAAAAAGGCAGGATTCAAGCTTGGCAAATGGTATGATATCATAAATTATGAGCTTGCCATCGGGGATTACCCAAAGCAGCTCACCGATACCGTTTTGCTCACCGCTCTCGACAGCGACAAGGTGGAAAACATCTTCCGCAAATGCTCAGAAATGGTAAAATAGCTTAAAAATAAGCTTCTGCACAAAATGCGGAAGCTTATTTTTATCGAAATATCGGTCACCGCGTTATATCCTATATATTTCGTTCTAAATGAAGTAAGATCCGCGGCATAAATATTCGCCCTCTTTAAAAAAGGCGTTTGCTGTTGCTCATCCCTCTCAGCCAAAATATAAAAACTGCCGCAGCTACCACCGCCGTCTGTTCTTTCGCTGCAAATACATACACCGATAATATAAAAACCGCCGACAAGGCTGCTATAACATTTCTTTTTGTCCGGTCCAAGTCATCAAAGAAAAACAGCTCCAACAGGCTTCCGCCGTCCGTCCCCCTTACGGGGATAGAATTTACCGCCGACAGCATCATGCTCACTTTAAAAAAATCGTCGTGGCTTTCTCTGAGAAAGAAACCGCATAATGCCCCCAGCACAGGACCGCAGATGAGCACTATCGCCTCTTTCGCCGCCGACACGTTTTTCGCCCTCCTTTTTATGTATATGCCCATGCCACTCAATTCCACCGTCAAATCGCCGTCATCAAACAGCAGCAGTGCCAAAAGATGTCCCACCTCATGTATAGCCGCCGCGGCTAAAAACGCCGCAGTTCCGTTACCATAATATACAGATACAGCCAGCATTGCAAAAAAGCCAAAGCTGACCTGTACAGAGATTTTACACCACCTCAAGCGGCTGCCACCTCGGCTGGCCGGTGAGCGGGTCTGCGCATTTTTCTTCTACTATCAATTCAAAATGCAGATGCGGTCCGGTGGACATCCCGGTATTCCCCGAAAAGGCTGCCGTTTCCCCCTGCCTGAGCCTGGTGCCGACTTTTGCAGCCGCGCTGCTGCAATGGCAGTATCGTGTCTTAAATCCGCCGTGGTCGATCACAACGTAGTTTCCGTATATGTCGTCGCTGCCGATAAAGCTTACTATTCCGGGCCAGGCGGCTGCTACCGCCGTCCCCTCGGGCGCCGCTATATCTATCCCGGTATGCCAGTCCAGTTTGCCGGTCACCGGGTTATCTCTGGGGCCGAACGGCGAGGTCAGTCTGCCATCGATCGGCATAAGCATCGGTGAAGCGGTGACCACTTGCGCCGTTGTAACGCCCCTTGGAACGCTCATCGTCCTGAAATCATATTGCAGCATACCGCCGCTCGGCTGTGGCTCTTCTTTTTCAAATATCTGTTCTATTATAAGTTTGAACACCTGCTTCAGCCGAAATGCTTTTTCCGATTTTGCCGCTTCGGTGACCGCCGAAAAAACCGCCACCGCATCGGTGTCGCTCATGGCAAGCTCGCTGTAAGCCAGCTTTATCTCGGTCATCCCCATAAATGAGCTCATAACAAACGCCGCCGCTATCATCACCGCGCACAGCATGCTTTGCAGCAGCGTCACCAGCAGAAATCCCTCTTGACCTCTGCCTTTTCCTTGGTTTCTGTTTTTAGCCGATATTCGGTAAGTGTTTCTTTTTCTAAAGGTCATGTCCACCCCTCCGATTAAGTATATGAGCCGTTTTTGAGTAATATTCATCAAAACTACGAGCTATTTCTCGACATTTTTTATAATAGATTGAGGTTGATTTTAGCGCGCTAATGTGGTATTCTGATACTGCTGATCCGTTTTGGAGGACAACTGTTCTTCCTTGGCGGTCGCCGTTAGATTCTCTGGAGAGTCCCAAAAGGGCGCCGAAGGTGTAAGTTTGCGTGATGCGCAAGCGATCTCTCAGGCAAAAGGACAGAGTTTGGTATCACCGATATCGCTATTGTCTTTAACTCCGGAAGTCGAAACGAAAGTTTCGGCTTTTTTTATTTTGTAAATTTAGGAGGAAAACACAATGTTCGCAATGTTCAATGAATTTCTCGTCAAGATCGACGACCTTGTATGGGGTCTGCCTCTTATAGTCCTCATACTCGTCACAGGCATCTATCTCACTGTTCGACTCAATCTTCTTCAGGTATTTCATCTTCCCCGCGCGCTCAAGTTCATGGTCAGCAATGAAGAGGACGGCGTAGGCGAGGTTTCCAGCTTCGGCGCCCTTTGCACCGCAATGGCAGCCACCATCGGCACCGGAAATATCGTCGGCGTAGCCACTGCCATCTGCGCCGGCGGACCCGGAGCGCTTTTTTGGATGTGGGTAGCAGCGTTTTTCGGAATGGCGACCAAATACGCCGAATGTCTGCTCGCAGTCAAATACCGCGACCTCTCCGCTGACAGTCACGTTCTCGGCGGACCGTTCTATTACATAGAGAAAGGCATGGGCAAAGGCTGGAGCTGGCTTGCAAAAATGTTTGCATTTTTCGGCATTATGGCCGGTTTGCTCGGCATAGGCACCTTCACCCAGGTAAACGGCATCACCTCAGCGGCAAAAAGCTTTTTCGATGCCGATGGTAAACATACCATAAGCATTTTCGGCGCTGAATACTCCCTCGCCGTCGTGATAGTCGGCGCTGTTGTAACGCTGTTCACCGCTTTGGTAGTGCTCGGCGGACTTCAGCGTATCTCCACCGTGGCTCAGGTGATCGTCCCCTTTATGGCGGCTATCTATATCGTCTTTGGCATTACTTTGCTCATCTGCAACTTCGATAAGCTTCCCGAATCTTTTGCCATGATCATCAAGGGGGCTTTTGATCCTCAGGCAGTAACCGGCGGCGCCGTAGGCAGCATCACCATCGCAATGCAGAAGGGCATCGCACGGGGCATCTTCTCCAATGAATCGGGACTCGGCTCTGCTCCTATCGCGGCTGCAGCGGCTCAAACCAAGGAACCGGTCCGTCAGGGTCTTGTCTCTATGACCGGAACCTTTATCGATACCCTCGTCATCTGCACCATCACCGGACTTTGCATCGTTACCACCGGCAGCTGGAATGTCGGACTCGAAGGCGTGGATGTTACCAGCCTGGCATTCCAGTCCGGTCTGCCCTTTGCTCCCCGCATCTCCGCTTTTGCGCTTATGATCTGCCTTGTATTCTTCGCGTTCACCACCATCCTCGGCTGGGATTATTACAGCGAACGCTGTCTCGAGTATTTCACCGGCGGCAACAAAAAGGCGGTGCTTATTTACAGATACCTCTACATAATCGCCGTTTTCGCAGGACCTTATATGGCAGTCTCCGCCGTTTGGACCATCGCCGATATCTTCAATGGACTGATGGCTTTCCCCAACCTTGTTGCACTTGTAGCCCTTGCGGGAGTAGTATCCTCCGAGACTAAGGCATATTTTTCAAACAACAAATGACCTCCGAACGCAAAATTCCCCCGATGCTTCGGCATCGGGGGAATTTATTTAATGTTATGTATTCAGTTAAATCCACCGTCGCATACGATAGACTGACCTGTGATATAGCTCGATTCCTCAGAGGCAAGGAAGCAATAGAGCTGTCCGATCTCTCTCGGCTCGCCAAAGCGGCGCAGTGCAATGCCCTTGAGCTTTTTCTGACGCGCCTCCTCTGGAACAGCCGCATACATCGAGGTCATTATTGAGCCGGGGCAAACGGCGTTTACATTGATATTGTATTTGCCGAGCTCCTTGCTCTGAACTCTGGTCATGCCTATTACCGCTGCCTTGGATGCGGCATAGTTGGTCTGACCAAAATTTCCGTTAAAGGCGGATACCGACGAGCAATGCACTATCTTGCCGTAATTCTGCTCTATCATATATGGGATGACCGCCTTGGTCATAATAAAGTTGCCACGCAGGTTTACGTTGATCACCGCGTCAAAAGCTTCCTGAGTCATCTTATAGAACTGGGCGTCGTTGGTGATCCCCGCGTTATTTACAAGGATATCGATATGTCCAAACTCTTCCGCTATCTTCCTGACCATATCCCCTACCTGTTCAACATTGGATATATCACAGGCGTAGCCTCTTATCTCACCCTTTGCGGAAAGCGACTGAGCGGCAGCGGCTATCTTTTCAGCGTTGATATCGCAGATAGCTACCTTAGCTCCCTCCTCGAGAAAAAGCTCCGCGGAAGCATATCCTATTCCGGTAGCTGCTCCTGTTATTATCGCAACTCTATCTTTAAGCTTCATATTCATATAAAATCTCCTTTCATTATCTGCATTACTTTCCGCTCACACAATACCACACAGCCGCCGAATACAACAATCATTCTATTTCGAAAAAACAAATAATTTCAAAGTAAATAATTCTGCGTTTTCGAATCATCAGCCCTGAAATCGGCTTAAAAGTTAATATTTAAATTAACAATTTGTCCAAAGCAATAAAAACCGCTGATAAAAGTGTTATAAAGTTACAATAATACCTCGAAAAGTAAGCGTCGGCCTTACTTGCTTTTGGCTTTATTGTGGGATAAAATTAAGCCAAACACCCCAAATCGGAGGGATATTTTCGATGAGACTGCTTCAGCTTCATTATTTCTGCGCATTGGCACAACGCGAACATCTGTATCAGACGGCGACCGAGCTTTATATCTCGCCATCTGCCCTTTCCGCTTCGATAAGCCGGCTTGAAAGCGAGCTTGGTGTCAGGCTTTTTGACCGTGTCGGACGCAATATACGCCTAAATGAAAACGGAAAGCTGTTTTATACCCGCGTATCCCGCATATTGAACGAGCTGGACAGCGCCTGTGCAGAGATCCAAAAAAGCGAACCGCCCTTGGATAATACACTGAACATAGCCACCTCCACCCACGTTCTTTGGGAGGATGCCTTTTCCGGTTATATACGGCACAATCCACATGTTTTGTTCAACCATCGCGTAGTCAGTGTTGACCGCATATCGGAGGCCGATACGTCGGAAAGTTATGATTTTATAATAACCTCGCTCAACGACCTTGATGTTGAAAATTTTGAATATGAAGTGCTTGTCCCCAACGACCGCCCGCTTATGGTCGTATACGATGGCCACCCCTTTGCAGGCTTGGAAGAAATATCGCTCAGCGAAGCAAGAAATGAGCCCTTTATAGCGCTTTCCAAATCTTTTTCAATGCGCCGCTATTTTGATTCCCTGTTCGAGCTTGCCGATGTTAAGCCAAATATCGTTGCCGAGGGTGACTATTCCCTTCGCGCCAAGCTGATAAAGGACCGTATGGGCATAACGGTATCCACCGTCATGGGTTCGGGTTCTGTGCTTTTGCAGGGGCTTCATTTTATCAACATAACCGAGCCGGTCCACCCGCGCATACACGCGATCTTCTGGAAAAAGGGCAAAAAACTGACACCCCACGCAAAAGCCTTCAAAGCTTACCTCAAATCCTATTATAAAAATTATCGTCTGTGACAAAATAGCCTTCGTCCTTTGACGAGGGCTATTTTCATTATGCGCAAATGCTTAACATAAAAGCTAACTATACCGCTTCATTTAAGAATGATTAATCCAACGCCTAAATCTATAATTAAAGTGATGAAAACATCACTCAAAGGAGGATATATATGTCCAGACAGGCATTGGAAGGCTTAAAGGTAGTAGAGGTCGGCAATATCATTGCAGGTCCCTGGTGCGGCAGTATGCTCGCCGATTTCGGCGCGAGAGTAATTAAGATCGAGCAGCCGGGAACCGGTGATATGATACGCTCAATGGGCCGCATCAAAGATCTTTGGTTCACAGTAGAGGCGCGCAACAAGAAAAACGTCACCCTCAATCTCAAGGACCCCAAGGGCAAAGAGATACTTTGGCAGCTTATAGAGGATGCCGACGTTCTTATCGAAAATTTCCGTCCCGGCGTATTTAAAAAGCTCGGCTTCAGCTGGGAGGAGATGCACCGCCGCAATCCCCGCCTTATCTACACGGTAGCTTCCGGCTACGGCACCACCGGACCTTACTCCCACAAACCCGGCTTTGACCGCATGGGTCTTGCTCAGGGCGGTTTTCTTGAGGTCACCGGATACCCCGATCTGCCTCCCGTTAAACCGGGGCTTTCGGTAGCCGATTTTTACACCGCAATGTTCAGCTGCATGGCTGTAATGTTTGCCGTCTACGACCGCGATGTAAACGGCAGCGGTGAAGGTCAGATGATAGACTGCTGTCTCACCGAGTCTATCCTCCGCCTGCAGGAATCCATCATAGCGGAATATTCCATCGACAAAACTATACGCACCAGGATCGGCAACGGCACCACTGTGACCGTCCCCTCGGGACATTTTAAGACCAAAGACGGCAAATATCTCGCCCTTTCGGTATCAGGCGATAAGCTATACCGCCTCTGCATGGAGAAGATAGGCAGACCCGATATGAATGATGTGGAGGAATATAAGACCGGCGTGGGCAGAACGGCACACCGCGAAGAGATAAACCGGGTATTCGCAGACTGGGCGCTTGAGCACACCATAGACGAATGTCTCGCCGCTCTTGGCGACGATATTCCCAACAGCCGCATCTATAACGTCGAAGATATCGTAAACGATCCGCAGTTTGCGTTCAGAAACGACATTATTGAGGTAGATACCAAAAAGTACGGCAAGATAAAGATGCAGAATGTCGTTCCCAAAATGTCCGCTACCCCCGGCGAGGTAAAATGGGTAGGCGGCGAGCTGGGTCAGTTCAACCGTGAGATCTACCGCGATCTGCTCGGCTATTCCGATGATGATATCGACCGTTTCGAAAAAGACGGTGTTATCTGATATTTTTCCTCTCAAAACATGGCGCAGAGAAGCCCCAATGCAATGCATCGGGGCTTCTTTCGGCTATTATCAGAGTTTTCCCTTATATCCAAGATGAGCAGTCTGCGGCTCGGTTTCGGCAGTGACCTCGATAACTCCGTCAGGATACTTTTTGACGTTTTGAGATATCGACAAAAACTCATCAACGGTAGCGATAACGTCATATCCTCTCTCTCCCGAGCGGTAATGCATGGGCACTACCACTCTGGCGCCAAGCTTATCGGCAACACCGCGCGCGGTTTTGGCGTCTATGGTGTAAAATCCGCCGACCGGTATCATCAGCAGGTTCGGGGAAGCAAGTGCATCCGCCTGAGCCTCATCAAGCTCGCAGCCGAGATCTCCCATATGAACAACTTTTAGTCCCTCGGTCTCGACAACAGCTATCTTGTTGCTGCCGCGCTTGGTCCCCTGCGCATCATCATGCCAGCTGTCAACAAAGGTTATCTTTCCGCCGAATTTCTTTCCCGTCAGCTGAACCAAACCGGCAGCGTTGTGATCGCCGTGACCGTGGCTGCAAAGCACCTCATCAGCCTCAAAAACCTCCGGAAGCGCATCATATCCTGGCACTCTGCCGTTCTCGGAAGGATCAAAAACGATGGCTCCGTCAGCGCTCTCCATTTTAAAACAGGAATGTCCAAACCAAGTCAATTTCATAGCTGTCGTCCTTTCTGTTTGAATATATAAAGATACTGCTCACTTTTCCACAATATGAACATTCATATGCGGATAGGAGATCTTGATGGAACGGGCGTCAAACTCTTCCTTGACCTCCTGCATCAGCGCAAAATAAACGTCCCAATAAGCGTCAGTCTCCACCCACAATCTCAGCGAATACTGAATACGGGAATCCTTGTATTCAGTAACGACCGCGGAGGGGTTTTTATCAGGGATCAAAACATCCTTATGCTTTTCGGCGCAGCTGAGCAGCGCCGCGATCACATCTTTAATGGGAACATCATAAGAAGCACCGATGCTGATATCTACTCTTCTCGACTTTTCATGGGTGTAGTTGATTATCTTGGAAGCAGATATCTCACTGTTGGGGCAGTTGATCACCTTGTTGTCAGGAGTGATTATCTTGGTGTAAGCAAGACCCACCTCAGCAACAGTTCCCGAAACGCCGCCGGCTTCAACAAAATCGCCCACAACAAACGGCTTGGATACCAAAACCATTATTCCGCCTGCAAGATTCGAAAGGCTGTTCTGAACGGCGAGAGATATCGCCAAGCCGAATACGCTTAATGCAGCCACCAACGAAGTCACCGGTATGCCTAGCTTGTCAGCAACTACAAGTGCCGCAAGGGTATAAAGGGCTATCCTTACCGCCGATTTCAAAAAAGTGTGAAGGCTCTTTTCTATGGGAGAACGTTCAAGCATTTTATCGACTATATTCGTCGCTATCTTTATGAACAAAAGACAGATACCAAGCACGAACAAGGCGGGCAAAAGGGTGAATATAGTTATCGAACTTAAAGAAATACCGTCAAGAAAAGAAAGGTCTACCTGCATTTCAACTATACCTCATATCATTTGTTTGCTTCGCTTAGAAGATGACTGCACAGGATCGGGAATACATCAACTATATCCTCTTTATATATCTCCTCGGCAGGATTGTGGCTGATACCGTCACGGCAGGGAACAAATATCATTCCGGTAGGGATAACGACAGCAACATTCATCGCGTCATGGCCCGCACCGGAGGGCATTATCTCATAGGGAACGCCATGAAGCTCGCAGCATCGGCTTATCGAAGCAATCATACCCTCATCCATAGGAGTGGGGTCATCGCTGCTGATAACGCTGAGCGCCCCGCTTACATTGCGCTTTTTGCAGACTGCGTCAAGGCTTGCCTTTATCTTATCGACGCAGCGGGTTATGCTCTGCTTGTCGATGCCTCTTACGTCAACAACCAACTCAACGCAGCCGGGAACGACATTCATCGAAGCATTCTTCAAGGTGCAAAGGGTAGCTGCCG
The DNA here is from genome assembly GCA_964605985.1 of uncultured Oscillospiraceae bacterium. GTDB lineage: Bacteria > Bacillota > Clostridia > Oscillospirales > Ruminococcaceae > Yanshouia. The sequence continues at coordinate 8,347 of CAZSEO010000042.1, read as the reverse complement.
CAACAGTTTTATATACAGATTCCTCGTTACCCGCCTTTTCGACCTCAAGGATAAACTCAGCGGAAGCAGCCAAAGCGTCGCGGCGCAGATGCATGGGGCATGCTCCGGAATGGGAATATTCACCCTCGATTTTTATAGACATTCTCGTGGGCGCCGCTATTGCCGAAACAACGCCTATTCTGGGACCTCCGCTTACCAGTATAGGGCCCTGCTCGATATGTAGCTCAGTCATCGAAAAAGCGTTTTTCAATCTTGCCTGCGCCTTTTCGGCGCTGTCGGGGTCAAAGCCGCGCATCACCAGCGCCTCATGTAGCGAGATCCCGTTTACATCCTTCATCTCTTTAAGCTTTTCAGGCTTTATCTTTCCGGCAAGAACCTTGCTGCCTACCGTTGGGAAATTAAAACGCGCAGATTCCTCGGTCGGGAAAACCACAAGCTCGATAGCTCTCTTGTGAGCCTCTCCCTCGTCCTTTATCTGTCGCATCGCCTGAAAGCCCATCATAACACCGAGCAGGCCGTCATATTTACCGCCGTTTCTCACCGTGTCGATGTGAGAGCCGACCAAAACCGCGGAGGCTTCGGGATCGCTGCCCTCAAGTCTAGCCCAAATAGCTCCGGTCTCATCCTCATTGACAGCGAAGCCCTCTTTTTGAAGCATCGAGATAAGAAGCGATCTTGCCTCGATATCCTCGTCGCTCATCGAAAGACGTTCACAGCCGCCTCCCTCAATAGCTCCAATAGCAGTCATTGCATCGTAGTCTCTCCAAAAAGATTTTTCATCAAGCCGCATACAAATTCCCCTTAATATGTTTTTATCAACGCACAAATCAGCATGGCAGCTGCCGCGTGCTGTATTTGATGCAGTTTGTTCTATTTAAGATATGCCGAGCTTTTTACAAAGCCCTCAGTCAGCTGCTCCGAATAGTTGAAAGCCATAGCGGTGCCCTTCGCCACACATTCGGTGGGGTTATCCGCCGCTCTCACATTGAGGTGTGTGCGCTGGCTCAAAAGCCTGTCCAAACCGTGCAGCAACGCTCCGCCGCCGGTCAGAACGATGCCGTTTCGATGAATATCGGCAGCCAGCTCAGGCGGCGTGACCTCAAGTATACGGCAGACCTCCGCAACTATCGTTTCTACCGGAACTATAAGTGCCTCATAAAGTTCAGAACGGGTGATCACCTGCTTACCGGGCAGACCGGTGTTAAGGTTTCTTCCCTTTACTACTATCTCACACTGCTCGTCCGGCTCAAAGCAGACGCTTCCACAGGCTATCTTTGCATTTTCAGCCATGCGTTCTCCGATAAGCAGGTTATATTTTCTGCGAATATATTTTACTATTGCCTCATCGAACTTGCGTCCGGCCGTTCTCACCGAAGATTTGCATACAACGCCCGAAAGGCTCAGCACCGCAATATCGCTGGTGCCGCCGCCTATATCAAGCACCATATTGCCTTCGGGCTTGGTAATGTCGATGCCTGCGCCGATAGCCGCCGCAACCGGTTCTTCAATAAGAAATACCTTTCGCGCTCCGGCAGAAATAGCAGCAGAAACAACGGCGTTGGCTTCAACGCCGGTTATGCCGCCGGGTACGCATATCATTACCCGTGGCTTGATAAGACCGTTGTGATATACCTTTCGTATAAAGCGGTCTATCATGGCTCGGGTAGCTTCAAAATCAGAGATAACACCGTCAAGCAGCGGCATCTGCGCACGTATGCGGTCGGGTGTGCGGCCCAACATTTCATGTGCTTCAGCGCCTGCTGCGATTATATTTCCGTTTCTGGTATCCACCGCTATAACAGACGGCTCCTTTAACAACAGTCCATCCTGTGAATCGTATATGATGACTGTTGCAGTACCAAGATCTATACCGATATCATTCGATGCCATAAACCGATCCTCCGCCTTTCGCCCGCCGGCTTTTCGTCCCTGCCGGCTTTATATTAAAAATTTCATCTAAAAACAAGAAGAATTTTCCGCAATAAAATGCCGCTGATATTATATTATAGCATACTAATATGAATTTTTCTCCTTTTTTGTCGATTGCAGCCAGGATATTGCTGGAAGTTTCATATTTTTCTCACATTGCAAGATATGCTCAAAAAGTCATTCCGGCATCCTGAAGTTCTTTCCTTATCCGGTAGGAAAGATTGGTATATCTGAGCGTTTTTCTGTCGTTGGCAACCATTTCTTCCACCGTAGCTTTCTGTCCCACTATTATCAACAGCTTTTTTGCTCGGGTAACGGCAGTGTATAAAAGATTTCGGTAATGCAGCTTTTTATGACGGCCCAAAAGCGGCATTATAACAGCCTCGAACTCATTGCCCTGGCTTTTATGAACCGTAATGGCGTAGGCGAGGTCTATCTCACCCAGCATATCAAAGGAATAAATTGCCTTTCGGTCGTCGAAGGTTATCATAACGGAACGGGTGGGAGCGTCTATCATATCCACCGTTCCGATGTCTCCGTTAAAAACACCCAGTCCCTCTTCGCCGTCCGGTCTTGTCCATTCTATATCATAGTTGTTTCGGGTCTGCATTACCTTATCCCCCTCGCGGAGAAGCAGCCTGCCCACCCTGCATTCGCATTTGGATCGATCCGGCGGATTTATCACCGACTGCAAACGTGTATTGAGCTCCATAGTTCCCGCCATTCCCTGCTTGGTCGGCGCTATGACCTGTATATCACGCAGCGGCGAATAGCCGTAAGCATTGGGCAAGCGGCGCACACAAAGATCCGCCACCGTCACCGCCGCGGATTCGGGAACATCCGATTTCAAAAAGAACATATCGGCATCGGTGCGTCCCAATTCGGGGTTGCGTCCCGAAACGATATCATGCGCCGATGTGATGATAAGGCTGTTCGCCGCCTGACGAAACACCTCATCTAGATGTATGCACTCAAGGCAGCCGCAGTCTATAAGATCCTTTAAAACGTTGCCCGCCCCTACCGACGGCAGCTGATCGGGGTCGCCGACCAAAACCAGCCTCGAGGAGGTGCGCACAGCCTTTAAAAGCGAGCAAAACAGCGCCGAATCCACCATCGACATCTCATCTATTATCACCGCGTCAGCGGCAAGGGGATTTCGTTCGTTGCGCTTGAACTTGGGTGCTCCGGCATCCCGGGACCCAAAATCCACCTCGAGCATACGGTGTATGGTTTTGGCTTCTCTGCCTGTGACCTCAGAAAGTCGCTTTGCCGCCCTTCCGGTGGGTGCAGCCAGCGCCACCTTCATGGCGCGCCGCTCAAAAAGCGTTATTATACCGTTTAGCGTCGTGGTCTTTCCGGTTCCCGGGCCGCCTGTCAATATCATTATCTGATTCGAAACGGCAGAGCATATAGCCTGCCTCTGCCTGTCGGCATAATTTATCCCGAGCTGCATCTCCAGCGCAAACAGCTCATCACTGTCCACCGGTCTGTCCTGCGGAGGAAAACGCATCATCATCCCCAGCCTGTCGGCGCAATACCGCTCAGCCAAATATTGCTCCTCAAGGTAGATATAATTTCTGCCGCCGATATCCTCAGCTATCAGCCGCTCATCCTCCACCATATCATCCAGCACATCCATCGTTTCATCTCGCCCGGTATCAAGAAAGCCGCACACCGCCTCCAACAGCTTGTCCTGCGGCAGGCAGGTGTGACCGTTGTTGAGATTATGCTCCAAAACATATCTGATGCCGCCCCTGATACGGCAGGGGGAATTTTCGCCCAGCCCGAGCGACTGGGCGATGGCGTCCGCTTTATCAAACTCCACCCCTATATCCTTATCGCAGAGACTGAAAGGATCGGCGGATATTATCTCTTTTGCTACCGCGCCCCACCTTTTATATGCGGCGATAGCACAGTTGGGCTCTATTCTGTATGCTGAAAGAAAAGCCATAACTGATCTGACGCCCAGTATCCGGGTATAGGATCTGCCTATATCTAGTGCCTTTGAAAGCGATATTCCCCTGACCTGAGCCAGCAAGGTCGGATCATTTTCCATGACCTCAAGCGTTCTCGAACCGAATTTTTTAACTATTCTGGCAGCGAGCGCAGGACCTATCCCCTTTACCGCGCCGCCTGAAAGATAACGCAGTATCGCCGTTTCTCCTGCCGGCATGATATGCTCTATCGCCTGCGCCTTAAACTGTCTGCCGTAGGTAGGGTGCGACATAAAGCTTCCTGTTGCTATTATCTCTTCACCGCAGCTTACATCCGGCAGTTCCCCCACCATCGGCAAAAGCTCGCCATCGCAGTCAAGCTCCATTACAGTAAACCCGGTATCCTGCGAACGGAATATTATATTTTCGATGATTCCCCTTACCTGCAAAAGCTCCTGCAATGTTTTTTCCTCCGGCGATCCGCCAACGACATATATTATTAGTATAATACAAGCTCGATGCCTTTGCAAACCGCATCGCAGCCTAATATTGCATTCAGTTCAGAAGCTTTGCACACCCTACAGTTTTTTCTGCCCCGGCAAAGCTTTTGCGCTATCTCTATCCCCTCGCTGCATGCTCCGCAATCCACTATCAGCAGCGCCCTGTCACTCGCGATCAGTTCAGTCTCAAACTTAAACAGCTGCCATCTCAGTCTCCGTTCTATGTCATCACAGCCGCCGCCGATAGGTATAAGCGTTATCCTTTTGACACTGCCCGGCACCAGCATCCAGTTGATAAATTCGGCAAGCAGCGATTCCAAGATCAGTGCAGTACATCCGGCGGCGATAACAAGAAAAACAGCCCTCATAATAAAACCCTCCCTTGTTTCATGCTATTCCGCCGCAAAGCGAAAGGTTACTTCATTATGAAAGCAAAAAGCTCCCGTCAAAAGGCGGGAGCCCGGTAAAATACTCTCAAATTTCAACGCCGGTGACCGGATTTATCAAAATATGATCGTAATAGATCTCATCATCGTCATCATAGTCATCGGAATCATAGACGTAATCGTAACCATCCTCGCTGTCATCTTCATCTTCTTCGTCTTGCTCCTCATCATCGTAGTCATATGTAGAGGAAAGCTTTTCATCCGATACGACATAGCTGCCGAGAGTGTCGGTCTCAATTACAAACGCCTCTTCATCCTCATCGTACCAGCTGGTACGGTTTTTGAGGCTGCCGCTGTTTATCTCATAAAGATAGTCGTCTTCATCCGCTTCGATAACTATTTTGCCGTTTTTGATGTTTTTAAATTCGGCGCCGTTTCCTATATAAAAGGTCAGATCCGCATCTTCGTTCTTCTTTTCTATCGCCGTTATCTTGGTATGGCACATAGAAGCAAAAACATCTATCGCAGATTTTGTCTTACCCTCAAAATACCCCTTGCCGTTGGGGAATTCCAGCTTTATCTCCTTGTTGCTCTTAAAGCGGTAAAGCTGCGCGGTCTTTTTAAGCTCGGTATTGCTTTCGGCATCGCTGAAGCTGATGGTTTCAAGCGTCTCTTCAAGCTCTATGTCAAAGGTTTTTCCGCTTTTGCGCGTTACTCTGAGCGTTCCCTCGATATAATAGCCGTCATCGGGATAATCTTCAAGATCGACACTTTTTATCGGCATTTTTGCAAAATACCACTCAACGCCATCCTCAATTTCTTCATAAACGATATCCAAATTGCCGGTTTTAACAAGGCTCACTTTTTTATCATCGCTCATTCTGAAAACTTTTACGCTTCTGATCTCAGCCTTAACAGGCTTATCTTTGCTGCTTATCGAATAATCAGAATAGTCGTCGCTCTTTTTGACCAACGCAATATACACCGTGTCTCCCGGCGCGGCGTTGGTGATCTTCATGTCATAATATCCGTTATCCTCAATGTAAGCATTTCCGCGAGAAGCGGCATAGCACTGAACTGTAAGCAAAGCAGCCAGCATCACCGGCAGCAATGTTTTGATAAATTTTCTCATACAGTCCTCCAAAAGGTCAATTAGCAAAGGACCCACCGACCATTGAATCGGTGGGTCGCATCAAATTAAATTGATATCAGTTGGGCAGCCAAAGGGTCTGACCGCTGAAGATAAAGTTGCTCGACATATTGTTAAGTCTTACGATCTCAGGATAACGCCAGCCGTTGCCAAGATATCTCTGAGCAATGCTCCAAAGGGAATCGCCCTTAACTACAGTATAGGTGCGGTAAGCAGGAGCAGTGGTCTGAGTAGTGGTGGTGACAGTGCTCTGAGTGGTGGAGGAAGTGGTGCTTCCGGTAGAAGAACCGGTAGAAGATACGCTGCTGGAACTGGAGCTGGTGCTGCTCGGCAGCTTGGTATCAGAGATTATATACTTGCCGATCTTGGTGGTAGAGATATAGAATCCCTTTTCGCTGCTGGAATAGGTAGAAGTCCTGTCGATAAGAGTGCTTCCGTCTACTTCGTAGCAGTAATAATCGTCATCTGCATAGATGGTAAGTCTGCCCTTGGTCACAGGGAAGTTTGCGCCGTTGCCGTTAAAGAACTGTATATCAGCATTGGGATACTTGTTGAGCAGAGAGCTGTTTACCTCGGTATCCATAGCCGCAACGATCTCAAAATCCTTTCTTGCAACGCCTTCAAATACGCCGCCGTCATCGGGGAGATCGATCTCTACATCATCGTCCTTATCGAATGTGAAGAGCTTTGCATCCTCTTCGAACTCATCATCAGCTTCTTCATAGCCGATCTGGTTGAGATGGACAGTAAGGGGAGATCCTTTGCTATTATCGCCGTCCCAATCATATTCGATGGTGAGCGCCATTACATCATAGCCATCCTCAGGATAATTGGAAAGGCTGATGGACTTAGCCTTGATCTTGGCAAACCAGCCATACTCACCATTATCGATCTTTTTCTTCTCGCCCTTTTTTTCAACGGTGATCATCTTTTTTACTTCGTCACCGGTATCGACCTCGGTCACATCATGCTCATCAATAGAGATACCGGTGGGCTTTTCGGTAGTTTCTTCTTTATCTCTGTCATATTCACCGATGTAAACATATGCAGTCTCGCCGGGGGCGATAATATCTATCTTATCGGTGTAATAGTCATCATCATCGTCCTTGATGTATACACCGCCCGGAACAAGCGCATACGAAACTGCTGCCATTGCCATCATCATGGCAACCGCAAAAATTGCTGCTAAAAACTTTTTCATTAGTAAATCCTCCAATCTTAATAGACTTCCTCACGTTACCTATATTATCATTTATTTCTACAAATTACAAGTGCATAAGAGACGCAATTTTATTGCATTTTTTGGAAATTTTTTTGATCCAAGCCTTGATGTGTCCCGTCATCTAAAGCTTATCCGCCAATCGCGGTCGGTGGATTGGGTTCAGCTGTCTGAGGCGCGTTGAGGTCAAGCTCTCTGTCCGCCACCACAAATCCCTCAAGGCGGCGCGTTTTGACCGCAAAAGCTCCGTATTGCTCGTCATAATGTGCATCAGAAGCTATCAGTTCACCGCCGAGCAGCTCATAAAGATATTCATCCTCATCGGCATATACATAGAGCGTGCCGATGTGGTCAAAGATAGGCTTTTTCACCCAAAAAAGCGTTCTCAGTTCCGCATCCCGATAGCGTTCGTAAATATCGGTCGGGGTCCTTTCTATACAGCCTCCGTTTACCGGCTCCTGCCCTTGGGTCCTGACCTCAAAGCTGCAAAAACCGTTAAAATGTATAATTACCGTTTCTTCGAGCGCTTCGAAATCCACATTGATATCGGGGGAACTGCATCTTATCTCGGTCGCTTTTCCGATAGGTGCGCCGTTGCTCACAGATATGGTAAAAGATATCTCGTCGGTACGCTGGTTGGTCCTCCTGGCAAGCTTTATGCTGCCGCGCAGCGTCCTTGCCGCGTCGTCGCCCAGTTCGGCAATGCCCATGGCTATAACATATCGGTAGCCCAGCGAGGTAACTCCGTCATGGTCAAACATCTCGCGGTATTCTATTCTTATGTAGGATGTATATTCCTCACCTTTGTTCCAATTCAAAACAGCTCGGTAACCATCCAAGTCCTCGGCGCGCCGTGCATTTTTTATTGAAAAATATATTATGGTTCCCGGCGATATCTCTGTTCTCAGGCTTTCACCGCTGTGATCAAGTTTTTGCGGAACCAGTCCGTTTCTTGCTACAAACACTTCATTGACATCAATGACGGGAGCCTCTTCCGCCGATGCCGTTGTCACCGTCGCCATGGCAAGGCACACCACCAATATAAGTATGAAAAATCTTTTCAGCGTCATCGCCCCCTTTATTTTGATTATAAAATAATCTTTTTTCTATTTCAACTGTTCGGTTGACATTCACCCCAAGCTATTGTAAAATATATAAGCACTTTGTGCCGCTGTGGCGGAACTGGCAGACGCAAGGGACTTAAAATCCCTCGGTGGCAACACCGTACC
>CAZSEO010000041.1:0-19572 GCA_964605985.1 uncultured Oscillospiraceae bacterium | reverse complement strand
GGTCAGCCTGGTCGCCGTCGAAGCCGGCGCAGGGGATGCCCAGGTCAGCGGTAAATCTGCGCTGCATCTCTGCCATGTATCCGCTCCAGGGCTTGCAGGAACGGTTGTAGTGAACGAGAACGCCGTCAACCTTGTTGGCCTTGCAGATGCCTTCACGCCAATCAACGCCCTGCTCGATGCAGACGGAGTTGGGAGCCTTGCAGTATGCCTTGACCATTTCCTCGTAGTTGTTGTAAACGAAGCCGAATGCGGGAGCGTAAACAACTGCGGTAACGTTAACTCCATGCTCCTTGAGGGGCTTGAAGAGGTTGGGCAGCTTGGGCCAGCAGGGGATACCCTCGAACATAACGCGGAACTGCTCCGGGAAGGGAGTGGTGGTCTCGCCGCGCTTTACCTGCTCCTCAAGGTCAACGATGAGCTGCTCGAAAGCTTCTGCAGCTGCAGCGCGGCCACGGGCGGTAACAACGTCGGCCATGTGGTTGAAGAGGTCGAAGCCGCTGTAGGGAGCGGGCTTATACTGCAGGAAGTCGCAAACCTTGAGCCAAGCCTGAGCGGTGCGGTTAGCAGCAGCGCAAGCCTCTTCAAACTTCTTCTCGTCGAACTTACGTCCGGAGATCTTCTCAAGCTGAACGATAGCGTCGTCGAACTGACCACGGATGTAAGCAACGTAAGTATCGTCTACTTCAACAGTGTTGTTGTAGGGAACGTCGATCATTACGAGGGGGATGTTGTGCATACGAGCGATATTCTCATACCACTTGGTCATGCAGTTGCAGATGTTGTTGCAGCAGAGAACGAAGTCAGGCATAGGCATCTGCATCTGACGGTAAGGCTTGATGGCAGCAAGTCTCTTTTCCTTCTCTTCACCCTCGGGCATAGCCCACAGCTCGTTGATGTCAACCAGCTCGGTGTAGGGCTGCAGGGTCTTGGGATCCTTTACGGGCTTGCCGTTCTCATCCTTGACAACGTTGCCGTTCTCGTCCTTGAGGGGCTTGCCGGAGTTGGGATCGATAACATATTCGAGGGTCTCGGGGTCGAGCTTCTTGGCAGCGCGCTTGCCTGCAGCATATGCAAGGCTGATGCGTGCGTAGCCGCAGATATCGTTGTCAAAGCCGAGGTCCTCAGCAGCCTGGCACATGATCTCGCCGTCACGGTTGGCAGCGATGCCGGCAGCCTGGTTCTCAGGGTAAACAACGTTGAGTCCGAAAGCTTCATAAAGCTCGCAGGGGAACTTGGAAGAGGACCAGCCTACAGGCTTGCCTTCCTTCTTGGCGATACGCGCGTCAGCGTAAACATCTTCTACAACTTTACGCAGGGCGAGTACGCCGGGGCTTACAGTTTTAGCCATTTTTATTACCTCCAGCCTAAATTGAATTACATATCGTTGGGCTCAGTTAACAAAAAACGTTTTCGGGGTTTATCGGGGGCTTTGCCCCTCGACCCCATGAGCTTTTTGAAAAAAAGCTCAACCAAAAACTTTAATCTATGTTACAAAACTTGCCAAAGAGTAAAAGTTTTTGGAGTTCCAAGAACCTTTTTGCCTAAAAAGGTTCTTGGTTATTTAGTGGCTTTTTTATAGGCAAACAGTGCAGCTCCGAGCGCTCCCACATACTGGGTGAGCGGAGAGGTGTAGATCTTGTGACCTATCTGCTTCTCAAGAGCGTTTACTATGCCGTAGTTTTGGGCAACTCCGCCGGTCATGACCACCTGGTCGCGGATGCCGATGCGGTGAGCAAGTCCGCTTACTCTGCCGGCGACCGATTTGTGGATGCCGTTGATGATATCGCACTTATCGGTGTTTTGGGCGAGCTGGCTGATGACTTCGCTCTCAGCAAAAACGGTGCAGGTCGAGCTGATCCCGACTTCCTTGGTGGAATGGGAGCCAAGCAGCGCGAGATCGCTCACCTTTACCTCCAAAACCTTTGCCATAACATCGAGAAAACGTCCGGTTCCTGCGGCGCACTTATCGTTCATCTGAAAGTTGATCATAGCGCCGTTTTCTATCTGCATTACCTTAACATCCTGACCGCCGATATCGATAACGGTGCGAACCTCCGGGAAAAGGAAGTGAGCGCCCTTGGCGTGGCAGGAAAGCTCGCTCATCTGCTGATGAGCCCTGTCAAAGGTATTGCGTCCATAGCCGGTGGCAAGGATATAATCCATGTCCTCAAGCTTGAGACCGGTGGTTTCCTCGATCTCCTTGACGACTCTGTCAGGGCCGCTGGTTCCGGCGCCTACCGAAACGAGCGCCTTGCCGATTATCTCGGTGCCGTTTTTGAGAACGACGCACTTGGAAGCGGTGGAGCCGACGTCGATCCCCATGGTGATGATATCTTTCATAAAACCTCCGTGCGCAAATTGCGCATTTAAAAGTTTGCGATGCCTTACCGCATAGGGGGTGATAAAATATCATGATCTACAAATGCGAAAGGGGACATAAAGCCCCCTTTCGCAGCAATCCCCCATAGGGAGGCTTAACAACTGTCCTATGTCAGGCAGCTGAAAATATTATGTTTTAGCTCAGCTTACTTTACGAAGGTCTCGTAATCTCTCATGGTTCTGGGAGTCAGCATCTGATGGAAGGGGCAAACTGCCTTGGGGTTCTGATAGTAAGCGGAAGCAAATGCCTTGATGTAGGAACGAAGCTGGGTCATCTCTACGATCTTGTCTACGAGGCCGTCCTTCTCGCAGTAGAAGGGGCTGGACTTCTCGGCATACATCTTGATGAGGTCGTTCATCTTGTCGATGATGGGCTGGATGTCCTTGCCTGCGTCGTGATCCTTAACAAGGCGGCGAGCGTACATAGCAGCAGCAGCGGTCTCACCGTGCATAACGTAGATCTCGGTAGCAGCGGTGCCGATGGAGAATACGTTGTTGTCGTTGCCCTGAGGTCCGCCAAGAACGTAGTGAGCAGCTGCAGTGCCCTTTCTGAGGGTGATCTCAAGAGAAGGCATGCCGGACTTCTGGATGGAGTAGATGAGAGCCTGGCCAAGGCCGAGAAGCTCTGCGCACTCTGCGGGATCGCCTACGTCGATACCGGTGGTATCCTGGATCCATACCAAAGGAATGTTGTCACGAGCGCAGAGGGTCACGAACTCGTTCATCTTGATGAGGCCCTGACGGTAGAGCTTGCCGCCGATGCCCATAGCGCCTTCGCCACGGTACTCGGGGTAGTTCATCAGCAGGCCCTGAGCGTTCATGATAACGCCAACGAGCAGGCCGTCAACCTTAGCAAGGCCGGTGATCATCTCGGGACCGTAGCCCTTCTTGTACTCGGAGAACTCGGAACCGTCGAACAGACGAGCCATTACCTCGTATGCGTTGTAGGTCTTCTTCTGGTTGGTGGGGATGATGGAGTAAAGATCCTCAGCTGCGAATGCAGGCTCCTTGGGCTCGTCTACACGGAAGTACTCGAGGTTGTATGCGGGAGCATAATCCATGTACTTCTTGATAGCTTCGAGAACGCCCTGCTCTTCAGCGTAAACTTCGCGGAAGAAGCCGGTCTCGTTGTAATGAACGCCAACTGCTCCGGGAGGTGCAACCTTGGGGCCGTTCTTGGTAGCTTCGATAAGAGCCATAGCGCTCTCCTGATCAACATAACCCTTGGGGTTCATGCCGCCGAGGATGCCGGCGCCGCCAACTGCCATGTTAGCGTTAGCATGAGCGATGAGGATGGTGGGGCTGATGGAGTGGTAGCCGCCGCCTGCGGGGTTGGTGCCGTAGATAGCTACGAGAACCGGAATACCCATCTGAGCGAGCTCAGCGTTGCGGTAGAAGGGGGTGCCGCCGCCGCGACGGTTGGGGTATACCTTCTCCTGCTCGTCGAACTTAACGCCGGAGCAGTTAAGAACGTATACGAGCGGGATGCGGAGCATCTTAGCGGTATCGGAAGCACGGAGGAGGTTGTCTGCCTGTCCGGGGATCCAGGCGCCTGCGAGCTTCTTGTTGTCGGAAGCAACGATAACAGCCCACTTGCCGCCGATCCTGCCGAGGCCCTTAACGATAGCGGTAGAACCTTCCTTGTTGTTGCCGGGGTTGTAAAGGGTGTTGAGGGGGCACCAGGTACCCTGATCGATCAGGCTGTAAACGCGCTGCATAGCGGTCATCTGGCCCTTTGCGTTAAGGCTCTCGGTGGTCTGCTGACCAGCCTCGAGAACTGCCTCTACCTTAGCGGCGAGTTCAGCTTCTCTTGCCTTGATCTCTGCCTCGTTCTCGGCGTTGAAGTTCATAACGGGCTTGCCGATAACAGGCATGTTCTGAAAATAGCTGGGCATCGAGTAGTTGTTCATGTCTATCTTTCTCCCTTTCTTGATTCTTATTCCTTAGGTACCTTGATGAATGCCTGGCCGGGGTCGATCTCCTCGCGGATGATGCGGATGATCTCGGGAGAGGGTCCCTCGAACAGCTCAGCGCGGGATACGTCGATCTCAAATCCGGTGTTCTCCTGAACCATCTCGGGGCTGGAGAAGGGATAGTAGTAAGCGAGGTACATTCTCTTGGTCTCTTCATCAAACTTCATGATTCCGAGGTCGGTAACTACCATCTGAGGTCCGCGGTTGCCGGGAAGGCCTGCGCGCTCACGTCCGCCGGGGCCGTCCATCCAGCCGCAGGAGGTGATGTAGTCGATCTTCTCGGTGAAACGGCGCTTCTGATGCTGCATCATGATAACGGTGTTGCAGTAGGTAGCGATGCCGTTTGCGCCGCCGGAACCGGTGAAACGGGTCTGGGGCTTAACGTAATCGCCCTTGCCGTAGATGCAGGTGGAGTTTACGTTGCCGTAGGGGTCGATCTCAGCGCCGCCGATGAAAGCGATGAGGCGATCCTCGTCATGCAGCCACTCGTTAGCCTCAAAGCCGATGAAACGGATGTTGGGCCACTGAACTGCACAGTGAGCCATAAAGCGGTTGTCGCCTACAGAACGGGGAACCTCAACGGGGTCGCAGTCCATAAGGCCGCTCTCTACGATAGGATGGCAGGAGGGGCAAACAACAGCCTTTGCCAGAGAAGCGCCGATAAGGGGAAGACCGGTACCAACGATAACGATCTGATTCTCCTTGATGTTCTTGGCGATGGCGTATGCCTGCATCTCCTGTTTGGTGTACTTGGTATAATCAGCCATTTCTATTTACCTCCCTACTATTACTTCAGATGAGTGTTGGAATAGCCCAGGTGGGGAGCATTTCTGAGGCTCATCAGGCGCTTGCCGCCGATCTTGTCGAGCAGCTCAGCATGATCCTTAACGGAGTAGACCCACTTATCAAGGTAATCCTTGAAGGTCATGGGGATGGAAGTGCCTTCCTCAGCAGCCTTTGCGGCAGCGGCAGCCTTCTCGGCAGCCTCTGCGAGCTTAGCGTTGTCGGGAGCGGCAGCGGCAGCCTTGGCAGCCTTTGCTGCAGCCTTTGCAAGCTGAGCCTTAGCGTCCTCAGCGTCAAGGTACTTGGAAGCCTTGTCATACTCGCGGAGCGCGCCGGGGTCGTTGTCGTAGTAGCCGTAGCACTGGCTGGGCCATGCGCCGTAAGGAGCGTGTACTACTGCGCTGATGCACTCGCCGAAGATACGGGTGAGGGTGGGATCGCGGCGGATAAACTCATCGGAAACCAGCTCGTCGCAGGTAACGATGACCTTGCGTGCTGCAACGGCGATATCGATATCGTGGAACTCGTCGCCTTCGATGATGCAGGTGCCGTCGGGAGAAGCCTTCTGAACGTGGATGATGGCGGTATCAAGCTTGGGAACGGGAACGCCGATGACCTTCTCGCCGGGGCAGAAGGGGTTCTCCATCTCAACACACTTGAGATCGTCAACCTTGTCGAGGGTCTTTCTCTTCTCTTCGCTGATGCCCCAGTACTTAACAAGGCCGGAACCCTGCATCAGGCGAACGGGAAGGAAGGGAAGACCGAGAGAAGCCGCGTGAAGCTGGAGCATAAGTACGTCCTGAGAGTAATCCTCGTAAGTAAGCTCGCCTGCCTCGATAGCAGCGCGGAAACGGCGGGAAACATTGGTGTAACCGGAGTTTGCGGTGTAGCAGTTGATGTAAGCCTTTACACGACTCTCACCGATCATCATATCCCAGTCGCCGCCTGCGGGGCCTGCCCAGACAGTGAAGTCTTTCTGTCCCTGACGAAGGATCTCGGCTACTGCAGCGTAGGGCTTACGGTTAGTGGTAAAGCCGCCGAAGCAGATGCAATCTCCGCTCTCAACAAACTTTTCCACTGCGTCGTGCAAGGAATATACTTTGTTCATGATAAAACCTCCTCTTGAGATTGGCTTTTTCTTATCACTTTTATCCGTTTCGCCTCAGTGGCGTAAACTGCGTGTGTGGGGTTTGTTATCAGCCGATAACTACGAGAACATCGCCGGGCTGAACAGCTGCGCCCTGGGATACTCTTACTTCCTTAACGGTGCCTGCGCAGGGGGTGAAGATCTCGTTTTCCATCTTCATAGCCTCGAGAACGATAGCTACCTGTCCGGCCTGAACGGTATCGCCAACATTGACCATGATCTTGAAGATAGAGCCGCTCATCGGTGCGGTGATGGTGCCTTCGCCTTCAGCTACGGGAGCTGCAGGTGCTGCGGGAGCTGCTGCGGGTGCAGGAGCTGCTGCGGGGGCGGGAGCAGCGGCAACAGGTGCGGGAGCTGCTGCGGGGGCGGTGGGAGCAACTACGATGGGTGCAGAGGAAACGATAGCGCCGGCTGCGATCTCCTCTCTGGTGAGGGGACGGAATACGTCGGTGCGCTCGATCTCTACTTCGTAGATTCTTCCGTTGACAGTTGCAGTATACTTCATAACCATTCTCCTTATATAAGTTTGATGGATCTCATCCATTTTGAGGACTGTTTCGATGCCGGCAATACGATATCACCGCAATTCCGGCAAGTTTTTTCTGCGGTATCCGATACCGTGAGCCCTACGGCATTTGGACCGCATAAAATCGCAAGGTGAAAACGCCATATAATGTAAGCATTTCTGCCGCAATACATTTTTCACCCATTTTGTCCTTTCAGTATATCACACAACAGCCCTTAATAAATAGCCCTTCTTGGTAAAAAGTTTGCAAATATTGCTTTTCGTTGACACAAGTTGTTTTTTACGCCCGAAAAACCGCAATTTCATGGGAAAAATCACGTCGGCGGCAAATTTACCTTTTTCTATCAAAAAAGCAATTTACTATTATTTTGATAAATTTTGCCCAAATATTTGCGCATCTTGCTTTTTTGTGATATAATATTTTTTAATATCGATTTTTTGGCTTTTTCAAACCGTTTTTCGGCATTTTTGCAGCTTTTGCTGCAATTTTCCGCCGTGGTTTCACATGTTGAAACCACGCAATAATACCACTGTTTTTGCGGGACAAGTCTGTTAAAGCATATGCTTATTTTTTGCCGTTCATCACCGGCGGCATCATCTTTTAAGGGGGAAGGCTTATGAACAACGCTAAATATCAAATGCGCTTAAACTGGGACGATTCCTGGCACATGGACCGCCCCCACTTCCACGAGGATGTGGAGATATTGCTCTGTCTTTCTGAGGGCGGCGACTTTTTTATCGAAAACGAGCTTTACCCCATGCACTGGGGCGCTTTGTTCCTGCTGGGCGAGGCAACACTGCATAAAAGCACCGCCAGCGAATCCTATAAGCGGTATGTTCTTCACATATCGGCGGCGGCGCTGCAGGAATTTTCGATGCCGCAGACCGATTTTCTTTCCTGCGTAAGAGATGCCGGCCACTGCGTGCTGCTCGACCGCGAAAAAACGGAGGAGCTCATCTCGCTTTTTGAACAGCTTGAAAAACCACACGAAGGCTCCTTCGGCAGCGATATGCACAACATGATAGTGCTGCTGAGCCTGCTTTTAAAGGTATTTTCCTCCTTTGATACCGCCGATAAGACCTCTATCGCCCTCAATCCCGATTTCGCAAAAATATCCCCTATACTCTCCTTTATCGACAGTCACCTTTCCGAGCCGCTCTCGCTCGATGTCATTTCCGCCAACTGTTTTATGAACAAATATCACCTCTGCCATACCTTTAAGGCGGTCACCGGCTTCTCGGTGATGGAATACATAATCCACTGCCGCGTGCTCAAGGCACGCGAGCTGCTGCGTCAGGGCATGAGAGTGCAGGAGGTGGGGGAAGCGGTCGGCTTCAGAAACAACGAGCATTTTATCCGCACCTTCGGCGCGCTTACCGGCACCAGCCCTAAGCGCTACGCCAAGGAGTATCTTGCCGGAGATAAATGTTAAAATTTAAAGAGTCTGCCCGCCGAAAGGTTTACGCAGACTCTTTTTTGTTATACAATGCTGTTATGACATTATTCGGGAGGTGTGGTCATTGCAGCGTATCATGGGACATCTTCGCCGCGCAAACGGCAATTATAAAATGATAGAACCGGGCGACAAGATCGCTGTTGGTTTAAGCGGCGGAAAGGATTCCATTGCGCTTTTGGTCTCACTTGCCCGTTCCCGTTCATTTTTGGTGGAGGGCGGATATGAGCTGATCGCCCTATCGGTGGATATGGGCTTTGAGGATAGACCCGATATCGCCGCCATGCAGTCGCTCTGTGACAGTCTTGGCGTTGAACTGCATATCGTTCCCACACAGATAGGGGAGATAGTTTTTTCTCACCGCAAGGAGCCCAACCCCTGTTCACTATGCTCGCGGATGCGCCGCGGCGCGCTGGTAAACGAAGCACAGAGACTCGGCTGCAGCAAGCTTGCGCTGGGGCATCATCTCGACGATGCAATTGAGACCTTTATGATGAGTCTGACGCAGGAGGGCAGGATAAACTGCTTCTCTCCCGTGACAGTGCTGGAGGACAAAAGCCTGACGGTGATACGCCCGCTTATCTACGCCGAGGAGAGAGAGATATCGCGTGCGGTAAAAAAGAGCGGCTTTGAAATAACCAAAAGCCGCTGTCCCGCCGACGGCATCACCTCGCGCCAAAGGATGAAAGAAAAGCTCAGAGCCGAAGAAAAAGCCGATCCCGGGCTGAAGATACGTATTTTCGGAGCGATACAGAGAGGGATTTGGTTGATCGAGAATTGATGATTAACAGCTAATATGATGGCAGCGTGATTTTCGTCAGCGCCAAGCGGCGCGGCTGAAAAATCACGCGCCTCTTGGCGCTGATTTTTCCCGCCCCCGAAGGGGGCAGCCCATTTTCGAAAGAAAATGGGCGCAGCCGCGCCGCCGAAAGCCGGCCCTTCTCCTGCAAAAGAAAGAAACCGTTGAATAAGACCGGCTCTATGCAAATAGAAAAATACGACCAAGTGATATATTCAAAGGAGTGATCATTATGTTAATGCAGATCTTAGTTATCGCAGTCATCGTAATCGTCCTGCTCGCCATACTAACCTGGTACGGCAAGCATGCCGACCTTAAAAAGCCGCTGATGAAAGAAAGCTGCCACGGCAGCTGCGCCGACTGCGCCGTAAACTGCAAGGACAGAAAGAAATAATATTACCGCATCATTGAACGGAGGTGAGGGGAGTGTCCTTTGATTATGATGTCATCGTTATCGGGCTGGGTCCGGCAGGCTCCACCTTTGCGCGGCTTGCAGCTGACAGCCTCAAGGTTTTCGCGCTCTCCCGCCCATCGGGTGAAGGAGGATTCTCCAAGCCCTGCGGAGGGCTGCTTTCCTCCGATGCACAAAAGGCGTTGTCCTCCTTCGACCTCACGCTGCCCAAGTCGATACTGGTAGATCCGCAGATATTTTCGGTGCGCACCATCGACCTTAAAAGCGGTCTGATACGCCATTATCAGCGGTTTTACATAAACCTCGACCGAGACCGCTTTGATAACTGGCTCGTTTCTCTCATCCCCGGCTCTGTCAGGATAGAGCGCGGCGTCTGCCGCTCGGTCGGCCGTTTGCCGCAGGGTGGCTTTGAAATGACCTACATCGACCAAGACGGTGTTCATACCGTCACCTCCCGCTATATCGTCGGCGCTGACGGGGCAAATTCAGCGGTAAGAAGATCGCTTTTCCCAAAGCTTTGCTTCAACCGTTACGTCTCGATACAGTAGTGGTTTGATGAACGGAATGATTCTCCCTTTTACTCCTGCATTTTTGACCCCGATACCTCCGACTGCTGCTCCTGGAGCATATCCAAGGACGACCACTTTATTTTTGGCGGAGCGTTCGCTCCTGAAAACTGCCGTGAGGCATTTGAGGCGCAGAAGAAAAAGCTCGCCGAAAAATGCGGATTCAAGTTTGGTGAGCCGGTAAGGACCGAGGCCTGCATAGTGCTGCGGCCCAGATCTCTCGCCGATTTTTTCAGCGGCGAAAACGGCGCTTTTCTCATCGGTGAAGCGGCAGGTTTTATCAGTCCCAGTTCGCTCGAGGGGATAAGCTGGGCAATAAACAGCGCCAAAATGCTCAACCGGGCGCTGCAAAGTAAAGCGCCCAACAGTATCTATCACCGCCTTACCCGCCCGATACGGATAAAGCTTCTGCTCAAGCGGCTGAAATGTCCCTTTATGTATCATCCGCTGCTGCGCCGCATAGTTATGAAAAGCGGCCTTCAAGCCATCGAAGTCACACCCACCGCTAAATTCTGATTTTACGAGGTGATATCGTTTGTCTGCCGAACAGCTCAGTTTCCGTTTTGCACGCCCCGATGAATGTGGCGTTATCCTCGACTTAGTCAAACAGCTTGCCGATTACGAACAGCTTCTCGACGAGGTGATCGCCACTCCCGAGCTTTACCGCGAATGGATCTTTGAAAAGAAAAAAGCCGAAGTCCTTTTTGCCGAGATCGGCGGCGAGATAGTGGGGATGGCGCTCTTCTTCCACAATTTTTCCACCTTTTTGGGCAGGGCAGGGCTTTATCTCGAGGATCTTTTTGTAAAGCCAAAGCATCAGGGCAGGGGCTACGGCACAGCTATATTAAAAAAGCTCGCATCCATCGCAGTCGAGCGCGGCTGCGGCAGACTGGAATGGTGGTGCCTTGACCGAAACCATCCCGCGATAAAATTTTACCGCTCGCTCGGCGCCGTTCCGATGGAGGAATGGACCACCTACCGCATCACAGGAGAAACTCTTAAAAAGCTTGCAGAATAATAAAGGAGTGTCGATATGCTTTATTTGAACCAGCTCAATTACCGCCATATCCCCTATAACCATAACGTTGCCAACGGCGGCGTTGCCCCCGAGCGCAGAAACGCGGCCACCTCCGGCTGTGGTCCTTGCAGTTTGTGTATGGTAGTGGACCGCCTAACCGCCCGCAGACTGGAGCTTGACGAATGTGTGCGTATGGCCGAGCTATACGGCGCAAATATAAATATCGGCACCCGAATGGATATTCTCGGACCGGTGATAGCGGATATGTACGATTTGGAATATTCCGGCAGCAGCGATATAAACGATGTGATAAATTGCCTTCGCAACGGTGGCTGCGTTATCATCCATGCCGAGGGCGACCATGACGGTCATATCGGCGTTTTCACCCACAGAGGACATTTTATAACCGCCATCAGCATCGATGAAGATAACGACATCTGTATTCTCGACCCTTCTCTCACCCCCGAAAAGTTTGAGGAAGAGGGACGTCAAGGCAAGGTAACGGTACAGACTCCCTTTGTTTACTGCAAGCCTGAGCTGCTGGTCGAGGAAGCTGTTACCCGCAGAACTCCGTATCATCTTTTCCGCAGAAAAAAGCCGTGATTGCAGCATAACAAAAAGCGCCTAATGGCGCTTTTTGTTTTCGTCGGGTTGAAGCAGGCGCAACCAAGGGCGGCGCTCGACCGCCTTCAGGCGGTCAGCCCTTTTATTTTTGGGCAAAAATAAAAGGGGCGCCGGCGAAGCCGGCGCGCAAGCGCCGCCCCATCGGAGCCCGTTGGCTTTAAACTTCAATTTTCAGAGGCTCGTTGAGCTTCACGCTGCCGCCGATGCTGACGGAACAAAATTTGCCATCCTTTTTCTCGACCTCGGCGGTGATAACGCCGGAAGGCTGTCTGATGGTATAGCTTGTTTTGCCTTCTTTAAGTCCCACGCAGAGCGAGGCCGCCACCGCAACGGTCCCGGAGCCGCAGCTTCCCTCACGAACAAAGGAGCCTGTCTCCTTTACTTTTACAAACGGTATCATCGACATATCATATTTGTTAAAAAACAGCATACCGTAGGCTGCTATCGAACTGTCATTTTCAAACAATCCCTCAGCAGCGATGACGATACGCTTATCGGGCAGCTCGCTTTCGGCAACGAGGTGAGAGATACCATCCAAATCAACTCTCATACAGTCGATGCCCGAAAGGATAAAGGGCTCGATATTTTTGGGCAGCGGCATTTTCGCGAACGCTTCTCCCTTTTCAATGTCCGCCCAAACCTCCACCGGCTCGGGGCTACCGCTGACCTCTATCAGCATTTTCCCGCCGATATTATTTTTGCGCGCCAGATAAAGCCCCAGCGCACGCGATGCGTTGCCGCAGAATTCGCCGCCCATCATCTCAAGACGGCAAAGGCAGCGGCTGTCGTTAGGCCCGGTCAAAAAGCCGACCTGCTCGGCGCCCAGCTGCTCGATAGCCATAAGCTTGTTGGAAATTTCAGCCCGCTTTTCCTTTTCCACCTCGTTTAAAACGAACAGCGTTATATTTCCGGCAGGGTCGGCACGCAGTATATCAAGCAGCATAAAATTACCGCCTTTCATCAAAATATATTACAAGTGTAGCATCCTTTTTGATTTTTGCAATATATTTTACCGATACTCCGCCTATTGCAAACCGATGCAAAATACTGCATAATATTCAAAACAGATCTATTCTAAGGAGAAGTCCCACATGATATACGAAGGCGATGTTTACCGTCCGCCAAGCGAAGCGGACAGTCTTATAATACAGCTCACCATCGGCTGCGCCCGCAATACCTGCACCTTCTGCACCATGTATAAGCGCAAAAAGTTCAGGGTGCGCCCCATCGAAGATGTTATAGCCGACCTCTACGACGTAAAGCAGAATTACCGTTTTCATTTTGACCGCGTCTTTCTTGCCGACGGCGACGCCCTTATCGTCAACACCCCCGACCTCGTCACCGTGCTCGACAAGATATATGAGATATTCCCCCACTGCCGCCGTGTCACCACCTACGGCGCCGCCAAGGATGTTCTGCAAAAAAGCCACGAGGAGCTCTGCGAGCTGCGCCGCCACGGACTTGAGATGGTGTATATAGGCGCCGAATCCGGCAGCGACAAGGTGCTTGCGGATATAAAAAAGCATGTCACCGCGGCGGAAACGACAGAAGCCTGCCTCAAGCTAAAGGCGGCCGGAATAAAGGTCTCGATGACGCTGATAACCGGCATCGGCGGCAGGCCCGATACCCGCGAGCACGCGATAGAGTCGGCAAAGCTGGTGACCGCCACCAAGCCGGAATATCTCGGCTTGCTGACGCTGCACCTTGAGGCGGGAACTCCCCTTGCCAACGACTATCTTGCGGGCAAGTTCCAGATACTGACCCCCTTCGAGTATCTTGAGGAACAGAAACTTTTTCTTGAGTATGTAGACAGCGAGGGAACGGTGATACGTTCCAACCACGCTTCCAACTATGTGGCGCTGGCAGGCACCCTCAACCGTGACCGCGAAAAGATGATAGCCCAGCTCGACCGGGCACTTAAAAACGGCAGGGTAAAGCCGGAGCGCTACCGCAGGCTTTGATAGACTACACACAAAAAGGGACTGTCGCCATTGCAACAGCCCCTTTTATTATTTTACAGTTTTCTGTATCCTGTTTCGGGATCGACGATATTTTTGATCGGCTTGCCCTCGATAAAGGCGGTAAGATTATCGACCATCAGGTTGATTATCCTTTCGTGGGTCTCGTGCAGCGTGAAAAATCCCGAAACATGCGGGGTCACGATAAGATTTTCGGTAGTCCACATACGGTGCCCTGCCGGCAACGGCTCAGGCTCGGTCACATCTACCGCGGCTCCCCAAAGTCTGCCTTGGTCCAGTGCATCGCAAAGCGCTTCTCCGTCAACGGCATTTCCGCGTCCGATATTGAGCAGTATCGAATCGGGCTTCATGGCAAAGATGCGTTCACGGTCCATTATATTTTTGGTGGCGGGAGTATTGGGCAGGCAAAGCGCGATAGTATCGGCACGGGGGATAAGCTCATCAAGTTTGTCGGTGAGATAAAGCTCATCGACATATTCCGGCTTGTCGGTGCCCTTGCGGCGAACTCCGATGACATGGGCGCCCATAGCCTTAGCCCGCTTGGCAAACTCACCGCCGATATCACCGAGACCCACGACCAGCACAGTGCTGCCGCAGATAGGCTTTACCTCGCCGATGATGCCCCATTCTCCGCTGGGCTGACGGTCGCGATACTGATGCAGGCGTTTGGAAAGGGAAAGCAAAACCGCCATGAGATATTCCGAAATGGCAAGTCCGTAACTGCCGGTGGCATTTGCCACTATTGCGCCTTTTGGCATCACTCCGGGAGCTGCATAGGCATCGGAGCCCGCCATGCTCAGCTGCAAAAACTTGAGGTTTTCGGCTATTTTTAGCTTGTCCACCGGGATAATGCCCAACATGACATCGGCCTCTTTTATCATTTCATCGGTCATCTCGACCACATCGGCGGTTCTCACCTTTTTGTCCGCGAGATTTTTAGCCAGACAATAGGTGAACTTTGCCTGCGGCGCACAGCTTTCAAGCAGCTTGCGGTGATGCAGCTCGGTAGGGACAGTTACAAGTATATTGGAAACTTTCGGCATGGATATTCCCCTTTCAAAGGTGTCTGTTGTTATATATTTTATCACTCATAAGCGGCTGTTGCAATCTGATAGCCAAAAGCCGTGCGCGGATAACGCGCACGGCTTTTTAAAAGTCATAAGCTGCTGTTATTCAGCCCCAAACTTCTTATGGAGGACTACCAGCGAAGCTACCAGCATAACAACGCCGGTGCCGAGTGTGGCGATAAGGTTGCCGCCGGTGAAGCCGGATACGAGGTAGCCGACGAAGCAGCATACCGCTACCAGCACAGCATAAGGTATCTGAGTGGCAACGTGCTCCATATGGTCGCAGCCTGCGCCGGCCGATGCCATGATGGTGGTATCGGAGATGGGGGAGCAGTGGTCACCGAATACCGAGCCTGCGAGAGAAGCTGCCAAAGCGGGGATGATAAGCTCGGGAGCAACTGCCGCGCAGATATCGAATACGATGGGGATAAGGATGCCGAAGGTGCCCCAGGAGGTACCCATAGAGAAAGAAAGGCCGGAAGCGATAGCGAAGGTGATAGCAGGCAGGATAGCTACCGGCATATTGCTGTTTTCAACAACGCTGCTTACATAAGGACCGGTCATGAGCAGGTCGCGGCAAACGCCGGAGATGGTCCATGCAAGTACGAGGATGATGTCGGCGGGGACCATAGACTTAACGCCCTCGGTGATGCCTTCCATAAACTCGCGCGCGGTCATAAGCTTTCTGGGAACGAACTGGAAGAACGCCCAAACAAGACCTGCAAAGGAGCCAAGGATAAGAGCGGGGCCGGAGGAGCAATCGCCAAATGCTTCGGCAATGGTCATGCCGCCGCCGAAATAGCCGCCGTTTTCCAGCATTGCGAGAGCAGAAACTACGATAAGAACAACAACGGGCAGGATCAGATCCCAAACGGTGCCCTTATCGGAGATCTTGGTGCTGTCTTCGATAGCGGTGTCAACAGCGCCGAGATCACCCTTCTTTGCTCTTGCCTCTGCCTTTGCCATGGGGCCGAAGTCGAGGTTTTTAACAGAAAGGGCGATTATCATGAGAAGGGAAAGCAGAGCGTAAAGGTTGAAGGGAACGGTGGCGATCATAGCCTGGATCCCGCTTTCAAACAGGTGGCTGTCCTCAGGCAGCGAGGAGATAACAGCCGCGCCCCAGCTCGAGATGGGGGCGATGATGCAGACGGGAGCCGCGGTAGCATCGATGAGGTAGGCAAGCTTGGCTCTCGAGATATTGAAGCGGTCGGTAACAGGCTTCATAACGGTGCCGACGGTGAGGCAGTTGCAGTAGTCATCGATAAAGATGAGGGCGCCGAGACCGCCGGTGGCAAGCACTGCCGCACCCTTGCTGTTGAGCTTTTTGTTCATCAGGTTACCGTAGGCGCGGGAACCGCCTGCCATGCTGATGAGGGTAACAAGCGCGCCGACAAGAGCCAGGAACAGGATGATGTCCAGGTCAAAACGGCTGCCCATAAGGCTGAAGGTGTTTTTAACGGTGTCGATGACGGGGTTGCCGCCGGTCGCGATGGTGTAGATGAGAGTGCCGGAAAGGATACCGATCATCAGCGAGGAGATGACCTCCTTGGTGATGAGGGCAAGGCCTATCGCAATGATAGGAGGCAGTATTGATAACCAGCCCACATATACAGCTTCCATAAATTTTCCTCTTTTCTTAAATTTTACGGACTAAAAAACGCGCCACACCTTTTCGGTATGCCGCGCCGCAAAAAGAGCTTTTTGGCTCAATTTGTTACTGATAGCGCTCCACACCAGTGACAGTCCGCCGCATATTTTACGGCGTCCCAGCCCGCTGCGCCCGGCAGAAAACAGCAAGCTTCGGCGGTGTTCCCTTTCCTCCGCCGCGGTCTGCCGACCTTTAAGCAACGGGGTACTTTTGAACTTCCGCACCTCTATCAATGTCGAAAACTTTTTCAGTTATCCGTTCCTTAATATATATCATGTAACCAAATCAGTGTCAACCCAAACGCCCTATTTTCGGCAGCTTATACGGCTTTTAAATAAGATTTTCGGGCATCATTTCTCAGTTGTGTCATCTTTATCGCCCGCCGAATAATATATAAAAGATCGCATAACGGAGGTTTTTTGAATGAATTCCGATATCCTCTCCCGCTTTTATTTAAGCGCCGTAACGCCGCTCGGCTTTGTCAGCCGCCTTTGCTCGCTCTGCGACCCCGAAAAATTTGACCGTGTCATACTTCTGAAGGGCGGCAGTCCCGCGCTGCGCTCAGGGCTGCTTGCCGATGCCGCCGAACAAGCAAAACAGCGCGGCTTTGCGGTAAGCACCGTTCTCTCGGCACTGGAGCAAGGGGAGCCGGAGGCTGTGTTCTGGAACAGCACCGCCGTTATCGATTCAGCTACGCCCTACTGCATCGAGCCTCGCCTTCCCTCGGCGTTTGAAGATATTTTATGGCTCGGCGGCTGCTACGATAAAGCGCTGCGGCAGCACCGCGGCGAGATTGCGGCGCTTGACGACAGCGAGGCAAAAGCCTTTGAGAGCGGAAGAAAGCTGCTTTTTGCCGCCGATGAGCTGCTCAAAGACAGCAGCCGTGCAGCTGCCTGCTGTATCGATACCGAAAAGGTGCGGCGTCAGGCTTTAAGGGCGGCAAAAAAATATCTCGCCCCGTCAAACGGCAGCGAGATGATATATATATCACGCGGTCGGGCAAACAGCTGCCGTCACATTGATCTGCCTCCCGGCTTTTCGCTTACGCTGCTTCAGGACAGACAGAGAGGCTTTGCCCAAATGTTCTTAAAGCAGCTTTATAGCGAAGCGAAGCGGCTGCGCTGCCCCATGACGGTGCTTTACAGTCCGCTTGCCCCTTACAGCGTTATCGACCTGCTTTTGCTGCCGGACTCCGGCTTCTGCTTTGCGGTGGAATCGGAGCAGCTCTGCTTTTCACGTCCGGCAGACAGCGTCATCCATTCGCGGCGCTTTACCGAAAAGCAGGCTCTTTCGCGGATAACGCCGCACCTCAGACAGGATCAAAAGTCGGCGCGGCAGCTTATGCAGCGTTCCGACCGGCTGTTTGAAGATAGCCTGCATTTCAGACATAAAAAGGAAGAAATATACAATTATTTTTTAGATATCGCAAAATTCGACCAAATTCGACACACATTTTTTGCTAATATATTTCAGGACCCTTAAATTTATCACCGATAAAAAAACAGCCTGACAAACAGCGCACTCATCACAAAGCCGGTCATATCCGCCAGCAGCGCCGCCGGTACGGCATGACGGGTCTTTTTGACCGAAACCGCGCCGAAATATACCGCCACGGTATAAAAGGTAGTCTCGGTAGAGCCTTCCATGACCGAAGCCACCCTGCCGATAAAGCTGTCCGGACCGTATTGAGCCAGCAGCTTTTCAAACACCGCCAGCGCTCCGCTGCCCGAAATGGGACGCAGCAGCACAAGCGGTACCACTTCGGCAGGCAGAGCAAGCCGTTTTGCCGCCGGAGAAAGCGCGGCGGTGAGCATATCAAGCGCACCCGAGGCCGAAAAAACGCCTATCGCCGTTACCAGCGCCACCAGCGCCGGCAATATATCAAAGGAGGTATCTATCCCGCTTTTAGCACCTTTTAAAAATTCGTCAAAAACATCCACCCCGCGCAGAAAGCCGGCAAGCAGGATGACCGCGGCTGTTATCGGAACGGCAAAATCAGCCACCGTTTTCATCATTGACGCCACCTGCCTTCCATCAGCTTTGCTGCCGTTATACCCACCGTCAGCGATACCGCCGAAGCCGCCCACACCGCCGGCAATATGTCGAGCGGCGTATCAGACCCCGCCGCCGCCCTCAGCACCGCAGTGGTAGTCGGTATCAGCTGAAGCGAAGCGGTATTCATCACTACCAAAAGCGCCATGCTGTCGGTAGCTGCTCCGCCTGACCTCTGTTCCTTCTGCATCTCTTTCATCGCGGCTATCCCCAGCGGCGTTGCGGCATTGCCCAGCCCAAGCAGATTTGCGGCTATATTGAGCGATATCGCCCTCATCGCCGCGCCGTTGGCTTTCAGCCCGGTGAACAGCCGCTTTAAAACGGGAGCAAATACCGCAGCCAGCAGTTTGGTCAGCCCTGCCTTTTCCGCCACCGCCATCAGGCCGCCCCACATACAAAAGCTTCCCATCAGCGACAGCGACAGCTCCACAGCCCTTTGGCATTGCTGCAGCAGCGCTGAGGATACCTGATCCATTCTGCCAAGCGCCGCACCCGCGGCGATACCGCACAGCAGCATAAAGGTAAAAATTTTGTTCATCACAGTAACATCACCCTCAAAAGCCTATGGCATATTTTGACATTTTATGCCGCGGATGATAAAATATTTCTGTTTTAACCAAAATTACACCTATTTCGAGTATATTTTTCCTTAAAATGGAAATTTTACATTTTTTTACAAAAATTCCCTTTACTTTACAAATTTAATGCTGTATACTGTTTTTAACGACAAAGAGCCATAATAATATGTCAATCATCTGGAGGAGTAATAAAATGAAAGCAACCGGAATAGTACGCAAGATCGACGACCTCGGCAGGATCGTTCTCCCCATCGAGCTCAGAAGGACCCTCGGCATATCCGACCGTGATTCGCTTGAAATATATGTTGACGACAACAACATCGTACTTAAAAAGTATGAGCCTGCTT
This sequence comes from uncultured Oscillospiraceae bacterium, assembly GCA_964605985.1. Taxonomy (GTDB): domain Bacteria; phylum Bacillota; class Clostridia; order Oscillospirales; family Ruminococcaceae; genus Yanshouia. The sequence goes on along the minus strand of CAZSEO010000041.1, from coordinate 220 downwards.
GCATCTTCTGCGGCAGCACCGAAGGAATAGTTTCCTATAAGGATAAGGCTGTCTGCACGGGCTGCGTCGAGGCGCTCAAGGCAAAGTGATCTTACATAATCAATAAAGTAAGAAAAACTTTTTTGCGTAATTTCTAACAGTTTTTATCCATTTTCTCTCGATTTTACTTCCTTTCGAAACATCTTTAACCGAATATTTCCCAAGTGCCCCGGAGCCGTCT
>CAZSEO010000040.1:0-19635 GCA_964605985.1 uncultured Oscillospiraceae bacterium | reverse complement strand
GTCTCCAAAACCGCGTGCCGAGGGTTCAAGTCCTTCTGCCCCTGCCACAGAAAAACGGCTTAAACATGCGGTTTAAGCCGTTTTTTCTTATGCCTTTTCTTCGGCACGTGGTCTTTTTGAGCGTGTTTGATGCTCTTCAAGAGCTTCAATTTTCCATTGTGTGACACCTTTTCGCAACGTTTCCGTTTGGTACATCATCATTTTATCATCAATTTTGTGCCTCATATCTCGAATCCCTCTGTGATTCCACTCAGCCTTGAGGTGTCCTTTTTGACATAGTAGAGCTCGGTTATCTGCGAGGTGCTGTGACCGAGCAGGTCTGCCACCTGCCTTGGCGATAAGGCTTTTATACTTCCATCTTTCTGCTTTGTGCCGTTCACCAGATTAGTTGCGAATGTATGTCTGAGGCTGTGCAGACCTTTCTTTTCAATTTCCGCTGCTGCCAGTATCCTGTAATATCTTTTTCGGAAGTTGACCGGACGAGTGAAGTCGCCGTTTTCATCACAGACGAGAGGGGAGTCCTCTCCGAAGTAGAATTCTTTGCGGAGTTCCTGAATCATCTCTATCGCTGTGGCATTGAGAGGAACATCTCTTCTGCTGCTTGCGCTTTTCAGCTTGCCAATTTTGATTTCTCTGCCCGACTGAGCTTCAGCTCCATCTCGTTTGGCTATTTCTTTGACGCCTCTTTGCAGATGGATGACTTTGTTTTCTAAGTCAATATCGCTGTTGAGCAGTCCAAGAACTTCTCCTGTGCGCAGTCCTGTATTCAGCATGAGGATGTAAGCTGCCGATTGCTGATATATTCTTTTTCCTGTGCCCCAACATCTGAATGCTTCAGCTTTAAACTTTTCTATCTCCTCGGGAGTGAATATCGTAACGGTTTCATTCGCGGGGAGATTTTCTTTTTGCTGAGCTGCCATGAAGTTGCTTTTCTTTATCATTGGGACGTTGAGCATCGGGTTACGATAGATATATTCTTCCTGTGTGAGATACTTGAAGTACTCTCCGAGAAGGATATACGTCTTATTGACCGTTGTGTAGGCATATCCGTTATCCATCAGATGATTCAGCAGCGACTTTATATCAGCCGATGTTATATTGCCTACCACTTTATCACCGAGCAGGGGATAGACTTGGTATTTTGCAGAGCATTCGCATCTGTCATAGGTTGTGCGTTCCACTGATGGAAACTTGAACACCTGCAGCCAGTTCTGCATACTTTCCCTAAGAGTTTTCTTGCTTTCGTCTGACTCGATAAGTTGATTCTCGAAGTCTGCGACGTATGCGGTCATCTTTTTGTTGACTTCCTGTTTGGATGTGCCGGAGAAAGATTTTCTTTTTCGCTCTCCGCTTTCATCCATATACCAGACAACTCCGCCCCAGCGACCGTCCGTACGCTTGAATGCGCTGCCGTTGGTGAGCAGTTTTCGCTTCATGCGACCACTCTCCTTTCTGTTTTATTAAACACAACAACTACCACAAAGCTTTGCAGAAGTCTACCGCTTTTCCGAAACTTTTTCTTCGATCCATGTGATGAATTTATCTTTGGGAATGACAATGCGTGAGCCAATTTTCAGAGAAGGGAAATCTTTTTCTTTGACCAGTTCGTATGTGTTTGTTCTGCCAATGCCAAGCACATCAGCCACCTGTGGGACAGATAACATCAACGGCAACTCTTCGTAGGATTTATATTTTGCTTCATTCATAGTTGTCCTTTCCGCCTCCCGACGGAGAGGCTTTTACTTTGTTGTATTTAGTATTGTTTATATACTTCCCCTACATTTGGTGAAGGGGGTGGGCTGCATCTGCTGTGCTTTGAAAAACATTAGTCGAGATAATTCTGAAACTTTACAGCATCTTTGAAGGTGATGCTGCCATTGGTTTTGCTGACCTCCTTCACGCATTTCGCGCGCAGTGCATCCAATGTTTCAGGAATGACATTCATTTTCTCTGCTACTATATTCATCATAATGTTGAGCTCTACAGCATTTTTAAAAAGCATTCTGCAGATATGGTTCTCGCTTTCTGTCACAGTTGCACGCAGTGCGGAGACCAATGCCACCGGCAGAAAAGATGCGGCATACTCGCTGGATACATACCCCGAGTAGAACAAGGCGGCTTTCTCCAAAAACTCACTTCTACTTTTGCAGTTATCCAACGGCACCATTTTATCTATTGTTTGAATAGTGGACAGATAAAGCCAGAGGGGAATTCTTGTTTTGATCTCATCTTGAGAATTGTTTTCTATCGTATTCTGTAATTTCTTACTCAAATCTCATTACCTCCCAAAATTCTATAACCACCTACGACGTACACATGCGAAAAAGGCTTAAACATGCGATTTTATGTGATTAATTTGCTGTTACATCCACCTGTTACAGCAAATTTCGCCAAAAGCGACCACCTAAGGGAAACGTTCCCGACCCGCATTGCGGGGCGATGTGAGTCGGCAGAGGTCGCCAAAGCGACCACCGGCCTTTATCCTGCACGATTTTCGACCCCTGGGTTCACTTGCGTAGCCCCCGTAAATTGCTCACAAATCGCCTGTGTTTCGATTTGCATTTTCTCGGGTTATTTCTCGCGTTGGGATTGCTAAGTTGCACACAGCCGCACACATTTGGTGACAAGGCGCATCTTCAGCTTGCAATCTTTAGCGGCGGAAGTTCCAGAATTAAGTAGGTGTTATTGGCCTGATGACGTTTTCCATTTCGTGACTCTCTATATGTCGTAACAACTTTTATGAATCTTCGCTCATGCAAAACTTTTACCGCTTTGCGAACCGAATTCTCTGAGCAGCTGCAGCAGGCAGCAATCCTTTTCATGCTCGGCCAACACTTTTCTTTCTGACCCGCGCAGCATTTCAGGTAACTGTAAACTGCAAGTTGTATCGGTGTCAGGTCGTAACAGAAGATGGCGTTGCTCATTTGAAAAAATCTTTCTCCCAGAATTGACATTAGCGCTTTTCCTTTCCTCGCACATATTTTTTTCTTTCTCTGTCCAATTGTAACTCTCAATATATTTTTCTCAGAGGGGAGCAAAAGCCGGGCACATAGAAACAACACCATCTTCGACAGCTGTTTACTGTAAGCTGATGTGATTTCCATGCGCCCGGCGATTCGGTGGAGACTTTTCATTCTACGCTGACTGGCTGCCGGCGCACCCATTTGCTCGGTGCAGCAAGGTTTGATTTTTCGCTTTTATTATAACGGAACAAATGTTCTCATGTCAATATCCAGAAAAATATTTTTAGAAAAAGTTTGAGCCGGAGCGATTACCAAGATCTTGTCATGATAGAGCTGTTGTTATCTATAGTAGTCTAATCTTTGTTTTAGCGATGCAATTTTTGAGAGATATATGTTGTTGATGTAGCTATCACTATCATTTATGACTTCTATGCCCAATCTCAACCCCAGGCTAAATCCCATAATAAAGTTTTCTTTGGTGGCAATGCTTTTAACAATGATTTGAGCTAAGATTATATCTTTCAGCAGTACTTTTTTTATTGAGCATAGTTTTTATTGTTCTTTCATTTCTGAAATCATACTCATCGCTTTACCGTAATTAGCGTTCCGCACATATTGCTGCTCACACAGGGAGATGTTTCCATATTGAGGCTAACCCAATAGTTAAACCATATTAGCGTAACCTGCAGTTCCTAACCTGATTTTTATACTTGCTGGAAAGCTTAGATATTGTTTTTAAATTATGATATATTCAAAATTATGAATATCTGTTTATATCTTTACGCCGTTTTAGTAAAATATTAATAGCCTCATGAGGAAATACGTATAATTTTTATTTAATATTCCAGTTTAAAAAAGAGGTTTGCTGATATGAAAGATAATCGTATTATAGAATGTATTGAACGTGCCGATTATATCATTTCTAATCTCATGGCTGTAAAACCTGGTGAAGAAGTGCTAATAGTAATTGACCCGCAGACCGACATGCGTATGGCTAATGCCATAGCAGCTGCTGCTTTAAAATGCGGCGCCGAATATGGAATTTTCATGATGCCTATCCGCGGTAAGGATAAGGCAACCATTTTCCCCAAGTCGCTTGAACTCGGAATGGATGCCTGTGATGTATTTGTAGGTATGACTACTTCCTCCGGCGCAGCAATTTACAACAATCACCTCAAGGAACTAATTAATCAGAAAAAGCTTCGCGAAGTATCTATCTGCCTCAGAAATATAGATAACTTTACCCGCGGCGGCGCGCTTGCCGACTATGAAGCAGTTTATGCTGACGGAGTTAAGCTTCAGGGTATATGGCGCGGACATAAGACTGCACATATTACTACTCCTGCTGGAACCGATCTCTACATGGAGATGAATCAGATGGAACCCATCATTGAATGTGGTATTGCGCGCAACCCCGGTGACGCAATGGCTTGGTCTGACGGTGAAGTTTCTCTTGGACCTGTTATCGGAACCACTCGCGGTAAGCTTGTTATCGACGGTCCTATCTGCTATTACGGCAGTCCTTCTGTACCCGTTGAGCTAAAGATAGAAGATGGCCGAATTGTAGAAGTGGTTGGCGGCGATGCAAAGATCTGCAAGGAGATCCGTAAGCAGATAGCCGAAGTAGCTGATTCCGATAATATTGCAGAAATAGGCATAGGACTTAATCCGTTCAGCTTGCTTAACGGAGATTTTGAGGAAGAAAAGAAAGCTCGCGGCACTTGCCACATTGCTATGGGCAACGGCTACTACTACGGACAGCCTGCACGCTCTACCGTACATATTGATATGGTACAGTATAATCCTACCATCGTTTTTGACGAAGGCACAGCTGACGAAATTGTTATAGTTAAAAACGGCAAGGTCGTTTGCCTTGGCGATAAATAATCACTCGCAACATTTATATTATTATATTTTAAGAAAGGGTGAGTACGGAAATGTTTGACTTTATTATCAAAGGCGGTAATGTCATTGACCCGGCAAACAATATTCGTGGAACTATGGATATCGGTGTTAAGGATGGCAAAATTGCAGCTGTCGCACCTGAGCTTGGAGGTTGTGACAACATTGTCGACGCAACGGGAAAGATGGTAATGCCCGGCGGCATAGACAGCCATCTGCATCTGCGTGTAGGCTATTCCGGATACCCCATGGTAGCCAGAACCGGTATAACCACAGCAATAGACCTGTGCGGCCCGTTGGATACCATTTTGGGAGCTATTAAGGGCGGCCATGGATGCGGCCTCAACATTGCTGTAGTTGACATGATAGAGCCTGACAAATACGGTGGCCCTGATGTTTCCAAGGAAACAGTGGACAATCATCTGAACACCGCCATGGAACACGGTGCCCTCGGTATTAAACTGCTCGGCGGTCACTATCCGCTTACTCCCAAGGCAAGCGCATATGCTATCGAAGCAGCCAACAAGGCCAAAGTAATGATCTCTTTCCATGTTGGCACCACCGAAAACCGCAGTAATCTGCTCGGCGTTCGTGAAGCGGTAGAACTTTGTGGAGATAATGCAATGATTCTGCCGCATGTAAACGCATATTGTCGTGGCGCCGTACTCCCCTCCTACATGGATGAAGTTGTGGAGATGTTCCATATACTTCGCACTAAAAAGAATATCATTAGCGATTCTCATCTTGCAGTTCCCAACGCCTGCACCGGACTTTGCACAAACGGTGAGATACATGATGTCATCGTTAAAAATTGTCTTAAACAGTTTGGGTATGATGCCACCCCCGCCGCACTTGAACAAGCTATCCTTAACGGTGTTGCAAAGGTATACAAGGTACTTGAAGACGACACCATCCTTATCGAACGCGAAGAAGCGCTTGAATACTGGAAGGCTGCCGGCACCAATTGCAAGGTAAGCTTCCCCGCAAACCTTGATACCGTTGCCTGCCTATTCATGCTTGAGCGCGAAAAGAAAGGCGGAGAGTTTCTTGTTCCCAGCGCTGTCACCGACGGCGGATTCTATGCAAGAAACGACCTTATCTTCAGAGCGCTGCAGTTCTATCATCTTGGTTATATCTCTCTTGAAGATGTTGTTAAAAAGGTCAGCCTTAACCCCGCACGACTTTACAACCTTGTTAACAAGGGCCACCTTGGCGTTGGAGCAGATGCTGATATCACCATCGTTGACCTGCCGCGCAGTCGCCCCGTTATGAGCTTTGCAATGGGCAAAATGATAATGAAGGACGGCAGCATAGTTGGAAAGGGCGCTACTATGCTCGTCACCGACGCAGCTTCCGCATTCTGCAAGAAGAATGATATCGCCTATGATGTCGTAGACGTTACCGGAAGCACTCTGTATAAGAAATAAGAATATGTGAGAAATAATAAAAGGAGGAATATTTGTGAACAAAAGCGAGACTAAAACAACCGGTTTCGAACGTTTTATAATGTCTGTCAGCAAGGTACTTGATAAGATACCTCATCCGGCTATCATGTACGTATTTCTCGCTGCTTTTGTAGTACTGCTGTCAGCAGTTTTGGGCGGCACCGAGTTTATGGTACCCGGCAAGGATGCACCCACCGTTGTATATTCTCTGTTTTCACGCGGCGGCTTGGAGTATATGCTGACTAACATGTTCAAAAACTTTACCGGTCTTAACATTGTCGGTCTGCTTATTGGATTGTCTATTGCTGTAGGTATTGGTGAAAAGTCCGGCTTCTACAACACATTTGTTACCCGTCTTGCAAATTCCCTTCCCGAAAAGGCCCTTATCGCAGGTTTCCTTTTCGTTTGTATAAACGGCAACCTGCTTTCCGACTCTTCTGCAGTACTGCTGCCTCCCATTGGTGCTGTTCTTTTTCAGGCAAGAGGCAGGAACCCTATGATGGGCATACTGCTTGCCGCATTTGGCTACGGTGGCGGTCTCAGCGCTAATATACTTTTGGCAGGTACCGACGCAAACGTTTCCGCTATCACTATCGACGCACTTTCTCTTCTGCCGGCTACCGCAGATATGAATATCACCATGATGAGTAACTATTATTTCATGTGTGCAAGTGCTTTTGTACTTACCGCAGTAGGAACTCTGGTTGCCACCAAAATCACCGAGCCTTTACTTGAAAAAGATACTGAGATCGACCGTTTCGCCAACATCGAAAATATCAATGTCAATCTCTCTGATGAGCAGAAGAAAGGTCTTCGCGCTTCCGGAATAGCTGCTATTATTTTCTTTGCGATTCTTCTCGCTTGTGTTATTCCTTCCAACGGTCTTCTCAGAAATGCAAACGGACAGATTCTCCCCAAGTCTCCGCTTATGTCTTCTATTCCCCAGCTGCTTTTCTTGTTCTTCTCTATCGTAGGTTCTGTTTATGGCTTTGCTTCCGGAACCATGAAGACTGCAAGAGACATCCTTAATGGTGGTATTCAGGGTCTCAGAAGCATCGCACCCACTCTTGTTACCTTCTTTGTATCTGCTCAGTTTATCAATTACCTTTCCAAGACCAACCTTGCTTCTCTCTTTGCTATCAGAGGTGCTACTTTCTTAAGTGATTCCGGTTTTACCGGTATTCCTCTTATCATTGGTCTTGTAATCCTGGTAGCTCTTGTAAACATCATGATAGGTTCTATTTCGTCTAAATGGGCAATGCTTGGTCCGATATTCATTCCTATGTTTGCTCTTCTTGGATTCAACCCCGCATTCACTCAGTGTATCTACCGTGTAGGCGATGCTCTTACCAATCCTATCAATCCTCTCGGTACCAATATCCCCATGTACATTGGCTACGCTCAGCGATACAAGAAGTCCGCAGGTGTAGGAACCATTATCTCTCACATGATTCCCTACCTCATCGCTTCTTCCCTTGCTTGGACCGGAATGCTTATTATCTGGTACATCTTCAAGCTGCCTCTCGGCCCCGGTGCTTACGTTCTCATGTAATTTATTCTTGTTCTGTCAACATACACCGTTTCCTCATTTAATTAGCAAACTGTCGGCGGGCTGACATTTATGTCCGCCCGCCGATGGCCTTTATAAACCTTCCAATCCAAAGGAGGCTAAATTATGTTTTTAGGGCAAATGTGGAAACTTCATTCCTTTGAAGAATATATGGCTGTCATCCTGATTTTCGCTGCGGGATTTATTGCTATTTTTTTGTATACCAGACACCTCAACAGCAAACGAAACGATGCATATGCAAAAAAATCAGTTAATAGAAAACTCAAGTCACTTATACATAAGGGTAGGGTGTATAGCGATGTAAGTTTTCCAAACTCCAGTAATGATTCCGCAGCGAAACCTGTTACTGTAGACCATTTTATAATAGATAAAAAAGGCTTATTGCTTATTAAAACCTTTGGTTTTGGTCTTTGGATAAAAGGTGGTTCAAGTGATACATACTGGTATTTATGTGACCGTAAAAATCAAATTGAAATACCCAATCCTCTCTCAGAACTTGAAAGTGCTTCAAAATATATTCAAGGGAAGCTTAAGACCATAGGCTTGGAAGATATCCCAATTTCAAAGCTAATAATTTTGGCCGATATTTTTGAACGTACTGTTGTTCCCAAATGGTCAAATAACATTATAGCGCTGCAAAATCTTAAACCATGGTATAAAAGTCGAATCAAATCAGAAAACACTCCCAATTATATCTCTATTGACTATATCCGAATGGCAGAACTGCTAATGGTCAAATAGCAATAATGCGGAGAGCATATATTATTTCCTTCCGGCATAAAACAGGTTAAAGGTCATCCTCCTCTAACAACATCCAGCCTCAAATGATATGTAATCCGCATTAAAAGCGCTGTTCCGATATGTTGCTCGAACAGCGCTTTTTTATGGCCCAATATTTAATTGTTAAGATGATATAAAAATGTTAAAATCAAATCATATCATCTGCACGTTGGGAGGAATAAAAATGCTTAATGAAATGAATTATGTTTATGCAGTTTATCAAGAGAAAAGCTTCTCAAAAGCTGCAAAAAAGCTGTTTATCAGTCAACCGGCATTGAGCAACATGGTTAAAAAAGCCGAAAAAGAAATAGGCATGCCAATATTCGACCGAAGCACCATCCCCCTTACTGTTACAAAAGAAGGAATGTATTATATAAACGCCATCGAAGAGATTTTATTCATACTTAGAAATGTTGATAACTACTTTGAAGATTTGAAAAAGCTTCAAACCGGACATCTTTCGATTGGCGGTTCATCATTTTTCTGTTCTTATGTATTTCCAGACTTGATAAGTAAATTTCGAAACAAATACCCTAACATTTCTATTGATTTGGTAGAAGGCAACATCAAGGAATTAAGCAAAGGACTGATAGATGAAACTTTAGACCTTATCATTGAAACAGCAGTTGATCCTAATGACGATCGCTTCGCAAACTATTTTTATAAAAAAGAACAAATCATATTAGCGGTTCCAAGCGAATATACAGTAAACGACAAAATAGCACCATATAAGCTAAACTATACTGATATAGCAGAAAACAGAGATAAGTTTAAATCTGCTTTGTCTGTACCTCTCAAATATTTTGCAGATATTCCTTTTGTTATAATGAAGCCTGGTAATGATATCTACACAAGAAGTATAGCCATGTGCCGCAATGCCGGTTTCGAACAAAAAATAGCTATATCTGTCGATCAGGTCATTACCTCAGTCAATATAGCCTCCAAAGGACTAGGCGCTTTATTTATAAGATCTGAAATTGTTAAATATCTTAAAGATGATGGTCGGCTTATATACTACAAGCTCAATGACCCTTTGGCAAAACGAAATATCTCTTTTTCGGTTAAGAAAAACCGATATGTCACTTCTTCAATGCGCGAATTTATGCGTATGGCAGGTGTAAAGGAGATTTGAATTGTTTTTTGAAGAAGAAATGCCCATGCAGATAAAAATGTGTGCGAAAACAGGATATATAGATATATAGATATCGAATATAGTAGATGATGATGTTGGTATTCTGGCTGAGCGTGTAATTAGTCACCTTGAAACCAATCATAATTCGGAATTAACTAACAGCTCACAATTCAATGCTTATGATTCTACGGTTATTATCGGGGGCTCACTCAAGGGTGATGTGTCCAACATATCTATTACTGAATACCTCAATGCCCATGCAAATGAGCTTATTACCGCTATCAGAGATGCTCTTGTTGCAAAAGATGTACCTAATAAAGGTGATATTGAGGATTTACTCCAACAAATAAAAGAAGAAGTTAGTAAAGATGTAGAGCCACATAGGGGACTTTTGATTGACTTAAAAGTTCTTTGTCAGGCGGGTTCAGTAGCAATCCCACTTGTTACAGCACTCATGGAGTTATTAGCATAAAGCAAAAGGGCATAAAAACAAATCATCATTATAGTCTTCGCTAAACATTAAAAGCATATAAACTTGAATGCTCTGCAAAAGATATGGGATTTAATTGTCAAAATGGGCAACATCATTCTGCTGGCGCCGCCAGGGAGAACCTTTATCTTGTTGCTATTCGTCTTGTTTATATATTTCCCCAACATACGATACAGAGGGTGGGGTACATACGGTGAATGCAAAAAGCCGTCAAAATCCTATAAAAAGATGGTTCACATCATCAATTTATCTTCAGACTTATAAATGAGTCGGAAAATCTCAACATCATCAATAAAGCATCAAACGGCACGCGGTCTAACGGTGAAACTGCAACAAAAGGCTCAAAAATGCCCATTCCAATGCGGGTTTGCGGTGTTTCACATTCGCTCAAAACCGCGTACCGAGAGTTTAGCCCATACTGCCGCGGCCATGCGAAAACGGCTTAACCGTGCAGGTCAAGCCGTTTTTTGTATAGTAAGACAGACCGCTTCAGCGGCTCTTATAGTTTTAACAATATACCGGCGATCGCGGCGCCGGCGATGTAAAAGATGGGGTGCTTTTGGTATTTGTTATAGAGAAAGTACACCACTAACAGCAGTGCTATCGCGGGGATATTTATATAATCGAGCAGAGATCCGCCGACAACATCGAGATGAAGCAGAGCGGCTTTTGCAAGTGAAAGACCTGCGGCGGCTATCATTCCGCTGGCAGCGGGGCGTATGCCATAGAAAACGGCTTTTACCGTTTCGTTTTTAGAGAATTTTGCAAGAAACTGAGCCACTATAACGATAACGATATAAGAGGGGAGGACCAGTCCGAAGGTAGCAATACAACCGCCCAAAATTCCCGCCGAGGTGTAACCGGCATAGGTGGCTACGTTTACGCCGATAGGTCCGGGGGTGGATTCGCCGACAGCGACCATATCGAGAAGCATGGTCTGATCGAACCAGGGGTAACGGTCAGCGATATCGAAAAGAAAGGGCAGGGTCGCAAGGCCGCCGCCAACGGCAAAAAGCCCGGTCTTGAAAAACTCGAAGAAAAGCTGAAGGTATATCATTTCTTTTCGCCCTCCTTTTTGATGCCGGAAAGCTTTGCCGCATATCCGAGTGCACCTGATACAACGACTATGACTATGGGAGAGATATCAAAAAGTACCATAACAGCTGCGGTCACAATAAAAATGCAGGTGGTGAGCTTATCCTTTACGCTGCCTTTTACAAGCTTCAAAACGGCGGAAAGTATCAGCACGCATACGGCAACTCTTATTCCGCCGAAGGCGTGGGCTACGATGGCGTTGCCCGCAAAGGATTGAATGATGCCCGCGATGACCATTATGATTATCAGAGAGGGCGAGATGACGCCGAAGGTGCATACTGCTGCGCCGAGATAGCCTTTGTGGTTATATCCGACAAAGGTCGCGACATTAACGGCGATAACCCCGGGGGTGCACTGGCTTACGGCGTAGTAATCGAGAAGCTCTTCCGATTTGGCCCAGCCGCGCCTTTCAACTATTTCGCGTTCCAGCATAGGAAGCATAGCGTATCCGCCGCCGAAGGTAAGTCCTCCGATGCAGAAAAAAGCCCAGAACATATCCAACCAAACGTTCAAGATAAACAACGACCCTTCTAAGATTTATTTTTTGATAAACAGTTTTTGATAAAACCCGGTTCAAGCTGAACCGCAATGACAGATAAAAGTATTATAGCGCCGCCGATAACAAAGTTAACGGTGGCTTGATCTCTTCCCGCGGCTACCGAGAAGCAGCTGCCGAAAAAGCCTTCCATCGAGAGGATGATAGCTGTTCCCGATGGAGAAAAGCGCTTTTGCGCCCAGGTCTGCACAAAATAGCAGAAACCGGTGGAAAAAAGTGCGAGGTAAAGGATACCGGGGATGTTTTCGGTGAGCATCGGCATCGAAAAGCGCTCAAGATCGGCGCAAAGAAAAAAGATAAAGGCAAACACCGCTGTAGAAAAAAGCTGTATGCAGCAGAGCAGCCCGGTATGACTGCAAAGCTCGGCTGATCTTCCAAGGTAGGAGAAATGCAGCGCAAAAAGCAAGGCACAAAGCAGAGTGAGCTGGTCGCCTATATTGAAGGTCATGCCGACGTCGGGCGACCATGATCGTATTGCTGCGCCGATAAAACAGGTGAAGGCACAAACGATACTTCGTAGTTCAAGCCGCTGCCGAAAGATAACAAAGCTGAGAAACGGCACCATTATAACATTGGTGGCGGTTATAAATGCATTGTTGGCAGGGGTGGTGTAACTGATCCCGTAGGTCTGGCTGATAAAAGCGAGAAACAAAAGCGATCCTGCGCCGCAGCTGTAAAGATATTCGCGAGGTTTGCCATCGGCGAGTTCCTTACGGAATATCAATGCCATCACAATGGACGGGATAAAGAATCGAATAGATACCAACAGGGAAGGTGGTATTCCGGATCTTACCACGTTATCGGTAACTATAAAGCCGCTGCCCCATATAAATGCCACCAACAGCAGCAGAAAACCCGGAAGCAGGCTATTATTCAGTTTGAGTTTCAAAAAAACGCCTTCCTTCAGAATATATCAAATAATGTCAACAAGTTGGGATAGATGAGTTATGGTATATGTAGGCGCAAGCTTTCCTGTGAAGGGCTTTGAATTGGGGTTATACCAGCAGGTATCAAAGCCGAACGAGCCGCCGCCGAAGATATCGGCATTGAGCGAATCACCGACCACTATCGCCTGTGAGATAGCATCAATGCAGCAGATGCGTTTTACCGCGTCAAAATAACGAGGGTCGGGCTTTTCAAAGCCGACCTCCTCGGATATAACGAGGCAGTCAAAATAATCGGTAGTATTGGAATCCGAGAGCCTTTTGCGCTGCGTCATCGAAACGCCGTTGGTTATGGCACAGACCTTATATTTACCGTGCAGTGCCTGCAGCAGCTCAAGAGCTCCGTCTATCAGAAAGTGGCCGGATGACAGCGCCTTCATATATCTGCTCTGCACCTCTGAGGGCCGGATATCGGTTTTTATGCCTTCTTTTTCAAAAAACAACTTAAAGCGCTCTTTAAAAAGATGCTCGCGTGTCATTTCACCGCGTTCGAGCATTTGCCAAAGGGAATCGTTGAAAAGGTCGTAGCGAGAGAGCATGGCCTCATCGGCAGCTATGTTGAAATAGCCAAAGGTCTCAAAAAAAGCTTGACGCTGCGCCGCGTGAAAATCAAATATCGTCCCATCAAGATCGAGCAGAATGGTGGTATATTTCATAAAACCTCCGAAAAATTTATACAGCACCGCATAAAAACCGAACAACCGGCGCACTTTATATAAGATATGTCGATTTTAAATGACTGATCCTGTTTTCAGCAGCATGAAAGTGAGCAGAGCCATCCAAACAGAGCCGGACAAAACGGCGCAGAGCCTGAAATACCAGTGGTTTGTTTTGTGGTGAAAGGCGAGCATGCCGAAACATAAGCCGATGCCGCCGCCAAATATCGAGATCCAAAGCAAAAATTTTTCCGGTATGCGGCGGTTGCCGTGCTTTGAAAACAGCTTATCCAGTCCGCATAAAAGAAATACCGATAACGATAACAAAGAGATTATCAAGAGAAGTACGACAGTACAGCTTTTCAAGGGCGCAGCCTCCGCTATTTTTATGTAAAATGCCGGTAACGTCACAGATGAACGTCCCCGGTAATGATACCACGAAAACAGGTGGTTGGCTATACCTTTTTGAGCTTTTGAGCTGCATCGTCTTGACAGTAGACGATATTTTTATTAAACTGAGTAGTGTGTAAAAATGGGCTTGCCCATTGTGAGGAAATTAAAGAAAATGAGGAGTAACTGATGAAAAAGAACATTTCTATCAAATTACTTGCGCTGATGCTTTCGGTAATGATGGTGCTGTCTCTCGCTGCTTGCGGCGGTAAGGAGAATGCTTCCACCAGCTCCGATAAGGCACCCGCATCTTCTTCCGAGACCGCTTCCGCTCCTGAGAAATCCGATAAGGAAGAGGAAAAGAAGGAAGAAGAAAAGAAGGAAGAAAAAGTAGACGAGGAGATCGCCCCCCGCGTTTTCCAGATCGAAAAGATCGACGCTGCACGTCAGAAAAACGTTGATACCGCAGGTTGGCTCTATATCCCCAACACCAACATCGATGACCCGGTAATGCAGGGCGTTGACAACGACGAGTATCTGCGCATCACCGAGGACAGGCAGTATGATATCTTCGGCTGCTACTTTGTAGACTTCCGCAACATGCTTGATCTCGGCAGAGAGTATATGAGCAAGAACACTATTATCTACGGACATTCCGATTACAAGGATAATCCCGAAGGCAAGAAGTTCTCTCAGCTCTTCCATTACGCAAAGGATATCGACTTTGTACGCAACAATCCTTACATCTACTTCTCCACCGGCGAGGAGGATTTCGTTTGGAAGGTATTCGCGGTATTCTATACCGATGTTAACTTCAACTATATCCAGACCGATCCCACCGATGAGGAGTTCATGAAGATAATCGAAGAGGCAGTTGCAAAGAGCGAGTATATCATCGACGAGGAGATCACCAAGGATGATAAGATACTCACCCTTTCCACCTGCACCGGTCTGTTCAAGCAGCCCAAGGAGAACTACCGTATGGCTGTCATGGCTAAGCTGATGCCCTCCAACGAGATACCCGTATCTCAGATGACCATGAAGGTAGAGCCCAATCCCGATCCCCTCAGAGACTGATAAAACGCAAAAGAGCGTTTCTTACGTTTTGATGTAAGAAACGCTCTTTTTTTATGCCTGCCTAAGATCAGAAAACAGAGGAGAAAATGGCTTTATCTGCCCTGGGGCTTGAAAGAGTTGCAGTCGGTGCATTCCACCATGGTAGGGTTGGATTCGTGGGTGCCTACATTGATCTGAGAAAGGGAGCAGTAGTTCTGAGATTTGCAGTGGTGGGCGCACTGGGTAACGGTACAGCCGATGCTCTTGTTTGCGTTCATGTTTTTCACCTCACTTTTTATGATTTCGTTTTTATTGTTTGTTCATAAGCTGATTTTATGCAGTGAAAAAATCCGTTGCGTTTCAATTGTATGGCAGCTTTGTTTCCATGATAATACAGTGCAAAAATGCAATTTGTCCCAATGGCTTAAACAACGCGTTATAGGGGGATATTTCCATCGAAATGAAGCCTAAGATGTGTTAGCATAGCTGTGAAGATGAAAAATCTTTCAGGAAAGGAAAAGCCAATGAGTGTATCAAAAGTATTATTTGGAACTGCTGCCGCCTGCGCCGCGGCGGTTGCATTTTCGTTAAACGCAAACGCCGCTTCGGCCGGTGTGATATCCACCCAAAGCTCACCGCTTGTTGTAAGAAGCCTTGCAAGCAGTTCTTCTTCAAAATTGACCGCGCTTGCCAAGGGCGAGCTGGTAACTCTTATATCGCAGAACGGAGACTGGTGGTATGTTGAATACAGCGACGACCGTTACGGCTACTGTCACGCCGATTACATAACTCCGCTGACAACCGCAAACAGCGCCTCGGTGAATATATCGGGCGGAAATCTCAATGTTAGGTCATCTCCCAGCAGATCGTCGTCTGTGGTGGCAAGCCTTGCAAAAGGAGAAGAGGTAGTTGAGCTTTCAAGCTCGAACGGCTGGAGCCGCATACTATACGACGGAGTAAAGGTCGGATATGTATACAACGACTATCTCTCATACAACGGACAGTCCTCGGGCAGTTCGGGCGGCTCTAACGGTTCATATGCTTCAATTTCGCTTGCAGTCAACGACTATAAGCAGTATGACAGCCGCTGGGCTGATATGAAGGTTGGATATTCCGGCAAGACTATGCGATCGATAGGATGTGTTACGGCCGCACTCGCAGCGACCGAAAGCTACCGCACCGGCGACAGTTCGCTGACCCCGGCAAAAATGCTGTCGAAGCTCAGCTATAATTCTTCAGGCGATGTTTCGTGGCCCTCCAATTATCGAAGCTATACCTCAAGCGGATATCTCGAAAAGACCTACGAGCTGTTGAAGAGCGGCAGACCGGTGATCTTTGGCGCGAAAACCTCCGCCGGAAGGATGCACTGGGTGGTCGTGACCGGATATCAGGGAAGCGGAGAACTCAGAACATCGAACTTTATCATCAACGATCCGGGCTCTGAAAACAGAAAAACTCTTGCCGATCTTTTTGCCGAATATCCGAAATTTTATAAGCTGGAATACTATGTTTGAACCTTGCGGCTGCATCTTTGAAGATAGAAGGATGCAGCCGCAAATTTTTAGTAATTTTAAGAAAACATGAGAAAATAAAAGATATAGCAAGTAAACCGCTATAAATCTTAAAAACCGATATAATAACACAAAATTGAGCGAAAAATCTAAAAAAATACTAATTATCTTTAAATCATTGACAAATGCTGTGTATATGTTATATTAAAGAAGTGTTTAGGCATCTAAAGCATAATCAACACAGTGTCGTATGTGCTGACTTACATCAACGCGGGCTTCGCGATGATAGGAAAAAAACCTTTTGCGGGTAGCGGCATGAAAAGGGCTGTGGGTCTTAATGGCTTGCGGTTTGGCGCAGCCGGACTTTTAAATTCCGCAAAGGGGGATGCAAAAATGGAAAATTTGATAGTTTTAAAAGACATTGCCGTGCAGTTCGATGGTGAGCAGGTTTTGAACCACATCAACCTCGAGATCCACGACAAAGAGTTTATCACACTGTTAGGTCCCTCCGGTTGTGGCAAGACCACGACACTGAGGATAATCGGCGGATTCGTCGAGGCTAATGAGGGTGATATTTTTTTTGATGGCGTAAGGATAAACGATGTTCCGCCATATAAAAGGCAGGTCAACACCGTATTCCAGAAATACGCCCTCTTTCCGCATTTGAACGTTTTTGAAAATGTTGAATTCGGACTTAAAATTAAGAAACTGCCTATGCCGGAGCGCCGCGCCAAGGTCAAAGAGATGCTTGAACTGGTGGGACTCAAGGGCTTTGAGCGCCGCAGGATAGATCAGCTTTCGGGCGGTCAGCAGCAGCGTGTGGCAATTGCAAGAGCGCTGGTAAATCACCCGAGAGTGCTGCTGCTTGATGAACCGCTCGGCGCGCTCGACCTCAAGCTCCGCAAAGAGATGCAGACCGAATTAAAGCGCATCCAGCAGTCCACCGGTATCACCTTTATATACGTCACTCACGATCAGGAAGAGGCTTTGACTATGTCTGACCGTGTCGTTGTCATGAAGTCGGGCGATATCCTTCAGATAGGAACCCCTCAGGATATCTATAACGAGCCGATAAACGCTTTTGTTGCGGATTTCATCGGTGAGAGCAATATCATCCCCGGCATCATGCGACGCGACTATCTTGTTGAATTTGCCGGCAACAGCTTTGATTGCGTTGACACCGGCTTTGATCCCGACCAGCTCGTTGACGTGGTAGTGCGCCCTGAGGATATCAAGATCGTTGATTCCGAAGAGGGTATGCTCACCGGAGTTGTTGAGTCGGTCACTTTCAAGGGCGTTCATTACGAGATGCTGGTAGAGGGCGCGGGTGAGCATTGGCTCATCCACAGCACCATCGCTTCTGAGCCCGGCACCCTTATCGGAATGAATATTCTGCCCAACGATATCCATATCATGGACCGCGAGGAGGACCAGGTGCTTTCCGAGCAAAAGGAGGGCGGCAATGAGAATTAGTCGTACTACCGCGCTGCCTTATATCGTTTGGATGATAATTTTTACCGTTATCCCGCTGATATTGGTGACTTACTTTGCCTTTACCGACGGAAACGGAACCTTTACCATGGCAAATATCTCAGAGGTGAAGGATTACGTTGCGGTAATATTCCGTTCGATTTGGCTGGCGTTTGTCGCCACCGTCATCTGCCTTTTTATCGCTTATCCGCTGGCATACATTATTTCGAGAGCCAACGAGAAAAAGCAGCAGAACTATCTTCTGCTGGTCATGCTGCCGATGTGGATGAACTTTTTGCTCCGCACCTACGCTTGGATGACTTTGCTTGAAAATACCGGCATCATCAACCGCCTGTTGGTAATGATAGGGATAGGCCCGTTTGCAATGATAAACACGCAGGGCGCTGTTGTTTTGGGCATGGTTTATAACTATCTGCCTTTTATGATACTGCCTCTCTATTCCAACATGACCAAAATAGATAATCGCCTTATCGAGGCCGCACAGGATCTTGGCGCGCCTTCGAGAAAGGTGTTCTCCGAGGTCGTTTGGCCGCTCTCCATTCCCGGAGTTATGACCGGTATCACCATGGTGTTCGTTCCCGCCGTTTCCACCTTTATCATCTCGAGAATGCTCGGCGGCGGCTCCAACATGATGATAGGCGACCTTATCGAGCTGCAGTTCCTCGGCAACGCATATAACCCCAACCTCGGTGCTGCTATCTCGCTTGGTCTGATGATCTTCATTCTGCTTTGTATGAGCATGCTCAATCAGTTCAATGAAGAGGACAAGGAGGGCATGATAATATGAAACGTCACCGCCTTCTTCAAAGGGGTTATGTAGGCGCGGTAATGGCATTTTTATATGCCCCTATCGCGGTGCTGATAGTTTACTCCTTCAACTCCTCAAAATCCCGCGCTCTTTGGACCGGATTTACCCTTGACTGGTATAAAAAGCTTTTTACCAACGAGGTCATTCTCAGCTCGCTGATGAATACCCTTATCATTGCCTTTATATCCACTGTTTTTGCCACCATCATCGGCACTCTTGCTGCTATCGGCATAAACGCAATGAGAAAGTGGATTCAGGCGCTGATTTTGAACATTACCTATATGCCCATCATAAATCCCGAGATAGTTACCGGTGTTTCGCTGATGCTGCTTTTTGTGTTTGTAAGGGATAAGATGAATGTTCCGCTTGAAATGGGCTTTGTGACCCTGATATTGGCGCATATAACCTTTTCTATCCCTTATGTTATACTAAATGTACTGCCCAAGCTGCGCCAGATGGATAAAAATATCTACGATGCTGCGCTTGATCTTGGCTGCAATCCTGCTATGGCATATATCAAGGTGGTCATTCCCGAGGCTATGCCCGGGATCATATCGGGAGCGCTGATGGCGTTCACCTTCTCGCTTGATGACTTCATCATCAGCTATTTCGTTTCCGGACCTAACTTCACCACTCTGCCGATAACTATCTATGCGATGACCCGCAAGAAGGTATCGCCCGAAATAAACGCTCTTTCCACTCTGTTGTTCCTCATCGTTTTGGCGGCGCTGACTGCCTATAACGTATTCGACAGCCGCAGAGAGAACAAAAAGCAATACTGATAAGGTATAGCAGAAAGACTAACTATTAATAGTCAAGCCTAAAATGAGTGGATTAGTAAAAAGG
>CAZSEO010000039.1:0-19816 GCA_964605985.1 uncultured Oscillospiraceae bacterium | reverse complement strand
TATCGGTTCGCTTTGCGACCTTACCTCCGGCTCGGGCGATAAGGGAACCCCCATCGTATATATCCAGGGCTATTTTGATAACTACACCACTGAGTGATAAAAATGCCGATACCCTCCGCAAAAACGGAGGGTATCTTTGTGGGTAAAAAATCCCCTGTCCATAACGACAGGGGATTTTTTATCAGATGAAAAGTGCGGGTTCCGCTCTTCTGGCATAGCCCTCCTCAAGCTCGGTCTTGTGATAGAGATAGCCGCCATCCTCGTAATACTTGGCGCCAACGGGGCACTTCTTTACACAAGCACAGCACTTGATGCATATGCCGGTAACTTCCTTGAAATTCTCGGGATCGATAGAACCCATCGGGCAAACGCTTGCACAAAGTCCACAGCCTATGCAGCTGTCGTTGGTGAGCGGCTTTACCTTGAGAATATTAACAGGGTTTCCCTTTCTGTCACGGGGCTGATAATAGCCCCTGTAAGGCTTTTCAACGCCGTCAACGGCAATAAGCTCATCGACCTGCTCGAGAGCCTCAAGCTTGGCAACTACCTTTTCTGCAAACTCATCAGCAACAGCCATGTCCTTATCATCGGGGCGGTTTGCAGCCAGTACTTTGGAGAAGGAATGCTCACCGATAAATGCTGCTGCGGCGGCGGGCTTAAAGCCATCGGCATCAAGAATATCCCTCAGCTCGATAAGCGCGTCATCAAAGTTGCGGTTGCCGTAAAGAACCACCGGAACTGCAGCAGCGCCGTTTCCCTTAACGGTAGCAAGATATTTTAAAAGAACGTTGGGAACGCGTCCGGCAATAACAGGAGTTCCGAAAACCACCAGCGCGTCGGCTTCAAATTCCTTGACCTCTTTACGCACTCCGGGAAGAGTAAAATCGAATTTTTCAACAGCAACACCGAATTTTTCAGCGAGCTTGGCTGCTATGGCATTGACCATTTTTTCAGTGGTTCCGGTGGCGCTGAAATAAGCCGCGTAAACCTTGCTGAATTTCATATGTATGTAACTTCCTTTCAACCGGTCGGTATATGCCCAACCTTTGTTTTAACACAGTTATTATACTACAACAACACATTTTTGTCTGCAATAAAAGTGATTTTGGGGTCATTTTCTCCGATTTGGGGCTTATTTTTGCATTAATTTATCTAAATTCATAAATTCTTAATGACATAATCCAAACTTTGCAGTAGAATTATAAAGATAATATATCATCTTATGGAGGATGGCTTTTTGTTCGGATATATAAAACCGCTTGAGCCACAGCTCAAGGTCTGCGAGCTGGATCGCTATAAGGCCGTATACTGCGGTGTATGCCGCGGGCTTTCAAAAAAGTTCGGTCCGCTGGCACGCTGCACACTGAGTTATGATTTTACCTTTATAACCATGCTTCATGCGGCACTGCGGGAAGCTGCTCCAAGTTTCACCGCACAGCGCTGCCCTTTAAATCCTTTCAAAAAAAAGCCCCACCTTGATTATTCCGCTTCGGTAGAATTCGGTTGTGAAATGGCTGTTCTCATGCTGAGAGAAAAATGCGCAGATAATGTCAAAGACTCCTCTTTTCTGCCCTATCTCGGTTGGAGCATGCTTACCCCTATAATCGAAAACGTATCCTCAGATGCGGAAGCTAAACACCCTTTGGCTTCTCAGGCGGCACGCGAGCTCACTGAAGCTCAGCAGCAGATCGAATCGATGGAACCTATGGCAAAGATAGACCTTTGCTGTGATCCCACCGCAACCGCACTCGGAAAGATTTTTTCACTTATCAGTGATGACGATACCGAAAAGCGCATCCTTGAGCGAATGGGCTATATGCTTGGTCGGTATATGTATCTTTGCGACGCTGTCGACGACCTCGATGACGATATCAGCAAAGGCCATTTTAACCCGCTTCGCAATTATCCCGACGACAGCGAATTTGAAGCTATACTGAGGTTCACAGCCGCGGAAGCTGCAAACGCATATGCGCTGCTGAATATCAGGCATTTTAAAGAAATATTGGACAACATAATGTTTATGGGTCTTGAAGCCATATCACATAATCTTATTGAAAGGAGGAGAAATCGCCATGAATAACCCTTATGAGATCTTAGGCGTATCTCCCTCCGCAACTGACGATGAGATCAAGCAGGCATATCGCGCGCTGGTAAAAAAATATCATCCCGATAATTATGCCGGAAGTCCGCTTGCCGATCTCGCATCTGAAAAGATGTCGGAGATAAACAACGCCTACGATACCATTACTGAACAGCGCAAACGGGCGCAGTCGGGCGGTGCAGGCAGCTACGGTCCTGCAAACAGCTATGGAAACGGCGGCTATCGCGGCGGCTACTATTACCAGCAGCAGTATACCGGTCAGTTTGCAGATATCCGCAGACTCATAAACGCAGGAAGGATACTCGATGCCGAGCAGCTGCTCGATGGTGTTCCCGCGGCATCGCGCGATGCCGAATGGCATTTCCTCAAGGGAACAGTTCTGCTCAAGCGCGGTTTCTTGGAGGATGCACTCTCCTATTTGCGCAAAGCGGTCGAAATGAATCCCAACAACTATGAATATCGCGCTACCTACGATAGAGTCGAGGCGCAGCGTCAGTTCGGCTACGGCGGAAGCGTTACCTATTCAACCTGCGATCCCTGCACGCTATGCTCCGCTTGCATCTGTGCAAACTGCATTTGCAACAGCTGCTGCCGGTGTTATTGTTTTTGATTTGAAGGAAGTGAGCTTATTTGATCAATAAAAGCAGCACCCGCATCGCACTGGGAGGTATAAGCGCCTCACTTTGCCTTGTTGTTATGCTCACAACTGCGCTGCTTCCTTTTGCCACCTATGCCCTGCCCGCTTTATCGGGAATAATGCTGATCCCGCTTGCTTTGGAGTTAGGTGCAAAAACCGCATGGGTGTGTTACACATCGGTTTCGATCCTGTCGCTGCTTATAGTCCCCGACCGTGAGGCGGCGCTTATGTTTATAGCTTTTTTCGGATATTATCCTATACTTAAAATCAAGCTAGACCGGATCAAATACCGTTTTTGGCGGCGTTTATTAAAAGTATTTATCTTTGATGCAGCTATGGTCATAGCTTATACAGCCGTCATATATATTTTTGGAATGACCTATCTCATTGAAGAATTTTCCAACTGCTTCGGCTGGATGCTGTTGGCGGTCGCCACCTTATTCTTTCCCGTTTATGAGTTAGCGCTGCATAACATGTATCGAATATATATCTATCGGATAAGAAAATTTCTTTTTAAGGACAAACGATAAACTCCCCTCAGAAACTGAGAGGAGTTTTTGTTTTAGTATTTTAGCCTCGGAAAATTGGTATCCGACGCAAGATTGGAAAAGCTGTAAAGAACCAAAAGATCATCAACCTGCTCATCCTTTATGACCTCGTTCAACCCCTTGGGGAGAGAACGCAGATCAATGATGACTACCTTGCTGTAATTCTGAGTCAGAAAAGGTGAAAAACAGTTGGCGTAGGAATCCTTTATGACCATTATGCAGCGGTCATTCTCCGCATCTTTATTTTCAATAATGGTAACACCGTTATTTGCATGCAAAAACATGGCGTATTTATCTCTGACCTCAAGCTGGGAAAGATCATACATACCTTCCTTTTGTTCGCCGTTTATAGTCACCGAATCGACCGGCAGATCGTAATAAACAATGGTATCGGAAACAGCATCATATTTCTGAGCCTTGCTGAAATAGGTACCCCAAAATCCTTCGGCGGTATTTTTGGCATCGTCCGGTGGATCGAACGCTGTAAAGCCCGCTGCCTTTGCAAGACATTGGTAGCCATACCACGCGCCTAAAGTCGTCCAATGGTGGTCGGTTTTATAATATATTTCTTCGTTTCTATGCTCTGAAAGCTGTTCTTTTACATCAACAGCATTATATCCTGACTTTTCAAGACGCTGCTGCAGCCCTTCTATAAGGTAATACTGTTTAACATTGCCAACTCCGCTTGGCATATACTCCGAAAGCACGCTGTAGGATGCCGGAACGATCATAACATATTTTTTAACATCCGGATTTATCTCAGCAAAGCTTTCAAGCAGGCTGACATTTCGCTCTAAACGCGCTTCATCATAGCTTCGGTATTTTTCGAACAGATAGTCGTTTTCTCCGTAGATTATGCCGTTATTCTCTTTCTTGCCAAGCAGCGCCTCGCACCGTGATTTTAGCGCTATCCAGCCATCGCGCAGGACAAACTGATCGTTTGCATAGCTTTCAAAACGCTGGGCAAACCCCTTTTCAGAGCTGTCAAGCAATCCCTCAAACGAAAAGTTAGGCAACTGGTCGAGGTAACGGTTTTCCATCTCGGAAAAGCTTTTTGAGGGAGTGACGAGATTAAATATAAAGAAAAACGCTATAAATCCGAACATCAGAAATACTATCGGATAACGCAATAATTTTTTCATTGTCCTCCCCCTTCTCAGAATCTGAAATACAAAAACGGATTGTAAGTTGCATCAACAAGATATGCGACCGATATTATCAGCATTACCGCATAGAAAGGCAGCGCCGCCAAGGGAGAAAGCTTATCCAGCTTTTCAAAGGGCTTTTTGAGCACCGGGGTCGAAAAGAAGATGCCAAGTGCGAGAGTAATACCGTAATTCCCGAGGAAATATCCCCAATCCGCGCCGTTTTGAAAGGCAAATAAACGGGAAATAAACAAACCAAGCTGAGAAAAATCGCTCAGCTCAAAAACAGCCCAACTTATCATAATAAGCGGTATCATATAAAATCTCGACAATATCGGATGAGCGTTGAGAAAATTTCCGATAAGATTCTTTTCCAGCATCAGCAATACGAAGAAATACAATCCCCACAACACGAAATTCCAGGAAGCGCCATGCCAAAAGCCGGTCGCCGCCCAAACGATGAAGAGGTTGATAAAGGTACGCTTCTTCCCTTTTCTGCTTCCGCCGAGCGGAAAATATAGGTATTCCTTGAACCAAGAGCCGAGCGTCATATGCCATCTGCGCCAGAATTCCGTCATAGTTTTTGAGATGTAAGGAAAATCGAAGTTTTTGGGGAATTCAAAGCCCAGCATTCTGCCCAAACCTATCGCCATGAGCGAATAACCCGAAAAATCAAAGTAGATCTGAAGTGTATAAGCAAGTATCGCAAGCCACGCAAGCGGAGTAGAGATGTTTTCAAAACCCAAACCGCCCACTTCAGTCCAAAGCGCCCCCGCGTTATTCGCAATAAGCACCTTGCTTGCAAGTCCGAGAATGAAATACTTAACGCCCGAAGAAATCTGTCCCATGTTTATAACACGGTTTCTCAGCTCATTCTGCACATCAGAATAACGAACGATAGGACCCGCTATAAGCTGAGGGAACAACACGACAAAAGCGCCGAAATCTATGATATCGTGCTCCGCTTTTACCGAACCGCGGTAAACGTCTATCGTATAGGACATGGTCTGGAAGGTGTAAAAGCTGATGCCGAGCGGCAGCGTCAACGACAAAACCGGTATACCAAGTCCGGTGAGTGCGTTGATATTTTCGGCAAAAAATCCGGAATACTTAAAAAATCCAAGCATACCTAAATTAAATACGACCGAAAACATCAGCCAGGCTTTGCGCTTAGCCTTGTTGTTCCCGCTGCGCTCTATGCCGTTAGAGGCAAGATAATCTACGATTATCGAGCTTAACATTATAGGGAAATAACGCACCTCGCCCCAGGAATAAAAAATAAGGCTGAGTATGAGCAGCGTTAAATTTTTGAGCCGTTTAGGTACGGTATAATAAACCGCAAACGCTATCGGCATAAAATAAAACAAAAATAATATGCTGGAAAAGACCATCTTTTTCCTCCGAAACATTTAGTCAAACAGCCCCCGCAGAGTTGCGGGGGCTGTCAAAGCTCCTGCCGGATATCCCAGCTTATAATTTAACAGAAAACCGCCTAAACAGCAAGGCATTTTGCCGTTACAGCAAAATTTTATCAGGAATTAAACATGCTGTCGATGGTCTCCTTGGTCATTTTAACGTCCTCAGAAAAATCAGGGGAATCCATATTGTCGTTGGTGTGGGCGCCTACAACGATAAGGAAAACATAATCTCCCTTGACATAAACCTCGCCTTCCTGAGCGCGTTCAAAAGAGCCGCTTACAGGATAAAACTCATACTGGGCAACAAGGTCGGCAAGTCTCTTTTCAAGCGCCTGCTGCACCTGTTCGACCTTGCCCTCCTTTGCCTTGATGACAAAGAAAGCATCCGAGTTGGTCATCGACATCGAAATGCTGCCGGCATATTCGTCATACACAGAGGAATCGAGCTCGAGAAAATCAGCAAGATACTGCTCTTCGATGGGCATTCCCATCGCAACTGCGCTATAATCACTGCCGTATTTATCGGCAAACTTTTTGTCAACTGCTGCGATAACATCTTCAAGGGTGGTATCTTCTTTAAGGGTGTTGGGCTCGGCCTTTTTGGAACCACAGGCAGCAAAGCTTGCGACCATCATAACAGCGAGCAAAACGGATATAAACTTTTTCATTTAAGCACCTCATAATTTAAATTTAAGCGTTTCATAGCCATAAGTGTTCAAAGGGGCGCCTTTTATTGCACTGAATAATATTTTTTACCTTAATAACATCAATTATTCAAATTATCAAAATAATCATGTTATATTTTGACAAAATCAAAAGCGGGAAAGCCGTAAGCTTCCCCGCTTTTTCTTTATTTAATTACTCGGCAGCGGGTGCTTCCTCTGCGGGAGCCTCAGCCTCAGCGGTCTCTTCGAGAAGAGCCTTCATGGAAAGGCTGATTCTCTTGCGCTCGAAATCGAGCTCAGTGATCTTAACATCAACTTCCTGACCTACAGAGAGAACGTCAGCGGGCTTGCCAACGCGCTCACGGGAGATTTGGCTGATATGGATAAGACCATCGATGCCGGGGATGATCTCAGCAAATGCGCCGAAAGCGGTGAGAGAAACGATCTTGACCTTGGCGGTCTGTCCAACGGCATAATTCTTCTCAAGAATAGCCCAAGGATTGTCCTCGTCCTTCTTATAGCCGAGGGAGATCTTCTTCTTCTCAACGTCGATATCCTTAACGTAAACTTCGATGCTGTCGCCAACCTTAACTACCTGAGAAGGATGCTTGATCTTGCCCCAGGACAGCTCAGAGATGTGTACCATGCCATCTACGCCGCCGAGATCAACAAATGCGCCGTAATCGGTAAGGGACTTAACGGTGCCGCTGTACTTCTTGTCAACAGCAACCTCAGCCCAGAACTTCTCCTCGAGCTCCTTGCGCTGCTCGCGGAGGATAGCGCGGATAGAACCAACAGCACGACGGCGCTGACGGTTAACTTCGAGGATCTTGAACTTAACATTCTTTCTGAGAAGAGACTCAAGCTCTTCGCCGCGGGACATGGTTGCCTGAGAAGCGGGGATGAATACCTTAACGCCGTTGGTCAGCGCAAGAACGCCGCCCTTGATAACTTCGGTAACAACGCCTTCAAGGATCTCGCCGGAATCAACTGCGTTCATTACCTTTTCAAAGCCTGCCTGGGCGTCAAGACGCTTCTTGGAAAGCATAACGGTGCCTTCGACATCGTTGACACGAACAACCAAGAGATCGAGCTTGTCCCCCTTATTAACAATATCTTCAGGCTTTGCGGTAGGGTCGTCGGTAAGCTCATTGAGCGGAACATAGCCGGCATGCTTGGTGCCGATATCTACAGAGATCATGTTAGGCTGGATCCCGGTGACAACACCAACAACCTTCTCTCCGTTGTATGTACTCTTGCAATACTGCTCGAGCATTTCCTCAAAATTAAGCTCGCCCTGATTTTCCAAAATCTCACTCATGGTTTCGTGTACCTCCTTAATTATGCAAGCGGGCGTTGACGCTCCCGCTGTAATGCCTATATTGCAGATCCCCTCAAAGCTTTCCTCCGATAATTCATCGGCCGTTTCGATAGCTATCGTTCTGCAAAAATCTTTGCAGATGTTAGCCAGC
The DNA here is from genome assembly GCA_964605985.1 of uncultured Oscillospiraceae bacterium. Taxonomy (GTDB): domain Bacteria; phylum Bacillota; class Clostridia; order Oscillospirales; family Ruminococcaceae; genus Yanshouia. The sequence continues at coordinate 11,830 of CAZSEO010000039.1, read as the reverse complement.
TTAACGGTGTTGGAGCTGTGACGCCCTCCAATAACGAGCATTACTTCGGACTCTGCCGCCAACTTGGCTGCCTCCTGCTGACGCAATGAGGTAGCATTACATATTGTATCAAATATTTTTGCATTTGTACACACTTTTTTTGCGATAGACACGCATTTTTCCCACTCATTTTTTTGGAAAGTGGTCTGTGCGACAAATATTACACACTTTTTTGATGAAAAAGTGCCAAAATCAAAATTTTCAAGCTCTTTGGAATCGGCAAAAACCTTTGCGTCAAAGTCGCAATGTCCCACTATTCCCTGAACCTCGGGGTGGTTTTTATCACCGATTATTACAAGAGCTTCATCCGCATTTACCAACGCTGCTATCTTGTGTATCTTTTCAACAAAAGGACAGGTGGCATCGATATACTCAGCGCCTATTGCATCAAGCTCATCATATACCGACTTCGCAACGCCATGTGAACGTATAACTACATGCTTTTTGTCTGTATTTTCATATGGGGCGCTAATTACGTTTACTCCCCTGCTTTCCAGCTCTTCAACAAACTGCCGGTTGTGAATAAGCGGCCCCAAAGTGCAGACTTTTTTACCTTCCGCCAGCGCCTTCTCGATAAGGTCGGCTGCACGCTGAACGCCGAAGCAGAAGCCCGCCGTTTTTGCAACAGTTACCTTACTGTTCATCTTTGACCTCACCAACTCCCAAAAGCTCAAGTATATCGCCCCAAACGCGCTTGGTAGCACGTTTGAGAGCCCTCGGAGAATCATCATCAAGCCCAAGCTCAGCATGAGGGATAAGCTTGCCGTATTTTACAGTGACTTTGCTTCTCAGCTTAAAGGGATGATCGTAGATCACCGCACAGGGCAAAATATCCGCCTTGGTCATCTTGGCGATAAGCGCCATTCCCGACTTGGGTCTGCCGGGCTGACCGACAGGATAGCGTGTTCCCTCGGGAAAAATTCCGATTATGCCGCCGTCGTTGATTATTTCAACGCATTTATCGATAGCAGACATATCACCGGTGCCGCGCTCCACCTTGATAGAGCCGAGCCATCTGAAAAGCCAACCGAGCCCTTTGATGTTGTGCAGTTCCGCTTTGCCCATATATCTTATCCACTGCTTTTGCTTGAAAGCGACCATTAGCGGATCAAGATATTTGACATGATTGCACGCAGATATGTATCCGCCTTTATTTTGAGGAATATTTTCAACATTCTCATAGCTGATATCGTACATGACGGTGAATATAAACCATGTGACCGACCTTGCAAATATATAAAACCAGCGCATCAGCGTTTCTCCTTAATGATATCGGTGATCTTGTGCTTGGTCGCTTCAAAATCAAGCTCGGAATTATCGACAAGAACAGCATCATCGGCCTGCTTCAGCGGAGCGGTGGCACGATGAGAATCATTATAGTCTCGCTGCTTTATCTCTTCAAGCAACTGCTGATAGTCTACATCCTGTCCCTTGGATCGATATTCGAGCATACGTCTTTTTGCCCTTACCTCGGGCGAAGCGGTGAGAAATATCTTTACCTGCGCGTCAGGCAGAATAACAGTTCCGATATCTCTGCCGTCCATGACTACGTTATTTTCGCGCGCCAGCTGACGCTGCAGCTCAAGCAGAAATTCTCTTACCGCGGGGATGGCAGACACATTGGAAGCCGCCATCGACATCTCAGGCGAACGTATCGCGTCAGAAACATCCTCACCGTTGAGATAAATGCGCTGGATTCCCTCCACATACTTAATTTCAAGCTTGATCTCGGGCAGCAGCTTAGTCACCTGTTCGGCATTGGTAGTGCTGTCAGCTTTATCATGCGCATAGTAGCCGATGGTTCGGTAAAGCGCGCCTGTATCAACATATATAAAGCCAAGCTCGGCTGCAATGCTGCGTGCAACGGTGCTTTTTCCCGCCGCAGCAGGTCCGTCTATCGCTACTGCAAATCCTTTTTCTTTCAAAACACTCACTCCCGTTGTGAACTTGTTGCTTCAGCAACGCTTATTCCGGCAAGATAACCGGTTGAAAAAGCTATCTGGAGATTAAATCCGCCTGTCACGGCATCGATATCGAGCAGTTCTCCTGCAAAGTATAATCCCTTTACAATTTTGGATCCCATGGTTTTGGGGCTGACCTCGCCGATCTTTATCCCGCCGCGCGTCACTACCGCCTCCTCAATGGGACGCAGCGCCTTAGGCATTATCTCAAATGCCTTTATCGCTTCGCAAAGCTTCTGACGCTGCTGACGGGTGATGGAATTTATCTTGGTCTCACCCACAATACCCGCCTGCATGATAACGATAGGGATTATGCTTTTAGGCAAAAGTCGGTCGAGCGAATTTTTCAGATCCCTGTTTTTGGAATCGGAAAAATCGCGAAGCAGGCGTGCATCGAGCTTATCTGTCTCCAGCCCCGGCTTAAGATCGATAGTCATGCGATATTCCGAAGGGTTTCCCTCTATCTCGCTCGATGCGGTCAAAACCAGCGGCCCCGACACGCCGAAATGGGTAAACATAAGCTCGCCTATCTCAGAAACCGCCTTTTTCTTGCCCTTTGAAACGGTCAGGGTAACATTTTTAAGCGAAAGTCCCATCAATTCGCTTGCCCAGCGGTCAGAGGTTTCAATGGCAACAAGCGATGCCGCCAGATCGGTAACGCTATGCCCCACCGAACGCGCAAGCGCATATCCGTCGCCGGTCGAGCCGGTTCCGGGGTAGCTTTTTCCTCCTGTCGCAAGCAAAACAGTTTTAGCGGTGTATCGGCTGCCGTCAGCAGTTTCAACGCCGTTTACGCCGTTCTCATCACAGATTAGCCTTGTGACGCGGTTTTGCTTATATTCAACGCCGTTCTGTCTTATAAACTTGTGCAGAGCGTCAACGATATCCACCGCCTTATCAGACTGCGGAAAAACTCTGTTTCCCCTCTCAGTCTTGAGCGCAACGCCCATATTCTCAAAAAAATCCATGGTATCCTGCGGAGTAAAGGCATCGAATGCGCTGTAAAGAAATCTGGGATTTCTTTTTACAGCAGTCATCAGCCTGTCCCTGTCGCAGTTATTGGTAACATTGCAGCGGCCTTTTCCGGTTATCATTATCTTTCTGCCGGGCCGGCTGTTTTTATCGAGCAGCAAAACAGAGGCGCCGTTTACCGCCGCCTGTCCCGCAGCCATCATGCCGGCGGCTCCCGCCCCGACAACGATCATATCATAAATCTTATCAGCCATTTTCATCCGCCTTGGCATAAATTTCATATTTGTCCCAAATGCGCTCCAATTCGGCGTAAGCGCGGCTGGTCTCATCACGGCGCTTGATGCCCACCGCAACGATAAGCGCGTTTATCAGAGAAAGCGGCGCTACCAGCGAATCAACGAAGGAAGCCATCTCGCTTCTGGCGTAAAGATGGATGTCGGCAAGCTCTGCTATCGGAGAAAGACTTGAGTCAGTCATGGCGATGGCAGTTGCTTCCCTTTCCTTTGCAAATTTCATTGCGGTAAGGGTACGCTTGCTGTATCGCGGGAAGCTGATGCCGAAGAAAACATCGTTCTTGCCGACATTCAGCAGCTGCTCGAAAACATCGGAGGTGGAAGCCGATGTTATAAGCCTTACGTTATCAAAAACATGGTTGAAATAAAATGCCAAAAAGCTTGCGAGCGACGAGGATGAGCGTATTCCCATAATATATATGGTGCGTGCCGATAGCAGTGTATCCACCGCAACCGAAAACTCGTGACGGGATACCTCCTCAAGGGTACGGCGGATCTTTTCGATATCCATAGTCAGAACGCGGTCGAGAAGATCTCCGTCGCCCAACTGCTCACCGGTCAGCTCCATGCGCTGAACGGTAGTCAAACGGTTTCTGATAAGCTCCTGAAGCGAACGCTGAAGCTGAGGATAACCATCATATCCAAGCTCAGAAGCAAAGCGGACTACAGTTGATTCGCTCACCCCTACCGCCTGGCCAAGCTTTGCCGCAGTCATAAAAGCTGCCTTGTCGTAATGCTCAACGATATATCTCGCGATCTGTTTTTGGCCCTTTGAGAGCTTAGGCATCATATTAGTGATAAGCCCTATCAGATCCTTATGCATAAGTTAAAACCTCCTTTTACTACATCCTATATTATAAGCATCGAATGAGCAAAAAGCAAGCAAATGCAATTTTAAAATGAATGACCTGCATCAAAAACAGAACAATCTATAAAAACAGCCTGTTTATATGTAATTTGTTATAAATTATGCCAAATTGTGAATGCTCAGATTTTAAATTTTTGCATCTTCAAACAGTGATACTATCCTTATCCTTCGATATGGAAGCGAAAGGTCGTAATAAACCGTTTCTCCGTTTTGATAATTGAACATATCTATGATGATCGCCTGTTCAGATACAATTTTTTTAAGCGTTTCATCTCCCATTTGATCAAATAAAAATACGGCGTTAAACTTTTCCGCATCGTTTCTCGCCGTTATAAATTCCAATTCTTCTTTGGATCTTGCGGTTTTACAGTCTATCAATTCAGAAAGCGCCCCGCACAGTTCGTGGTTTCCGATTATAAGCGTTTGCCCTGTCGTCAGTGCCGATCCCAGTTCCATCTGCGCTATCCTTATCAGCTGATTTGCCTTTGCAAAGCTGTCATTACTGCTGATCATGATAACCAAGCCCCTTTCCAAACTTTTCCGCGGTAGGGCAAATCAGCTCCGCCCTACCGCGGTCGAACCAAAATGATCTCATTTCATATTATGGTGACATGGGGCAATGGGTGAATCTTTAGCTTTCAATATCCTTTTTTCCAAGACTTTCGGAATAGCTTCGATAAGCTTCGAGGATATTGGTCTCCAATTCCTTTCGCGCATCAGCCGTTATAGGATGACAGATATCTCTGAATATCCCCTGCTCATCTCTGCGGCTTGGCATGGCTACAAACAGCCTTTCGGGACCATCTATCACCTTGATATCATGGATAGCTATATCTCCGTCAAGAGTAAGTGATACCAGTGCGCGTAATCTTCCGCTATCATAGGTTTTTCTGATTCTAATGTCTGTAATTTTCATTTTTGTCCCTCCTGTTACCGCTATTATCGGCGTTTGGAAAAAATTTATTCACTTTATAAGGGTTGCGTGCTATAATTTATTATTATAAGTCTTGTATATGTTTACCGCCCCTTTAGGGCGACAAAAATAATTTCAGTTTATCCTTATCGGAGGTGGCATTGATGCCCGTAATCACCGAAGAAAACCTCAGACAATATAAAAAGCTGCATTTTATCGGCGTTGGCGGCTCGGGAATGTTCCCGCTTGTTCAGATACTGCTCTCGCAGGGACACAGCATCTCAGGCTCCGACAACAACCCCGGCGACACTATCGACCAGGAGCGCGAAATGGGAGTTGAAGTTTCGATAGGTCACAGCGCCGAAAATCTCAAGGATGCTCAGGCAGTGGTTTATTCCGCCGCTATCATGCAGGATAATGTTGAGCTTGTAGCCGCAAGAGAACGCGGTATACCGACGATCGAACGCAGTGAGATGCTGGGACTTCTCACCCGCCGATATAACAACTGCATCTGCGTTTCGGGAACTCACGGCAAGACAACTACCACCTCGATGCTCACCCACCTTATGCTTTCGGCAGGGCTTGATCCCTCCGCTGTTATCGGCGGAAAGCTCAACGCCATAAACGGAAGCGGCAGAGCCGGAAAATCTGAAAATATGGTCGTCGAGGCCTGTGAATTTGTCGATACCTTTTTGCATCTTTCTCCCGATATCGCGCTGATTCTTAATATCGATGCAGACCATCTCGATTATTTCAAAACGCTCGACAATATAATCCGCTCCTTTAACCGCTTTGCTTCGCTTGCGACAAAGGCCGTTATCTATAACGGAGATGATATCAACAGTCAAAAGGCCGTTGAGGGCTTGAATAAAAAGCTTATCACCTACGGCGAAAGCAGCAGCAATGACTATTACCCGGAAAATATCGTTTGGAAGAATGGCGCAGAATGCAGTTTTGATCTTATCTTCCGCGGCAAAAAACTCGCATCTCTTGATATGCGAGTTCCGGGAAAGCATAATGTTATCAACGCCGTTGCGGCCTGTGCCGCCGCGCTTGAAGCAGGGGCTGAGCCTGATACCCTCAGCGAAGGATTATATGCCTTTACCGGCGTTCACCGCCGATTTGAGATACTTGGCAAGATAAACGGCATCACCATTGCAGACGATTATGCCCACCACCCTGCCGAGCTCGAAGCTACCCTTCGAGCAGCCAAGGAGCTTGGATATAAAAATGTATGGGCGGTATTCCAGCCCTTTACCTTTTCGCGTACAGCGATCTTGCTCGATGATTTTGCCAAGGTCCTGCCAATAGCGGATAAGGTGGTTATGTCGGCCATCATGGGCGGACGTGAAATAAACACCTACGGTATCACCACCCAGCATCTTGCCGATAAAATACCCGGCAGCATTTGGTTTGAGACCTTCTCTGAGATAGCGGAATATGTTCTCAAAAACGCTCAGGACGGCGATCTTGTCATAACGCTGGGCTGCGGCGATGTTTATAAATGCGCCAAGCTGATGCTTGGTCAAAAACTGCCTCATTAAGCCAAAACGGACTATGTAAATGCAATTAGCTTTACATGGTCCGTTTTTATGATAGCAGTTCTTATCCACTATGCATAGAATATAAACAGAACATCAAATCAAATTGCCTTATTGCAAACAAAGCCGTAATATGAGATAATATTCTAAATATAGTTGGAGGTGATGCCGCAATTGTTTAAATCAAAATTTCAGGAGGTGTATAAAATCTGTTATCAAAAAATATAAGCGCCAGTGCCGTCTGTTTCAGGCGGACGACGAGGTGGGAGGTTATCGAATTATTCGGCGGATGCCTCTCCGTTCCCCTCTTCGGGAATGTCACGGCGCCGGCAAATACCAGGGGCGACCTTGGAGACAAATTCGGCTGCTGCGAAGAGCACTAAATTTTAATTTTAACTTAACATAGGAGTATTATATATGTGTGGTATTATTGGATATTCCGGACATAGAAATGCCTGCGATATCATAATCGAGGGGCTCAGCCGCCTTGAATACCGTGGATACGATTCCGCCGGCATACTTATCAACGAAAACGGCAAGTTTACTACCGTCAAGCGCGAAGGCAGGCTGGATAACCTCAAAAAAGCGCTTGAAAGCTACACTCTCAACGGCACCAGCGGCATGGGTCACACCCGTTGGGCGACTCATGGCGGTCCCACCGATGAAAACGCGCATCCCCACGGCACCGACCGCGTAATGCTGATACATAACGGCATCATCGAAAACTACCTTGAAATAAAGGCGTTCCTTGTTGAGAACGGCTACACCTTTAAATCTCAGACCGACACCGAGATAGCCGCCTGCTATCTCGATTACTGCTACCACGGAGACCCCATCGGCGCTATCAAAGCCATGCTTGATAAGATAGAGGGCGCTTATGCGCTGCTGATGATGTTTGCCGATCATCCCGGTGAGATATATGCGCTGAGAAAAGATGGCCCTCTGCTCGCAGCCCCCGGCGAAGGAGAAAACTTCCTCGTTTCTGACATTACCGCCGCCATCGGCTATACCGACAAGTATTTCGTCATCGAAGAGGGCGAGATCGCTATCCTCACCGCCGATGCCATAAAGATCATCGACCTTTCGGGCAGCAGCATTGAAAAAAACGTTTCCACCGTCAACTGGAACACCGATCAGGCACAGAAGGAAGGCTACGACCACTTCATGATAAAGGAGATCCATGAGCAGCCCTCCGCGATCCGCCGCACCATTTCCGCAAGGATAAAGAATGGTCTCCCCGACTGGACTCAGGATGGTCTTGATCCCGACTTTTTCTCCCGTTTTGATTCCATCAAGATAGTCGCCTGCGGAACTGCGATGCATGCCGGGCTTATCGGAAAAAATCTTATCGAAAAGCTGGCAAGAGTTCCCGTTACCGTCGATCTGGCGAGCGAATTCCGCTATAACGACCCCATTCTAAACAAAAACGACCTGATGATGGTCATTTCTCAGAGCGGTGAAACTGCCGACACCCTTGCGGCTCTCCGCCTTGCAAAGCAGCGCGGTATTACCACCCTTGCTATTGTAAATGTTACCGGCTCCTCGATAGCAAGAGAAGCTGACCATGTCATCTACACCTACGCGGGTCCTGAGATCTCTGTCGCAAGCACCAAGGCTTATTCGGTCCAGATAGCGCTGCTCTATCTCATCGCTTTCTCTGTTGCCATGGGCCGCGGAAAGCTGACCGGATCTGAAGCAGCCAAGCTGGTCGCTGAGCTTTCCTCCATACCTGAAAAGGTAGAAAGCGTTTTCAAGCTTAAAATCGATATCGAAGCTATTGCCTATACCCTTAAAAACAGCGAAAACATCTTCTTCATCGGCAGAGGACTTGATAACGCCCTTTCCTGCGAAGGCTCGCTAAAGCTCAAAGAGATATCCTACATCCACAGCGAGGCCTGCGGCGCCGGCGAGCTTAAACACGGCACCATCTCTCTCATTGAAGAAGGCGTTCCGGTAATTGCTCTCTGCACCCAAAACGAGCTGACTGCAAAGATGCTCTCCAACATCAAAGAGGTCAAGGCAAGAGGCGCATTTGTCACTCTCATCGCCAAGCAGGGTGAATCTGTTTCAAACGATGTTGCCGATAACCTTGTTCTTCTCGATGAGATAGATGATCTTTTCAGCCCCTTCACCGCCGTAACGGCTCTTCAGCTCATCGCATATTTCACCGCCAAAGCGCGCGGCTGTGATATTGATAAGCCGAGGAATCTTGCAAAATCGGTTACTGTTGAATAATATGTTTGCATACAAAAATAGCCTGATGCATTTTGCATCAGGCTATTTTTTCGATACATTTTATGCCTGCGGCTGCTTGCAGACATCGATCCATTCCTTGCAGTTGGAATATTTATCAAGCTCATCTATCGTCAGCTCAATGGCACTGTTGGAGCTTCCGCATGCAGGGAAAACCGTTTGATAAGCTTTGAGCGAAACATCAAGATAGGTATCAACTCCCTCGTTTACCGCAAAGGGGCAAACTCCGCCGACCGCGTGGCCGACCAGCTCAGCCGCTTCGTCGTGGGTGAGCATTTTAGCCTTGGTATGAAAAAATGCTTTATATTTTGCGTTATCTATCTTGGCGCCGCCGGCGGTAACGATAAGTATACACTGCTCCCCTATCTTGAAGGAAAGGGTCTTGGCGATGCGGTTGGGGTCGCAGCCCAATGCCTGTGCTGCAAGCTCAACAGTCGCACTGGAAACCGGAAACTCCAGTATCTTATCCTCCATACCGAAGCCTTTAAAATATTCTCTTACTTTTTCGATAGACATTTTTTTTTTCTGCTTATCTCCGCTTTCGATAAGCTCGATAGCGCCGAGTTTTTATCCTGTAAGATGGGAAATTATCATTCTGTAGACCCGCGTTGGGTCAAGCAGGAACCGCTTTTCCATAGCCTCACACATCTCCTTGGTCGGTGCGTAAAGCGAAATAGTCATAAGGTCGTTTCCAACGTCGTTGAGGGTTAGCTCAAGGCGGTATCCATCCTCGGTCTTGATAATGGAGGTACGGTTTTCCTTAGCGAAACGCTCCTGCAAAATATACTGGCTGAGCGATTCAAGAGAACGGTCGCGAACGCTTCTCGGAACGGTTTTATAAAAAGCTTCAGAGGTCTTTTTTCCAAGCTCGGTAAGCAGCAGAACTTTTTCGCCCGATCCATTATCGCTTTCAAGTATATGCCCCGAAGCGATAAGCTGCCCGATAGCGCAGGTTGCCTCAAAATAATTTACCATTCCCTCTCCGAGAAGGGCGCCGCTGAGCTGAGAAGCAGTGACCTGTACTTTAAGCTTATCAAGAAGCCAGCATATCAATATTCTTATCTCATAATCTGTGGTAAGTCCGCCGTTATCTATCCCGGCGGTGAACACTCCCGATGACATTAAGGGCGCTCCCCCTTTCATTGATCGACAAATTCAGTATTCAGCAAGCGTTGAGTGCAGGCGCTCAAAAACCGAGCATAAGCACTTTCTCCTATCACGCTGCAATCAGAACCTTCTGCCGCATCGCACACCTCGGCAAACACCTTTCCGACTTTATCGGAACGCTCCTCGCCCGAGCGGTGAAGCAAAACATAAAGCGAAAAGGCCGCGTTATCATTAATTTGATCCGAAAGCTTGGGATCGGCGTCCTCAAGATGCTCGTAAAAGCTGCTGAGCGCAGAATTTGCAACTATGTGATTAGGTGAATAATCCGAGATTATGCGGTGGACCACATAAGCAAACAGCAGCTTGGTCTGAAGCTCGAAGGTCTCCGAACTGATGTCATCCGGCGCTTTAGTCCAAACGCAATCTAAAAGGTCCTCGACATACTGTTTGCCGAGCTTTTTAGCTTTGGCTGCGTTTCCATTCGCGCGCTGACGCATCAGAAGGTCTATGTTATCATCCGCCTGCGGATTTTCATTGGTAAAAAGCTTGGAAAGATCCTCCGGCGCGATTTTGATATCTTCATCGTTATTATAGAAGCTCGCCATTAAACCACTTCCTTAAAATATATTTTATTTATTTTTCTGCAAGCGCCTGTTTCAGCGCCTTTGAAAGCTGATCGGGGCAGGATGTGGATTTAAATCCGCATCTGATACCGCTGATTCGTTCGATGACATCCTCCGCCTTCATTCCGGTGACAAGGGCAGATATTCCCTGAAGATTTCCGTGGCAGCCACCGATAAATTTTACCGACTTAATAATGCCATCCTCAGAAAGCTCAAATTCTATCTTTTTGGAACAGGTCCCGTTAGTATTGTATTCAAAGTTCATTTATAGTAATCTCCTTTTATCCGCAAGTTCCTTTATCTTTGATATTTCATCCTCACACGCAGTGCAGCATCCGAGAGGATGCGGATCAGGGGTATACCACCCGTGATAATCGGTGCCTCCGCTTGTGAGAAGTCGATATTTATTTATAAGTTCAAGATGTTTATTTTCATTTTCAGACTTTTTTCTCGGATAGCTGTTTTCTATACCGTCAATAAGCCCTGCCGAAGCCAGCTTTTCTGCCGCAGCGTAGCTGTCATAAACATCAGGATGTGCCAAAAACACGACTCCCCCACTTTTTCTTGCCAGCTTCGCAGCATCTAAAACATCAAGATAGATAACATTTCGACGACAGCTCCCGTTAGAACCGAACAGTTCAAGATAACGCTTACCATAAATCTGCTCTGCGTAGCCCAGATCCATCAGCGCCCGCATTATATGCGGGCGGTATATAGTGCCGCTGTTTTGGCTGTAACGCAGCACCGTCTCTTCGCTTATCGAAAAATACTTTTTTACAAGCCGGATCATCTCTCGGCCCGCTTTTTTTCGCTGAGCTGAGATATTATCAAAATAAGGCTTCAAAACGCCGATATCTCTCGGATAATAAACCAGCAAATGTACCTTTCTTCCGGTTGAATTATCCATAGTGGATAGCTCAACTCCGGGAATTATCTCAAGGTCAAAGCTTTCAGCTTCACGCTTAGCCACTGCGACCATATCCATTGAATCATGATCGGTCACCGCGATTCCGGCAAGGCCTGCATTGGCGGCATATCTTACAACGTCGCAAACCGGTGTGGAACCATCAGACCAAAGGGTATGAACATGCATATCCCATCGCTTCATAGACAAGAACCGCCTCCGCTTATATGCTATACAAAGTTTATTATACCCTTTTATCGAATTATTGGCAAGCTTATAACTGAACTTGCTCTTTTCTATCTTGTAGGTATACAATACATCTTGGACAGTTGAATAAAAAAGGATGAAGGATAGGT
>CAZSEO010000038.1:0-21361 GCA_964605985.1 uncultured Oscillospiraceae bacterium | reverse complement strand
CGCCAACATAAGATCCATAATACACATCCCGGCCCGTGATCGAAGGCAAACGACAGTTACACTAGTATGCCTGCTTGCTGCGGTGGTCGGGGAGGTTTTCTTTATTCCAGAATATTGGTCGTGATGAAATCTACGCCGTAGCCGATAAGGCGCTCGGCGTCTGCTGGGTCGTCAACGGTCCAGCAGTTGACCTTGATGCCTGCATCGTGGCAGGCTTTTACATTTTCGGCAGTAAGAGCGGTGTGCTTGATATCCAGATCAAGCTTATGCTCGACCAACCGACCGATAAGATCATCTTCAAACTCACGGATGAGAAATTGCGCCGCCTGCTGAGGATTTCTCTGACGCAGCAATACAAGGTTATGAAATTTGAAGGAGATGAACACTGTCTGAGGCATGTAATCAAACGATTCGACCACCGAGCAGATCTCATCGATATCCTCTGCGGTGAACTCGTCTTTCAACTCCAGTACAGCCGCTTTTTCATAATACTTGCAAAGCCCCAAATATTCCTCCAGATTGGGTATGCGCAGATCGGTGCGGCCTTTGATGCCGCTTTTCTCTTTTATCTGCATACCTCGCAGGGTTTGATAAGTAGCATTAGCGATGATAAGGTCATCGCCGGTCATGCGCAGAGTGCTGGGATCATGCATTATTACATAGTGACCATCGGCGGTCTTATGTATGTCGGTCTCAATGCCGTAATAGCTGCGGTTGCCGGCAGCGATAAAGGCGGCATGGGTATTTTCCGGCTCAAGGCCGCTTGCCCCACGGTGGGCTATCATCAGAGGTTTGTTTTCAGCGGTAAGCTTTATCGTATTTGCCATGATCTGTTTCCCTTTGCTGATATGTATATTATATTAACACAAGTTGAAAAAGATTTTATCGCATCGAATATCCGTTTGCAAGCTGCTTGTGAGAGATAAAAATAAGCCCCTGAGCAGCTGCCCGGGGCTTGTATAAGTATATGATTCAGAAAGAGAACAGACCGGTAACACATGCAAATGCGGTCATTGCGACGCCGATGGGGAAGAAGAATTTGATGGCGTATTTCTGCCATTCGCCGATGTCTATCTCGCACATTCCGGTAAAGAGGAAGAATGTTCCGACCATGGGCGATAGCGGCCAGCCGAGGGTACACTGTCCGATGATAGAGGCGCGTGCAATATCGATGCTGCTGCTGCCGAGAGTTTCCGCTACCTGTGCAATTATCGGCATGATGCCGTAGTAATAGGAGTCGGGATCGAACAGAATGCTCAGGGGGCAGGAAAGAACGCCGATGAGCGGAGCCATAAACCTTGCCATAGAGGTGGGAAGCAGCTTTACCATGGTGTTTGCCATGGCGGTGGACATACCGGAATTGCTCATAACGCCCATAAGTATACCTGCTGCAAATATTACGCTGCACATCAAAATGGCATCTTTGCCCTTTTCTTCTATCAATGTGCGCTGAAGCTGAGCGTCGCGGTAGTTGATGACCATTGCCAAACCAGAGCCTACCATAAATGCTGCAACGGGAGCAAGCAGAGAAGCCATCATGCTACCCAAAACAACGATAATAAGGATCCAGTTGACGATAAGCAGCTTGGGTCGGCGCATTTTAAGCTGCTCCTCAGTGTAGTGGGGCACAAATTCCTCGTAGTTGAAGGGGGCGCCCTCCACTATGATGCCCTCTTTTATCAGGCGCTGCTTTTCGCCGCGGCCGACCATGACAACAACAACGAGCGATACCAACAGACCGAATACCTGGGTGGGGATAAAGGGTATCCAAAGCTCCATAACATCCATTTTAAGTGCGGTGGCGGCGCGCAGCGTAGGGCCGCCCCACGGCACGGCATTCATTATACCGGCAGCAAGACCAAGCGGCAGCGCGAGAGTAAAGTTGCGCATCTTCAAGCGCTTGAAAATGGGGAACATGGGCGGAACTACAAGCAGGGTAGTAACTACGCCGGAGCCATCGAGGTGAACTATTGCGGCAAACAGAAAAACACCGACCATAAGACGCACCGGGTCGCCCTTGGTGGCTTTGATGATCTTGTTTACAAAGGGAGCGAAAGCACCGGTCTCGCTTACCACCCCGAAGAAAATGACCGAGAAAATAAACATTATACCGGTAGTGCTTATAGAACTGACGCCCTTGGTGATATATTGATTGAGATTTGCGCCATGACCTATGATGATGCAGGCGATCATCGGCATTCCTGCAATGGCGACAAAAGGTGCTACTACCTTGCGGTTGAGAAGAAGAAGGATACCTATGATGGTGGCAAAGCCTACGATACTGAGCATAGTTTCAGACATGATAAATTCCCCTATATGTATATTTTGGTTTGTGATGATCAGCCAAGGCAGGACTTGATAACGGCGTCAGCCAGAAGCTTGGAGCCTTCTTCGCCGAAATGGACCCAATCGCAGTGCAGCGAATCGTCGAAGCCGGAGGATACTGCGTAAAGGTCGTTGACCTCAACGCCAAGCTCCCGCATGACCTCGACAGCCTTTTGGTTGTATTGCTCTATCTCATGGTTATAGCGGAAAAAGTCGGGATTGGCCCACTCCTCGACCACCGCGGTGGAAAGAGCGAAGATGATTTTAGCATTGGGGAAAAGCAGACGGATGCGCTTGTATACTCTCTTGAGCATATCACCGTAGACCTCGATGGGGGTCAGCGGCTCATCCCCGAACAAGCGAAGGGCATCCCAAAGGCCGTTGTTCCAGTGCACGATGTCTATTTCCTCGCAGGGCAGTTCGGAAGCCCAGTTATGCAGATACCGCAGGGTGTATTGCGCAAAGCGGCAGTTTTCATTGGGCGCATAGACGTTTGCAATGCCTTCCAGCTTTTCTTTTACATATACGCCGTATCCGGGGCTTGGACTTTTAAGTACCTTTCCCAAAGCAATGCTCTGTTTGTTGCTGGCAGCGCCGAATCGGATGGAATCTCCGATAAGAAGGATACTTTTCATGGTCTTTTTCTCTCCTGTCAGTAAATGATCTATCAAAACTTAAAGGTGGATAAAAACTATTGTCTTATTATAACCATCCCCCAATTTTTAGGAATGGAAAAATGCACACTATATGGAATTTTTAAAACTGATTTTGAATATAAAAAAGTCTGCGCTTCGGGGCGCAGACTTTGAAATTATATGACAGTTTTGATAACGTGGTCCATAAAGTCTCTTGCTGCACGGCTGAGATAGTGCTGCGGATTCCATATTATTGCGATGGGACGACGGGCAAAGTCATCGATCACAGGGATATAAGCGATGTTTTCGCCGTGACGCTTTCCTTTCTTATAAAAGCTGGTGGTCAAAGCTACGCCGAAGCCGGCTTCCACCAGCTTTCCGCGCATGGTATAGTCGCATTCCGCCGCTACCTTGTATTGTAGGCCTGCCTTTTCAAAAAGCCTGTCGCAATAGCTGCGGAAGCAGGTGGTCTTGGGAAGTATTATAAATGCTTCGTCTTTGGCATCGGAGAGGTGGATATGATTTTTTTCAGACAGGGGATTGTCTTTTGAAACGCACAGATAAATACTTTCTTCTCTTAAAACCTGATGTTTAAGTCCGAGCATGGGAATATCGCCTATCCCAGCCAGCACAAAATCGATCTCCTGATTTAGCAGCATCTCATGGAAGAGCGCTTTGTCGCAGTCTATCTGTCGGATATTGCAGTTGCGGTAAAGGCTTCGGAAATCGTGGATCATATCTGCCCATACGATGGAGCTGTTCATCGCTACCGATACATTCTGCTGATTCTTTTCTGTAAAGTCATCGACCACCGTCTGAGCATTTTCAAGTAAGATGAGAGCCTCGTTTACATATTTATAGTATTGTTTGCCCGCTTCGCTGAGCCGAATATTTCTGCCCACACGTTCGAACAGCTTTATTCCAAGCTGTTTTTCAAGGTTGATTATGGTATTGCTCAAGGTGGTTTGGGTTATATACAGCTTTTCCGCTGTTCTGGTCAGATGACAGGTTTTTGCAAGCTCCCGGAAATAGCGAAGCTGCTGCAATGTGATCATTGTTTCACCTCAAAACATTTATTTTAATAAATGAGTACAACAAAAATATACATTAGTTTTAAAAGGTAGTCAATGATAAAATATAGATAAAGACAAATAATTATTTGCATTATGCGAAAGGAGTAACAAATATGCTGCAAGGTGCTTTAAATGACATAAAAATCTTGGATCTGACAAGAGTTCTCAGCGGACCTTTCGCCACTATGTGGCTGGGAGATCTCGGAGCTGACATTATTAAAATAGAAACCCCGGTCAAGGGCGACGACGCGAGATTCACGCCTATTCACGTTAACGGAAACAGCACCTTTTTCGCTGCAATAAATCGAAACAAGCGCAGCGTTACCCTTAACCTCAAAGCGCCCGAGGGCAAAGCAATGTTCCTTGAGATGGTAAAACAGGCGGATGTTGTAATATCCAACTACCGACCCGGTGTTATGGAGCGCCTCGGATTGGGCTATGACGTTCTCAGCTCGGTAAACGAGAAAATCATTTACGCCGTCATCTCCGGCTTCGGTCAGAAGGGCAAATATGCTCAGCGACCCGCTTACGATATCATTGCACAGGGTATGGGCGGCATTATGAGCACCACCGGCGTAGAGGGCGGCGACCCTATCAGAGCGGGTGCATCCATCGGAGATATTTCTGCCGGAATGAACACCGTTATCGGAATACTTGCGGCGCTTCACGCCCGCAGCCTTACAGGAAAGGGCCAGTGCATCGATGTTGCGATGGTAGATTCAATACTTGCGCTGATGCCATCTGAAAATATGCGCTACTTTATCTCCGGCGGACTGGTTCCGAGAACGGGACACCGCTATATCGGAAACGCACCCTACGGCGTGTTTAAGGCCAAGGACAGATTTTTCATTATCGCCTGCGGAAGCGACAAGCTGTTCTATCAGTTCTGTGAAAAGGTGCTTCACCGCCCCGAACTGAAAGATGACGAGCGCTTCAGCATTATGACCAAGCGTTCCGACAACTACTGGCTGGTCAAGGAAATAGTTGAGGAATGGGCTTCGCAGTATAACGCCGATGAAGCTGTCGAAATAATCCTCAATGCAGGCGTCCCGGCAGGCCCCATATTTGATATGGATGACATCTCGACCGATGAACATATCATAGGGGAGCGAGAGATGCTGGTAAAGATGGATCAGCCCGGAATAGGCGAGCTGACCATTACCAATAACCCCATCAAACTTTCCGATACCAAGACCAGTATCCGCAGACCGGCTCCGCTGCTGGGACAGCATAATCTTGAGGTTTACAGTGAATTGCTCGGGCTTGATGAGCAGAAGATCGAAGAGCTGAAAGCCAACGGCGTTATTTAAAAGGAGAGATCGCTATGAAAATGCAAAATGTATATATCGTAGCCGCTTGCCGAACCCCTATCGGCAAGATGGGCGGCGCGCTTAAAAGCATGACAGTTGCTGACCTTTCCGCAGTTTGCTTCAAAGAGGCGGTTGTAAGAGCAGGTATCACCCCCGAGATGGTGGATGAAATTGTAATGGGCGAGACCCGTCCCTCCTCTGCGATACATAATGTGGCAAGATATGCCGCTTTGATGTCGGGCTTCCCCTATGAGACCACCGCCTACACCATTCAGCAGGCGTGTTCCTCTGCAATGGCGGCTATCCAGTGCTCTGCCAACAAAATAGAGGTCGGCATGGCGGATATAATCATCGCCGGCGGCGTTGAAAGCATGAGCAACGCCCCCTTCTTCACCAATAATATCAGATACGGCATCAATGCCGGCAATTTCACCATCTACGACTCCATCACCGAGAGTCAGGTAGGCGCGCAGCCCACCGATATATTCGGCAGATTCAGCATGGGCGAGACCGCTGAAACGGTAGCCGAGCAATACAACGTCACCCGCGAAGAGCAGGACAGGTTTGCCCAGCAGAGCCAGGAGCGCTATCAGGCGGCGTATGAGGCAGGCAAATTTGATGAGATAGTTCCCGTTTCTATCCCTCAGCGCAAGGGTGATCCGATAATAGTGGATAAGGACGAGCATCCCAGGCTTTCCACCTATGAAAAGCTCGCCTCTCTCAAGCCGGTGTTCAAAAAGAACGGTACCGTAACCGTAGGCAACGCCTGCGGCAGAAACGACGGCGCGGCAGTTGTAGTTCTTATGAGCGGCAAAAAGGTCGAGGAACTTGGCATAAAGCCGTTGGCAAAGCTCATCGGTTACAGCACCGCAGGAGTTGACCCGAGAGTTATGGGCATCGGCCCCATTCCCGCGGTGAGAAAGGTGCTCAAGCAGCTGGATATGACCATCGACCAGATGGATCTTGTTGAGCTCAACGAGGCGTTTGCTGCTCAGGCGCTCGCCTGCGTAAATGAGCTTGGCATCGATCAGGCTAAGCTCAACGTAAACGGCGGCGCTATCGCGCTGGGTCATCCCTCCGGCTCCACCGGTGCAAGGCTGGTAGGAACCCTTTGCTATGAGATGCAGCGCAGACCCGAAGCGAAATACGCCCTTGCTACCATGTGCGTAGGCGGTGGATTCGGCAGTGCTATCGTTATTGAAAGGGTGTAAATGTTATGGCAATTAAAAATGTATGTGTAGTCGGCGGCGGAATGATGGGCAGACAGATAGCTCTCGGTATCGCGAAATATGGCTATAAGGTTTCGGTCGCGGAAGTAAACAAGGCTGTCTGTGAGCAGATGGCAGCATGGGTAGAGGATTACCTTGCGGGCCGTATCGCCAAGGGAAGAATGACCGAACAGGAAGTTGCCGATATCAAGGCAAAGCTTTCCATCTCTCAGGAGCTTTCGGAAGCGGTTGCGGACGCCGACCTCGTTATCGAAGCGATTTTCGAGGATGAAAACGCAAAGCATGAGATATTCAAGCAGGTAGATAAATTTGCAAAAAAGGATGCCATCATTGCCACCAACTCCAGCACTATGGTCTCCTCGATATTTGCGGGCGACATCACCGACCCGAGCAGACTTGCTAACTTCCACTATTTCAATCCGGCGCTGGTCATGGAGCTTATCGAGGTGGTCAAGGGCGAACACACCAGCCAGCAGACCGCCGACACCCTCATGGAGTTTGCGCGTTCGATAGGCAAAAAGCCGGTCCTGCTCAAAAAAGAGGTCGAAAAATTTATCACCAACCGTATCATCACCGCTATAGCCAACGAGGCTTATTGGCTGGTCGAGAACGGCTACTGCACCTTTGAGGATGTCGATATCGCCTGCGAAAAGGGCGCCGGACACAAGATGGGCCCGTTCCGTTCCAAAGACCTCACCGGCATCGACCGAAACTTCCTTATGATGCAGGCGGAATACGACAAGACCGGAGTAAAGCCCCGCGGCTACGATCTTTTCAAGGAGCAGTACGATAAGGGCAGATACGGTCAGAAAACCAAGCACGGATTTTACGATTACGAATAAGTGGAGGAGGTTTATATATGGGCAGACTGGAAAATAAAGTGGCTATCATCACCGGTGCCGCAGGCGGCATAGGCTATGCGACCGCAGAAAAGTTCCTTGAAGAAGGCGCTAAGGTAATGATATGCGATATGGATGCAGTCAGGCTGCAGGAAGCTTCCGAAAAGTTATCCCAAAAGGGAGAGGTGCTTTGGCAGACGCTTAATATCTGTGATAAGGATGCCGTAAATGAAATGGTAAAAAGGACCGCCGAGCAATTTGGCAGTGTGGATATCCTTATCAACAATGCCGGGATCACCAAGGATGCTCAATTCTACAAGATGGATATAGAGCAGTTCCAAAAGGTTATCGATGTAAACCTGATGGGAACGGTAGTCATGAGCAAGGCGGTAGTGCCTTATATGATGGAACAGCGAAGCGGACGTATAGTCAACTCCTCTTCGGTGGCGGCTCTTGCCGGAAATTTCGGTCAGACAAACTATGCTGCATCTAAGGGCGCTATCTTATCACTGACCCGTTCGATGGGAAAAGAGCTTGCAAAATACGGAATAAATGTAAACGCGATCGTTCCGGGCGCGATCTCTACCCCGATGACCAACGCCATCCCTCCTGAGATACGCGCCGAAAAGGCTTCCAGATTCCCTTCAAGACGTTGGGGCGAAGCCCGTGAGGTAGCCAATGCATACGCGTTTTTGGCAAGCGATGAGGCTTCCTATATCAATGCCACTTCGCTGACGGTAGACGGCGGTTTCCTATAAGCCGGTATATTTCAGCTGATCGATTTTAAGTTTGTATGTAGACGCCCATTTGGCGTTTATATAAAGAAAGCCCAAAACAAAAAAGGAGGAACACAAATGAAAAAGTTGTTAGCAACCATCCTCGCCATGGCTATGCTTCTTAGCATGGTCGCCTGCGGAGGCGCAGCTCCCGCAGCTTCCACAGCAGCCCCTGCCGCTCCCGCAGCCCCCGCTGCTCCTGCAGCACCTGCAGCTCCCGCAGCCCCTGCCGCTCCCGCAGAGAAACCCGTTGATTACAGCAAGTTTGAACTTCGTCTGACATCCGGCTCCTCTAGCTCTGTTACCTACATGATGTGCTCTCAGTACATGGACATGTTCAAGAATGCTTATGCAGGCTCTACCGCTGAAGTTGCAGTAGGCGGCGGCGTATCCAACCTGGCTACCGTTAATGCTGACCAGTTCAACATCGGCACCACCTGCGCTAACGCTGCTCTGGCTGCTATGGAAGGCATTGACCCCTTCACTGAGAAGATGGCTGACGTTCGCGGTGTTGCCCGCACTGACCCCGCTTGGGTCGTTGCTATGTCCACCAAGGCTTCCGGCATCACCAATCTGAAGGATGCTCTTGCAGCAAAGAAGCCCATCCGTCTGGCTGTTATGCCCGTAGGCAACTACACCGAGCTTGCTGCCCGTCAGCTGCTCAGCTGCTATGGCGTTTCTCTTGAGGACATCAAGGCTTGGGGCGGTTCTGTACAGTACACCTCTCACGCCGAGGCTTCCGACCTCTTCAAGGATGGACATCTGGATATGTACATCACCATGATGGCTAAGGGCCACGCATACGGCACCGAAATCTTCACCAACGTTGATATGCAGATGCTTGATCTTATGCCCGAGGATGTTCAGCCCATGCTCAAGCAGGGTTATACTCTTGGCACCATGCCTGTTAACGCTTTCAGAGGCGTTGATAAGGAAGTTCCGATCCTCATCTCCCCCAACATCTGGATCGCAAACGCTAATGCTGAAGATGATTTCGTATACCATGTTACCAAGACCCTGTACGAAAACTGGGAAGAACTGGCTCTGACCGCTCCCTCCATGCTGGAGACTGACAAGGCTACCCAGTCCTTCGATGTAGCCGGTGTTCCCCTCCATCCCGGCGCTGAGCGTTTCTACAAGGAGATCGGCATTCTTAAGTAATCCCCGTAAACAAAAGTTATGAATTCTATAAAGCGCGCATGATGTGCGGCTTGAGGCCTATGCCGCGCCGGAAGATACATTGTTTCGGCGCGGCGCAAGCCGAAATTGAAAGGAGATTCTTGTATGGCCGAACAAACTGGAAAAAAGAAAATCACACCAAAGGAGATATTGATCTCGCTTGTATGTATCGGTATGTGTGCGTTCCATCTGTACACTGCTGTATTCGGTGTGTTCCCTATCACTATTCAGCGCAGCGTTCATATGACCTTTGTTCTGTGTCTGTGCTATCTTGTTAAAACCTCCAAGTCCAAAGTTGGCAAGTTTTTCGATTATGTGTTCTGCGCTTTGGGTACATACAGTGCAGCCTATGTTTGGCTGAATTATGATCGCTTCTCTCAGCGTATTCAGTATGTAAGTCCCGTCACCATGATGGATAAGATCATGTGCTTCACCATGATCATTCTGGTTATTGAAGGCATCCGCCGCATTGCAGGCATCCCCATGCCTATTATCGTTCTTGTTTTCCTTGTTTACACTTTTACCTGCCAGTATATGCCTGGCGTTCTTTATCACCGCGCGATCAAGCTTAATGTTTTTGTTGAGAATATGTATATGGGTTATGAAGCGATGTTCGGTTCTGCCGTCGGTGCATCTGCTACATTCCTGTTTCTGTTTATATTGTTCGGCTCTTTCCTCGAAGAGATCGGATCCGGCCCCTACTTTATCGACCTTGCAAACGCTCTGGTTGGTAGAACCAAGGGCGGCGCTGCTAAGGCAGCGGTAGTTTCCAGCTGTATTTTCGGCAGTATCTCCGGTTCCGCTGTTGCCAACGTTTATGGTACCGGCGTTATGACCATTCCGATGATGAAGAGCTTGAAGTATGAGCCTACTTTTGCCGGCGCAGTTGAAGCTGTTGCTTCCACCGGCGGCCAGATCATGCCCCCCGTTATGGGCGCTGTAGCTTTCATTATGGCTGAAATGCTGCAGGTGCCTTATATGGAAGTAGTAAAAGCTGCTCTGATCCCCGGTCTGCTTTACTACGTAGCTCTGATCCTGATGGTTCATTTCCGTGCGGTTCGTCTCGGTCTGCAGCCCATGAAGGATGGCTTTGCGACCAAGGAATACCTCGTTAAGAATGTTTATTTGCTGCTGCCTTTGGCTACCCTTATCGCTGTTCTCTGCATGGGTTACACCGCAGGCCGCGCTGTTTCCATCTCGTTGGTAGTTTGCTGCGTTATTGGCGTACTTACCCGTCGTTTGACCATCAAGGGTCTGTATAACATCTGCATATCCACTGCCAAGAGCACCCTGACCATCGCACTTGCCTGCTGCGCTTCCGGTTTGATAGTTGGTGCTCTGGTTACCACCGGCCTTGGCGTAAACTTCACCGGTATCGTAATGAGCGTTGCTAAGGGCTTCCTGCCGCTGGCTCTGTTCATGACCGCTGTTGCCTGCCTGATCCTGGGCATGGGCGTTCCTACCTCCGCCGCTTATATTATCACCTCCGCTCTGTGCACTCCCGTTCTGCTGAAGATGGGCGTTGTTCCCACTGCAGCTCACCTGTTCGTGCTGTACTTCGCCTGCATCTCTGCTATCACTCCTCCCGTAGCCATGGCTGCTTACGCGGGCGCCAGCATTGCAGGTGCCGAGTTCTTCAAAACAGGCTTCCTTGCTTGCAAGCTGGGCATAACCGCATTCCTTATGCCTTTCATGTTCGTTTATAACCCTGCTCTGCTTATGATAGGAACTCCTTTGGAAGTAGTCCGTTCGCTCATCTCCTGCATGATCGCAGGTATCGCACTTTCCAGTGCGGTAGAGGGTTACTCTTTCCGTAGAAAGCTCCCTGCATTGCTGCGAGTTTTGAATTTTGCAGCTGCTCTGTTGCTGATAGACCAGGGTTTGGTCACCGATATAATCGGATTGGCCATAATGGTAGTCAGCCTGATGTATGACCGCAAGGGCTCCGGAAAAAATTCCGTTCCTCCTATGGAACAGACCGCAGAGGCATAATAAAAAAGGAAGTGACATTCAATGTCTAAAATCGGAATGGTCGGCCTTGGCGTTATGGGACACGGCATCGCCCGCAACATTATGAACGGCGGCTTTGATATGGTGCTTTATGACCTGCGCCCCGAGGCTTTTGCCGATCTGGTCGCAGACGGCGCCGAAGCGGCAGAAAGCCTTCAGCAGCTTGGCAAAATGACCGATACCGTGCTGATGATAGTGAACTCCTATACCCATTGCTGCAATGTTATGAGCGGACTGCTTGAAACGATGCGCGGCGGCACCATCATCAACATGAGCACCATCGCGGTAGATGACGCCAAAAAGCTTGCCGAAATGGCTGCCGAAAAAGGCTGCCGCATGATGGATTGCCCCGTCAGCGGCGGGACCGCAGGCGCCAGAGCGGGAACGCTGACGGTGATGGCTGCCGGAAGCGACGACCTGTTTGAAAAATACAAGCCGATATTTGAGAGCTTCGGCAAAAATGTTGTCCACGTCGGCAAAGAGATAGGCCATGGACAGGCGATAAAAGCTGTGAACCAGCTGCTTGTCGGCATACATATGTGTGCCACTGCCGAGGCGTTCACCATGGCTAAAAAATGCGGTCTCGACCTGCAGCTCGTATATGATACCATATGCACCAGCGCGGGAATGTCCCGCATATTTGAAAACCGCGGACAGTTTTTGATAAACCGCGATTTTTCCACCCGCAGCACCCTTCAGATACAGCTGAAGGATACCGATATCGCGTGCAAAACCGCCGATTCGGCGGGCGCACCGATGCTGCTGGGCAATACTGCCCGAGAGCTTTTTAAGCTCGCTGTCAAGAAATATCCCGCAACCGATGATTCCCTTGAGGTAGTTCGCCTTTATGAGGAGCTTTGCGGATTGGATATCGAATGACTTTTTCCTCGCACCAACAAAAAGTAATGGTCAGCCTGACCATTGCTTTTTGTTGGTTACAGTGTGTTTGAAATGTAAGAAGATCGTTTTAAAACGTATCTGATATTTAATGATACAGCATTTTTCGGAGGTATCTTTATGGATCGATCCAACAACAGGGGCAGCGTTATTGTCATCGGCGGAGGCCCCGGCGGCTATGTTGCGGCTATCCGCGCGGCGCAGCTTGGCGCAAACGTGACCCTCGTTGAAAAGAAGCATGTCGGCGGGACCTGTCTTAACGTGGGCTGCATACCCACCAAGGCGCTGCTTCATCCGGCGGAGATAGCAAATTCTGCCCGCGAGGGTGCAGGCTGCGGCGTTCATGTCACCATTGACGCGATAAACTGGCAAGAGGTACTGGCGTTTAAAAACTCTATCGTCAAAAAGCTTACCGGAGGAGTTTCCGGTCTGCTCAAGGGAAGCGGAGTCAAGGTCATAAAGGGCGAAGCGAAATTTATAAAGCCCAAGGCTGTTGAGATAACGCTTGAGGACGGCTCACATCAGATGCTCGAGGCCGACCGCTTTATCATTGCCACCGGTTCTGTTCCGGTGATGCCTCCCATAGAAGGCCTTAGAACAAGTAAATTCGTCGTCGATTCCACCGGACTGCTCTCGATGGAGGAGATGCCCAAATCGATGGTCATCATCGGCGGCGGAGTTATCGGCATAGAATTTGCCTGCGCTCTCACTGCGTTCGGCTGCAAGGTCACTATCGTTGAGGCGCTGCCTGTGCTGGCGCCCACCCTCGATAAGGAAATATCGCAGATGGTCGCAAAGCAGCTTAAAAATCAGGGCGTCGAGCTCATGCTTGAACACAAGGTGGTCTCTGTTTCGGATGGTGAGACCGAGGCGGAAGTAAAGGTCGATAACAACGGCGAGATAAGATCCGTTTCTGCCGAAAAGGTGCTGTGTGCCGTTGGCAGAAGAAGCTATACCGATAATCTCAACGCCGAGGCTGTCGGTATCAAGTGTGAGAAAAATAAGATCCTTGTAAACGAATATCTTGAGACTAATATTCCGGGCGTTTACGCCATAGGCGACTGTGTCGGTCAGGTGATGCTTGCTCACACTGCCTCGGCTCAGGGAGAGGTCGCTGCCGAAAACGCCATGGGTGAACATAAACGCTACCGTCCCAACTGCGTGCCCTCCTGTATCTATTCGCTGCCTGAAACGGCTGCGGTAGGCATAACTGAGGAGCAGGCCAAGGAGCAGGGCGTAGACTACCGTGTAGGAAGATTTCCGCTTGCCGCAAACGGCAGAGCGCTCATCGCAAACGGCGGCGAGGGCATGGTAAAGGTCATCATCGGCAACGAGCTTGACGAGATACTGGGCGTTCATATACTTGGCGCGCACGCCACCGAGCTGATAGCGGAAGCGGCGCTGTCGATATCGATGGAGGCCACTGCCCTTGAAATAACCGATACCATACATTCCCACCCCACCGTTGCCGAAGCTATCAGAGAAGCGGTATTGGCAGCGGACAGCAAAGCAATACACATCCCCAATAAGAAAAAGAAAGGGTGAACCTCATGGATCACAAGCAGCTCGGTCTTACAAAAGAAGAACTTATCGAAATGTACCGTATGATGCGCCTTATCCGTGTGTTTGAAGAAAGCGCAGTCGCATATTTTAAGCAGGGCATCGTTATCGGCAATATGCATATGTATGTAGGCGAAGAAGCTGTCGCCACCGGCGTGTGCAAGGCGCTGACCAAGGAGGATTACATCGCCTCTACCCACCGCTGCGATGGTCACCTTATCGCCAAGGGCGCCGACATCAATGCTATGATGGCAGAGCTTATGGGCAAAGAAAACG
The DNA here is from genome assembly GCA_964605985.1 of uncultured Oscillospiraceae bacterium. Classification (GTDB taxonomy): domain Bacteria; phylum Bacillota; class Clostridia; order Oscillospirales; family Ruminococcaceae; genus Yanshouia. The sequence continues at coordinate 7,252 of CAZSEO010000038.1, read as the reverse complement.
GCATCTGCGGCGGCAGAGCCGGCAAAATGCACCAGACTGCTCCCGAGGTCGGCTTTATGAGCGCGAACGGGATCGTAGGCGCTTCTCAGACTCTCGGCACAGGTCATGCTCTTTACTGCTCGCTGTTTGCCCCCGGCCGCGTATCCGTTTCCTTCTTTGGCGACGGCGGCGGCAACCAGGGCGCATTCCACGAATCGATGAATATGGCTGCCGTTTGGAAGCTGCCTGTTATCTTTGTGTGCGAAAATAACCACTACGCGATTTCAACCAACGTCAACACCTCCACCGCGATGGGCAGCTTTTACCAGCGTGCCGCAGGCTACGGTGTGCCCGGCGTAAAGGTAAACGGCAACGATGTTCTGGAGGTTTACGCCGCAGCCAAGGAGGCTGTTGAGCGTGCCCGCCGCGGCGAAGGCCCCTCTTTCATAGAATGTGATACATACCGTCTGCGCGGACACCATGAGGGCGATGAGCAGACCTATCGTACCCGTGAGGAGATAGACGAGGTCATAAGAAACAACGACTGTCTCGGAAACATGAAGAAGCTGCTCGTTGCAGAGTTCGGCTGGACAGAGGCGGAGGATGAGGAGATCATCAGGTCCGTCGATGCTCAGGTCGCTGAGGCTGTTCAGTTCGGCCTTGACGGCGAGCCGATGAAGGTCGAAGATATTGAAAACAACCTGTATGCGGAATGAGGAGGCACACAATATGAAAAAGATGATGTATCGTGAGGCTATCGCTTCCGCACTGGCAGAGGAAATGCGCCGTGACGAAAAGGTTATCGTTATGGGCGAGGATGTTGCCATAACCGGCGGCGTTTATAAAGCCACCAAGGGACTTCTCGATGAGTTTGGACCGGCACGAGTCCGCAACACCCCCCTTTCCGAGTGGGCCATTGCGGGGGTCGCAACCGGTGCCGCTATGTGCGGCGCACGCCCCGTTGCCGAGATAATGCATGTTGACTTTATCGGCTGCGGTTTTGATATCATACTCAATCAGATGTCCAAGATGTGCTATAAGACCAACGGTCAGGTAACCGTTCCGATGGTATTGAGAACTCAGGGCGGCAGAGGCAAGTCTAACGGATGCACTCAGTCGCAGAGCCTTGAGGCGCTCTTTACCCATATCCCCGGGCTTAAAGTCGTTATGCCTTCTACCCCCTACGACGCAAAGGGACTCTTAAAATCCGCTATCCGAGATAACAATCCCGTAGTTTTTATCGAACATAAGGGCCTTTATCAAACCAAGGGTGAGGTGCCGGAGGAGGAATACACCATTCCGCTCGGCAAGGCTGACATCAAGCGCTATGGCAAGGATGTCACCATCATCACCTATTCCAAGAGCGTATTGATGGCGCTGGATGCCGCCAAGGAGCTGGAGCAGCAGGGAATAGACGCGGAGGTTCTTGACCTGCGTTCCCTCGTTCCGCTCGATTGGGATACCATTACCGAATCGGTGACCAAGACCGGACGCGTTATCATCTGCCACGAGGCTGTTGAGCGCGGCGGTTACGGCGCTGAGATAGCCGCTCAGATAGCTGACAAGCTGTTTGATGAGCTGGACGCCCCCATTCTCCGTGTATGCGGAACCAACACCCCCGTTCCCAACGCGACGCTGCCCGAGCTGGAATCTGCCCCCACCGTTAAAAAGCTGGTGGATGCAGCTCAGCGCATCTGCAAGGGAGGTGCCCGCAATGGCTGAACTCTTTAAAATGCCCAAGCTCGGCATGGATATGGAGGAGGGCACTATCGTTCGCTGGCTCAAGGCCGAGGGAGATAAGGTCGAAAAGGGCGAGCAGCTGGTAGAGATCGAAACCGATAAGTCTACCGTTTCGGTCGAAGCCCCTGTGAGCGGCACCATACTCAAGCTCTATTACCCCGAAGGTGAGACCACCCCCTGCGGTGAGCCGATTGCCGCTATCGGTGCAGAAGGAGAAGCAGCGCCCGAGTTGAGTGCGGCTGAACCTGAAAAGGCAGAGGCACCCAAGGCGGCCGCCCCCGCAGCACAGCCTTCCGTTGATTTTCCCGGCTTATTTAAAATGCCCAAGCTCGGCATGGACATGGAGGAAGGCACTATCGTTCGCTGGCTCAAGGCCGAGGGAGATAAGGTCGAAAAGGGCGAGCAGCTGGTAGAGATCGAAACCGATAAGTCTACCGTTTCGGTCGAAGCGCCGATGAGCGGCACCATACTCAAGCTCTATCACCCCGACGGTGAGACCACCCCCTGCGGTGCTCCTATTGCGGCTATCGGTAAAGAGGGCGAAACCGCACCTGATATAACCGCAGCCCGGCCCGAAAAGGTCGAAGCGCCCAAGGAAGAGCCTGTCGCCGCTGCTGCGCCTGCTCCCGTATTTGCTGTTCCTGCGGCACCTGCAAGCGCCAACCTCACCCCCGGCGGACGTATTCGTTCCACCCCCAGAGCGCGCCGTCTTGCCGAGAAAAACGGAGTTGACATCGCTCTCGTAGCCGGAACCGGTCCCTCCGGACGCATAATCGAGGAGGATGTGAGAAACTTTATCGCAAGCGGTGCTTCCGCGGTCGTAACCACCGTTCGCCGTATCGCGCAGGATACCGTTTCTCCGCTGAGCGGCATACGCAAGGTTACCGCCCGCAGAATGAGACAGAGCCTTGAAGGTTCGGCGCAGACCAACCACCGCGTTGATGTTGATGTTACCAATCTGCTCAACTTCCGCAAGCAGGTCAATGCAAGACTTGAAAAGGACGGCGTAAAGGTATCCATTGCCGATATCCTTACCGCTGCCTGCGCAAAGGCGCTTATCGAGCACCCGATGGCAAATTGCTCGCTGATGGCAGACGGCATCCACTACCGCAACTATGCCAACATCGGCGTGGCTGTCGATACTCCCAAGGGATTGGTCGTTCCGGTGGTGAAGGACGCCGATGTTCTTTCGCTGGCTGAAATTTCCAAGAGCAGCCGCGCCCTCATCGAAAAGGCGAGAAACGGTGCGCTCACTTCCGATGATATGTCGGGCGGCAGCTTCACCATCTCCAACCTCGGAATGTTTGAGATAGATTCCTTTACTGCTATACTCAATCCTCCCGAGACCTGCATCCTTGCAGTGGGCAGAATTGCCGACCGTGTCGTTGCCGAAAACGGTCAGCCGGTAATTCGTCCTATGATGAACCTCTGCCTTACCTACGACCACCAGATACTCGACGGTGCGCCTGCCGCAAGATTTTTGCAGACCATCAAGCACTATATCGAAAATCCCGTTTGGATAATGATGTGACGCCAAAACGCCCTCCGCAGTGTGATGCGGAGGGCGTTTTATCATTTGCTTATAAATGGTTCTTCACTTTCGGAAAGGCGCCTTATCTCTTTTAGCAGAGCGCGGAAATAGGTGGTCTGATAGGCGGATCTGCTGTAATAAAGACCCCATTTCTGATAAAGCGGCGGGTTGAGGCCGATATAGTGAAGGTCACCGATTTTCTCTGTGCTATCGGGAGGATAAACGCTTATCCCAAGCCTGCTTTCCACTGCTTTAAGAGCAACATTGCTTCCGTAGGTTTCCATACTGATGTTGAGCTTTATATCATGCTCAAGGCAGTAATCATCAAGTATATCGCGTATAACGGTTCCCTGATAAAGCTGCACCAGCGATTCGTTTTCAAAGCATTTCAGATCCATGTGCGGCAGGTCGCGGCGTATATCCGGGGTGCCGAGGTGATAAAGCGGGTGATCCTTGTGCAGCACTATCGCCATCTCCATGGGGGGAAAATCTATATACTCAAATTTGGGATTTTTCTCACGGTAGGAGGAAAACCCCATATCTATCTCGCCGGCGGAAAGCATCTCGTGCAGGGTGTAGGGCTTAGCGTGGCGGAAAGATACCTTTACGTTGGGATAAGCGGCGGAAAGAGAGGAAACCACGTTGAGCAGAAGATTCATGGAAATGCCCATGTTGTTGCCGATGACCAGGTTGGCGGTGGCGGCCTCGTTCATTTCGGCGAACCTGGCATCAAAGTCATCGCGTATCATAAGTATTTTTTTGCAGCTTTCGTAAAACAACCGCCCGGTATCGGTCAGCGAAAGGGTGTTGTTGCTGCTTCTTGTTACAAGCTTGGTCTCCATAGAGGATTCCAGCTTGGAAAGGAACTGGCTGAGCGTGGGCTGAGATACAAAAAGCCGCTTGGCGGCTTTTGATATGCTGCCTTCTTCAACTATGGCAACGAAATATTCCTGTTGTTTGAGATCCATAGCCATACTCCTTACCTGATAATAAAGGTACCGCCTGTTTCGGCAATGCGCCTTGCGGCCCTTATGTAATCCTTGATATAGGTGCTTTGATGTGCCGAGCTGTTGTAATACAGCGCCAGCTTATAATAAAGCGGCGGATTCAAGCCGATATATCGCACATTTCCGTTGTTGTTTATGCTGTCGGGAGGATAGATGCTGATGCCGAGTCCGTTGTTCACGGCAGAGCTGGCAAGTCGTGCGTCGCTGGCTTCCACCATAACGTTCAGCTTGATATCATGCTTGCGGCAGTATTCGTCGGTGATATCGCGCATTACGCTTTGAGGCATAAGCATAATGAAAGATTCATCTTCAAAGCATTTGAGATCCATTCTGGGCAGGTCGTCGGACATTGTTTCGGCGCCGAGGTGGGCAAGGGGATGGTTGGCAGGCAGCACTATCGCCATCTCCAATGGGGGAAAATCGATATATTTAAACTGAGGGTTCTTTTCTTTGTATCCCGAAAAAGCTATATCAAGCTCGTTGTTGGCGACCATTTGATTCAGAAGAGTTATCCTGCCGAAACGGAAAGACACCTTTGTATTGGGGTGCATGGGGGAGATATCGGAAACTATTTTGCTGAGCATTTTCATTGCAGGCTCCATATTGTTGCCGATGAGGATGCTTGTCGCTGCAGAGGAGGTAAGCTCCGTGAGATTGCTCTGGTAAGTATCTCTCAATAACAGTATTTTTTTGGCGCTTTCATAAAACAGCTTTCCTGCTTCGGTGAGCTTGAGCGAGTTGTTGCTGCTTCTTGTTACCAGCGCGCAGCCCTCGGAGGCTTCCAGCTTGGAAAGAAACTGGCTTAGCGTCGGCTGAGATATAAACAGCTTTTTTGCCGCCTTGGAGATACTGCCCTCTTCAATTATCGCCACAAAGTATTCCTGCTGCTTGACGTCCATAATATTTCTCCTTTGAATGACGCTATTGATAAAAGCTATACCCATATCGTTTAAAGATAATTGCCAAATTACTGCTTTTAATGTAAAATTACTTTAATAATTACATCACAAAACCCTGAAAAAAGCAATATGCAAATGAAACGGCATATATTTTTGGACAAAATGCCATGTGGCGATCCCACGTTAGGAGATAATTATTCCCAAACGTGTTAAAATGCCAAGGCTCGATATAAAGGAAAACCTATACCGAAGCTGAGGCGGATATCCAACTGCGGCGAGACGAAGCCGTCCGCCCTGTCGCATAGGTCTGATATGCGGTGTGGCGGAAAGCTTTTTTAAACTGCGGTATATCAAAGGTCGCAAATCAAACGCTATTTAAGAAAGGAAGTAGAACCATGAAAAAGACACTGTCAATGTTACTGGCACTCGCAATGCTGCTTTCAGTATTGGCCGGATGCGGAGGCTCCTCTGCACCTGCAGCACCTGCAGCACCCGCAGCACCTGCAGCACCCGGCGCAGCTGCTCCCGCAGCACCTGCTGCTCCTTCCGCTACCCCCTCCAGAACCGACGTTAATGTTGCTATCAACATGACCATGGCATCTCTTGACCCCCAGCGTAAGAACAACGTTCAGGACAAACAGGTTCTCTGGCAGGTATTCAACGGCCTCGTTCACTTCAATGAGACCAACGGCTCCATCGATCCCGAACTCGCTGAGTCCTGGACCGTTTCTGAAGACGGCAAGACCTACACCTTCAAGCTCCGCGATAACATTTACTTCCACAACGGCGATAAGTTCACCGCTAAGGATGCAGCTTTCTCCATCAACCGCTGCAAGAGCCCCGAGCTCTCCTGCTCTACCTATACCAAGAACATCGTTGAAGCCAAGGCTATCGACGATACCACCGTTGAGATCACCCTCGAGCAGGCATTTGCTCCCTTTATGACCAACCTCTGTTACATCTTAATGGTAAACGAGAAGGAAATCAACGAGCAGGGCGAAAAGTACGGCACCATCGCTTGCTCCGGTACCGGCCCCTACTACGTAGAGTCCTATGACCCCGACCAGAAGATCGTTCTCAAGGCTTTCGATAAGTTCTACAAGGGCAAGGCTGCTATCGAGACCGTTAACTTCCACATCATCACCGATACCGCAGCAGGCATGATCTCCTTCGAGGCCGGAGACCTTGATTACTACCTCTGCACCACCACCGACTACGCTCGTCTGCAGGGCGACCCCTCTTACAAGACCGCAGCTCTCGCAGCTAACCACGTCACCTACCTTGCGATCAACCCCTACGGCGGCAACGAAGCTGTTAAGGATGTAAGAGTTCGTCAGGCAATGGCATACGCCATCAACAAGGAAGAGATGAACTACGCTGCATTCGACGGCATGGGCAAGGTAGCAAACTACTACTACGACCCCAGCATGAACGTAGCGGCTAACCCCGAAGGCTTCTACTACGATTACAACCCCGAAAAGGCTAAGGAACTGCTTGCAGAGGCAGGCTATCCCAACGGCGTTGACGTTGGCAACATCCTTTGCTTCACCGGTTCTCATTTCGAGGTTTGTGCTACCGTTCTTCAGGCTCAGTGGGAGAAGGTTGGCATCAAGTCTACCCTTGAATGGAACGACCAGTCTGTAACTCTTAAGCGCGGTCCTGAGGGAGATTTCATGAACCAAATTTCCGGTTCTTCCTGCTCAGGCGATTACGACGACATCAGAAAGCGCGTTCATACCAGCCTTTCTTCTTCCTACATCGATTACAGACTTACCGATATCGATTGGCAGACCATGGATAAGCTCCTTGACGATTCCGCAGCAGAAGCCGATCCCGTTAAGCGTCTTGAGCTCACCAAGGCTCACAACGATATGCTGATGGAAACCGCTACCCAGATCCCGCTTCTCCACAAGTGCGTGACCTTCGTTTGGGACGCTAACCTCAACGTAGTTCCCCGTCACACCAACATGGTTATCTACGACTGGAGCTGGAACTGATTCAGCGCACATCTAAGTTGAAAGAAACCTAAAGCCGATCAAACGGGGAGGGAGGAAACTCCCTCCCCGTTGATAATAATGGAGGAAAAAATATGTCCA
>CAZSEO010000037.1:0-22103 GCA_964605985.1 uncultured Oscillospiraceae bacterium | reverse complement strand
TCCTCCCAAAGTAGATTGGATATTTCCATGGTCTACTTTGGGAGGATCTTATCACTTTTTGCAAATTTTTGTCGAATCCTGTCGAAAAAAGTAAAAGTTTTTGAAATTCCAAGAAGCTTTTTTCAAAAAGTTTCTTGGTCGCCGAAGGCACAAAAAAGGAGCATCAAAAGATGCTCCTTTTTTATTCACGTTATTCAGATATTCCGCAGATACCGAATGCTCCGGGGCCGCTGTGGGTGGTAACTACACAGCCGGTCTGTATCCAAAGTATCTCTTTGTAACCCATCTTTTCAGCCATTTGCTGCGCCTGCTGTCTGATGCTGTCCTTGAGTCCCTTGGAGTAAACGAAAGCCAGTATATCCTTGCTGAAATTGTTTTTCTCGGGGAACTCTTCAAGCAGCTGGATAAACACCTTTTCGCGTTTGCCGACATACTTTTTGGTAGCCTTGAGGTAACCGTCCAGTATCTCGATAAGGGGATTGAGCGAAAGCAGCTTTGCGCCGAGATAAGCGGCGTTGCTCACTCTGCCGCCCGCGCGCAGATAAGCGAGATCGCCCGGGAAAAAGCCCATACATACCTTTTTGCTCAGCTCTTCCACCTTAGCGACCACATCTTCAACCGAAGCTTCGGGATTTTCCTCGATATATCTCGCAGTCATTAAGGCCACAAGCGACTGCCCCGCAGAAACATGCTTGGTATCTACGTTCACGATCTTTTCGTCGTCCTCGGCGGCGATGACTGCGCTCTGATAAGAGCAGGTCGTAACCGCAGAATACGCCAAATGAATTATATATTCATCAGGGTGGTCGGCTCTTATTTCCTTATAAATCTTCTCAAAATCGCCAACGGTGCAGCCGCTGGTTTTGGTCAGCACCTTGGTCCTGTCAAAAAAATCGTATACATCCTCAACGGGAAAAGTTCCGTCATCACGGGTCTCTTCTCCGAAAGAAACGTGCATAGGGGCAGTATACACGCCGTATTTCGCCGCCATATCTGCAGGCATATCTGCGCCGGTCTCAACCAGCAGAACGAACTTGCTCATAATATTCTCCTTTTCCTCATCATTATAACGCCACCGCAATTTTATCATTTTAAAATACAGAAGTCAATAAATAACGGAACAAACTCGAATATAATGTGTAAAAACAAACTACTTTAGGTATAATAAAACTCTCCGCAGATGATTTTCTACGGAGAGTTTAACACTTAATAAGGACATCTTGTGCCGATATAGTTTGCGGGATTTCGGTATTTACCGTTTTCGCGTATCTCAAAATGGCAGTGGGGGCCGCTGGAACGTCCGGTGCTGCCCATCGATGCGATGAGCTGACCCTGCTCTACCCACTGTCCGACCTTGACATGCAGCTTGGAGTTATGGCCGTAAAGCGTGCTTACTCCGCCGCCGTGGTTGATTATGATATGGTAGCCGTAACCGGTCGTGTTATATGCCGCCTTGGTAACTATACCCGCAGCGGAAGCATATATAGCAGTTCCGGTGTAATTTGCGATATCCATACCGGTATGTCCCCAGTAGCCATAGAAGCCGCAGCTGACATAACCGGCAGCAGTAGGCCAAATAAAGTTGCTGCTGGTGCTGTTTGCAGTGCTTGGCAGCTTTTCCAACGGGAATTTTCCGCCCACGACCACCTTTTCATTGACCGGCTCTGTCAGCACCTGCGTGTCGAGCACGGTACGTTCAACCTCAATGCCGTCAATATAGGTGACCTCACTGGTAACCAGCGAAGTGCCTTTTTTGCCCTTTTGGGTCACATTGACATAGCCCTGATATTTGCTGGTATCCTGGATCTGCTCTATCTTGAAGTTGGTTTGGATCTCCTCTGTCTCTATTCTGATTATCTTAACTTCCAGCATCGGGACCGACTTTTTGACCAGCACTTCCTGCCCGATGAGCAGCTTATCTTCGATTCCGGGGTTGAGCGCCTTGAGCTGAGCATAGGGAATACCGTTTTTCTTTGCGATAAGGATGGGGGCATCTCCCTTAACAACAGTATATATCTTTTCTGCCTCGCGCTCCTGATTGAGCTTTTCCTTCATATCGTCGATATCCAACACCGACGTGACGGGATAAAGGCCGTCTCTCGGCTCAACATCTTTTATAAAGTCGATACGTTCGTTCTGTTCTTCCTCTGTTTCTGAGTCGGATTCAGTGCGGTATTTATCCTTGAGCGAATCGAGCAGCACCAAAAGCTGATATCTATCCTCAACAGCTCCCAAAAACTCGTCATCAACGTAAAGTCCGGTAGCTTCAGAAAGCTCATTGCCCGAAGCCTTGATAAGTTCATCGGTCAGCTCGTCTTCGTTGAGCAGATCCTCTTTGTTCACCGAAGCGAAAGTGAACTCCGGTACGTTGTCGTCCGGCTTGATGTAATCTTCAAACACGATTCTTCCGAGCATCTGCTTTTCAGCCTGCTCAAAAACCGCTTCATTGCTTATATAACCTATCTCCTCGCCGTTATATACCACCTTCAGTGCAAAGGTGGTATCCAGCGCACTGTTTATTATAAACATAAACGCCGCCGCAGCCGCCAAAGGCGCGATATAATTTATAGATGTGACCAGCTTGAGAACACATCTTGCCATTATGGCAAGGATCACCGCAGTCCAATATAACAATAACTGGCCTATCCCTCGTTTTTTTGCCGCCGCGCTCTCACGTCTGATGGTGTGGACCATATCTCTGACGAAATCAAACGACATGCCGTTTCTTACGATAAACAGCTTTACCATATATTTTAATCGCAGGACTATCCTGCTTATCAGCGCACCTACCGCTTTTGCCGCGACCTTCATGCGCCTGCGGACAAAACGGTATCTTCTCATGATGCGTAAGCCTATATAACAAAGATGCTTTTTAACGCAGCTTGCAGCCCCGTTAAAACGAAGCTTATCAACGAGGGAGCCGGATGATTTAGAAGTTTCGGATGACTTTTCCAGCGCTATATTTGTCTTATTATCTTCCAATCATCAGCACTCCTTTCTGTATAATCCGGATGCAAAATCACCGTATGTTATCAGCGACAAAACATCTCATCTTTAGTCGACACGGATTTATTATAGCACTTTTTGTCACGAAGCTCAACATTATTAGCATAATACTGCATAAAATTCACATTTTTTCACACTATCCGCGCTATTATTGTAACTGAAACACAATAATAGCTTTTGCTGTAAACATTTTATAGCAAAGATAGACAGTCTTTTGTTAACGGTTTTTGAATCAATATAAAATCTCCGAGACTTCATTTCTCCTGTTTTCTCAGCTGCTCAAGCTGCCAAAGCCCATTTGCGATATCGGCAAAAACAGGGCAGGCGGCAGTCGACCCCGAATCTCCGTCCTCAGCCAGCACCGTTATAACATACTGCGGCTGCTGTGCAGGATAAAACCCCGAAAACCATGCATGCACCCTTTCTTCACCGTTTATAAACTGCCCCGTTTGCGCGGATGCAGTTTTTCCTCCCGCTCCGCCGTGCTCAGGCTGTGCATTTTTTCCGCTGCCCTCTGACACGACCGATATCATCAGCTGCTTGACCGATTCGGCAGCCTGCCCGGTGAAAAGTCTGCGCTGCGAATATATAGTTGTAAAATGGTCTATCTTATCCCCCCGGATAGTGCTGCCCATTACCAGCCGCGGGGTAACAGCCCCTCCGCCGTTGACAAACGCAGAGATAAGGGTGGATATCTGTATCGGCGTTGCTGTCAATCTTCCCTGTCCAAAGCCGAAGTTTGCCACCGCCGCCGGTGCGGTCAGCTCAGACGCCTCCGGCAGGCTGCCCGAAGCGGTATACATACCGGGAGCGAGCTCCAGTGCGCTGCCAAAACCCAGCTGTCTTGCCTTATAAAGCAGCGTCTGTCCGCCGGTTTGAAGGGCAAGCGATATAAAATACGGGTTGCAGGATCTGTTCATAGCCTGGGTCATATCAACAGTTCCGTGACCTGCAAGATTATGGCATCTGAATATCTGATCCTTTATCTCTATATATCCTTCGCAGTCAAAGCTTCTGCCGATGCCTGCTCCCGCTTCCAACGCTGATGCTGCGGTGAGCAGCTTAAAGGTCGAGCCGACGTTGTAAGCCGCAAACGCCCGATTAAAAAAAGGCTGATCATCACTGTTGAGCGATTTTGCCGCATCGGTGGGATCAAAGGCCGGAACGCTCGCGCAGGCCAAAATATCACCTGTATTGGGCTCCATCACCACCACGGCGCCCTTTTTGAGTTTTTTTGCCGCCTGTTCGGCTATTTGCTGTATATCAAGATCGATGGTCAGCACTATACCGCCTTTGTTCTGATATCCGGTGTCTATGATCTCGGGCAGCTCTGCATAGCTGCCGCGGCGCAGTGCATCGGCAGAATAGCGCATCTGAAGCGTTCCGCCCGTCGAGCGCAGCAGATCATCATAGGCCTTTTCGAGTCCCGAGGCACCGTGTCCGGTGGCAGCATCCAACTGACCTATGATATGCACCGCCGGCTGATCGCCGGAATATCGCTGCGTGATCTCAAAAACCTCCAGCCCTTTGGCAAACAGCTGGCGTGAGCTTACCTCCCATAAAAACGGAGCCATACCGGTAAGCTGCTGTTGGAACTCCGCTCTGTTCTCTTCAGGTATATCCCTCATAACAACATCGGCAGCCTGCTCGTTTGGAAGAACTGCGGCGATATTTTTTGTTTCTCTGTCGGTTATCGGGCGCAGATAACGGTCATATATCTTTCCGCGTGTTTCGGCGACCTTTAATACCATTGCGGACTGCTGCTTTGCCGCCATCATAAGGGGCTCTGCCGTTGATATCATCGAAAGTCTGGCAGTGATCAACCCCATTACGACCAAAAACAGCGCCAAAACCAATACGACACGCTTTTTCATACCTTCCTCCAATTATCTGTTTGGTATTATTTTGTGCTCTCTTTTCATTTTTAATGCGCATAACAAAAGCGCTCCTTAGGCGTTTCCTCATAAGAAAGCATAGCCTCCTCAAAGGCTGTTTTCGTCCCATACTGCGTTGTTTTTTCTTGCGTTACACAAAGTAGCGCTGCAAAAAAACGCCTTGTCTGAAACGAAAACATCTCTTTGATGAGCAAATTAAAAGTTTGGTCCACCTGCGCAATGCAGATGGACCAAATCTATGTTTTCTTATTCGGAACCGCCTTTACGGAACGCTTTTTGTCGCCATCAATTGTATCATTGGTATGATCGTCCATCAAAAGCCGGTTGCCCCGCAAGGGGCAAGGCGTTAGACGTTATATCATCTTTTCAAGATCTCGCCTCAGCCGGCGGATTATCCTCTTTTCCAGCCTTGATATGTAGGATTGGCTTATGCCTATCATATCCGCCACCTGCTTTTGGGTATATTCGTTTCCGTCCGCAAGTCCAAAACGCAGCTTCATTATAGTTTTCTCTCTATCCTCAAGCCGTTCTATCGCATCTATCAGCATCATTTTTTCCGATTCCTGTTCTATGGGGCGGTTGATAGAATCGGGATCTGTTCCCAAAACATCTGACAAAAGCAGCTCGTTTCCGTCCCAATCGGTATTGAGAGGCTCCTCTATCGAAACTTCGTTTTTAAGCGGCTGACATTTTCTCAGATACATGAGTATCTCGTTTTCTATACACCTCGATGCATAAGTCGCGAGCTTTATCCCGCGGCTGGGGCAAAATGTATTTACCGATTTTATAAGCCCGATAGTGCCTATCGAAATAAGATCCTCCACTCCATAGCCGGTGCTCTCAAACTTACGGGCAATATACACCACCAATCGCAAATTGTGTGTTATAAGTATCTGCCGCGCTTCATTGTCATTTTGCTCAAGCCGCAGAAAAACCACCTTTTCCTCATCGCGCGAAAGCGGCGGAGGCAGCGTTTCCGGTCCGTGGATGTAATGTATTTCTTGCCTGATAATCCCCATTTTTATCAGCAGCTTTACCACTGCCGTTCTTATCCTGTAGCCCAACATCTCAGTATTTGCTTTCATAGACCGCATCTCCCACTTTCTCATCATTTAGCAATGCCTTAGGATTACATATCGCCCTGTATTCCTCTCCCAGCCGCGCAGTCGTCACCGCTATATAGCAGCTTTCCGCGCTGATCATTTTCCCCTCCGGCCTTTTTATCAGCAGCTTTTCCGGCATAAAAGCAGGGAGCAAGCCGCCGGAATCCACTGTTTTATAAGGTATCAGCCTGATTTTTCCGTGAACCTCCTGTTCAAGATCGAAGGACTCTATCTCAGGAGGAACGGCAGCTCGCAGTGCCCCCAGCTCGCATACTATTACCGGATCCCCCGAAAACGGCTCCACAAGACTGTTGCCGGTATCGATAAGCGCTGTAAATGTTGCCGAAGTTCCACTGTTAATAATGGTGATATCGCAAAATTGTTCAGCAGCAAATTTTCTCGCCAATATCCCTGACAGCAAACACGCAGCAATATAGCCCATGACCGAACATATTATGAGAGCCGGTATACCTATATCAAAATATACGGCGCCGCCGTAACTGACTACTCCCGAAGGTGCTGCCGTGACCTGCCACAGCATCAGCATCCCCGAAAGAACAAAGGACTGTAACAACAGCATGAAGCTGCATTTAAACAACTTTTTTGCCCTGCACGGGCAAAATGCCGTCGCGCTGACAGCCAAAGCAGCTATTATCCTATAAAAAAACAATCCAAGCTCGCTTACCGTTGGGAAAAATATTATCATCGAACTGGCCGCCCCCACGGCAGCTCCCAGGATCATTCTGAAATTTTTTATTCTCTTTCCGCAAAAATGTGAAGCGCCTTTGAGCATCACAAAATCCACCGCAAAATTTATCGCCAGCAAAATATCAGCGTAGACGACCACACTATCACCGCCTTACCTACATGATTATAGCGCCCCTTTTATAAAATCTTTGTCAAAAGTGCAAAGACCTGTCCACAGGCGGATGCGGCAAAAACATTTTCCCGCATCTCGGCATATGATATGGTAAAGATTTTTTTGCGGAGTTGATATTATATGCCCTGCGGATGCTGCAGAAATCGAAATACTCAGAATATCTCATCCGACACCACCGCCGTAAGCAGCAGCAACAGCTCAAGCAATGCAAATGACCGATGCAGCAGCAACAGCTTTTGGCCGGAATTTGCCAACCTCCCCCGAAATGTATCCTCCGGCTCTTCTAATGCGTCAGTCTCTGTTTGCGGATGCTGCGGCCGCTGCTCCCGCCGCTGATCGCGGCGGTTAAAGCGCCCCTTTTGAGGGGCGCTTTAATTTTTGCCGAAGGCAAATGAGCAGCGGCCTACTCCGCCTCAGCCTTTTTTCCGTCAAGTTGTTTTTTTGTCGAAGATGCTATATAATAGCTTAAAGTCAACTTCTCGCAAGGGGGTTTTTCAATGACCAAAAAACAGCGCGCCGCCGAAGCGGTTCGACTTCTCAAAGAGGCCTATCCCGATGCAATATGCTCGCTCGACTATCAGAAACCGCATGAGCTTTTGATATCGGTCAGGCTTGCCGCCCAATGCACCGATGCGCGGGTAAATATGGTCACTCCCGCATTATTTGAAAAATATCCCACCCTTGAAGCGCTGGCCGGATCGACCCCGGATGAGATAGGCGAGATGATCAAAAGCTGCGGACTTTACAAAACCAAGGCCCGCGACATATGTGCCATGTCAAAAATGCTGCTGGAACAGTTTAACGGCATCGTCCCCGATGACATGGATAAGCTTCTTTCGCTGCCGGGTGTCGGCAGAAAGACCGCAAATCTGATACTTGGCGATGTTTACGGCAAGCCTGCCGTGGTTTGCGACACCCACTGTATACGCATTACCAATCTGTTGGGTCTCACCACCACCAAAGATCCGTACAAATGTGAAATGGAGCTTCGCGACTGTCTGCCGATGGAGGAAGCAAACGATTTCTGCCACCGACTGGTTCTTCACGGCAGGGCAGTGTGTGTGGCACGCCGCCCCGATTGTGTCAACTGCGTTATGTCTCCCGTTTGCAAAAGCGCTTCGATTCAAGATATAGGCAAATAAAAAATTCCCCGTCTAAAACGGGGAATTTTTTATTATAACGCTACTATCGCGACTGTTCGGGTGTGTCATGCCATACAGCTTTTCCGCCTGTTTTATCGCCCAGGCAAAGCAGATAATATGCGCTGTCAGTGTGATTATCCATGTGACCGGATAGGATGCGTATACCATCTCGATGGTATGAAAACGCGGTATCTGAACTATAGTCGCGATCCAAAGAATACGCAGACCGCATACGCCTATCAAAGAAACTATCATCGGTGCCATTGAATAACCAATTCCGCGCAAAGCGCCTACCATAGTATCCATCATTCCGCAGAGGAAATAAAGCGATAACAAGAGCGAAAGGCGGATATAACCTGTTTCTATTACTTCAGGGCTGGTGCTGTAAATAGAAATGAGGTTTTTACCCTGCCATACACCAAGCATACCAAGCACTATGCCAACTACAGCGGTATATATAACGCCGGTCAATGTTACACGGCGAACACGCTTGAAATTTCCAACTCCGGCATTTTGGCTGCAAAAAGAAATGGTCGCCTGATATACCGAGTTCATGCTGACATATACAAAGTTCTCGATATTGCTCGATGCCGAAGCTCCTGCGACGACTACCTCTCCGAAGCCGTTCACAGTGGACTGGATAACTACGTTGGAAAGCGAGAAAAGTATTCCCTGGAAGCTTGCTGGGAGGCCGACCTTCATGATCTGCACCAGCTTTGAGCTATCCAGCCTAAGTTTGGATAAACAAAGCTGCATACCGCCGTTCTCCTTGGCAAGACAGCGAAGCACCAATACCGCCGATATACACTGAGAAACTACCGTTGCAACAGCAACGCCCGCAACTCCCATATGGAATTGGATGACAAATATCAGATTGAGTATAACATTTACAACGCCCGCAAAGCTAAGATAATAAAGCGGTCTTCTGGTATCACCCACTGCCCTGAGCAGTGCGCTGCCGAAGTTATAGGCGAGGTTCGCCGGCATTCCAAGGAAGAATATCTTGAGATAAAGCGCCGCGAGATCGATTATATCGGCGGGAGAATTCATAAGCTCAAGCAGGCTTCTTGAAAAGAAGAAGCCTACAAAGGAAAGTATCACACCGCCGATAAAGCTGATGAATATAGCCGTGTGGACTGTTTTGGAAAGCTCATTTTCATTTTTCGCCGCAAAATATCTCGCCGCCATGACGTTTGCGCCAACCGAAAGTCCCATGAAGAAGTTGACCAAAAGGTTGACCAGCGATGCTACCGAGCCGACCGCCGCCATAGAGTTATCTCCGGCGAATCTGCCCACCACCACAATGTCAGCCGCATTGAAAAGCAGCTGTAAAATGCTGGAAAACATCAAGGGGACCGCAAAGAGCATCATTTTGCTCAATATCGGCCCACTGCACATATCTATTTTATATTGTTGCTGCCTCGACATACCGCGTCACCCACTTACTCATGCTGCCGGTCAGGCAGAATATGTCATCCGCTTACAGTTTTGGTTATTATATCACCTTTATCCCCCACTGGCAAGCGATAATCACAAACATTATGCACAAAAATGCCGTCTGGTTAATAGCTTTTTAACCAAATACACAGCTTATATCAGCTTATAGCTTTATTGTCTTTGCAACTGTAGATATCGGCTCTACGGCTCCAAAATATATTTTTCAGAGCTTTTGATTTGCAGAAACTCTCATATCAAGCTATAATAATATACGGTGCCGCTTGCGGCAAACCTCTGTAAAACAGGAGAACCGCCTATGTCTGAAAATATGCGTGAAAGATACATAAAACTAAGAAGATCGCTCATCGAGCGCCGCTTTTGCAAAATGAACGATATGCAGCGCAAGGCAGTAGTGACGACCGAAGGTCCTCTGCTGATACTTGCCGGCGCCGGAAGCGGCAAGACCACCGTTCTGATAAACCGGATCGCCAATATACTCATGTTTGGCCGCGGATATGAGAGCGAAAATATGCCCGCTTATATAACCGAAGCGGATATCGAACTGCTTGAAGCCGAAAGCCGCAGCAACGACCCCGCCTGGGAATCGCTCTATCCCCTTCTGCGAGAAAATGTTCCCGAGCCATGGCAGATAACTGCCATCACCTTTACCAACAAGGCGGCGGGAGAGCTTCGCTCCCGACTTGTTGATATGCTGGGCGATGCGGGCAACGATATCAAGGCGTCCACCTTTCATTCCGCCTGCGTAAAGATTCTGCGCAGCGAGATAGAGCATCTCGGCTATAAAAGCGGATTTGTGATTTATGATGCCGATGACAGCCAAAAGGTAATAAAAGCCGTTCTCAAAGAACTTAATTTAGATGATAAGCAGTTCCCTCCCAGAAGTGTTTCCGCAAGAATAGGCGAATTCAAGGATCGCCTTGAAACTCCGCAGCAGGTGGCTGCCCGTGCCGCCGCAGGCGAATTCCATCTCAAGCGTATCGCTTCGATATATGAGGAATATCAGAAAAAGCTGTTTGCGGCAAACGCCCTCGATTTTGACGATATAATCACCCTGACCGTCCGCCTTTTTGAAGAGCATCCCAAGGTGCTGCAAAAATATCAGCGCCGCTGCCGTTATGTGATGGTGGACGAGTATCAGGATACCAACCGCTCGCAGTATAAGCTGGTGTCGATGCTTTCGGGCGGCTATAACAACCTCTGCGTAGTCGGTGACGACGATCAAAGCATCTACGCCTTCCGCGGCGCTACCATCGAAAACATACTCTCGTTTGAAAATCAATACAGCGGCGCAAAGGTGATACGCCTTGAACAGAACTACCGATCCACCCAGAACATACTCACCGCCGCAAACAAGGTGATCGCCCAAAACAAGGGCAGAAAGGGTAAAAACCTTTGGACCTCGGCAGGCGACGGCGACAAGATAGTTTGCTACACCTCCTATGACGAGCGCGACGAGGCAAACGCCATCGCTGACGCTATCGTAAAGGAGCACAGAAACGGTGTCAGCTACAACGATTTTGCGGTGCTTTACCGCCTGAATGCCCAGTCGCAGACGGTAGAATCCGCCCTTGTTTCGGCGGGGATCCCCTACAAGGTGGTTGGCGGCACAAAATTCTTTGACCGCAAGGAAATCAAGGATGTTATAGCTTATCTCAGCATACTTCACAACCCCGACGACACACTGCGTCTTAACCGCATTATCAATGAGCCAAAACGTTCCATCGGCGCCGCCACAATGCAGTCGGCCGAGGAGATAGCTCAGGTTTTGGGGCTTGGTTTATTTGAGGTCATCGCCCACGCCGAAGATTACGCCCCTCTATCTAAAAAAGCAAAGCCGCTGATGCAGTTCGCTTCTATGATGCAGCAGCTGATGGATTCGGCATCGATAACTCCGCTCGATGAGCTGCTCGACGAGCTGCTCGATGTCACCGGCTACAAGGCTATGCTGATAGCCGAGGGAATACAGGGTCAGACCCGGCTTGAAAATATCGAAGAGCTTAAAACCACCATGAAACGTTACGAATCGGAGACCGAAGAGCCCACTCTCGGCGGATTTCTCGAGGAGGTCGCCCTTTACACCGACCTCGACAGCTACGATGCCGATTCCGATGCCGTTACCCTCATGACGCTTCACGCCGCAAAGGGACTGGAATTTCCGGTCGTTTTTATCCCCGGTATGGAAGAGGGGGTATTCCCCTCTTACCGTGCGCTGGGCGAACAGCAGCAGCTTGAGGAGGAACGCCGTTTGGCATATGTCGGCATAACGAGAGCAAAGCGCTCGCTCACGCTGCTTTATGCCAAGCGCAGAATGTTGTTCGGACAGACCAGCTATGGCAAGCCATCCCGTTTTCTCACCGAGATACCGGATGAGCTGCTCAAAAAGGAAGGCAGAAAAACCGAGGCCTCCTCCCCTTCCGCCGCATTCGGCGGCCGTTCCTCTTACGGCAGCGGCATCTCGTTCGGCTCTTACGGCAAGACCGCTTCTCAAAGCGACGTAAGCTTTGCTTCTTCCAGCGGGATAGGCTCTGTCAAAAAGCAGGCTGCGGCTCAAAGCTCTTCCGATTTTTCAAAGGGCGACCGTGTACGTCACCGCGTTTTTGGCGACGGAAGCATTGTTTCCGTTACGCCGATGGGCGGCGACTGTATGCTGGAAGTGCAGTTTGACAAGGTAGGCAAAAAGAAGATAATGGCAACCTTTGCAAGGCTTGAAAAGTTATAATTTGCGCAGGGCGCGTTGCAAAACAGGCTCCGGCAGAAATAATGCACAGTAAAACACGGTTTCAAGGGCTTCGATCAACCCCGGAAACCGTGTTTTTGCGCTTGGAAGGGCTGTTTTTTATACAGATCACTATCGCATTTCCATTTTGCGGCAGCCCCAGCTTTATTCCTTTTCAAATTCGTGCCTGATATTATCTCTCATTCTCAGCAGCAGAGCACCGAGAAGCTCCCTTTCCTCATCCGAAAAGCCCACCATATAAGCCGAATGAAGCCGGTCAGATATGGCATAAAGCTCATCCTTCAGCTGTTCTGCCCGCCAAGTCGGGTATATGTGGTTTATCCTTCGGTCGCGCTTATCGGTTTCGCGGTCTATAAAGCCCTGTTCCTCAAGAGAAGCGACCGAGCGTGCCGTGGTACCTCTGTCCATTCCAAGCCGCTCTGATAGCTGTTCCTGAGTTATTCCCGGATTTCTCAACACCGCGATCAAAAAGGGATATTGTCCCACATCTACGCTGATACCCTTCAGCTCGCGCGCCAGATATCTGCGACCGTATCGGTATATCAGCGATATCGTCCTGTTGGCAGGACCTATAACATTCGACATCATTTTACCTCCGCAAGTTTTCGGTCACGCATACGGTAAAGATCTCCGAGAAAGCGTTTGCTCATTATAAGCGCCATAACAAGCGTCAGTATATCCGCAACCGGCTGGATGATCTGGACGCCCGTAAGACCAAACAGGTGGGGCAGTATGATGGTTCCGGGGATATAGAATATTCCCTGGCGTCCACTCGAAAGGATGGACGCGCGCAGGCTCTGTCCGGTGCACTGCAGATACATATTGCACATTACGGTAAAGCCCTGCACCGGCATAACGACGCACTGTATGCGAAGCGCCAGTGTTCCTATCGCTATTACGAGGGCATCGTCGCGGCGGAAGGCCGCCAGCACCTGCGGCGCGGCAAAAAACATGATAGCGCCCATGATAGTGAGGATGATGGTGGATATCTTAACGCTGAACCAAAACGCATCAGAAACGCGGTCATAGCGCTCAGCGCCGTAGTTAAAGCCGCAAACCGGCTGAAAGCCCTGACCAAATCCGATCATTGCCGAGGCGATGAACATTGTAACTCTGGTGACGATGCTGATAGCGGCCATAGCGGCATCTCCGAACGGGCTTGCGCAGCGCATCATCATTACCATGGCGGCGCTCGCTATTCCCTGCCTGCAAAGAGACGGCGCTCCGGTAAACACTATCCTTGATATGACCTTGGGATCGAATCGGAAATTGGATATCTTTAGCGGTATAGCGCCGTGATTGCCGAGGTTGAAATAAAGAAGTATCAAAAAGCTTATGAACTGGCTTATGATAGTCGCCAATGCCGCGCCCGAAATGCCCATATCAAAGGTGAATATAAATATCGGATCGAGGATAATATTCAAAACGCCGCCCGACATTATTCCTATCATAGCCCAAAAGGCGTTGCCCTGTCCGCGCAGCGAGGTGTTGAGCACGAAATTGGTCGCCATATAGGGCGCGCCTATGAGTATATATTTGGTATAGTCAATGGCATAGGGGGCTATCGTGTCGGTAGCGCCGAGAAAATATACCAGATCCTCTATATGTATCATGCAGAGCGCCGCGAATACCAAGCCCACCGCCAATGTTGAAAAGAAAGCGGTCGCAAGCGATTCACATGCCTCCTGGCGCTTTTTCTGCCCCAACAAACGCGATACTATCGCCGAGGAGCCCGAGCCGAAGGTGAAGCCTATCGCCTGAATAACAGCCATAAGCGAAAATACCACACCAACAGCCGCCGAAGCGCTGGTATCGAGCTGGCTGACGAAATAGGTATCCGCCATGTTATATATCGAGGTTATAAGCATAGAGCATATGGTAGGTATCGCAAGCTTCGATATCAGCCCGGATACCGGCTCCTGCGTCATTTTTATAAACTTGGCTTCCTGTTCTGATTGAAACGCAGCATCCTTTTGCATTTTGACCGCATCCTTTCCGTTATAGATTCCAGTATAGCACTACATAAAATAGTTGTCAACGCAACTATTTTATCTTTTGCATTATAGAATGAACCAAACGATATTTAAATCATGTTGGTAGCTGTGAATATGAAAAACATACTGCTTACGCAGCATAAAAATGTTCTATTATTCGCTTTTATTGGGCCTGTGCTGCCCTTGACAGCCACCGCCTGTCTTATAGCTGCCGGTATTGGTGTCCGGCTCTTTTTCAAGCGCAGATAAAGTATCACACCGTTATCACATTCCATTGTGAAATATGATAAATTTACCAATATTCCGCCGCCTTGTTTTACTAATGCAATATTCCATTCATAAAAAGTTTGTGATATAATAAAGCTTGTTTAATTTGGGTTTCCCAATATCTAATTTTATACTTATGAGGTGTTATGTTCCATGAGTAAAAAGAGTTCCTCGTCGGCAGTTTCTTCTGCAATGTCAACTGTGGTCACCGTTGCTTTTGCGCTGATGATATTCATTTTCGCTGTCAGCATCGGTGTATCGCTTCTTAAAAATGATGAGCCTACAAACGTATCCTCCAGTACTCCCGCTTCGGTTGAAGAGGTATCTTCCGAACCGGAAAGATCCTCCGAACCCGAGTCATCTTCCGAGCCCGAAGAGTCTTCCAAGCCTGAGGCATCCTCCTCTGAGGCCCCTGCTTCCTCTTCTGAAGCCCCCACGTCCTCTTCTGAAGCTCCTGCTTCCTCCACTGCTCCCGTTTCCTCCGCTGCCCCTGCATCTTCTGTGGCTGCCGCATCAGTTTCTTCTGCAGCTTCCACAGCAACCGTTTCCTCTTCGTTGGTATTCGACGCATCCAACATTGGCAAGAGCGGTAAGGAAAATATCGCAGGCTATAAGCAGATCAACTCCGATGTAAAGGGCTGGCTCAGGATCCCCGGAACTAACATCAATTACCCCGTTCTCCAGAGCCCCGCCGGATATGATCCCCATTACTATCTCGAAAGAAATATCTACCGCCAGTATGACAGAAACGGTGTTCTCTACGCAGGTTCCACTGCTAAGTTCGGCAGCGGCAAGACCGGTCTCTCTCTCAACACCGTTATTTTCGGTCATAACTGGACCAACTACTCCGCTAATCCCAGAATAGGCAACGCAAACGATATCATGTTCGCTCAGCTTACCGCTTACCATCATCTCAGCTTTGCAAAGGCATATCCCTATATGTGGTTCTCCACCGACTCCGCTGAAATATCGTGGGTAGTATTCGCAGCATTCTATACCGATGTCAACTTCAACTATATCGATCCCAACCCCACCGCAGCTAACCATGCAGCTGTCATCAGCGGCGCCAAGGCAAGAAGCCGCCACATCTTCGATGTTGATGTTGACAGCAGCGACCGCATCATCACCCTTTCCACCTGCACCAGAGCTTACGGCTCCAGCGACAGACAGCGCTTTGTTGTAATGGCCCGCCAGCTGCGTGACGGAGAAAGCTTCACCGCTGTCAATGTCACCACCAATCCCAATCCTGTTCTTCCCAATCTTTGATAATCAACATTGGAGGTAAATGACATGCTTATCAAAAAAGAAGACCGTGTAACTACTATTGGCGATTCCAAGAGAGAGGGTGCTCCCAATTTCACCAAGTGGGAGATGGCCCCCATCGAGAACCTTTACGGCTCCGGCAGACTTTTTTCCACCATTACCCTGCCCGTAGGCGCACAGGTTCCGACCCACTATCATCACAACGAGTTTGAGATCTACTGCATGCTCACCGGTGAAGGCGATTACAATGATAACGGCAACATCATCCGCATCAAGGCCGGCGATACCGTTATCTGCCCCGACGGCGAAATGCACGGTCTCATCAACAACAGCGATGCTGAGCTCTCCTTTGTAGCATTCGTAGGCTTCCCCAACGAAGCAAAAATGTAAACCTACCGACCAAAATCCCCCGCAAACTCAGGTTTGCGGGGGATTTTTCAGCATTGCTTTATTTTTTATCAGGACTTTCTTTCAGCGATTTCTGCGCAGGTGCGCTCGATGAATGCTTCAAGAGACATTACCTCGGTCTCGGCAGTATCACGGTTTCTTACCGAAACGGTGCCCTCCTCGACTTCCTTAGCGCCGATTACCAGCATATAAGGAACGCGGTCTACCTGCTGAGCCTCACGGATCTTATAGCCGATCTTTTCGCTGCGTTCATCTATCTCAACGCGGATGCCGGCAGCCTTGATCTTCTCATAAACCTCGCGGGAGTAATCCATGCTCTTTTCAGAAACGGGCAGCACCTTGGCCTGAAGGGGTGCGAGCCATGCCGGGAACTTGCCTGCGTAATGCTCGGTGATGATGCCGATAAAGCGCTCGATAGAACCGAAGCATACGCGATGGATCATGATGGGACGCTGACGCTCGCCCTTTTCATCTACATACTCAAGCTGGAAGTTGAGCGGCATCTGGAAGTCGAGCTGGATGGTGCCGCACTGCCAGGTCCTTCCGATGGAATCCTGAAGATGGAAGTCGATCTTGGGGCCGTAGAATGCGCCGTCGCCTTCGTTAAGAACATAGGGCAGGCCGAGCTGCTCAAGAGCACCGCGCAGGCCGTTGGTAGCTGCCTCCCAGTCCTCGTCGGAGCCCATGCTGTCCTCAGGACGGGTGGAAAGCTCAATGAAATACTTGAAGCCGAACTTCTCATAAACCTCGTTGATGAGGTGAACAACACCCATGATCTCATCGGTGATCTGATCCTTGCGCATGAAGATGTGAGCGTCATCCTGGGTGAAGCAGCGAACACGGAACAAGCCGTGCAGCGCGCCCTTAAGCTCATGACGGTGAACGAGACCAAGCTCGCCTACTCTCATCGGCAGCTCACGGTAGCTGTGGGGCTGACTGCGGTAAACCATAACACCGCCGGGGCAGTTCATGGGCTTGATGCAGTAGGTCTCATCATCGATGGTAGTGGAATACATATTATCCTTGTAGTGATCCCAGTGTCCGCTGGTCTCCCACAGATGGCGGTTCATGATAAGGGGGGTGGAGACCTCAACATAGCCGTCGCGGTAGTGGATATCTCTCCAGTAATCGATGAGGGTATTTTTGAGGATCATACCCTTGGGAAGGAAGAACGGGAAGCCGGGGCCTTCCTCAGCCATCATAAAGAGATTCATTTCCTTGCCTATGCGGCGATGATCACGCTTTGCAGCCTCTTCGAGAAGCTTGAGATGAGCGTCAAGCTCATCCTGAGTGCGGAATGCGATACCGTTGATCCTGGTGAGCATCTTGTTTGCCTTGTCGCCCTTCCAGTAAGCGCCCGACTGCTGGGTGATCTTGAATGCCTTGAGTCCCTTGGTGTAGCAGAGGTGCGGTCCGATGCACATATCGATATATTCGCCCTGCTGATAAAAGCTGATAACAGCATCCTCAGCGAGGTCGCCGATATGCTCGACCTTATACATCTCCTTACGGTCCTCCATCAGCTTTACAGCTTCCTCTCTGGGGAGGATAAAGGGCTTGATGGGAAGGTTTTCCTTAACGATCTTCTTCATCTCGGCTTCTATCTTGGCAAGATCCTCGTCGGTGAGCTTTACGTCACCGAGATCAACGTCGTAATAAAAGCCGTTTTCGGTAGCGGGACCATAACCGAAATCAGCCTCGGGCCAAAGGCGCTTGATAGCCTGAGCCATTACGTGAGCAGCGGTGTGGCGTATAACGTGCAGTTCTTCGCCCTGTTCACATTCCTTTACAGTTCCGTCGTTGTAAATTACTTTCATCTCTACACTCCTTTTTTAAAAACAGAAACACCCTCAAACGGCAACGCCGTTCAAGGGTGCAAAATTTACACGGTTCCACCTTGAATTTAACTCTTAGCTCCTTAACGCGGAAAACGGCGGTATTTGCGCATCAGCTTTCTCACACCGCGGCTCAGGAAACGGTACCGCTCCGCCGCCGAAGAAGAACGCTTTCAGCCCACGGCGTTCCCTCTCTATCATCGGACTTTGCAAAGCGGCTTTTCCTTCAAAGCCTTTAACAAAACAATTATAAACTATCAATATAAAATGTCAAGCATCAATTTGTCAAAAGAGGCGGCTCACAGATGTAAGCCGCCTCTTTTATAGCTCATCACTTAAAAAGCTGCAAAGAGAACTGAACGATAAGAGCCGCAAAGGATATCGAAACGGTGGAGAGCAGCTTTATCAGTATATTGATAGAGGGGCCGGAGGTATCCTTGAAGGGGTCGCCTACGGTATCACCAACAACAGCAGCCTTATGGTTTTCAGAGCCCTTGCCGCCGAAGTTTCCTGCCTCGATATACTTCTTGGCGTTATCCCACGCGCCGCCCGCGTTAGACATCATTACAGCGAGGATAAAGCCGGAAGCGGTAGCACCCATCAGCATACCGGTAACACCGTCAACGCCGAGCAGCATGCCAACGATAAGCGGAACAACGATAGCCATTACAGAGGGAGCAAGTATCTCCTTCTGAGCGCTCTGGGTGCAGAGGTCAACGCAGGTGTGATAATCGGGCTCTGCGGTACCTTCCATAAGTCCGGGGATCTCCTTGAACTGTCTTCTGACCTCGGTAACGATGCTCATTGCAGCCTTGCCTACAGAATCCATAGTCATAGCGGCAAATACAAAGGGGAGCACCGAGCCGATGAATATACCGACCAGAACGGCGGGATTGGTGATGGAAAGGTTAAGAACGAGGTCGGGCTTGATAGCCTTGCACTGGTCGACATAAGCGGCAACGAGTGCGAGCGCGGTGAGCGCTGCCGAGCCGATCGCGAAGCCCTTGCCGGTAGCCGCGGTGGTATTGCCGAGAGAATCGAGCGCGTCGGTGCGCTGGCGTACAGACTCGTCGAGACCTGCCATCTCAGCGATGCCGCCGGCGTTATCGGCAACGGGACCGTAAGCATCGGTAGCAAGAGTGATACCAAGGGTAGAAAGCATGCCGACAGCAGAAAGACCGATGCCGAACAAGCCTGCTTCAAAGTTAGCGTTGCCGCCCGAAACGATAAAGCTTACGATAACGGCGATGCTGACGATAACAACAGGGATAGCGGTGGACATCATGCCGAGAGAAAGACCGCTGATGATAATGGTGGCGGAGCCGGTCTCGGAAGAGGAAGCAAGCACCTGAGTGGGCTTGTAGGTATCAGAGGTATAATACTCGGTGAAGTAACCGATGGCGTTGCCTGCAACAAGTCCGGCAACGATAGCCCAAAACAGGCCCATCTGCTCACCCTTGAAGGCATACCGGATAAGGAAGTAGGATCCTATAACTACCAGCGCGCTTGCGATATAGGTGCCCTTTCTCAGCGAACCGAGAAGGCTTCTCTGAGAAGCATCTTCATTGGTCTTAACAAAGAAGGTGCCGATTATGGAAGCGAATATGCCGATAGCGCAAAGTGCCATCGGAACAGCCATACCGGAAATGCCAAAGCCTGCCGAAACAGCGAGAGCACATGCAGAAAGTCTTGCGCCCGCATAAGATTCGTAAAGGTCGGCGCCCATGCCTGCAACGTCGCCTACGTTATCGCCTACATTGTCGGCAATAACGGCGGGGTTGCGGGGGTCATCCTCGGGTATGCCGGCCTCGACCTTGCCTACAAGGTCGGCGCCGACGTCGGCAGCCTTGGTGAAGATACCGCCGCCCACTCTTGCAAACAGCGCCATCATCGAAGCGCCCATGCCAAAGGTGAGCATAAGGGCGGAAATGTGAACAGCCTGTTCAGCCTCGGGCAGCCCTGCATATACGATGTACTTGAGGAAGTAGAACCAAAGGCTCATATCGACAAGTCCCAGTCCCACTACGGTGAAGCCCATTACCGAACCTGCGGAAAATGCTACCTTAAGTCCGTGGTTCAAGCTGTCGGAAGCGGCGTTGGCGGTTCTTGCGTTAGCGGAAGTAGCTATCTTCATTCCAACATAGCCGGAAAGTGCGGAAAAAAATCCGCCGGTGACAAAAGCGATAGGCACCCATATCTCCATCTGTCCCATAAAGGAAAGCGCCACCATAACGGCAAATACTACTGCGAAAAACTTCGCAACGCCGGTATACTGACGCTTGAGATAAGCGTTTGCGCCCTGACGGATAGAAGCGGATATCTTCTTCATCAGGTCGGTGCCCTCGCTTTCAGAAAGCACCTCTTTTGCCTTGGTCCATGCAAAGAGCAATGCGGCGATCGCTCCAAGCGGCATTAGCACGATAAGTTCCATTTTAAGCAACTCCTTCGAAAGTCTTTTAATTTCTCTTATCTTATCAGTACCTATAATTTATTAATTATAGGATTTTTGTAATACCACGTCAACAAATTTTCTTATAAAATAATAAATTTCTCTTTTTTCATGTGTGTCGATGTCTTTTCGACCCTTTTGCTCCATCATCACAGCCGGCCGGCGGCGGAGTGAATAAAACCGATGACAGCAATATGCGCCGGATAGTAAAAATAGAAAAAATATTTTCTTAAAATCGGATACCCATCCCCACCTCTCTTTCCGTTATACAATGATAAGAGCGGTATAGCTGCCAAACAAAAAATATTTATCCATGCCGCTCCAAGGGCGGAAACCGCTGCGAACACCAGTATGATGTGAGATAAATTCCGCCTGCCCAAAAGCCAAAAGGCGAATATCAGCATCACCCCGATGCCGCCGTAGTCAAAGCCGAGCAGCTGCGGCGCAAGAACGGCAATAGATACCGCCAAGCTGCCGTTTTTGCCCGATTTTTTGTATATCAAAACAGCCAAAACACCGCTCAGCAGAGTAAAAAAGATATTTTGATGCGCAGGATAAAAAGCACTGCCGTAAAAGGTCAGGTCGAACAGAGGCTCGCTGATCAAAGCGAACGCCAAAAGTCTGATGCAAAACCGCTTTGCCGATGTGGTTTTTTCGATGCTCTGCGCCATCAGAAAAGCGAATATAACAAACGCTATCCTGCCGGCAGCGCGCATAGGCAGATACCAAAAGCTTTCCTCAAGCATAACGACGGCGGCATGGTCAAGCGTCATGCTCAATGCCGCCGCCGCAGAAAGTTCGAGTGAGGATAGTCCCTTCTCTCTTAAATCCATACCTTTATCACGACAGGCTGTCGTTTCGATAAGCCTCAAGCAGCAGCTTGAGTATCCTTATCTGACTCATAAGATTTGCGCCGTTGTCAGTATCGCGCACCATTTGGCGCTTGCTTGCCACCTCAAGAACGTTGGTGGTGGAAAGGATATCGCTGTTTTTTGCCACTGCCTCATGTATCCCCTCAAAGGTCCCGTGAGAGACAAGGCGCAGGCCGTTGGAATTATATATCAGCGTATATCCCGCGATGCCGGTGGTTTTCTGATAAGCCTTGCAGAAGCCGCCGTCGATAGAAAGCAGCTTGCCGCCGCATTTTATCGGGCTTTCGCCATCCTTGGATTTGACCGGGATATGTCCGTTGATGATGTGGGAATTCTTATAGTCAAGTCCAAACTCCTCAAATATTCCGCGAACCACCTCGGGATCTTCGTTGAGCTTGTAGTAGTAGTTTTTGGGTTCCTCATGGGTGGTCTTATCTTCGACCAGCATACGCTCGAAGGTGGTCATACGGGTCCTTCCGAAGATGGGCGAGTTTTTGCCGCACCACAGCCACCACATAAAGTCCTCGCCATCGCGCTTTTCTCTGCTGCCGATGGGAGCGAAGAAACCGCTGCGTACCTTTCTCTCACAGAAATCGAACAGCTTTTTGCCCCAAAGACGCTGGCCGTCGAACTCAAAGCGCGCAAGCGATCCGTCGCGGTTGAGCGGAACGCAGCCGTGGAACATGAGGTTGGAATTGCAGATACGGTAAAGTCCGCCCTTATCGAGCAGGAACTTGATGTGGCTCTGCAGCTTTTCGCTTCTCACAAAGGAATCCTTGAGCGCTGCGATGAGA
>CAZSEO010000036.1:0-24014 GCA_964605985.1 uncultured Oscillospiraceae bacterium | reverse complement strand
CGGAGGAGACCGGTATAATCACCGTTGCCGAAAAGGGGAAGCTGCGCAGAGGCTTTACCGAGGAGCAGCTTGTCAAAGAATTGACTTCCGCATTTATCGTTGAAAAACGAGAAGATAAGACCGATCGTTTGCCCAATTTGTTTAAGGTGAAAAAATGAAGAAGAATATTTTAGATAACGATACCTTCTTGATGATAATATCTGTTTTGGGATCTATTCTTATTTGGGTTATGGTTGCCTACAATATAGATACTTCCATCCCAATAACGATCCGCAACGTTCCGGTAATAATAAACACCGCCGACGAATCGTTGACAAGAATGGGTCTTAAGCCTGTTGCCGATAATCTTGATTTTACCGTTGACGTTGAAGTTATCGGTGCGCGTTCCACCGTTGGCAACATGAAGCCCTCAGATATACAGATAGAAGCGAGAGTAAATAATGTAAGTGGTCCCGGGACCTACGACCTTGCGCTCGAGGTAGTGGATGCCAAAAACCGTGATATTGAGATAAAGGGTACTACCCCTGAAATAATAACGCTTCGCTTTGACCGTGAAGTGACTAAAACACTGCCTATAAACCTCGAGCTTACCGGCGTTGATATACCCGAAGGATATGTAATGGATGAGGAGTCCGTATATCCTACCGAGGTGACCGTTACCGGACCTTCAGAAGAGATGGAAAAGGTCAAGACCGCCAATGTTATCATGTCTTTTGATAAACCGATCGATAGATCCATCAATACCGATATAGCGGTCGAGCTGCATGATGGAGACGAAAATATTATCGAAAGCCCTTATTTTGTATACAATAACAAGAATATCACCGTAGATATTCCGGTACTCAAAAAGAAGGTCATTCCAGTTACCTTTGATTATGTCAACATTCCCGAGGGGTTTGATGTTGACATACTTGAGTATGCACTTTCTCCTACCGAGATAGAGGTCGCCGGACCCGAAGAGCTGTTGGCTTCCTTTAATGAGCTGCATATCGGATATATCGATATCAGAACGCTTGCACCGGATGTTAATATGTTCTATGATCTTGAGCTTCCTGATGGCTTTATATCGGTGGAAGGAATTGACGATATCAACCTTCAGTTTATTCCCGATAAATTTGATTTTAAAGAGCTCAATATCGACAGTGACAGTATTTATGTCATAAATACGTCGGATAAATATGAGGTAACCATTCAAAGCAAGGGTATTTCCGGCGTAATGATATACGGGCTCACTGAGGCTGTTGAGATGGTAACGGCAAAGGACCTGGTTGCTCAGGTGGATATGAACCATGTTGAGTATAAGCTCGGTCAGGTGACCGTTCCGGTCGAAGTAATGATGCCGGGTAAGAGCACCTGCTGGGCATCCGGTGTGCATTATAACGTCAGGGCGACCATTAAGAATAAATAGTCTGTATAGGGACGCTGAAAGCATACAGCGTCCCTGATTTCATTTTTTGAACAGAGGTAACTCGTATGATATTACAGCTTTCACAGGTGAAAACTTCGATAGATGACGGTGCAATGCCTGCTGCCGATAAAGCTTTGTCCGTTTTAAAGCTTAGAAAAGAGCAGGTGTTTTCAACTAAGCTCACGCGAGTTTCGATAGATGCAAGACGCAAGGATAACATTCACTTTGTCAGCAGCGTAGCGGTAGAGGTCGCTGATCCGTTAGGTCAAAAGCTGCTGAGAAAGAACATATCGGGACTGACCGAGCTTAAACCGATACAGCTTCCCGATATAAAAAGAGGCAGTAATCCTCTTTTAAACCGCCCGGTAATAATTGGCTTTGGTCCTGCCGGTATGTTCGCTGCTTTGCTGCTTGCACAAAACGGATACCGTCCGCTGGTTTTGGAACGCGGAGCATCGCTTTCAGAGAGGGTTGAAGCGGTAAACAGATTTTGGCAAGGTGGAAAGCTTGACACCGAAAGCAATGTCCAGTTCGGTGAGGGCGGTGCAGGCACTTTTTCGGATGGGAAACTGACAACAAGGATAAATGACCCTCTTTGCGGATATGTTCTTACAGAGCTTGTAAGGCACGGCGCCCCCGATGATATTCTGATCAAAGCAAAACCACACGTCGGAACCGATCTTCTGCGTAATATCGTAGTATCTATAAGAAAAGAAATAATTCGTTTGGGCGGGGAGGTCAGATTCCTTTCAAAGGTCGATGGCTTCAATGCCAAGGGAGGAAAGCTCACTTCGGTATCGGTCAACGGTGAAGATATAGCCGCAGATGCAGTGATCGCCGCCATAGGTCACAGCGCGCGCGACACCTTTGACGCCATAAATCGATGTGGCACCAGGCTTATAGCTAAGCCGTTTTCGGTTGGTGCAAGAATAGAGCATCTGCAAACTGATATCGAGCGTTCGCTTTACGGCGAATTTGCAGGACATCCCAATCTTCCCGCCGGTGAATATCAGCTTTCTTACAGGGAAGGAAACCGTGCGGCGTATACCTTCTGTATGTGTCCGGGCGGAATGGTGGTTGCCGCTGCTTCGGGTGAGCAGCAGACTGTTACTAACGGCATGAGCTACCGTGCGAGAGACCTTAAAAATTCAAACAGTGCTTTTGTGGTGTCGGTGGATTGCTCAGACTTTGGTGATAGCTGGCGCGATGCGGTCGATTTTCAATGCCGCCTTGAGCGAAGGGCTTATGAAGTCGGAGATATGGGAGACAAAGCGCCCTTTATGAGGGTTGGGGATCTTCTCAGATGCACCGATGGTAAAGGTTTTAGTGGTGTTGAACCGAGCTATCCGAGAGGCGTAAAGGAAATTGACTTGACGGATATATTCCCGGCTCACATATCGGAGTTTATGAAAAATTCACTGCCGATATTGGGGCGGAGACTTAACGGATTTGATTCCTCAAATGCCATCCTCACTGGCGTTGAGACCCGCACCTCATCTCCGGTGAGAATACCGAGAGGCTCTGACTTCGTATCACTCGATATCGAGGGGCTTTATCCCTGCGGAGAGGGCGCCGGATACGCCGGAGGCATCACCAGCGCGGCGGTGGACGGTCTGCGATGCGCTATGGCAGTGATGGAGAAATATAAGCCGCATACAATGTTATGATCTCGTTTGATCCATTTAAAAGGGGATATGGACAAAAAGGCTCGAATATTGAAATATATGGGGCTTTATGATATAATAATTTGTATTATTTTTATAAAAATTTGATTTTTACAGAAAATCCAAAGGAAAGGGAAGTGGTAATGTGAAGGCTCAGCACTGGGAAATATCCGAGTGTTCGGATGGTGTTGTCGAGGCTTTACAGCAGTCGCTTTCTCTTTCGGAACTTGCAGCAAGGGTGCTTTCCAGCCGCGGATGCGGGCTTTCTGAGGCTAAGGCTATGCTTAGCGGAGAGGCTCAGAATGATCTTTGTGACCCTATGCTGCTTGCGGATATTATTCCGGCGCTCGAAACTTTTCAGGATTCGGTTGAAAAGGGTGAGCTGATATGTGTCTACGGCGACTACGATTGCGATGGAGTTGCCGCTACCGCTATGATGAAAAGCTATCTCGAGTCTATCGGCGCGAGAAGCTGTTATTATATCCCCCAGCGTGAAAAGGAAGGCTATGGACTGAATAAAGCCGCCATCGCTGACCTTTACCGTATGGGTGTAGAGCTGATAATCACCGTTGATAACGGTATCTCAGCGATAGAAGAGATAGATTATGCCAACTCTTTGGGTATGCGCGTCATTGTTACCGATCACCACAGGCCAAAAGATATACTCCCCAAGGCTGTAGCTGTTATCGATCCTCACCGCGAGGACTGCGAATATCCCTTTAAAGAGCTTTCAGGCGTTGGCGTAGCCTTCAAATTCCTTTGCGCACTGGAAGGGGAACGCGGCGAATGCCTTTTGGAGCAATACGCCGATTTTCTCACCATCGGAACTGTTGCCGACGTAGTATCGCTGACGGGGGAAAATCGCTGCTTTGTAAAACGCGGTCTTGAGCTTATGGAACAGTCTGACCGTGCAGGTATACGTGCTGTTCTCAGGGTTGCGGGCATCGAGGGTAAAAAGCTCGGCGCCGATTCGATAGCGTTTGGGATTGCCCCGAGGATCAATGCCGCAGGCAGGCTGGATTCCGCTGAGATGGCGGTAGAGCTGCTGCTCACCGAAAATGAAGAAGAGGCTTTTGAGGTCGCTTCTCAGCTCGATTCTCTCAATTCCGGAAGAAAGAATGACGAAAAAGTAGTTACCGATGATATTGCCAAACAGATAGAGGCGGACCCAAACATACTTAACCGAAGGATTTTGGTTTTTAGCGGTTCGGGATGGAATGCCGGTATCGTCGGAATAGTATGCTCCCGCCTGGTGGAGCGTTTCGGCAAGCCCTGCCTGCTGATAGCGATCAACGGCGATGATGCCAAAGGCTCCGGCAGAAGTATCGAGGGTTTTTCGCTTATAAATGCAATAACCGCTTGCTCGGAGCTGCTGACCAGATACGGCGGTCACCCGATGGCGGCCGGATTTTCGCTTAAAACCGCTGACATTGAAAGTTTTGCAAAATGCATAGAAGGCTTTGCTGAGCGCCATTATGATATTATGCCTGCGGTCAGCATTAAAATCGATTGCGAGGTCGATCCCAAACTGCTTACGGTCGATCAGGTAAAAAGCCTCGGCTGCCTTGAACCATTTGGATCAAATAATCCTCAGCCGGTGTTCATGATAAGCGATGCCGTCCTCGAAAAGGTTATACCACTTTCTGAGGGCAAGCACTGTAAGCTCAGACTTATCAAAAACGGTATGGTTTTCAATGTTGTATGCTTTTTTGTTAAGCCTCAGGGTTTCTGTGCTTCGGTCGGGGATGTTGTAGATATTGCATTCACCGCGTCAATAAACGAATTTCAGGGGCAGAAAAGCGTTTCGCTTAAATTTAAAGCAATAAGGATGAGCCATACCGATACCACTGTGCTGGTCATAGGTCAGCAGAAGTATGAATGTTATCTGCGCGGCGAAAATCTTGATGCGGCTATGATACCGACAAGAGATGAGACCGCTGTGATATATCGTTATTTGAAAAGCATGACTCAGACCGATTATTCCCCCAATGCGATCTATTGCCACTTGGCGCAGAAAAATCAGCTCGATTATCTTAAATTCAGGATAGCGCTTGACGTTATGAATGAGCTTGACTTAATTCGAACCGAGCTTCACCAAGGGGTAAAGACCACAGTTGTGAACCTTTCTGCCCAGCGTGTTTCGCTTGAGGACTCTTCTATTATAAGGAGCTTGCAGCAACAGTTATGAGTGAAGAAAAAACTACCATTACATTTGAAGAGCTGAAGGAATTTATAATCCAGAGCGGAAAGAACTACAATCTGGAGTCTATTGAGCGCGCCTATGAACTGGCATACTCTGCCCACGGCGACCAGAAAAGACGTTCGGGCGAGCCTTATATCATCCATCCTATTGCTGTTTCGAAAATTCTCGTTGAGCTTGGTATGGATACCGACTCTGTTGTTGCCGCTCTGCTTCATGATGTTGTTGAAGATACCGATGTTTCGCTTTCCACCTTGGAAAAATCGTTTGGCAAGGATGTTGCGCTGCTGGTAGACGGAGTTACCAAGCTGGGCAAAATACCTTATTCCTCCAAGGAGGAGCAGCAGGCGGAGAACCTCAGAAAAATGCTGCTCGCAATGTCCAAGGATATAAGAGTAATGATAATAAAGCTGGCCGACCGCCTGCATAACGCAAGAACTTTCCAGTATTTGCCGGATGACAAGCGCCGATATAAATCGCTCGAAACGATGGATATCTATGCCCCCATCGCAGACCGTCTCGGTATCCGCAAGATAAAGGAAGAGCTTGAGGATATTTCGCTGCGGTTTCTTGACCCTATCGCGTATGCTGAAATTGAAAGTCAGCTGGCGGCTCATGAGGAGCGTCAGCAGTTCCTTGAAAGCATCAAGCAGCGCGTTCTTGAGCGCGTTCATCAAGACCATCCCAACGCCTATATAGAGGGAAGAGTAAAGAGCATCTACGGTATTTACCGCAAGGTATATATGCAGGGACGCAATTTTGACGAGGTTTATGATATCTATGCTATCAGAGCTATCGTTGATTCAGTGAACGAGTGTTACAACATCCTTGGAATAATCCATGATATGTTCCGTCCGCTGCCCAACCGCTTCAAGGATTATATCTCTACCCCGAAGCAGAATATGTACCAGTCGCTGCACACCACCGTTTTTGATAAAGAGGGCATACCCTTTGAAACGCAGATACGCACCTGGGATATGCACTATACCAACGAATACGGTGTTGCCGCACACTGGAAGTACAAGGCGGGGATACAGGGCAAGGATAAGCTTGAGGAGCGTCTTGCGTGGGTCCGTCAGCTTATCGAAAACCAGCAGGACAGCGAGGATATCGTAAGCAGCATAAAGTCTGATATAGCGCCTGAGGAGATATTCGTATTTACCCCCAAGGGCGACCTTCTCAGCCTGCCTGCCGGAGCCACCGTTTTGGATTTTGCTTATGCTATCCATTCTGCGGTAGGCAACCGCATGACCGGCGCTAAAATAGACGGCAAAATGGTGCCTATCGATTCGGTAGTGCATACCGGTATGGTAGTTGAGATAATCACCTCCAATTCCAAAACGCAGGGCCCAAACCGTGATTGGCTCAATATCGTTAAAACCACCGAGGCAAGAAACAAGATACGCGCATGGTTCAAAAAGGAGCGCCGAGAGGAAAACCTCATAGAAGGCAACCTTATGATAGAGCGCGAATTTAAAAAAGCAAACATCACGCTTACCGATGAGCAGAAGGCTCAGCTGCTTGCTATCGAGGCAAAGAGACAGCATATGCAGTCGGCGGATGATCTTGTTGCGGCGCTCGGCTACGGTGGACTTCCGCTTTCGAGAATTTTGCCGCATCTGCGCGAGGAATATACCAAGCTGTTTAAGCCTGAGCCGGTTTCTGAAACCCCCGCGCTTAACATCAAGCCCAAAAAGGAGCGCAAGGATTCCTCCGGCGTTATCGTTGAGGGGCTTGAGGGCTGTCTTGTAAAGTTCTCCAAGTGCTGCAACCCTTTGCCCGGCGATGATATCATCGGCTTTATCACCAGAGGCAACGGCGTATCAATCCATAAGCGGGATTGTGTCAATGTTACCGCTGCCATTGCTGATGAAAGCCAGCGCGCAAGATGGGTAAATACCGAGTGGGCTTCCGAGGTTCGCGAAAGCTTCCAGTCGTCTGTTGAGATAATAGGCAGCAACCGTCAGGGTATTCTTGCTGAGCTTACCATTTTACTTGGAAACCTCAGAGTGCCGCTTCACTCCTTTATGGCAAAGGAGCTTAAAGACGGCAGACTCAGCTTTAATGTCACTATGACGATTAGCGACCTCAGCCAGCTCAATTATGTTATATCTCAGATAAAGAAGCTGCCGGGCGTATTTACTGTTGAACGCGTTTCCGGCTGATATAGGAGGAAAATACCGTGAGAGCGCTGCTTCAGAGAGTGGATCATGCCGCGGTTTCGGTTGATGGAAAGGTTATCGGAAGTGTCGGCAGGGGATATATGATCCTTTTGGGCGTAAAGGTCGGCGACAGCGAAAAGGAAGCCGAATTTTTAGCAAGAAAAACAGCCGAGCTCAGAGTTTTCCCCGATGATGAGGAGAAAATGAATCTATCGCTGCTCGATATCGGAGGAGAAGCGCTGGTGGTAAGTCAGTTTACTCTCTTTGCCGACTGCAAAAAGGGAAGACGCCCCGCTTTTATCAATTCCGAAAAGCCGCCGCTTGCAAAAGAGCTTTATGAAAAGTATGTTGATTATCTTAGACAGGCGGGCATTAAAAAGGTAGAAACGGGCGAATTCGGAGCACATATGAAGATAGATCTCGTCAATAATGGGCCGGTGACCATACTGCTCGATACCGACGAGATCATGCCTAAAAAGGGAGGATGAGGATATGAAGCTTCTTCACACTACGCTTGGACCGATAGCAACCAACTGCTATTTTGCCGTTGATGACAATAAAAACACCGCAATAGTAGATCCCGGCGCAAATCCCGCAATGGTTAACCGGATAATCGAGGAGCATGAGCTTAAACCTCTCGCCATACTTCTTACCCATGGCCATTTTGACCACATCGGTGCTGTAAAAGGCATACAGAAAGCTTATCCTGAGGTAAAGGTATATATCGGGGAGCCGGATGCTCCCATGCTTCCACAGGCGATAAACAACCGCAACTGGTCGCAGTTTATAAAGGCTGAGGATTACGATGGACTCAGGGCTGATATCCTTGTAAACGAGGGCGACGAGATAAATGTTGGCGATATGACCTTTAAGGTCATGGCAACTCCCGGTCACACCAGGGGCGGCGTTTGCTATATCTGCGAGGACTGCATTTTCTCCGGCGATACCCTTTTCAAAAATGAGTGCGGAAGGACCGACCTTGAGGGCGGAAGCTATACCGAGATACTTCGGTCGCTCAAGCGTCTGCACGACCTTGAGGGGGATTACAACGTTCTTCCCGGTCATGAAGAGCTTTCGGTTCTCTCTCAGGAGAGAAAATATAATCCCTACATGAGGCAGGCAGTAAAATGACGCTGTATATTCAAGGGCTGAAAAGTCCCTATGAGATAGAGATGCTCTCCCGAATGTTTTTTCCGGGGTTGAAATTTCCCGCCGGCAGTGAGCAGCCGCAGCCGGATGAGGATTATATCCGGGCTCAGATCACCGTTGGCGGAGATAAAAGGCTCGAGGTCACAGTCAGCAGTGAGGGCGTAAGCTGTTCTGAAAACTGCGTTATGGCTGTTGACGGTGACGAAAAAGAAGCTGTCAGAGAGCTTTCGCGTATGCTGTACCGCTGTGCCGTAAAATGCGGCAGAGATGAGCTGCGCTGGGGAACGCTGACCGGGGTTCGCCCCATAAAGCTTTTCCACAGCCTTGCGGCTCAGGGAATGAGCGAGCAGCAGGCAAATGATGTAATGAAGCGTGAATTTCTCATCAGCGATGAGATGGCCGGGCTTGCTCAGCAAATACGCCGCACCGAGCACGCCATAAACGCGATGAGCGAGCCAATGGGCTTCAGTCTTTATATATCGATCCCGTTTTGTCCGCAGAGGTGCAGCTATTGCTCCTTTGTTTCTCAGTCGGTGGATAAAATGAAGGGGCTTATCCAGCCTTATGTAGATAAGCTTTGTGAAGAAATAGCCGAATTTGGCGTTATAGCAAGCTGTATAGGTCTAAAGCTTCACACCGTTTATTTCGGAGGTGGGACCCCTACTACGCTCAGCGCGGCGCAGCTTACAAGGCTTTTCGAGCAAATAGAGCGTTCCTTTGACCTTTCAACACTGCTTGAATACACCGTTGAAGCCGGCAGGCCCGATACCATTGACCGTGAAAAGCTTATTGCCATTAAAAAGGCAGGTGTCACGCGACTGAGCATCAATCCTCAGACCATGAACGACGAGGTGCTCAGAACTGTCGGCAGAAAACACAGCAGCGAAGATATCGTTGAGGCGTTTAAACTCGCGCGTGAGCTTGGATTTGATAATATTAATATGGATCTTATCGCGGGACTTCCGGGCGACGATGCTGAGAGCTTTGCAAGCTCGCTCAAGCGGGTTTTAGAGCTTGATCCCGATAACATCACTGTTCATTCGCTTACCCTCAAGCGTTCCAGCACGCTTGTGGAGGAGGGAGCAGCCGCGGAAAACTATCGCCGCAGCAAGGAGACCTCGATCATGGTGGACACCGCGAGAAGGCTCATCACCCAAAGCGGCTTTAAGCCATATTACTTATATCGTCAAAAAAATACAGTGGGAAGCCTTGATAATACCGGCTATGCAAAGCCCGGCAAGGAAGGACTTTATAACATCTTTATAATGGATGAGACCCACACCATATTCGCGGCCGGCGCGGGAGCCGTTACCAAGCTAAAGGCGCCTTACAGCGACAATATTGAACGCATATATAATTTCAAGTTCCCGACCGAATATCTCTCTCGTTATGAGATATTGAAGGAGAGAAAAGCCGGTATAGAGCGTTTTTACAGCGAAAATACCTGATCATGTTAATTGATAATTAATTTTTTATCGCATAAAGCGTCATCATACCGCTGCGTTACAGTGTTATAATGATGATAACGATACAGAGGAGTGTGTAAAGGATGTCGGCATTTAACAATTTGTTTCATAAGGCTAAGGAAGTAGCCAATGCAGCCGGAAAAAAGACCGGTTCCGCGGTGGAATTATCTAAACTCAAACTGCAGGTAATGCAGCTTCGTTCTCAAATACAGAGCACATATGAAAGAATAGGTATTCTTGTATATGAGCAGGAAAAGACCGGCACCGATAACGGAGAGCTTGTGGTGGTTTGTATAAAGGAGATAGATGAGTATCTTGACCGCATCAACGATCTTAACGCCTCTATTTCGCTTATAAAGGATGGGGTAAAATGTCCCGCCTGCGGAACAGGGAACGACCTCGACCAGCGTTACTGCAAAAAATGCGGTACCAGCATGAAGGTGTTTTCAGATAGCGACAACTGCTGATGATTTGAATTTATGCCGCCTCGTTGAACCGGGGCGGTTTTTCTTTTGCGTTTAACATAAAGCATTGTAACGATAAATAAAATTTGTTAGGAATGGGGAGTGTTATATGAACGCAAAGGGACAATCATTTTTAAGCGGTGCATTTACCTTGATGATGTCGGCGGCGATAGTAAAGGTTATAGGCGCGCTCTTTAAGATACCTCTTGCCGCTGTTTTAGGCGGCGAGGGAATGGGCTATTATATGACCGCGTACAGTATGTTTAATCCTGTTTTTGCTCTTAGCGTTGCGGGATTTTCTGTTGCCGTATCAAAGCTTTGTTCCGCTGCCGCCGCACAGGGCAGGCAGAGCGACAGAAAGCTTATTTTTTCAACCGCGTTGACGCTTTTTCCGGTGATAGGGCTGCTGCTTTCGGCAGTGATATATTTTGCGGCGCCTTATTTTGTTGCGGCGGTAGATAATCCGGCTGCGTTAAAAGCGGTAAGAGCGATGGTGCCGGCGCTGTTTTTCTGCTGTATAACAGCGGTTTTCCGTGGGTATTATGAGGGGAGCAGAAATATGATACCTACGGCATTGTCTCAGGTAATAGAATCGGTGTTCAAGCTTTTATGCGGCTTGTTTTTGGCATACCGCTGCATAGTGAGAGCATCGGCTGAGTTTGATGATTATGGTACGGTATTCGGTATAGCGGCAGAGGATGCACAAGCAGCCCTGTCTATAGCCGCGCCTTATGCGGCTTCTGCGGCGATAGCAGGAGTGGCATTGTCAACCGCCGTAGGATGTATCATAGTGATGCTATGCTATCCGATATTTGAAAAGGATGAAACTAAACCGCAAAAAAGCCTTATTACTCCCGGCATGGCTGCTTTGGCACTGATAAAAACAGCTGTTCCGGTATGCGCGGGGGCGCTGGTAGTAAATATGGCATCGTTGGTCGATCTGTTTTCTGTAATGAACAGGATAAACTTTGCGGCAACATCGGACTGGGCAGCCATGTGCAAAAGCATGCCGGAGCTGCTTCTTGCAGAGGTAGGACCTCAGCATGCCGCCAATTTTCTATACGGTTCTTATACCGGGCTCGCGATGACGGTGTTTAACCTGGCTCCGGCTCTTACCGCATCGATGGGCATATCTGCGCTTCCGATGATATCGGCACTTGCCGCCACCGGAAAAAGAGTTTTGTTAAGACAAAGGATAGAATCGGTCATCAGGATAACAATAATTACAGCTGTTCCGTTGGGGATGGGTATGAGCGTTATGGCGGAACCGATATTGATTTCGCTTTTCAGCGGCAATCCATATGAAGCGGCGGTGGCGGCAAGACTGCTGAAAACGATGGGCATAGCTTCTGTTTTTGTGGCGGTTTCGGGTGCGGTGAACAGCATGCTTCAGGCGGTGGGAAGGATATACGCCCCGGTAAAGATACTTTTAACGGGATCGGTCATCAAGCTTGCGGTAAACTGGTTTTTGATATCCAAGCCCGAGATGAATATAGCGGGCGCACCTTACGGAACACTTTGCTGCTATCTGTTTATAACGCTGGCTTCCACTTCGGTGCTGATGAGAACGGTAGAAGGGGATATAGGGCTGTTCCCGATGATGCTAAAGCCTACCGCAGCCGCCGTTGTATGCTGCGCCGCAAGCAGATCAAGTCTCAGAAAACTGGCTTTGATGATAAATTTTCGTTTGGCAACAGCGATCTCGATAGCTGTCGGCGGCATTATTTATATCATGTTTTTGGTTATATTAGGCGGAATATATGACAGCGACCTAAAATTATTGGATAACAATTCAAAATTGAAAAAACTGATCGTTTTTTGTAATACAATCCCTTGCAAATCGCATTATAATGCGGTAGAATAGTTTGGGCTCAAATGCAGAAGGTGGATTTGCGTTATGGATTTTCAGATAAAAGAAAGTTATGATATCTCTGACCTTGTCAAAGTGATGGAGCTTTTGAGAAGCGAAAACGGCTGTCCCTGGGATAGGGAACAGACCCATGCTTCTATCCGAAAAGATCTTATCGAAGAAGCATATGAAACTGTCGAGGCTATCGATTGCGGCAGCTCCAAAATGCTTTGCGAAGAGCTTGGCGATCTTCTTATGCAGGTGGTTTTTCACAGCAGAATAGCTCAGGAACAGAACGAATTTGATTTCGATGATGTTGCAGACGGCATCTGTAAAAAACTGATACTGCGTCATCCCCACGTGTTCGGAGAGGTCAAGGTAAGCAATTCCGATCAGGTGCTCGCCAACTGGGATGAGATAAAGAAGACTGAAAAGGGTCAGACTACTGCCACCGAAACAATAAAGAGCGTCCCTAAGGTTTTTCCTGCGCTTATGAGAAGTCAAAAGGTGCAAAAGCGCGCCGCTAAGACCGGCTTTGACTATACCGATGCAGAAATGGCATTTGGTGATCTTGAAAGCGAGGTAACAGAGCTTAAACAGGCCATGCGGCAAAAGAATAGTGAAAACTGTTTTGAAGAGCTTGGCGATGTTCTTTTCTCTGCCGTTAACGTTGCAAGAATGTTGGGTATCGATTCGGAAGAGAGCTTAAAAGCTTCCTGCGATAAATTTATCGACAGGTTTGAAAAGGTAGAGCAGCTTGCGATAAAAAACGGCGTGGATATGAATACCGCATCTTTGGATAGTTTAAACGAGCTTTGGCGCAAGGCTAAATCCGCACAGAACTGATCAAATGAGATAAAATTTTGGAGGTTAAATAGTATGACTAAGGCAGAACTTATCAGTGTTGTAGCAGCTAAGACTGAGCTTTCCAAGAAGGACAGCGAAAAGGCCGTATCGGCAGTTGTAGAAGCTATCACCGAGGCTCTTGTTAACGGAGAAAAGGTTTCTCTCGTTGGCTTTGGCGCTTTTGAGGTAAAGACCCGTGGTTCCAGAAAGGGCATCAACCCCAGAACCAAGGAAGAGATCACCATCGCTTCTTCCAAGCTTCCTTGCTTCAAGGCAGGCAAGGCTCTCAAGGACGCTGTTTCCAAGTAAGAGATCGAACAGTCGGCGCGGCGAAAGCTGCGTCGACTTGATTTAAGGGGATATTTATGAGGCTTGATAAATATTTAAAGGTCTCGCGCCTTATAAAGCGCAGGACCGTTGCAAACGAAGCCTGCGATGCCGGACGCATAATGGCAAACGGCAAGATTGCCAGGGCTTCCTATGAGGTGAAGGTAGGGGATATCATCACCATAAACCTCGGCGCGAATCCGCTCAACGTAAAGGTGATATCGGTAGCCGAACATGCCAAAAAAGAAGATGCCGCGCTGCTTTATACTGTAATTGAGCAGTAATACCTGCATAACTAAAGACCATCCTATCATACACTTTAAAGAAATCTGATTATAAAAGGTCAGGTCGTATTTAAAGTAAAGGGGAGGTCTTTTTTATATGCCGGAGGAAAAAATGCTTTCTCACCACCATAAGATCGTGATGGAATCGAGAAGAACTCTATCGATAAGCGGAGTTACCGACATAGACAGCTTTGATGAACAGGTAGTTGCGGTTTTTACAGATGTAGGCGAACTTATAGTCAGGGGCAGCGGGCTGCATATCGGAAAGATAGATGTGGATTCGGGTGAGCTCATGCTCGACGGCGAGATAGAGTCGCTGGAATACACCGATAATATTTCTGCCAGAGGTTCGTTTTTCAGCAGGCTTTTCAGATGATGGTAGATGAGATATTAACGCTTCCCCTGAGCATACAATGCAGCGGTTTTATTGGGTCGCTGATGCTCGGCGCTGCCTTGAGCTTCGTATTTTCGCTGCTGAAAACAACAAGGTTGATTTTTTCTCCCGGTACTTTGACGGTTGCGATAGAGGATATATTGTATTGTGTTTCGGCTTCGGCAGCGGTGTTTGCATTTTTGATGAAATACAGCTATGGAA
Organism: uncultured Oscillospiraceae bacterium; assembly: GCA_964605985.1. Classification (GTDB taxonomy): domain Bacteria; phylum Bacillota; class Clostridia; order Oscillospirales; family Ruminococcaceae; genus Yanshouia. The sequence goes on along the minus strand of CAZSEO010000036.1, from coordinate 9,600 downwards.
GATTGCGGTGGTATATTTTTGCGGGAGTATTGCTTGGGTGGATAATATTCAAGCTTGTGGCAGGGGATATCATAGCGGTGGTGTTATCGCGTTTGTTTAGGTTAGCGTTTGGTATCATTAAAGCTATTTTAAACTTGATATTTACGCCATTTAAGGTGATATTTGGATCTATACTTGAAAAATCGACATATTTCACTGAAAAAATATATATATTTGCAAAAAAAGTGTGTTATAAATGCAAATTTCGCTTGAAAAAGTGTATGGTGCCATTGTATAATTTCTTATATACTGCATTTTATCCCATGGGCAAAATTAAAGGGAAAGGATGTGAGCGCCGTGGCAAAAAGAAAAAAACGCAAAAGCAATTTTTTTGTTAAAATGGTTACTTTTTGTTTTATAGTTTGTGCCGCGGTATCTTTTATCCGTACCCAGTCTGATGTGGTTTCAAAGCGCCGTGAGCTCGCAGCGCTGCAGCAGAGCATAAAGCTGCAGGAGGCTTCCAACGACGAGATCAAACGTATTCTCGAGGGCGGGGATAATTTAGAGTATATCGAACGTATTGCGCGTGAAAAGTTAGGCTATGCCTATCCGGATGAAAAGATTTTTATCGATCGCTCCGGCAACTGAGCATCGTGAAAATATAAAGTTTAAAGGATTATTATTTGGGAGGATCTGTTCGTTTATGGCTGTTGAAGTCGGCTCTATTGTTGAGGGTAAAGTAACGGGAATAACCAAGTTTGGCGCTTTTGTTGAATTGCCCGATGGCAAAACAGGCATGGTTCATATTTCTGAAGTTGCGGCTACATATGTTAAAGAGATCCGCGATTTTATTCAGGAGAATCAGACTGTTCGCGTAAAAGTTCTTGCTGTTACTCCCGAGGGAAGAGTTAATCTTTCGATAAAGCGTGCTGTTGAACAGCCGCCTGCAAGGCAGAATGCACCGCGTCAGTTCAATCAAAGGAATAGCAGTGCGCCTGCTCCGCGCAGATTCGGCCCCGGAAGTGATATAGATTTCAGCCGTCAGAACAATGCTCCGCAGAGCTTTGAGGACATGATGGCTCGTTTCAAGCAGACCAGCGACGATAAGATGCTTGACATTCGCCGCAATCTTGACGGAAAGCGCGGAAGTGCTACACCCAAAAGACACAGCAGTAAATAATATAGGTTTATCGCGGGCGTTTTTAAGCGAATGAAATATTCGTTTGAAGCGTCCGTTTATTTTGGAGGATAATATGGTAATTACAGGCGTCAGGATAGAAACGATGTGCGGGTCGGTGATCCCGAACGGATATATCAGAACTCAAGGGGATAAAATATTGGAAGTTGCACCGATGGACAGCTTTGCTGCCATACAAGGCGAGCAATGCTTTGACTATCAGGGATACACCGCGATGCCGGGGCTTATCGATGCACACAGTCATTTGGGACTTTTTGGCGACGGAATGGGCGTTGAGGGGGATGACGGCAATGAGACCAGCGACCCTGCAACTCCGCAGCTGAGGGCGATCGATGGCATAAATGCGCTTGACAAAGGCTTTTCAGAAGCTCTTGATTATGGCGTTACTACCGTCGTTACCGGCCCTGGCAGTGCAAATCCCATAAGCGGTCAGGCGGCGGCGCTTAAAACGGATGGCTGCTGTGTTGACGATATGGTGATAGTCGATGCGTTGGCCATGAAGATGGCGCTGGGTGAAAATCCCAAAAACACCTACGCAGGACGCTCGCAGGCGCCTGTTACCAGAATGGCGACCGCAGCTATTATAAGAGAGGAGCTTTGCCGTGCAAAGCGCTATCTTGAGGATATACAGCGCAGCGAAGAGGATGACGATATCGATGCTCCCGAATATGATGCTAAAAGCGAAGCATTGATGCCGGTCCTCAGAGGTGAGATGCCGGTGCATATCCACGCTCACCGCGCCGATGATATTTTCACTGCCGCAAGGATGATCAGGGAGTTTTCGCTTAAAGGTGTTATTATCCATGCGACAGAGGCATATCTTGTTGCCGAAAGGTTTGCCAAGGAGGGGATACCGGTAGTTACCGGCCCCATACTTGGCACCAGAAGCAAGCCTGAGCTTGCAGGTATGTCCAGGGAAGCGCCGGCGGTGTTATATAACAGCGGGATCAAGTCCGCTATATGCACAGATCATCCCGAGATGCCGCAGGATATGCTTATGCTTTCCGCTTCGCTGGCTCACCGCTTTGGGCTTGACCGCGAGGCAGCGCTCAAGTCTGTCACTGTTTGGGCTGCCGAGATATGTGGGCTTGAGGATAGGGTAGGAACACTTGAAGGAGGCAAGGATGCCGATATCGTCATATACAAAAATGATCCGATCCGCTGTCTTGAAAAGCCGGAAGCAGTGTTTATCAATGGTATAAAAGTTAGATGATATTAATATAATATGATGATCCTTATCGTTAAGGTGGGATCGGGAAGTAAAAGCGAACTGTCGAATATGATCGGCGGTTCGCTTTTCTGACTTGTGTTAAGGATTCGATTATATATTAATGAACTGTTAACGAATACTTATCACCCAATGGAGTTTTGATAATTGAATCTTAACGACGTATACAGTTAAAATATTTGTATCATGAGTTGGACATTTGTCCATATAAACAAAAGGAGGAATTTTTTTGACGACATTTTTGATCGGTCTCGTTATCCTCGTGGTAGGCGCTGCACTTTACGGCAAGCTCTGTGAAAAGGTTTTTGGACCTGATGACAGAAAGACCCCTGCTTACACCAAGCAGGACGGCGTTGACTACATACCCATGACCGGCTGGAAAAACAGCCTCATCAACCTGCTCAACATCGCAGGTACCGGACCCATCCTTGGACCGATACAGGGCATTTTGTTTGGTCCGATCGCATTTATCACCATCCCGATCGGCAATATCATCGGCGGTGCATTCCATGACTACTTCTCCGGTATGATCAGCCTTCGTGACGGCGGTATCCAGATGCCCAACATCATCAAAAAGTACACCAACAAAACCGTTTACTGGATCTACAACATTTTTGTAAGCCTTCTGCTTCTGCTTGTAGGCGCGGTGTTCATCTATACCCCCGGCGATATCGCTGCAACTCAGGTATTCGGACTCTCCGGCGCGGCAAACGATCCCACCACTTGGATCATTTACGGCGTTATCTTTGCTTACTACCTGCTCGCTACTGTATTCCCCATCGATGCCATCATCGGAAAGATCTACCCGATATTTGGCGGCGTCCTGCTTTTCTCCGCTGTCGGCGTATTTGCAGGTATCTTCCTCAAGGGTTATCCGCTCGTTGAGCTTTGGGATGCTGCGTGGTCCTATCAGGGCGTTATCAACTACGGCGAGTACTTTGGCGGAAATCACTTCCTGCCCGTATTCTTTGTTACCGTTGCCTGCGGCATTCTCTCCGGTTTCCATTCCACCCAGACCTGCATCATCTCCCGTACCATGAAGAGCGAGCGCGAAGGCCGCAACACCTTCTACAACATGATGATCCTCGAAGGCTTCATTGCTATGGTTTGGGCTGCAGGCGCAATGGGTATGTACAACATGATGGGCACCACTCAGGTAGGCGCTACCGCAGCTGTTGGCATCATCTGTAAGGATATCCTTGGTAATGTTGGCGGTATCATCGCTATCCTCGGCGTTATCGTTCTTCCCATTACCTCCGGTGACACCGCTTTGCGCGGACTTCGTCTTACCGTTGCTGAGACCCTGCACATCGACCAAAGCACCAACGCAAAGCGTTTGTCGCTCTCTGCTATCATCTTTGCTCTTGTAGCTGCGATCCTTGTTTGGGCTAAGATGTCTCCCGCAGGCTTCAGCATCCTTTGGCGTTACTTTGCTTGGTCCAACCAGACCCTGTCGCTCTTTGCTTTCGCTTGCATAACCGTTTGGATGTTTGAGAACGGCAAAAAGCAGTGGGCTTGGATGCCTATTATCCCCGGTACTTTCTATGCATTTATCACCAGCACTTTCATTGTAAATGCAAAGATCGGCTTCAATATTCCTTGGGGAATAGCTTATGTTGTTGGCGTTTGCTTCGCGGCAGCATACTGCATTGGCGTTCTTACCTTTGCGAAAAAGCGCGCTGCAAATAAACAGTCTGCTTGAGCTTTAACAGCCAGCCAGCAATGACTTTGTTGTTTGTCCCAAAGTCATTGAAGAACTAATACTGCAAGACACAAACCGATACCAATATGGTATCGGTTTGTGTCTTTTCCTTATATCATTAATAAACTTTAAATTTAATGAAATATTTAGCAATTTTCATCAAAAAAATTGCAAAAGTTGTTATTTCGTGATATAATAACTGCAAGGTGATATAAATGATAAATGATGGTATCTCAAAGAATGATAAACAAATTATTTCCTTTCTGATGATAGGGCAGTCGAATATGGCCGGCAGAGGTGAATTCGGAAAAGTTGCGCCTATTGTTAACGATAAATGCTTTATGCTTCGCATGGGCAGATGGCAGCCTATGAGCGAACCGATAAATGTTGATCGTGATGTTTTAAATATAAGATTTCACAGCGGTGTTTGCCTCGCAGCAAGCTTTGCGGATGAAGTTTCAAAGCTGCTTGATGCAGAGGTTGGATTAATACCTTGTGCTGACGGTGGAACAGTGATATCTCAGTGGCAGCCGGGCGAAGTTTTATTTGACCACGCTGTTATGCAGACCAAGTTGGCTTTGAGAAATTCCAAGCTTGGCGGCATAATCTGGCATCAGGGCGAAAGCGATTGCAAGGATTTTAAGCCCGAGGAATACAGAGAAATGTTTCTTCGCACCATGAATCAGCTCAGAAAAGAGCTTGATGCGGAAAAACTGCCGCTTATTATAGGCGAGCTTTCTGAAAATCTTTCTGCTGATTGGCCTTTGATGGCTTCTAATACCCCTAAAATGAATATATTGCTGCATCAGCTGAAAGATGAACTTCCAAATTGCGATATAGCATCTTCACAAGGTTTAATGATGAAACCCGACGGCATTCATTTTACATCAGCTTCTTTAAGAGAGCTGGGCCGCAGATATTTTGAAAAATATAAGCAATTAGCTAAGCTTTAAGCGAAACACAACGGGGAAGGCCGGCGCGGTGAAATGCCGCGGCAGATCACATCGCTGTGCTGAACCTGTTATGTTATAGATATATTTCACAGGAAAGGGGCATTCATATGAAAGTTAACATCACCGCTCTTAAAACCACGGTAAAGGATTCTTTTCGCGCGAGGATCGAGAAAAAGCTCAAAAAATTTGAGCGTTTCTTTGACGAAGACGCTTCTGCGAACGTTATAGTAAGCAACGAGCAGGGCCGCGAGACGGTAGAAATTACTATTAACAACCGTGGCATGATCTATCGCTGTGAAAAAACTACTGCCGACAGGATCGATTCTCTTGACGCTGTTTGCGATGTTCTGTTCAAGCAGATAGTTAAAAATAAATCCAAGCTTGTAAGCCGCGTGAGGGACAAGGCCTTTGATGATCTTGCTATCGACGAGACCTATGAGCCGGATGCAGCCTTCGATGTAGTTAAGCATAAGAAATTCCCTGTTCACGCTATGTCGGTGGAGGAGGCTATCCTTCAGATGAAGATGCTCGGACATGCCTTCTTTGTTTTTGAAAATGCTGAGTCGGGTGAGATCAATATCGTTTACAGCCGTCATGGCGACAGCTATGGCGTTATCGAGCCCATCAGATAAGTTTTGCAGCTAAACCGTGCGGCAGCGTCTTAAAAAGGCGCTGCCGCTGTTTGAAAGGAAGAGAAAATGTCTTATTTGACGCTTGCCTGTCCATGTTTATTCGGTTTGGAAAGTGTACTTTCCGGAGAAGTTAAGCGCCTCGGCGGACAGGATGTTGAGGTGACCGACGGAAGGGTATGCTTTAAAGGCGACGCCAATATGATAGCGCGTGCCAACATCTTGCTTAGAACTGCGGAGCGTGTTTTGATAGTGCTCGGCAGTTTCAGGGCCGAGACCTTTACCGAGCTTTTTGATGGAGTTTATTCGCTGCCGCTTGAGGATTTTATCGGCAGAAATGATGCCTTTCCGGTAAAGGGATGGTCGCTCAATTCAAAGCTGAAAAGTATACCGTCCTGCCAGTCTATCGTGAAAAAAGCTGCTGCAAAGCGGCTCGGCGAGCATTACGGCATGAATCAGCTGCCGGATTGCGGCCCTGTTCATCAGATACAGTTTTCTATTCTGCGTGATGTCGTTACCGTTATGCTTGATACTTCCGGCAACGGGCTTCATAAGCGCGGATACCGCCCTGCTGCCAACGCAGCTCCCATAAAGGAGACTTTGGCCGCAGGTATAGCCGATCTTGCCCGCGTTCGTGAGGATACACTGGTGGTCGATCCGTTCTGCGGTTCGGGAACCCTGCTGATAGAATCGGCGCTCAAGGGATTAAAGATAGCGCCCGGATTAAGAAGGAGGTTTGCGGCTGAAAGCTGGGGACTTCTTTCGGCGGAGCAGTGGCAGAACGAGAGGAAGGAAAGCTTTGAAAAAGTTTGCCGCAGCGGAAAGTTCAGAGCTGTCGGAAGTGATATAGATCCGGAGGCGGTCGAATTGACCAATGCCAATGCAAACCGTGCGGGTGTTGCGGCCAAAATCTCGACAGATATCTGCAATGTTGCCGATATAAAGCTTCCCGATGAGCCGTTCACGCTGATTACCAATCCACCCTACGGTGAAAGAATGCTCGATATCCGTCAAGCTGAAGAGCTTTACAGGGTCATGGGGCGCGTTTTTGAGCCAAAAGAGGGAAGAAGCTATTACATTATCAGCCCGCATGAACAGTTTGAAAAGCTTTTTGGCAGAGCTGCCAGCCGAAGAAGAAAGCTTTATAACGGTATGCTGAAGTGCCAGCTTTACATGTTCTTTTAAAAATAATAGATAATATTATAAAAGCACCGGTAAAACTAACCGGTGCTTTCATAATATTTATATAGCTGTTCCATATAAAAAACAGCTTTTGATTTTGTGTATTTTATTGGCGGAAAGTGTGTGTTTAAATACAAATGTTTTTCTATAAAATACAAATTTTCTATCTTTAGCGCATTGACTGCGAAAATCAACAGTTCTATACTATATATTATAATTTTAGCATTTAACTTTAGGAGGTTTTGGCAATGTCTCAGTATGATCGAATTTATAACTTTTCCGCAGGTCCTTCTATGCTTCCGCTGGAGGTTTTGGAGGAGTGCAGCCGCGATATGTTCAATTATCATGGCAGCGGCATGAGTGTAATGGAGATGAGCCATCGATCTAAGGTTTTTATGGAGATCGCCGCATCGGCAGAAAGTTTGCTTAGAGAGGTTATGAGCATCCCTGATAATTATAAGGTGTTGTTTATGCAGGGCGGCGCAAGTTTGCAGTTTGCCGCTATACCGATAAATCTTCGCAAAAACGGCGTCGCCGATTATATCAGAAGCGGTAATTTTTCCACTATAGCTTCAAAAGAGGCGGCTAAGTTCCTCAAGGTAAATATTGCAGGATCCTCTGAAGCCACCGCTTTTGACCATATTCCGCAGCAGGATGAGCTTACCCTTGACACAGGCGCCGATTATGTTCATATCTGCTTTAACAACACCATCTATGGAACCAGGTATAACTATATCCCCGACACCGGAAATGTTCCGTTGGTAGCCGATATTTCAAGCTGCATCCTCTCCGAGCCGCTCGACGTGAGCCGCTTTGGGCTGCTTTATGCGGGCGTTCAGAAGAATATTGCTCCCGCGGGCATGGCATTGGTGATCATCCGTGAAGATCTGCTCAAGGAGCCTGCCGCAGATACTCCTTTGATGCTCAATTATAAACTCACTTCCGATAAGGATTCTATGTATAACACCCCCAACTGCTGGAGCATCTATGTCACCAAGCTGGTACTTGAATATATCAAGCGCAGTGGCGGTGTTGAGGAGATGCAGAAGAGAAATGTTAAAAAGGCAAAGCTGCTTTACGATTATCTCGACTCCAGCAAGCTGTTCATAGCAGGAGCAAGAGAGGACAGCCGCTCCATTATGAACGTCATCTTCAAGACCGGCAGTGAGGAGCTTGACGCAAAATTCGTCAAGGAGGCAACCGCACTTGGAATGTCCAACCTCAAGGGACACCGTGTTCTCGGAGGAATGAGAGCATCCATCTACAACAACATGCCTTACGAGGGCGTAGAAACATTAGTTAAGTTTATGAGCGACTTTGAAGCTGTAAACAGCAAATGATATTGATGGCTTCGCTGTTTATTCTGCGGCGAAGCCGTTTTGATAAGGAGAAGCAACTATGAAATGTGTGATCTTTTTGGGTGACGGTATGGCTGACGAGCCTATCGCTGAACTTTCAGGCAAAACCCCGCTTGAGGTGGCAGAGCACCCCAATATGGATATGATAGCAAGCTGCGGCGTTATGGGTATCGCAACCTCTGTTCCGGATGGTATGTCGCCGGGTAGCGATGTAGCAAATCTTTCTATGATAGGAGTTGACCCCAAAAGCTGCTATACCGGCAGATCTCCGCTTGAGGCTGTAAGCATCGGAGTAAAACTCAATGAGGGAGATGTTACCTACCGCTGCAATCTAGTAACCCTTTCGGATGAGCAGCAAATGTCCGATAAAACCATGCTTGATTACAGTGCCGGCGAGATAACCAGTGCCGAGGCTGCCGAGCTGATCAAGTGTATGCAGGAAAAATTCGGCAGCGATAAGGTGGAATTTCACGCGGGTGTAAGCTACCGCCATTGTCTCGTGCTCAGAAACGGCAAGACCGGCGCGGAGCTTACCCCTCCGCATGACATATCCGGAAAAAAGGTGACCGGAAAGCTTCCCAAGCAGCAGAATGCCGAGCTTTTGCTTGAAATGATGGAATATTCTCAGAAGGTTTTTCCTGAACACCCCGTTAACAAGAAGCGCGTTGTAGAGGGCAAAAACCCCGCTTTGTCGGTATGGTTCTGGGGTGAGGGCACCAAGCCTGCGCTGCCTGGCTTCAAGGAAAAGTATGGCCTTGACGGTGCTATGATCTCGGCAGTAGACCTGCTTCACGGAATAGCCATCTCTATGGGGCTAAAATCGATCCAGGTCGAGGGCGCTACCGGGAATTTCCACACCAACTTTGAGGGGAAAGGAAAGGCAGCGATAGAGGCGCTCAAAAACGGCAGCGATTTTGTTTATATCCATGTTGAAGCTCCCGATGAATGTGGCCATCAGGGGCAGCTGAAAGAAAAGATCTGGTCTATCGAACAGATCGATTCCAAGATACTGGCGCCGGTTATGGAGTATCTTAAAAACTGCGGCGAGGAATGGGCTGTGATGGTGGCTCCCGATCATCCCACACCCATGTCTGTGAGGACCCACACCAGAACACCGGTACCGTTCGCTTATTGCAGCAGCAAGGATACCATAAAGCAGCAGCGCCGATATTGTGAAGCGGAAGCGCTTAAAACCGAAGTTGTGATCGATAAGGCTCATAAGCTGCTTGGAATGATGCTCGAAAAATAAGTTGTAAATTTGATTTTCCAATAAAAAAGAGACATCGCTCGATGTCTCTTTTTTATTGGAGCTGGTAACGTGACTCGAACACGCGACCTGCTGATTACGAATCAGCTGCACTACCGACTGTG
>CAZSEO010000035.1:0-24373 GCA_964605985.1 uncultured Oscillospiraceae bacterium | reverse complement strand
GAACGGCATAAAGGGATGCAGCAGAGCCAGCGCGCGGGTAAGAACATAAACCAGTACCTGACGGGTAGCGGCAGCCTCTTCGCCGCCTGTCTGAAGCTTGGGCTTTGCAAGCTCGATATACCAGTCGCAGAAAACATCCCAGATAAAATCGTAGATCTTGGAAACTGCGATGCCAAGCTCATACTTATCGATGTTGTCGGTTATCTCACGAACAGCGTTATTGAGCTGGGTGAGTATCCACTTGTCGGGAGCGGTGAGGGTTGCGGGAACAGTGTTCTTGACTTCCTCTTCACCGAGGTTCATAAGGATAAATCTTGCGGCGTTCCAGATCTTGTTGCAGAAGTTACGGCTCGATTCCACCTTATCCTTGGAGTATCTCATATCGTTGCCGGGCGAGTTGCCGGTAGCAAGGGTAAGACGCAGAGCGTCGGCGCCGTACTTCTCGATCTCCTCGAGGGGATCGATGCCGTTGCCGAGCGACTTGGACATCTTTCTGCCCTGAGCGTCACGAACAAGACCGTGGATGAGAACATCGTCGAAGGGAACTTCGCCCATCTGCTCGATGGAGGAGAAGATCATTCTTGCTACCCAGAAGAAGATGATGTCATAGCCGGTGACGAGAACGTTGGTGGGGAAGAAATAATCCAGCTCGGGGGTCTTTTCGGGCCAGCCAAGGGTGGAGAAGGGCCACAGAGCGGAGGAGAACCAGGTGTCGAGGGTGTCGGGGTCACGGGTCAGCTTACGGCTTCCGCACTTGGGGCAGGTATCGGGGGTGGTGCGGGAAACGATAACTTCGCCGCAGTCGTCGCAATACCATGCGGGTATCTCATGGCCCCACCACAGCTGACGGGAGATACACCAGTCGCGGATGTTTTCCATGAAGTGGAAGTAGGTCTGGTCAAAGCGTTCGGGGATAAACTTGGTCTCACCTTCACGAACTGCCTTAACAGCCGGCTCGGCAAGGGGCTTCATATCGACAAACCACTGGGTGGAAAGTCTGGGCTCAACAACGGTGCCGCAGCGCTGGCAGCAGCCTACGTTGTGGGTGTAATCCTCGACCTTGATGAGATAGCCCTCTGCTTCAAGGTCGGCAACTATCGCCTTGCGGCACTCGAATCTGTCCATGCCGCAGTATTTGCCGCCGTTTTCGTTGACGGTACCATCTTCGTTAAAGATGTTGATGATCTCAAGACCGTGACGCTGGCCAACAGCCAAGTCGTTCGGGTCGTGAGCGGGGGTCATCTTAACGGCGCCGGTGCCGAATCCAAGCTCTACGTAATCGTCGCCTACAATGGGCATTTCGCGGCCTACGAGGGGAAGGATAGCCTTTTTGCCGATAAGGTGCTTCTTTTCCTCGTCGTTGGGGTTGACGGCGATACCGGTATCTCCCAGCATGGTCTCGGGACGGGTGGTAGCGATGATAACATCGCCGGAGCCGTCAACCAGCGGATAACGTATATACCAGAAGCCGCCTGCTTTTTCCTTGTAATCCACCTCTGCGTCAGAGATGGAGGTCTTGCAGTTGGGGCACCAGTTTATCATGCGCTCGCCGCGGTAGATGAGGTTCTTTTCATAGAGCATGCAGAATACTTCGGTGACGGCCTTGGAGCAGCCTTCATCAAGGGTGAAGCGCTCTCTCTCCCAGTCGCAGGAGGAGCCGAGCTTTTTAAGCTGGCTGATGATGCGTCCGCCGAATTTGGAACGCCAGTCCCAGGCGCGGCGCAAAAATTCCTCACGACCGATGCCTTCCTTGGAAAGGCCCTCTTCTTTGAGGGCGGCAACTATCTTAGCTTCGGTTGCGATGGATGCGTGGTCGGTGCCGGGCAGCCAAAGGGTCTCGTAGCCCTGCATACGCTTATAGCGGATAAGGATATCCTGCAGGGTGTTGTCAAGGGCGTGGCCCATATGCAGCTGACCGGTGATGTTGGGGGGCGGAATAACGATGGTGAAGGGTTCCTTTGCGGGGTTTGGCTCTGCGTGGAAGTAGTTGCCCTTTACCCACATATCATATATACGATCCTCTACCTGTTTGGGATCATAGGTCTTTTCAAGTTCTTTTCGCATTTTGGATAGACCTCCTTTTGACTTACCCTCAATTATATCGAACAAACTGCCGCCGTGCAAGTCAAAAAGGATAAAATACTGCAGGAATAGCGGCATTTTTAAAGGGAAAGATAGCTTTATAGCGAAAGGAGTGGCAAAAGTGGAAATTTCACTTGGAATATATCTCACCATGGCGTTGGCATCGGCTGTGTTTTACTTCGGAGTTTGGCTGAAACGCAGACTGTCGCTGCTTGAAAAATTCTGTATTCCGGCACCGGTTGCGGGAGGACTGCTGTTTGCGCTGGCATCCTTTGCGCTGAATGTCACCGATATCGCCTATATAACGCCGGATACCTCGCTGCAGTCGGTTTTTATGACGGCGTTTTTCACCACAGTGGGCTTTGGCGCCGATTTGAAGCTTATAAAACAGGGCGGAAAGCTGGTGGCAAAATTCGTTGCGATAGTTACACTTCTCGTGCTGCTTCAGGATGTTATAGGCGTATTGCTGGCTGTTTTGCTGGGGCTTGAGCCGCTGATGGGACTTTGCATAGGTTCGATAGCGATGACCGGCGGCCACGGCAACGCTGCTTCTTTCGGGCCGATGCTGGAGGAAATGGGTATAACGGGTGCCACCGTAGTATCGGTGTCGGCGGCGACTTTCGGATTGGTGGCAGGCAGCATTATGGGAGGGCCGCTGGCGCGCAGACTGATAATGCGCCACAAGGTAGCGCTGCCGCAAAAGCAAAAGGAGCAAGAAAGTGCAGAGCAGCAAACCGCAGAGCTTTCCGGAAAAAAGCTGACCGAAGCCGCCGCCGAGATATTCGCGGTGATGGGCGTCGGATCGATAGTCAGCGTGGGGATATCCGGTTTCGGAGTAACGCTGCCATCCTTTGTCGGATCGCTGATAACGGCGGCGGTGGTGAGAAACATCTGCGATGCGTTTGGTATCAAATTGGCGTTGGCTGAGATAGAAGCGGAGGGTGAGCTGTGTCTTGACATGTTCCTTTCGCTGGCGCTGATAAGCCTCAAGCTTTGGGAACTGATGTCACTTGCGCTGCCGATGATACTGATACTGCTGGCGCAGACGCTGCTGATGGCGGTGTTTGCCTACTTTATAGCTTTTTACACCATGGGCAGAGATTATACCGCCTGCTGCATAGCGGCTGGGCTTTGCGGTTTCGGAATGGGCGCTACCCCCAACGCAATGGCGAACATGGATGCGGTGACGCTGCGGTTCGGGCCATGCAAAAGCGCCTATATCGTGGTCGCGGTGGTGGGTGGATTGTTTGTAAATCTTGCAAACTCGGTGATACTGACACTGTTTATAAACTTGCTTGGATAAAGAAAAGTCCGACAGATCTTCTGCCGGACTTTTTTGCTTGTTTACTTGTGGATAGAACCGTCGCCTTCAAACGAAACGAGTATCGACTGGTCGCCTGCGTAATAGGCGGTAAGGCAGGCACATTCGGTGTAGGTGATATCGCTGTCGCTGATGCCGTACATTTGCTTGATGGCATCAGCAGCGGTTTTTGCCGCGTTGGGATTATTGCAGTGGGTGATTACGATGGGGGTGCCGACTTTATACTTAAACTGTTTGGACATGAGAGTAGCGATTCGGTTGATAGCCTTTTTTTCGCCTCTGGGCTTCTCCATTACTACGATAACACCACCGGGGTTATATGCAACGGGGTGGATGTTGAGAGCGCTGGCCATAAGTCCGACAACAGGGTTCATTCTGCCGTTTTTGATAAGGGTATCAAAGGTAGCAAGCGAAAAGAGAATTACAGTAGAGTCGCGGTATTCGTCTATCTTTTCAACTATCTCTTCGAATTCAAGACCCTGCTCGATAAGCTCGCGGAGCTTTTTTATAATCAGTACCATAGTGCCGCCGGTACTCAGGCTGTCTACGATATGTATCTTCTTTTCGGGGAATTCTTCCAGAACCATCTCCTTTGCCTGCATCGCGCAGTTGTAGGTGCCGCTGAGGTTGCTGGTTATGGTGACGCAAAAGCTGTACTGTGCCTTTCGAAACTGTTCGGCAAACGCCTCGGGAGGCGGACATGCGCTGGAGGTGGGACCGTTGTGGCTCTTCATGGCGGCAAACATATCGTTGGGGTCGGTGCCGGGGAGATCGACAAATTCCTTTTCGCCAACTCTGATGGTGAGCGGAATGCTCTCAAAGCCGATATCGCCGCAGTCAAAATTAGTTTTGTTGAGGTCGCAGGAGCTGTCGGCTGCGATAAGCCACTTATACATAAAGGATACCTCCGAAAGATGGTGTTGAGTATATATAAATGATACTCCTAAAAAACGAATAATGCAACAAAGAGAAATAAAATTGTCCCTTATCTTGACGCTACTTTAAAAGACGGTATATTTCATTTTTCCTCAAGCCCGAAAGGGCGGCGACCTGTCTTGCGGCGGAGGAGGCGGAATGCCCCTCGTCCATAAGCTTTTGCGCGGCAGCAACCGCTTCTTCCAGCGACATTTCGGGACATTCTTCCTCAGGGGCGCCCTCTATCACTAAAACGAACTCTCCGCGCGGGGCGTTCTGTTCATAATGTGCCGCCGCTTCGCCCAAAGTGGTGCGGAATGTCTGCTCATGCAACTTGGTGAGCTCGCGGCAGAGAGAGATCTTTCTTTCCTCGCCAAAGGCGGCGCAGAGATCTTTAAGGGTGTTGTTGAGCTTGTGGGGCGCTTCATAGAATATCATGGTGCGCTGTTCGCCCTCGAGCGACTTGAGGTGATTTCGGCGTTCGTTTTTGTTGACCGACAAAAAGCCCTCAAAACAGAATCTGCCGGTGGGCAGAGCCGAAAGGGCAAGAGCGGTTACAGCGGCCGAAGGCCCGGGAACAGATACTACCTCTATTCCGGCCTCGGCACAGAGCCGGACCAGATCTTCGCCCGGGTCGCTGATGGCGGGCATGCCGGCATCGGTGACAATGGCGCAGCTTTCGCCGGAGAGTATGCGGTTAACGATTATTTCGCCGCGTTCACGCATATTATGCTGATAGTAGCTTACCATTGGCTTGGATATCTCAAAGTGATTCAGCAGCTTGAGGGTGACACGGGTATCCTCGGCGGCGATAAAATCGACCGTTTTGAGCGTTTCTATCGCCCTTGGGGAAAGATCGCTCAGATTTCCTATCGGGGTCCCGACCAAATAAAGTTTTGACACTTTGGTTCACCTCATTCTGTATATATCGCGGTATTCATCGGTAAAGGAGCCGTCGGAGTTGTGAAGTATCAGCGCGGGCTGCCAGTTGAGCTGCGGATTTGCACCGCGCTTGCCCTCGACCAATACGAGATGGGGCGGTTCGCCTGCGCGGGCAAGCACAGGGCGTATCGTTTTGGGCTCTATTTTGCTTTGGCGCATCGCCTGGAACAGATCAGCCAAGCGCTGCGGCTTAAAGCATATGCACAGCCTGCCGCCGTATTTCAGTGCGTAGGCGGCCGCGCGGCATACGGCAAAGATATCAAGTTCCGTTTCCTGGCGGGCTATCTGTCTTGCGCCGCCGCCGAAGCCGCTCTCGAAATAGGGCGGATTGCATACAACGAGATCAAAACCGCCCGGTATAAGTTCGGGAATGGTTTTATATTGGTTCAGGTCGCAGCGGACGGCATTAACTTTATCGGAAAGAGAATTCTTATTGATAGAAAGCTCAAACAGCTCGGCGGCTTCTTTCATCAATTCAAAGCCGGTGACGTGAAGCGGCGGGGTTTCTCCCTCTCCAAACCACAGAAGTGATATCGCGCCGCAGCCGGAGCAGAATTCCGCCACACGTTCGCTTTTTCTGGGCGAAGAAAATCTTGCGAGCAATACCGAATCGGTGGTGAAACGGTGCTGTTCGCTTATGGCGGCTTCTATATTACGGGTTATCGGAATAAATCGGTATTGCAAGAACATACAGCTCCATACAGTTGATGATCATATCATAGCATAAAATTTCGAACAAAAAAAGCGTGTGGAAAGATTCCACACGCTCTTTTACGCTTAATAGGCTTATTCCTGATTGGGAGCACCTACGGGGCAGACACCTGCACAAGCGCCGCACTCGATGCAAGCACCAGCATCGATTTCGTACTTGCCATCACCCTCGGAGATAGCGCCAACGGGGCATTCACCAGCGCAAGCGCCGCAGCTTACACAAGAACCGTTGATTACGTATGCCATGGAATACACCTCCTTTAATTTCTGCCTATATAATATCACAGCTTTTTGCAAAATGATAGACCTAAATTAAATTTTTAACTAACTTTTTTACTGGTTGATGTTTTTGTCAGCATTAGCCTGCTTGTTTTCAGCATTTTTGGAGGAGGGTTTATGGCGGTGACGCCGCTCGGAACGGTTGCGCGGTTTTGCGGCAGCCTCATCTTCAAGAGCGAGAATCTCCTCATCAAGCTCCGGTTCGGGCTGCTTGGGCTCTTTTTGCTGGCGGTAGTGCTCATCGCGGGCAAAGGTGAGCTCATGCTTGGAATAGCTCTTTATAGTGGCGTTGTCGCCGTTTTCTATCTTTACCTTGAGATTTCCGGTGAGAATGTTGACTATCTCGACCACCGTTCCCTTACCGTCGGGGGTATTGACCACCGAACCGACCCGTGGCGTGGTGCGGATAAGATCCTCATAAGCGTTTTGCTCATATTTAAGGCAGCACATAAGTCTGCCGCAGGTGCCGGATATCTTGGTGGGGTTGAGCGAAAGGCCCTGCTCTTTTGCCATCTTGATGGAAACGGGCTGGAAATCGCTCAAAAAGCTGGAGCAGCAGAAAGCTCTGCCGCAGATGCCTAAGCCCCCGAGCATTTTTGCCTCGTCTCTTACGCCTATCTGACGCAGCTCTATCCTTGTGCGGAAAACGCCTGCCAGATCCTTTACAAGGTCGCGGAAGTCCACTCTGCCGTCGGCGGTGAAATAAAACAGTATCTTGCTGTTATCAAAGGTGTATTCAACATCCACCAGCTTCATATCCATCTCACGCTCGAGAATTTTTTGCTGGCAGACCTCAAATGCCTTTGCTTCTTTGCGGCGGTTTTCCTCCATCTGTGCGATATCCTTTGCGGAGGCGAGACGGATAGCCTTTTTAAGCGGCTTTACTATCTCGTCCTCAGAGACCTCGCGGTTGGGGATGGAGACCACGCCGCATTCAAGGCCTCTTGCCGTTTCAACTATAACGGCCTCATCCGCCTTGACGTTTATTCCGCAGGGATCAAAGTAATAAACCTTGCCCCCGTCTTTAAATCTTATTCCTATAACTTCAGCCATATATTTTTCCTTTTGATTTATTTTAAGATAAAAGCGACTTTATGCCGAATGTGCCGCCTCTATCAGACGGTTGACCGCGGCGCATGAAAGCAGCGGGAGAGCCGCGTTTTGCGCTGCGGAAAAAACAGTTTTATCTATTATATCAATTATTTTGTTGCTGCGCAATGCGAAAGAGCTGTTATCGGCGCTGCAAAGCTCAGAAATGACCGACATTCTCACCGCCTGAAGCAGTCGAAGATAGCTCTCGCGGTCTTTTTCGTAGCGGTAAAGCAGTGTCAGCGCATTATATCGCTCCCCCGAAGTGATATCGGCAAGCAGCCGGGCGGCATCGGCGGAAAGTCCGGCCGCGGCCGGATCAGAGACCGATCGCAGCGCCTCACCGACGGTGCGGCAGCTGAAAGCAAGTTTTTTCAGCTCCGATCCATTCTGCCCGGGAAGCAGTTTTTGAAGAACGGTGAGCCGTTCCTCGGCGGTAAGCTCACGCATCGGTATCACCGCCGAACGTGAGATGACCGTTTCGAGCAGATTGGAGCGCGACGGTGTGGTCATTATAAAATAAGCGGCTTCGGGCGGCTCTTCTATGAGCTTTAAAAGGGCATTTTGCGCTTCCGGTCTCAGGCGCTGCGCCTCGGGGATGAAATACACCTTTCGCTTTGATTCGTGCGGCGTGATATAAGCCGAGAGCTTTATCTCACGCACTTTATCGACCGATATCGTTTTACTTTTGTTTTCGGGCAGCAGGGTGGTGTGGTCGGGGTGGTTTTCAAGCGATTTTCTGCATGAGGAACAGTCACCGCAGGGGGCGTTTCGCTCGTCGCGGCAGAGCAGCATTGAAGCGGCGTAGCCGGCCGCGGTCTTTTTGCCGCTGCCGGGCGCGCCCTCAAAGATCAGCGCATGGGGGAATCGCCCGCCGGCTTCAAGCCGCTCGAGCGTCTGCAAAAGCTCGTTTTGAAATATCAGGGGAAAGTTCATCGTATCATACCTTTTCAAAGCGATCGACATTGGTGACAAAGATGGTAGCGCCGCCTACCGATACCTCGATCGGAAAGCCTGCGTACATTCCGACCCCGTAGGAAACATCGGTGGGGATCTTTTGAGTCCTGCTTCTGGAATTTTCTTTGATCACTTCTATTGCCTTATCCACCCTGTCATCTTCGGTCCCGCAGAGAAAGGTTGTGTTGCCGGCTTTTAAAAATCCGCCGACGGTGGAAAGCCTTGTTACCGAATATCCGGCAGAAGTAAGACCGTTCTGTACGTTGATAGCGTCATCGTTGGATACTATCGCAAATATAAGCTTCATAGTGAGAACTCCTTTGTAGGGGAAAATAGTGTTTAAACCGCGTCTGACGCGAAATTTAAAGCATGACTGAAAGCTCGCTCACGCCATAGCGGATAAGCTCGGACATAACGCGGCGGTCTATCCGTTCGCCCGGCATGACCAGCGCCGCGCCGGGCGGGCAGGGGGCGATGGGAGCGGCGGCTATTCTGCCGAGAGAGCTTTGGGCTGTTGCCGTTTCGGCAGGGGCAAGCACCGCCTGCCTGGGTTCGACAACGCGCTCAGGCAGAGAAAAGGGCGCAAGCGATGCTTTTTCATTTAACTTTGGCAGCTCATCGATGATGTGCTCTATCAGAGAAAGATCGTTTTGATAGCCGGGCAGCAGCACGATATGCCGCGGAGAGATATATTCCGCTTCTGCCTTGAGCCTTTTTAGCAGCTCGGCTGTTTCGCTGCGCTTGCCTTCGGGGAATAGCAGCGAAATTCTGGCGGGGTCGTTCAGAGGGTTGATATCGGTGGCGAGAACTCCCTTTAGGTGAGCTTTTTCCTTGACAGATGACAGCTTTTGCGTCAAAAGGCGATATTGCTCAGCTATCTCATGCCAGCGCGGGATGATCATATCGCAGGAGAGCATTATCAGATAGGAGGGCGAGGTGGAGCCGAACAGCTTCATTTTTCGCCTTGCTTCAAGCTTTAAGCTGCCGTTTTTGAGGTGCAGCAGCGCGCCGCCGGTGAGGGCCGGCATGGTTTTATGCAGTGAATCGCAGCAGCAGTCAGCGCCTGCCTCGATAGGGTGCAGCCCTTTGAAAAACTTCAGATGCGCTCCATGGGCGTTATCCACCAGCAGGGGTTTGTTATGCCTGCGGCACACCGCTGAGATGGCGGGGATGTCGTGAAGGGTTCCGAAATAGTCGGGGCTGGTGAGATACACAGCGGAGCAGTTGGGGTTACGGCTGAGAGCGGCATCGACAGTTTGGGGGCTGATGCGCCCCGGGGTAAGAACGCCTGAAGGCTCATCCGAAACCAGCCACTGGGGGTGAAGATCCAACAGAGCGCAGGCGTTTACCGCCGAATGATGGGCGTTTCTGTCCATAAGAACAGCAGAGCCTGACGCGCAGAAAAGGGAAAGCATGGTCTGTATGCAGAGAGTGCTGCCACCGGTCGAAAGCAGCGAAGCGCCGCTTTGATAGAGCTCTGAAAAACGGTCCTCGACCTCGACCGGCGCGCCCTCGCCGTCATAAAGGCAGCCGGTAAGCTCAAGCTCGGTGACATCAAAAGGGGCGCAGCCATCAAGCGGATAGGGCAGACTGCCCTTGTGACCCGGCATATAAAAACGCTCACGATTTTGCGCTATATGTGCGCTGAGCGCCGTAAAAAGCGGCGAAGTCATTTTCTTATCATCCTTTTTATGCGGCGGAGCTTATCGTTTAAAATTATAGCCTTATCCACCATTTTGGCGGCTATCGGGCGGTAGGTGCGGTCAAATTCTCCGAGCAGCTCATCGACCTGACCGTTGAAGCCGCGCTTGAAGCGGTAAAGGCCGTACATATGAGAGCTTTCATCCTCGAGATCGCCGGATATGCCCTGAAAATCGTAGACGGTGCAGTTTGTCTCAAGCGCCCAGCGTATCATTTCCCACTGCATCATATAGTTGGGCATCACCTCGCGGTGGGCGTTATCGGATGCGCCGTAGACATAGCAGGTCTTGCCGGCGAAGTTGGTGGTTATCGCACCTGCGATAGCTTTGCCCTCGTAAAACGCCATATAAAGGCGTGCGTGATCGCCCAGCGCGTCAAGAAATCTTTCAAAATAGGATTTTGGGCGGGTGTTGAAGCCGTCGCGTTCGCCGGTTATGCTCATCAACCTGACGAACTCATCGAGGTATTCCACTCCGACGGGGCGGACTTCAACGCCGAATTTCTGTGCTTTTCTGAGATTGCGGCGGGTCTGCTGGTTGACATTTGCCAACAGCTCCTCTTCATTTCTGCCGTTGATGTAAAGGCGGTAATTAAAGCGAGCCTGGATACCCTCAAAGCCGTCAGGCCCGAAGGAGCGCACAAAGCCGAGCTTTTTCGCTATGCGGCAGAACTCAGCGTCGCCGCAGAGCAGGTCGGGGTCCATCTTAAAGGCGTGAGCCTTATATTTTTTGGCGAGTACGTCAATACCGGACATAAGCTCGGTCAGAACGGTTTCATCGTGAGGATCACAGACAGGACCTCTCGGCGCATAGAGAAAACAGCTTTTTATGAGCGGTATATGCTGAATAAGCACAGAAACGCTGCCGCGGATATCGCCGCTGCCATCGCGGGAAACGACGGCTTCGAAATCCCAGTTGTTTTTTACCTTGCGCCAGCTGCTGCACTGTGTGAATCCGCCGAGCGGATGGGATCCTACAAAGCGGTCAAGCTCGGGGTATTGTTCGGGTTTTAATATCTCAAATATGATAAACACATCCTTTTGCGGTGTTGGGTCTAATCGTCACTAAGTATCGAAAGGTTTCGCCTCAAAACCTTTTCTCCGCGCCATGCAAAGGCACGGTTTTTCATAAGGCGGTCGAGGTTCTGATCGGTGAGCGTCGGCTCAAAATCGTTTGAAAACTCGACGATGGGGGTGGCTTTGGGCGAACGGTTATGCGGACAGGCAAGGGTGCAGATATCGCAGCCCCATGCAAGGCGGCCGTTTTGAAGCTGAGCTTTCTCCCATTCGGAAAGGGTGCCTTTTTTCTGCGAGAAAAAGGAGCGGCATACCGTTTTGTCGAAGCAGTTCGGATGCAGCGCACCTGTCGGACAGGCTAAGATGCAGCTGCCGCAGTTTTCACATTCCGCTTCCGGCATTGAAGAAACATTTAATTCGAGATCTGAAACTATCTCTCCAATGAAAACGAGTGAGCCGTATTCCTTTGTTATCAGCTGTCCGTTTTTGCCTTTTACTCCAAGTCCTGCGCGCAGGGCCGCGGCTACCTCGCGTATCGGAGAGGCATCGACGAAGGGAACGAACTCGTTTTGCGGAAAGGCTTCTTTCAAACGCAGGCAGGCGTCATCGAGCATTTTGCCTGCGATAATGTGGTAATCGGGGATGCAGCTGTAAAGCGACAGGTTGCCTTTTGGGGCGTTGCCGGTGTAATAGGGGAAAAGCCCGATCAAAACGCTCTTGGCGTTTTGCGGCAGCCGTGAAACTGAACGCACATTGGAAAGGATAAGATCTGTATCAAAGCGGCAGATGCCGTAAAGAGGTATCCGGCTTTGCGCTATACAGTCGAGAGCTGTTTTTGCAGCGGACATAAGATATAAACAGCTCCTTTCTTCCTTATAATAGGATTATCTCACAAAACCCGAATAATTGAAAGTGGTTTGTGATGCAAATTGATTTTGGCTGTGATATAATTAAAAACGCAAAAAGCGTTTTGTCCCGCTGAAAAGGAGTTGACTGCAAATGACCACCGAAAAGACCAAAAAGACGCGCAGCTTCAGAACAACGGTAAAAATAATTGCTGTTTTGACTGCCTTGGCTTCGATAGCCTGTTTTATCACCCCTACACTGCGTAAGACCGATGCCGTTAATAAGACCGGAAACGCGGCGCTCGATTCGGTGCGGCTTGCTGCCACCGCCATCTCTTATTATTCGGGGGATGACATAGCCGCCCTTTCTCAGCAACCGCAACTTGATCCCGACTTTAAAAATATAGCGGGGCTGATGGCGCAGCTTTGTTCCCAACAGGGCTTTGAGAACATGTATATGGTGGTCAGGACCACCGAAAAAAAGCTGCAGTATCTTATCGACGGCAGTTACCGTGACAACGGCAAGGCAGGCACCGATTACCATGCCCCTGCCGATGCCTATCCGGAAGATAACGGCTATAAGGGAGTAAAGAGCGTAGTTGAAAAGATATATTCCGGAAAGTCCACCGGTGATTATTCATCTGAGCTGGTCACCAGAATGAACGGAAAAAAAGCGGTAGTATCCTGCCTGCCGATATACGGCAGCGGCCATACCATAGCGTCGGTGCTCTGCGTTGAATCCGACCCCGGAGACACCGCTTATCATATGATAGGCGCGGTGAATATCTATTATGCCGGGCTTATCTGCCTTGCGCTGTTTGCTGTATGCGTTATATTGCTGATAGCTCGGAAAAAGATAGATATCTACCGCGAAAACAAGCGTATTGCCAAGGAGGAGGCTGCCGCGAATTCAGAAGCGGGCGAGCCCGCCTTTGGTGAAAGCGTTGACGGTGCAGCAGAGCCGCCTATCGACGTTCCTGATTCGCCCTACCGGTCGGTGGATGACTCTCACCTTGAAAATACCGTTGAAAATAACGACGGAGACCGGCTTTAATATATGGAAAAGAAAGACAGCTTTTTTGATAAGGTATACCGTGCGGTATCTATGATACCGAAAGGCAAGGTGGCTACTTACGGTCAGATAGCGCTCATCTGCGGAAGCCCGAGAGCTTCAAGGGTGGTCGGCTATGCACTGCATCATAATCCCAGACCGGGTGAGATACCCTGCCACAGGGTAGTTAACAGGGTCGGCAGACCTGCCCCGGAATTTGCTTTCGGCGGACCGGAGATACAGCGCGAGCTGCTCAGAGAAGAGGGGGTCACCTTTGATGAGCAGGGCAACGTTATAATGAAAGAGCATATCTGGCACAGCGGCCTTATAGACCTTTAACGCCAAAGCCGACAGGATATCATCCTGCCGGCTTTTTATCGTTGTTGGTTATTTGGGATATCTTTTGCGTTAGCTCCACCACAGCGAATTTCATTTTTACCGCGGGCTGGGCTTCAAGCGCCATAATATCCTTTTCGGCTTTTTCTGCCTGGCCGCTCATGCAGACGGGTATGCAGAGCGGCGGATACATGACGCACCACCAGTTTTTGCCTCCGCCTTCGCCTATAATGAGCCTGAGCGCCGTATATCTGCCGGCAGGGAGCGTTACACCATTTTGGTAGTTTCTGGTGTCGAAATACATTTCGGTGACCTCTGCGGTGACCTTATCGGAGCATCCCGCCGAACGAAGAGTTTTTTCGGCGGTCAGAACTATCTCGTCTTTGAGAAAGCCGGCAAAAAGCGCTGCCTGCTCAGCTGTCTTGCCGCCGAGAAGCTCGGAATATTCCGCCAAAACGGCATCTCTGACCAGCAGTTTATTAGACTGGTCGGCTTCGCTGTCGGAATTGGCGATTATATGAAGCCGCAGCGTTTCGCCGCGCACTGTATCGCACTGTTGGGCAAAGCTTTGGAAGGATGAGAACATCATCGAAAAGATAAGCGTCAGGATAAGTGTTAAAGTCAAGCGGTCTGTTTTAAGCATAAATAAAACCTGCCTTTATGTATCGATAATAGCATCATTGGCAGGTTTTGGAGCAGTTATTCAATTTCGATGCCGCAGTTTTTGGGGGTGGCTATCCAGCTGCGCCATTCGGGGCGGTTTATCGAAAGCTTTGCGGCTTCGGCATCAGAAACACTTTCAAATATGCCGAAAACCGCAGTTCCCGAGCCTGTCATGCAGGCTGTGAGCGCCCCTGCTTTTAAAAGCTCATTTTTTATATCAAAAACATCGGTGATATCACAGCAAAGCTCAAACACATTGCCGCAGCTTTCGGATACCGCCTTGAGCGAACCGCTTTTTACTGCTTTGGCGCAGGCTGCCGCATCGGGCTGAACGGGGGATGATAATTCATCAAAGCGGCGGTAAGCCTCGGGGGTGGATACGCCCTTGTTGGGGTGATATATCAGCAGTCCGCAGCCGGGGAGAGGGGGGAGAGCCGTGAGTTTTTCGCCTATACCCTCGGCAAGAGCGGTGCCTCCGGCGAGGCAGAACGGAACGTCGGCGCCCACTTTTGCAGCTAGTTCAAGCAGCGCCTTGTGCGGCAGGATGCCGTTGAACAGGGCGTTTGCTGCCGCGAACGCTCCGGCGGCATCGGCGGAAGCCGAGCCCATGCCCGCCTGATAGGGGACGTTTTTCTCGATATAAATCTCAAGCCCTGCGATATCTTTAAGTTTTGCCGCCTCTAAAAAAAGTTCAGCCGCACGGTAGGCTGTGTTTTTGCGGTCGGTGGGCAGAGCTCTGTCGTTGCTGAAAAGAGTTATGCCGTTATCTGTTTTGCTGACCGTTACGCGGTTATAAAGCGAGATGCTCTGCATCACCGTTTTGAGGCTGTGGTAGCCGTCTGGCAGGATGCCCGTTATCTCGAGCGAAAGATTAAGTTTTCCGTAAGCTTTTACCGTTTTTTTCATAGTCAAAACCTCCGGATGTATTTCGTCCTTTGCCGGAAACAGGCTATTTTTTCAGCTCCTGCAAAAATTCCTCGATGCGGTCGAGCGCTTTGGTGAGATGCTCCGGCGAATAGGCGTAGCATATCCTTATATGCCCTTCGCCACATTCACCGAAGGCGTTTCCGGGGATCACTGCTACCTTTTTGGAAAGCAGCAGCTTTTCGCAGAATTCCTCTGAACTCATGCCGGTGGATCTTATCGAGGGGAAGGCGTAAAATGCGCCTTTTGGCTCAAAGCAATCCAGCCCCATGGCGTTGAGGCGGGAGACCAGCATACGGCGGCGGCGGTCATATTCGGCGCGCATAGCTTCTATTTCATCATCGCAGTTTCTCATAGCCGCTACCGCGGCGAACTGGCTGACGGTGGGAGCGCACATAATGGCATATTGATGCAGCTTGAGCATTTCATCTATTATCGGCTGCGGTCCGCAGGCATAGCCCAACCGCCAGCCGGTCATGGCATATGCCTTGGAAAAGCCATTGACTACGATGGTGCGTTCCTTCATGCCGGGCAGGCTTGCGATGGAAACATGAGGCTCGCCGGTGTAATTAAGCTCGGCGTATATCTCATCGGAAAGAACCATTATATCGGTTCCCCTGAGGACTTCGGCAACAGCTTCGAGCCGGGCCTCTGTCATTATGCCGCCGGTGGGATTTGAGGGGAAGGGCAGCACCAGCAGCTTGGTTTTGGGGGTGATCGCGGCTTTCAGCTCTTCAGCGGTGAGTGAAAACTCATTTTCCGCCTTGGTGTTTATCTCAACGGTTTTTGCTCCGCAGATATCGGCAAGGGGGCCGTAACATACAAAGCTTGGCTGTACCACCAGCACCTCGTCACCGGGATCGACAAGTGTGCGGATGCAAAGGTCTATCGCTTCTGAGCCTCCGACGGTTATAAACAGCTCTGAGGGGGAATATTCGAGACTGAAACGGCGCCTGAGATATTTTGAGATCTCTTGTTGGAGCTCTGAAAGTCCGGCGTTGGCGGTGTAGCGTGTATCGCTCTGCTCAAGTATGCGGATAGCCTCCCGGCGCGCCGTGAGCGGGGTTTTAAAATCCGGTTCACCTATACTCAGCGAAATTACATCTTGCATCTCACCGGCGAGAGAGAAAAACCTGCGTATTCCGGAAGGCTTTATGGCCTGTATGTTTTTTGAAATTATCTTTTGATAGTCCATACTGTTGTCACCTCACATAAATGGATATTGATCCATCAAACATTTCTTATACTGTTGGCGGTAAAATCAAAGCCGCAGGGACGGATGGAAGGCAGTCCCAGTGTATAAAGGTCGGTGGAGCGGGCTTCAAGGTTGGCAAATTCGGCACAGCGGTCGTCTATCCTGCGCAGATATGCCAGCGAATCGGATACCGGAAGGGTAGCGGTATGCTTCATTTTGGCGAGCACCTCACGTCCGCGGGAGTTGAAGCCCAAAACCCTGATATAGGGCGGCGGTTTTATGCCAAATTCATCGGTCAGCCCTAAAAACGCAGACATGATAATCCTGCGTATGCGGGCGGCGGTATAACGCTTGGATTTTATAAGGGAATACACCTCATCGAGACTGCACGCCTGACGAATCGCGCTGTAAATGCGGTTTTCAATGCCCTCAGAAATATCGGGCAGCGCAGAGATCTCCTCGGGAGTCATGCGGCGGAGCACCGCCAGCATAGCCGATTCTATCTTTTTCTCATCGAAAGGAGTGAGCTGCCGGTCAGCGGCCTCCTTCACCGCGGCGAGCGAAGAAGCGGGCATAAGTCCCTCAAGAGCGTTGGCGCCGCCGGAACGCATGAGCGCCCTCAAAAAAGAAGCGGAGGCGATATCGCCGTGCGGATGCAGCTCATCGTGGCGTGCGCCGGAGCGCTTGACAGCGAAGGGGGGGATATCGCTGCCTATACTTTTGAGCTGCCGTATATATTCGACGGCAAGCAGGTCGTTGGGATTGGAAAGCATCTCAGCTATCTCATCGCCGCATATTTCGCTCACCGCCATCTGGCGGGCGCGGGCAAAGGTTATACCGGTGGCGAGCAGTTCGTTCATTCGGGTGAGCACTGCGGGGTCATCGACCTTTGCGGCGGCTGCCTGCAATATCGAAAGATATCCCGACTCACTGCCGAAGGAGAGAACATCTGCGCAGCCCATTCCCCGGGCTATGCAGGCAACGCCGAAAGCAAAGCGCTGGGCGGTGGCCATGGCGTAGGGCATCGGAAGCTCGATAACAAGGTCTACCCCGCCCTCCAGGGCCGCTTTGGCGCGGGCGCGTTTTTCAATGGCAGCGGGGGTACCGCGCTGGGTGAAATTTCCGCTCATTACCGCTACGATGTGGGTGGCGCCGGCAGAGCGTGTTTCTTCAATATGATAGGCGTGACCGTTGTGAAACGGGTTGTATTCCGATGCGATTACGGCAGTCGTCATTTTTACGCTCTTCCTTTCGGCGTTAATTGTTGAACATATATCCAAAAGTGGGGGCAATGCGGCGCGCTGTGATACACAACAAGCCAAAAAAGCCGATTTTAAAGCATTTTACTTGCACTTTTGAAAATTATATAATATTATATTATTTATGAGAACCCGAGTCAAGGATAACGGACGCAGCGTGGTTTCTGACCATAGGCTGCGGGCCGTCTGTTCGGGTGTTCTGATATCGAACAAAATAAATTTTTCAAAGTACACGAAGGAGGAAACATCCAATGAAAGTTCTGGTTATCAATGCCGGCAGCTCTTCTATGAAGTATCAGCTCATTGACATGACCAACGAGCAGGTCATCGCAAAGGGCAACTGCGAGCGTATCGGCGCAGGCGGCTTTATCAGCCACAAGCTGGCCAACGGCACCAAGATGGAATACGAAGTAAATTTCCCCACCCATGCTGAGGCTTTTGCTGAGGTAGTAGCTCTTCTCACCGAGGGCGAGCACAAGGTCATCAACGACATCTCTGAGATCTCCGCTATCGGCCACCGCGGCGTTCACGGCGGCGAGAAGTTCGCTTCTTCGGTCCTTATCACCGACGAAGTTCTCAAGGCTATCGATGAGCTGGCTGACCTTGCTCCCCTGCACAACCCCCCCGGCCTCACCGCTATGAAGGCTTGCCGCAAGGTGTTCGGTGACAATGTTCCTATGGTAGTTGTATTTGATACCGCTTTCCATCAGACCATGCCCGCTCATGCTTATACCTACCCCATTCCCTACGAGTACTACGAGAAGTACAGACTTCGCCGTTACGGCTTCCACGGCACCAGCCACAGATTCGTTTCCAACCGTATCTCTGAGCTGATGGGCAGAGATGACATGAAGGTGATCACCTGCCACCTCGGCAACGGTTCCTCCATCACCGCTATCGACTCCGGCAAGTGCATGGATACCTCTATGGGTCTTACCCCCCTCGCAGGTCTCATGATGGGCACCCGCTGCGGTGTTATCGACCCCTCCCTCGTAAGCGTTATGTCTGAGAAGTCCGGATACAACCTCAACAAGGTCATCGAGCAGCTCAATAAGAAGTCCGGCCTTATCGGTATCTCCGGCGTTTCCAGCGATATGCGTGACCTGCACGCTGCTGAGGAAGCCGGCAACGAGCGCGCTAAGCTTGCTGTTGATATGCTCTGCTACCAGATCAGAAAGTACATCGGCTTCTATGCTGCCGCTCTCGGCGGTCTTGACGCTGTTTGCTTCACCGGCGGTATCGGCGAGAACGATGATAATGTTCGTGAGCGCGTACTTGAGAGCCTCGGCTTCCTCGGAATCGACCTCGACAAGGAAGCAAATGCGGGCTGCCGCGAAGAGCGCTGCATTACCAAGCCCGGCTCCAAGGTTCAGGCTTGGGTAGTTCCCACCAACGAGGAGCTTCTCATCGCACGCGACACCAAGGCTATCGTAGAGGCTCTTTGATCTCTGACGAAAATATGGTGATAAAATCCTCCTTCGAGTTTTCGAAGGAGGATTTTTGCGTGATTGTATTATTTGACTTATAGTGCTATTATATAAAACGATATATTTTTTTAGTGCAAAGGAGGGGGATAAATGGCGAAAAATGTCCATATTACCTCCGGCCCGATACTGCCGCAGATGTTCAGCCTGTGTATGCCGCTTCTTATTGGCAATATTCTGCAGCAGCTTTATAATGTGATAAATTCGCTGATAGTAACACGCTATATTGGCAGCGGAGCCTTTGCTGCGTTGGGTGTGGCGGAAAGTATAATGAATCTTTTCATCTACGCTATCAGCGGTACCTGCATTGGCGCCTCGGTATTGATCTCAAGATTATACGGCGAGGGTAATTTCGAAAAGCTCAGGCAGCAGATATATATTTCCGGCGTTTTTATCGGAGGATGCACTGTTGCCGCTGTAGCTGCGGGTCAGCTGTTTATGCCGCAGATATTAAAGCTCACCCATACTCCCGATGAGCTTTCTTCTGATGTTTCTGTCTATCTGCGCTGTATCCTGTTCGGAATGGTGTTTACCTTTACATATAATCTGCTCGCTTCTACGCTGCGTGCTGTAGGCAACACAAAGAGCGCGCTGTATTTTCTTCTGATATCGCTTGGGTATAATATCGTTGCCGCGTGGCTGCTGGTAGCGGTGATGGATATGGGTATTTTGGGCACCGCTATCGCCACCTGCAGCGCGCAGATGATATCGAGCCTGATGTGTCTGATCTATATAATGAAAAAGCAGCCTATGCTGATGCCCAAGCGTCAGGATATGCGAATGGACAGCACTATGCTGAAACAGGCTTTTTCCTTTGGCATTGTTGCGGCAATGCACCAGTCCAGCCTGTATCTCGGCAAGCTGATGGTGCAAAGCGCTGTAAATATGCTGGGGACCGCGGCGATATCCGCTTTCACCGCTGCAACAAGGGTGGAAAATATCGTTCAGGCGTTTGGCTCGAGCGGAAGCGAAACGATGAGTATTTTTATCGCGCAGAACAGAGGCGCGAATAAGACCAAGAGAGCACTTAAAGGTTTTGCGCTGGGAACGACCACTCTGATAGCGGTGGGGCTTATCTTCTCGGCGGCACTCAGCTGCTTCGGCAGACAGATGGCTATACCTTTTTTGGGCAACAGCGATGAGGAAGCGGTCGCACTTGCCGCAAGCTATCTGTTCCTTGTTGGCATGGGATATTTTCTCCCGTTTATCGGCCATGCGTTTGTCGGACATTTCCGCGGCGAGGGAAGAATGAATATACCGTTCTGGGGAACCACCATACAGCTTGCGCTGCGTGTCGTGCTGACATATATGATGGTGGACAGACTGGGCTTGGATTCCGTCGCGTGGGCTACCCTCATCGGCTGGGTGGTCATAGTAGCGTTCCACAGCGGGACCTTTATCCGCGAGCGGCACGACCTGCGGTCTATATTTGAGAAGGAGATCGCCCCTGAAACATAAACCGGCAATAAAAAACCTCCGGAAATTCGGAGGTTTTTTTGATGTTTGAAATCAAAGTTTGTTGCACCAGTCAATGAACTCAGCGATCATTCTGCCGTAAACACTTTCGCCGTCCTCCATCCAACCACGGTACGCTGTGTGGGTGGAATGCATGAGCTTATGGCTGATATGAGACTCGTCATATTCAAAATGCTTGAGGGTGGAAAGCACCAGCATAGTCTGCTCATAGCGGTTCGGGATGTCGTTATCGGAAACGATGAACTGCATGGGCGGATAGTTTTTGCCGCCTTCAATGTAGTAGAGGGGAGCGGTTTCATCCACTATTATTCTGCGGTTATCATAGCCTTTTTCAACCAATACGTTGAAGTGAGAGGTGGGCTGTCCCGCATCGTGGAAAAATCCGCCCATTTCCTCCGGGGAAATGCCATGAGCCCCAAGCAGTTCGTAATTGAAGCAGAGCAGCATCGAAGCATAGCCGCCTGCCGAACTGCCGCCGACAAAGGTCTTTTTTACGGCACCGTATTTTTTCGCATCCTCGCGGGCAAACGCTACTGCGGAAGCGCAATCCTCGATGAAATCAGGGTATTTGGCATCGGGGTACATACGGTAGTTGACCGATGCGGCAGCAATGCCGTGGCAAGCAAGATATTCGTATATCCAGGATTGGCGGGCTTTGTCGCCGTCTTTGAAGCCGCCGCCGTGGAAATATACGAAGAGGTCAAAGCTTTCGCCGTCAGGCAGATAGAGGTCAAGCTTCTGAAGTTCGTGAGGGCCGTAGGAGATATCGGATATTTTACGCATTTTTTGCAGCCTCTTCATCCAGTTTCTTGTTGCGGAAATAGAGAACAAGGTCGGCACTTACCATGATAAGGTTGAGGAAATAGAAGAAAAGAACATACCACTTTTCAGAAAAGTTTGCCATATAAGCAACATTGGTGAATTTGGAGAAGATACCTGCTATGTAGCCGAAGATGATAAGGCAGAGGAAGGAAACGCTTTTGCCCTTGGCGGTGCGAGCCTTGTAAGAACGCATTACATTGAAGGGCCAGGAAGCGCCAAAGCTTAAGATCATGATTATTTCGAGAATTTCAGACATAGTTATACTCCCTTTTATAAAAATTCTGTTAATATGATAGCAGTTGCTTAGTATATTGTAAATTATTAGATAAGGTATCCTGCTGTAACTTGAAAGTTATGATGAGCGGAGGTATAATGTCAGCAAGGGGTGAGGATCAATGGAGATATTGCAGCTGAGATATTTTTGCAGCGCTGCTGAAACAGAGAATTTTTCAGCAACGGCAAAAAGCTTCAAAGTGCCGCCTTCTGACATATCACAGAGCATAAAGCGGTTGGAGCGAGAGCTTGGCATAAGCCTGTTTAACAGAGGCGCAAACAGGATAAAGCTCAATGAAAAGGGCAGAGAATTCTATCAAAGGATAAACAACGCTTTGCAGATCATCGATTCGGCGGTAAAAGAAGCATCGGGCGGGCCGGGCGTTGAGGGTATAAAGATATGCATCAAGACTAACCGTCGTATTGCCATGCAGGCGGTCGAAAAATTCCGCATGGAATGCCCGGATATCGATATAATAGTGCGCCACAGCGGAGTTCGGGATGATGAGTTCGATTTTATAATCGCTGATGAAGAGGATTCGCCGGAGGGCGGGTTCGAGGCGACAGAGATATTATCAGAGCAGGCGCTGCTCGCGATGAAAGCGGAGCACCCTTTGGCAAAGGAGAGTAATATCGACCTGCAAAAGCTGAAAGACGAATCCTTTGTTTCGATGAATTCCGGCACCAGCATGTATTCGCTGACCTGCCGTGCCTGTGAGGAGATGGGCTTCCATCCTCACGTGGCGATACAGAGCGATGACCCGTTTTATATAAGAAGATGTGTAGAGCTGGGACTTGCGATGGCGGTAGTCCCGTCGCTTTCATGGAGAGGCCAGTTTTCTGATGAAGTGGTGCTTAAACCGGTGACGCATATCAAACGTGTGACCCGCCTTTGCAGAAACAGAAAGATGCCGTTTTCAAAAAGCTCTGAGCGGTTTGCCGCCATGATAATAGAGGAATTTAAAAAAGAGAAGCAGTAACAAAAACGGGAAGGCGATATGCCTTCCCGTGATTTTTAGTCCTTATATACCTTTTGGAACTCGGTGTAGCCTTCAGCTTCCAGCTTTTCTATCTGCTGCTTGACGTTTTTGCGAAGCGGCTGGATGGTAACGGTCACGCCTTCGCTGCGGAGCTTTTTGGCAAGAGCGAACATTTCGAGCTTCTTTTCGAGAGCAACGCCCTTATCGATGAGGATGGCCCTGTTGCGCTCGCTTATCGGAACGCCCTTTTCCATCTTATCCTTGAGGATGGTGATGATGCGTTCAAATCCGATAGAGAATCCGCTGGCACTTACATCCTGACCGCTGAATTTGCCTATCATCTTATCGTATCTGCCGCCGCCGGCAATGGAGAAGTTGTAGCCGTCGATGCTGACTTCAAAGATGGGACCGGTGTAATAGCCCATTCCGCGGACGAGGGTGGGGTCAAATTTCAGCTCAACATCGGAGCTTATCATGCTGCGTGCGCCCGAGATGATATCCTGCATATTTTCAACAACAGCTTTCTCGAGATACTGCTCATCGATGCCGCCGCAGAATTCAACGCAGTCAACATCGCCGTTGAGAGCGCTGTAGCCTGCGAGATAGCGGTCTGCCTTTTCGGCTTCAAAGCCATTTGCGATGAGATCCTCACGGATGCCGTTGAGACCTATCTTATCGAACTTATCAAGCGAGATGAGAACAGAACCGATGTCATCCTCCTCAAAGCCTGCCGCAAGAGCCGCCGCGCGCAGTATGCGGCGGTCGTTGATATGGACGGTGAAGCGGGTGATGCCGACCTCTGCAAAAATTTGTGTCAGCATATCGGAAGTTGCCGCGATAAGCTCTATCTCGGCAAGGCTGCTGTCGTCACCGAGGATATCGATATCACACTGGGTGAACTGGCGGAAACGGCCTTTCTGCGGGTTGTCGGCACGCCATACGCTGCCTATCTGAAGCGCCTTGAAGGGGGTTGGCAGTTTTTCCTTGTTGGCGGCGTAATATCTTGCCAACGGAACGGTGAGATCATAGCGCAGACCGCTGTCGGCAAACTCCTGCTTGCCCGCTTCAATAGCGCGGGAAAGCTCAGCGCCGCGCTTCATTACCTTGAAGATAAGCTTTTCGTTATCTCCGCCCTGCTTGGAGGTGAGGTTCTCGATATGTTCCATGCAGGGGGTCTCTATCTGCATAAAGCCGTACATGGCATAGCTCTTTTTTATCATCTGAAGAACATGCTCGCGCATTCTCATATCGGAAGGAAGCATGTCACACATTCCCTTGACGGGAGTTTTTATAAATTTCAACTTTCCCACTCCTTATAGAGGAAATTTAAAGTATGCTAACTTAATAAAGTTACCATGATGAGCCGGCTTTGTCAATGACGGTGTCAGTCTGCCCCTATTACTATTTTGTCCGGTATCGTTTCGGTCGGTTGATTTTACCGATCATTGAAGTTCGAACTCCGCCATGATAGAATATCATTGACCGATAAATAAGAATTTGAAGGGGGATGTAAACATGGATATCACGCAGACTTTTTATGATAACTTGGCTTCTCAATATGACAAGCTGTTTCTTGATTGGCGTTCCACAACGCATGAACAAGCTGAAATTTTGAACAGACTCTTTCAAGATAATGGTTTTGATACATCGGCAAGCATTCTTGATTGCGCTTGTGGAATAGGAACTCAGGCGATCGGGCTTGCTTCGCTCGGATATTCTGTAACAGCCTCGGATATAAGCAACGGAGAAATCGCAGAAGCAAAGGTTAGGGCCACAAATGATCATGTAAATATCCGATTTGAACATGCGGACTTCTGTGCTTTATCAGAAACCTTTTCAGAACAGTTTGACATTGTGATTTGTATGGATAATGCGTTGCCGCACATGCTCTCAAAGAGTGCGTTGGAAACGGCGGTCAGGAGTATCACAAACCAAATTGTGACAGGAGGCATATTTGTTGCCAGCATAAGAGATTATGACGCGCTGCTTGTGGAAAAGCCGCCGTATTCTCCGCCCTATATCCATAAGACCGACAAGGGGCAAAGAGTATCTT
>CAZSEO010000034.1:0-24457 GCA_964605985.1 uncultured Oscillospiraceae bacterium | reverse complement strand
CCCTTTTTGTTTATAAATATCAACGGTTATTTACCGTTTACAAGGAAGCAGGATATCCCCCTGCTCTGTATGGTATTCGATGCTGAGATCAATCTGAATACCATTAACAATACCTTGTATTTATAATTATAAGCAGCATATTTCATCGCATTCAACCAAAACCGTTTGACTTTTTCACATATATTTTAGTCTTATCCCCCGGCTCTATATAATTTAAAAGACGTTTACATTTTATGTAACTGATATATCTGTTTCTATTTCATTTTTACTAAATAATAAAAACAACGAGTAACGATCTAAAGAAAAATCACCGGTAACAAAAAGAAATCATCATAAATGCATTCTTTATATATAGCTTGATTTTGCTGAACAGATAAGGCTCTTATCATAACTAAATCCGTCAATTTATTGACTTTTTATCAGTTTCAGGTATAATTCACATGAGAAAAAGTCAAAACGAGGTGATTTGAATGGATCAAAAAATAGAGGTGATATGGGTAAACAACCCCTCTTTACTTCCCATTGCTATCCAAATGCAGGAACACATACATTCCTGCTATCAAATGTACTGTTGTATCAGCGGAAGTTCCACATTTGTCGTAAATGGATCAGAACTTCAGATATGTGATGGTGATGTTTTTTATATTCCGCCAAATACTCCGCACTGTATGCTCCCCCGCGACCATAACAGTCAGTGGAAAACAGTGGAAATAAAATTTCTTATCCATGATGAATATTTGTCTTCAAATCTTCCTCAATACTCAACGGTCATCTCAGGAAATGCACTGACTAAAAAAATGCTGCAATATGTGCAGACCAACTGGAAAAGTAAAAACCCTAATAATGTAGCCAATATTGACAGCATACTTTATTCATTGCTGCTATGCTTTTTCATGGAGAACATTCATTATACCGAAGCATGCGGTAATATAATAGATACCAGTTCATACAGTTCTATCGTTCGTTCTATAACAACATATATAGAGGAAAATTTCTATTCTGGCTTTTCTATGGATGAGCTGTCCAACGCATTATGTTACAACAGAAATTATTTGTCCACTCTTTTCTCCAAAGAAACAGGAATATCGATAGTTGAATATCTTAATGTACTTCGCGTGAGACAAGCAGTGATCGCTTTTAGCTATTATAATCGTGATGTATTCGCTGTATGTAAAAGTGTAGGATTTTGCAACACAAGTCATTTCAGCAGAAAATTCAAAGAGTTGGTGGGCGTTTCTCCAAGAAGCTTTAAAGCATTTTTCTCTTCTCCAAATAGGGCAAGCCTATCCGAGTATTACGTATTGGAACCAATACTTAATTATTCTGTATGTAAAGTGGAGGATCTTTTTGCTTCCTTTAAACGACTTGGAGAAGCAGTTAAACAGTTTGAAAATCAGACAATTATTTGATCCGCTTTTTAAAATAACAAAAGTTCTCTTCATCGCGTTTTTGTTATTTGCAACATTTTGCGCCGCTTTGTTTTGACCTGCCTGGCCGTTACCATAAAAAATGTTCCATGAGTAGCGGCGTATAAGCTGTGTTTTTCCTCTTCGTCCATATCCCCGCACTCTTTGCCCAAGCCCCGTTTACATTGATATGACCCATCGGAAATATTTTGGATCAATTAAAAATTTATACCAAACACCACCCGCAGCTGCGCAGGCCGATGTTTGGTATAAATTAAAAAGGAAGATGAAAATGAATAAGGGTATCAATAGTTATAGCTCTTAAACTGTGGTCACGCCTTCGATCTCGTTTATTCAAAAGTAAAAACCGCCTTAGAAATCACATTCTAAAGCGGTTCTTTATTGGTGGCCCCGACGCCGTAACTATACATTTTGGCGGAGCGGGAAAGGTGGATCGGATGATAAACTTCGCAAAGCTACCAATATCGCTTTAGAAATTTACCAACGATTCCACATTCTCTTAGGATTAAGTTCTTCACCGGGAGCGGGTTCTTTATATTTATCCCAAACGACATTTCCTTCGCGAACGGTAAGGCATACGCTCGATGTATTGCGTATATCTTCCGTTGGATCTTTCTCAAGCACGATCAGGTCCGCAAAGGCACCTACCCGAACGACACCAAGCTTTCCTTCCAGTCCGAGTATGCGTCCATTGTTGTATGTAGCGCATTTGATGGCATCCAAAGGTGTCATACCAACATTTTCAACATATTCATCCATCTCGCTGTGGAGAGTGGGGCCCCACGGAAGATTGGGAGCACCGGTATCTGTGCCGCAACCGATCAAAACACCGTACTCATAAGCGCGTTTTACCAAAAGTATCAAATGATCGATGTTGGAACCATCAGCATGCTTTGCCAAGCGCTTAGCTTCCTGTACTCTGGGAATGACCATAGTAGGAACAAGGCTTATATCATTTTCGCACATTCGTCTGAAAAGGATATTATATTCGTCAAGCTCAGATTTTTTGCTGGTCGCGGTGATAAGATGGTGTATCTCATCCGCACCGTATTGAGTCGCCATCAA
This sequence comes from uncultured Oscillospiraceae bacterium, assembly GCA_964605985.1. Taxonomy (GTDB): domain Bacteria; phylum Bacillota; class Clostridia; order Oscillospirales; family Ruminococcaceae; genus Yanshouia. The sequence goes on along the minus strand of CAZSEO010000034.1, from coordinate 21,965 downwards.
TGCCTTTTCAAGAGTTTCGACATGGCAAGCAGCTTTTTTGCCAAGTTTATGGGCTTCATCTATGACAGCCTCTACAATATTATCATCAATGCAGGGCAATTGATTTGGCCATACACTGTGATGGCTGACCGAGATCAAAAGCTTGATGTAATCCATGCCCATATCAACAAATTGGCGCACCATCTCGCGGCCTTCTTCCGGTGTTTCGGGATAGGCGCCGCAATTTTCGATCGTTGAAGGATTTCCCCAAACTGTAGCAGCCGGATGGCTGTTTCGGTTCATAAAATGCTTGCCACATACAAACATTCTGGGGCCGCGCAATTCGCCACTATTGACTTTATCACGAACAGCAATGCTATCAAGCATATAGTCGCCGCCGCTGCGAATAGAAGTAACGCCGCTGGCCAAACAAACATTTCTCATGTCAAGGTATTCGTTGGTCTCTTCACCGCTGGCGATCCCCTTGCGGTAACCGTTACCCATGTGGATATGCGAGTCGATCAAGCCGGGCATCAGGGTTTTACCTTTAAGGTCAATGACCTGCGCATCTTCCGGTATAGGAATATAACGTCCGATGGAAATAATTTTATCCCCTTCAATTAAAACGCGCTGATTTTTACGCGGTAGCGCACCGGTTCCATCTATTAAATTAGCATTTACAAAAGCGATCAAGCGTCATACCTCCTTATGGAGCACATAAATTCGTATAAATTTAGAAAATAGCGCCACCTATAAAATAGATAAATACTACGTTAAACAACAGGTTGATCATAAAACAAGCTGTACCGATACCAAGCTGCGGAGCCTTCATATTCCATTCGTCGCCGGCAAGATATCCAAGGAATGCAAAACCGGAAGGCAGAGTCATAGCCAAACCAGCTGCATTGGTGAGCATTACGGCTGCGACTACAGGGTTCAATCCCATAGCTACTGCCTGAGGAACGATGGAAGCAATACCCAAAGCTGTAATAGGCGCATTGCTTGCAAACTGAGTAGAAACTGCCAGTATCAGACAGATAACAGCCATCATGACCCAAGCATTCATGCTGGTGAAGTTGCCGAGAATGGATCCGATCCAGTCGTTGAAGCCGGTTCCGGGTTTGCCGAGGCAAGTAGCGATGGCACGAGTAGTTGCCATAACAAAAACCATGCCCCAGGGAAGCTTTGCCAAACCGTCTTTCAGGTTGAGCAGAGGCTTGCCATCCACCTTGATAAGGCACATCAATACCAGGCCTATCATAGCAAAATCGGTAGAGGTCATGCTGTTCATCCAAACTGTTATCGCAGCTTCAGGGGCAAACATCTCGAAAAATCCGGGAGCTACCCAGAAGAACAGAACAGCTACATAAATAATTACAGTATAAAGACCTGCCTTACCCAGAGGTGCCGGTTTCTCTCCAATGATAGCTTCATAATTGCTGCCTTCCATATTGGATACATCAGGTTTTACTACATATTTAAAGATAAGGAACATTGCAACAAATGCAGCAATAGCACCGGGGAAAGAAAGCAGCATATACTCGATCATATGGAGATTTCCGTCCATCATATCAACCGCCAGAGCCATGCCTTTGTAACCTGCACCATAACCAATAGGAGTGCAAACATAAGAGCACAGTGCGCCCAAAACAGTACCGATTACAACACATCCGGGGAATTTATCTCCGGGTTTATAGCCTACGCGCTCAAAAATGCTGTAAGCAACGGGAAGCAGGAATACACAAACAGTTATAGTTTCAATAAAGAAACCAAGAATGAAAGAGAGGAGCATCCAGGCAAACAGAAAATGCCAAGGACTCTTTCTAGCCAGGTTTGTATTCAGAAACCAATGGGAAAAATGAGCCATAAATCCGGAAGTCTTCAATGCATGACACAGCAGACAGCTGAGAATAATGAAAATAGTCAGCCAGTCACCAAAGGATATCGTCCCTACCGCATAGATAGGAGAATTTCCCTTAACACCAAGAGCTACTGCCGGCTCTGCCAAAGACAGCCAAGCCAGAAATACACCCCAAGTGGAGCCTACTGCAGAGAAGATGAAAACTATGCCTAACAATGTACCTAAAACCTGCATACCAGTCTGAGTGAGAGGCGCAGGAGCCGGTATAAATCGAAATCCGAGCATAATTGCCAATCCGATCAAATCATACAATGTGATGCCCAAAAACAGAGTAGTCTTTTCTTTACGCTCTTTTCTTGTAGTCTGAGTTGACATAAAATCACTAACCTTTCTCTTCTGCAAAATTTAGGTTACACAATAGACGTCCAACAACTTAATATAAAATTAACATCTTCTATCGATATTGTCAACTCCCCATTTATTTGAGCCTTGAAAGATTGTGAAAAAAGCTAATGACAGTCGTATGATTTTGGTATTCATTTACATAAGATTTAAGCCGCTGCCCCCCAATCGATCGGAGGCAGCGGCTTTTTTACTGGATATGTCCATCAATCGTCTTCCAAAACTGTGGGGGTTTATCTCTGATAACACAAGGGCAAATCAAGTCTGTGTTTATATAATATTCCGAGTACAGAATTATTTTTTCAGTAGTGGAAAGGAAAGTTTCATCAATACGAATCACCGGATGTGCCACATCATAAAACGGTGTTTCTTCATGAGACACCGCATGGAATTCAGAACGGATCTCCCCAACTTCAACACCGCAATAGCGAGCTGCAAATACATAAACCGACGAGGGAATGGAATCCGGAGATGGAACTACTTTTACATGCTTCGCCGGAATATATTCCACCATACAACTGCTTTCCATATCGTCCAAACAAAAAGTTTTTATTATTTTATATGCAGGACTTCCTTCTTTTTCGTCCAATTTTTCAGCTATATCCGCAGACAGATCCACTTTTTTTATTGAACATTTTTTCATTATCTGCGCAGCTTCTTGTCTATTCAACATCGCAAACATAGCATTTCTATTGGATGTTTTATTAAACGGTTTTATAAAATTGCCGCTGCCGTGACGCTTTTCAATGATACCTTCTGACTCCAAACTTTGCAAGGCGCTTCGAATGGTCGTACGACTTACATCGTAGATGATAGCAAGTTCATCCTCTGAAGGCAAACGGCCGTTCTGCTGTAAACCGCCTTTCTGAAGTTCTGCTAATATCTGATTCTTTACCAAAACATGTCTCGGGATACCTTTGGCCATCATGCATTTCTCCCATAGCATAAAAATTTCATTATTAATTTAATCGTAACATTTTTGTTTTGCATTTTCAAGCCGTTAGCTAAATATTAAGATACAATGTCCGTTCCCCTAACAAATGTAAAATTCAAAATTGACAAACATCCTAAAATATGCTACATTTGTCGAAAGACGTCCAACAACTTATTTTGAGTACGGGGAGGGAAAATATGTCTCGTTTACCCATATTATCATTGGAAGATATGTCTCCAGAGCAATTGCAGGTAGTAAAAACTAACGGTGATATTTTAAGCGGAAAGCTGAAAGGTCCTTACGTTATCTTAGTGCACACGCCTAAGCTGGCCCAGAGCATTTCAAATGCAAACAGCATTTTGAAGGATCATATGACTATTCGTGATAAAGACTATCAGTTGATTATTATCACGGTTGCCAGAAGATTTTCTGCGGCTTATATGTGGGGAAATCATGCTAATTTTGCTGTACGCGACGGTGTTTCCCGACAAACAGTAGATGAAATCAACAAAGGTCTTGATCCTGTTTTTGAGGATAACATCTCTCAGGTCATTTATGATGTAACAAAAGCACTTTGCTGTCAAAATACCCTTCCGCAGAATACTTTTGACCAAGCAATTTCTTTGTTGGGTCAGGATGTTTTGACGGAAATATCTACCATAGTTGGTATGTATGAGATGTTCGCGATCCTTTTTAACACCTTTGAAGTTTCTCCAAAGGAAGGCGCATGGCCACTTTCCGAAGAATATCAGCCATATCAGGTTGCCATTGGTACTATTGATCATACCGTCAATCGTATGAAGCCACTGATATATGAGGAACTGACTCCTGAACAGCAGGCGCTGTACCGCCATCTGGCCAGCACTCGAGATGGAGTTGTAGCCGGACCTTTTATTGCGCGGCTGCGTTTACCCGAAATATGTCAGTCTATACAGGGCATTAGTGATATCCTTAGAACCAATACCAACCTAAAACGTTATATGTTTGAGGTTATCACCGCAATCGTAGCAAAGCAATACCATGCAGACTATATGTGGGGTGTTCATGCCCGCGGTGCTATTAAAGCAGGCTTGGATTGGCGAATAGTTGAGGATATTCGCTTAGGAAATCACCCTGTTTTTGCAGATGATCAAGACCAAATCATCTTCGATGTTGCTAACCATTTGGTCAAACAGGCGCATTTACCCCAAGACTTGTTTGACCGAGCAATGGAACATCTGGGACTTCAACTACTAATCGAAGTTGCGGCTGATGTAGGTTATTATTCTTTGGCTGCCAGCACTGTTAACACCTATGCAATACCTGCAAAATCTGGAGCTCCCACTCTACAGGAATCGTTAGAATTTATTTTTAAAAAATAGAATACGAGGGTATTTATGAAAAATTTGATCCCAACTAGAGATCTCTACAACAATTTGCCTCAGTTGCCATTAAGTGAACGTGATCGCAGATGGAAAACTGCCAGAGCATGGATGCGCAAACAGGATGTGGATTGTCTTTTGGTTGTCGGCAATGACATGACCTTTGGTCTTGGTATGGGAAATTTTCGTTACTTATCCGGATGTGCTCCCAGGCATGGCGGATTTCTGATTTTTCCTTTAAACGAAGATCCCATTATTATCGCCGAACAGTATCATATGTATCGTCCTTACCATCCTTGCCTTATGGCGCACGACTGGGTAAAAGAAGCTTATCCTAATGTCACGGTAGATGATATGCTCAATATTCTTCAGGAGAGAATTTCTCCGTTGAAAAAACTGGGCCTTGTATCCGGCGCAAATACCGTACAGTACCAAAATATGCCCTATGATGTATTTCAGCGTATCCATCAGCGCCTGCAAGATGTAGAAATCATCGATGCTTCAAAATTGCTTTTTGATATGCGTGCTATCAAGAGCGACGTAGAACTTGACTTTCTGCGTAAGGCAGGTCAGATCCATCGAAAGGTACTGCAAGCTAAAATCGATACCACCGCTGAAGGCGTAAGAGAAAATGAAGTGTTTGCAGCGATGATGAGCACCATGCTTGTCAACGGAGCTGAATCTCAGGGCTTCAATCTGCTGCATTCCGGTGCTGTTAATGGCCCGTATCTGGAACATATGCTTCACGGTTTGGATGCCGATATGTGCCCAACGACAAGAGTGCTGCAAAAAGGTGATGCCATCATCTCTGAAAGTCACGTAAGTTATGGCGGTTATATGTCAGCAGCAGAATTCACCGTCTGTGTGGGCCAGCCGCCCAAAGAATACGAACGTCTTTTCTATATAGGTGTGGAATGCATGAACGCCGCTATGGAAAAACTTAAACCCGGCTATACCTTTGGCGATGCTATCGATGCGGAAATAGCCATTGTTAAAAAATACGGTATCGATATGCTTGAGCTTGGCTTCCACGGACACGGGATCGGTTCCCCCGAACCCCCAAAAGCCATTCGTATGGGCATGGATCAATCGGTAATTCCCCCGCGTTGGCAGTTGGATCACACCACATTGGATGTGGAATTCCAAAAGAACATGGTTGTTGGAACGAATATTGACTTATTCGATCCGAACTGGAGAACGGATGTCGGTATTATGTTCGGTGATTGTGTAGTTATCGGCGAAAAGCCGGAGCTGCTGGTCAACACACCGCAGGAACTGATCGTTAAATGAAAATGATGACGAAGAAAAAATCATTTGGAACCTTAGCGGCAATATTGATCATTGCAATAACACAATTACCTATCAATTCTGCCGTACTTAGCCCCGCAGGTATCAAAACTGTAGGCGTATTAGTCGCATTCCTCATTATGCTTGTGCTGGAGGTACTGCCTGTCGTTGTCACCAGTCTGATATTCTGTGGATTGATGCCGCTTTTGGGCATCGTCAGCAATTTGGGGGCTGCTCTCAGCGGGTATTCACAGCCAATCGTATTTTTCACGCTGGCTTCTTTCGGCATTGCTGCCGCACTTACTACCATCCCCCTTTCTAAGCGTATTCTTTGCCTGATGCTTCGAAAATTCGGCGGAAGCATCGACAGTGTTCTTTTGGCAATGATGTTCGCTACCGCGTTGTTCTCATCGATCGTGTCCAATGTTCCGACTTGTGCAATATTTATGGCGATCTCACTCGATTTTATCGAACTATATAAAACCGAGGAGGATAAAAAAAGAAGCGGCAGAGCCTTTATGATAGCGGTTCCAGTTTCCTCTATGATAGGCGGAATTATGACTCCGGCAGGTTCATCCGTTAATCTGATCGCTATTTCACAGCTTGAGAACATAACCGGGCAGACCATTTCCTTTGTTCAGTGGATGCTGGCAGGTATTCCCCTCGCGCTCGTTCTTGTTCCGTTGGCATGGTGGCTTATGGTAAAGGTTTATAAACCTGCGCCTATCAGCAAAGATATGGTAAATGATTTTATCATATCCCTTAATATACCTGTTAAAATGGATCGCAAGGAAAAAAAGGTAGTGGCCATTGTCGCTTTAATGCTGATTTTGTGGATCGCTTCTTCCTGGATACCGGCTATCAATGTGATGATAGTTGCTATCCTGGGCTGCTGCATTATGTTCCTTCCCGGAATAGATGTGCTTGATTTGGACACGTTTCTTAAAGAAAACAGCTGGGATGCATTCTTTCTCGTAGGATGTGTGCTTTCCATCAGTTCCGCAATGATCAGCAACGGTGTGTCTGCTGCAATCGCAGATGCTATCCCCACATTCAGTGCAGGAAATGCTTTTGTCATTGCATTTACATCATTGCTCATCTTCATCACGCTGATCATTATCCCGGTAGCGTCGTCTATGATCCCCATAATGGCGATACCACTTATTGCATTGGCAGAAAGCGCATCCGCATCACCTGCTCTTATTATGATGACTGCTGCGATCTGCGCTTGCAATTGTTATCTGCTGCCATTGGATACAGTACCACTCATCACTTATGCTAAAGGTTATTATTCAATGACCGATATGTCAAAGAGTACTGTTTTTCTTCAGATATCGATAATATTACTTAATGCCATTTGGCTGCCGATAGTCGGTATCCTCTTTTAGGTTAAAACCCACGTTCCTTTGACTACTCTCTGGAACGTGGGTTTTATACCGTTTTAATACACTCTCACATAAATAATACTCTCATTGTAGTAGGCATCTTTTAGTTCATACGGCTAAGCGATGCCAATTCTTTTCTAATGAGCTTTTGATATAATAAAGGAAATTATCGCCGAAACTTTATAAGCAGTTGTGATACTGAGTATGTTTTCTTGTATGATTTATATCAACCGAAATTCAGTTTCGATGATCCACGCTATGTACTTAAGATCAACGGCCTCACCTACGAAACACAATTTTGCGAAGCGGAAAAGGTGGTTTTACCGGACATTGCGGAAATGTCGTTGTTGACCGCCAAGAAATCCTTCAAATAATATTTTATATTTATTCTGCTTGATGGCAATAATTTTGCAATTCAATAACAAAACCTTGCACATCTTTCGGATGGCAGCTCACCGTCTTTTTCAATACGCTTTTGGAGGATTTATATGTTATGAAAACTTCGGTCGCATCAAAATCCACCTTCAAAGCAAAGAAAGAGCCAACCGCATCGTAATAAAGCATTTCACTGTAAGGTATTATTTTGTTCTTCAACGGCTTAAGGTTGACCAAAACCAAGCCATCATCTTCAAAATCATACCTTATCGGCAGCAGTATCAGGCTGCTTAAAAGAACCGCACAGACTGATAAACACGACAGCAGCGCAAGCGCTCCGCCGCCATAAAATAACTGAGCCGCAGCAGCCACCGCCATCAGCAGCCAGATAACAGCCAACGCTGTTTTTTCGAAAACACTCACATGTCTTTTAAAACTTTTCAATCTGAGCAGATCCTTTCTTTGCAAAAAACGGCAGATGTCTTTGCGATATCTGCCGTTTTGATGCTCATTAAAAGTCCATCCAAACTCCGTATTCGGGGATCACGCAGTTGACTTCAGGAGCGCGTTTTGTCATTTCCACTTTAAGTTCAGTGGCAAGCTCCATATAATCCTTCGGGAAATCGATGTGGTTTGCTATGACCACCTTGCTTCCCATTTCAATGCAGACATCCGTAGTTTTCTGAGGAGAATTCTTGGTCATCTGCAATATAGCAATATCCGGCTTTATCTCTTTGAGTATGTTGCACTGCTCTGCCGTCAGCTCATTGCCCCAAATAAAGATTTTGGTTCCGTTCGGGGTAGTGTAAAGAAAATTGAGATACTCAAATCCGCCGAGGATAGAAAGCTTCTGCATCAGCGGATCATCTCCAATAGTCGGATTACACCTTGCTCTCTCCCTTACCGCAGTGAAGCTATCTCCTAAAATGGTGTGCCTTCCAAAATAGCCCTTTATCTTCACCGCATCAAAATCCAGCTCAAGACCCGGATTCATGGGATAAATCTTCATTGGGCATATATCGGTATATTCCATAATCGGATATGCAGTAAGCTGTCCGGTAAGAAGCTTGGGATCGAACTTTTTGATAAGAGCAGGGATGTCGGTTATATGGTCGAAGTGGGAATGGGTCAAAGTGATTATATCACACTTTTCAACATTTTCCCATGTAAGATCAGTTTTTTTGTTGTCAGTGATCCAAGGATCGTTTACAACAGTCAAACCACCGAAATCCATCTCAAAGGCAGCGCAGCCAAGCCATTTGATGCGAACTCCAAGTTTATCGCTCATTGGCAGCTACCTCCCCAAGCTTGTCGAAATATGGGCAAGCCACAAAATGACCCGGCTTCACCTCCACCAGCTTGGGAGTTCCCTTGCGGCAATCCTCGCAGGCGTAGTTGCAGCGCTTTGCAAAACGGCACTCATCAGGCGGATTGATAGGAGAAGAAATCTCGCCCTTGAGCAGTATTCTGTCCGCGCTCGCACCTACCTCAGGTACGGGGATCGCTGAAAGCAGTGCCTTGGTGTATGGATGCAGAGGATTTGCAAACAGCTCTTCGGTGGGTGCCTTCTCTACTATTTGACCGAGATACATAACCGCAATATCATCGGAGAAATGATTTACTACCGAAAGATCGTGGGTGATGAATATGTAGGTAAGACCAAGCTCCTTCTGAAGCTTCTTCAGCAGGTTGAGTATCTGTGCCTGAATAGATACGTCAAGTGCAGAAACAGGTTCGTCACAGACAATAAACTTGGGCTCCATAGCAAGTGCTCTCGCAATACCTATTCTCTGGCGTCTGCCGCCGTCGAGCTCATGCGGGAAGGTGTTTACCAGTCGCTGAGCAAGACCTACCGTTTCCATAAGCTCTGCTACACGCTTGGTGATGTCAGCTTCGTTGGTAAGTATCTTGTTGAGCACGATAGGTTCTCTTATCAGCTGGCTTACCGTCATTCTCGGGTTGAGAGAGGAATAGGGGTCCTGAAATACCAGCTGCATATTGCGGCGCATCTCTCGCATCTGCTTTTTATCAAGTTTAGCTACGTCAACTCCGTCGAATATCACCTTGCCGTCGGTAGGCTCGATAAGTCTGAGTATCGATCTGCCGGTGGTAGACTTGCCACATCCCGATTCGCCTACTATACCCAGGGTCTTGCCTCTCTCGATGGTAAAGCTGATATCGTCTACCGCATGGAGGGTGCCTTTATTGGTTTTGAAATATTTCTTTAAGCCTTCGACTACAAGAATGTTATCAGCCATTGCCGTTCCTCCTTATGCGGAAATTCGCATCGTCATATGCGGTGCAGAGAACGCTGTGGGTATCGCTGAACTTGCGTTCAGCAGGCTGCGCCTTGGTGCAAGCCTCGGTTGCGTAGGGGCATCTCGGTGCAAACGCACAGCCTACCGGCAGGTTGGAGGGATCGGGCATAAGACCTGCTATCGGAACAAGCTCTGCCTTGCGGTCGCGAGGATTGGGCAGCGAGTTGAAAAGTCCCTCGGTATATGGATGCTTGGTATCGTTGAATACTTCTTCGAGAGTTCCGCGCTCAACAATGCGTCCGGCATACATAACCGCAACTTCGTCGCAAACTTCGGCAACGATGCCGAGGTCGTGGGTTATCATTACCATCGCCATCTTGTATTCGTCACGCAGTTTTCTCATAAGGTCAAGTACCTGCGCCTGAATGGTAACATCGAGAGCGGTGGTGGGCTCGTCTGCCAGCAGCAGCTTGGGGTTGCAGGCAAGCGCTATTGCGATCACAACGCGCTGCTTCATGCCGCCCGAGAACTGATGCGGGTATTCAAAGCCTCTCTCACGGGGGATGCCTACCATTTCGAGCATCTGCATAGCGCGCTCGTAAACTTCCTTTTTGGAAAGGTCAGGGTTATGCAGGCCGATACTCTCAGCTATCTGCTCGCCCACCGTCAAAACGGGGTTGAGCGAGGTCATAGGGTCCTGGAATATCATCGAAACGTCGTTGCCGCGTATCTTGTGCAGCTCTTTCTTGCTTGCCTTCATGATATCGTGGCCGCAAACATTGATGCTGCCGCTCTTGATGATGCCGGGAGGATCGGGGATCATCTTAAGGATGGCCAGCGCCGTAGAGGACTTTCCGGCGCCGGTCTCTCCTACCAGTCCCAGCGTCCTGCCATTTTTCAACTGGAGACTTATATCGTTAACGGCTTCGATAACGTCGCCGTCAACTTCATAATGTATCGTCAGATTCTTTATATCCAACGCGAGGTCGTTGTCTTTAATAATTTCGTTAGCCATAATGCCCTCCTTATCTGCGCAGCTTGGGATCCATTGCATCTCTGAGACCGTCGCCGAACATATTAAGCGCAAGAACGGTTATCATGATAGCAAGACCCGGGAAGAGGGTGATATACGGATAGCCGCGGATGTAGTTTCTGCCGGCCGAGAGCATAGCGCCCCATTCGGGAGCGGGCACCTGAACGCCCATGCCGAGGAAGCTGAGAGAGGATGCACCGATGATAGCGCTGCCTACGCGCAGCGTTACCGCAACGATGATGGGCGACATACAGTTGGGAAGTATGTATTTACAGATTATCATCCATTCCGGCATACCGATGGAACGGGCCGACTCAACATATTCCGAGTTTCTTACGGTAAGAACAGCGGCTCTTACAACTCTGGTACTGTGAGAAACTTCCGCAACGCCGAGAGCTATCATAAGGTTGAGCATACTGCCGCCGAGCACCGATACTATTACCATGCCGAGCAGCAATCCGGGGATAGCGCCAAGTATATCGCAGCCACGCATGATGATGTTATCGATCCTTCCGCCGAAATATCCGGCGATAGAGCCGAGAATAAGGCCCATTATGGTGCTGAATATGGTGGAAACGATACCGATAGTCAGCGAATACTTGGTTCCGTAAACAACACGGGTGAAAAGATCCATACCGAGGTTATCGGTGCCAAAAGGATGAGCGGCGCTCGGCCACTGGAGTCTTTCGGTGATGTGCTGGGAAATAACATCATCCTGATAATCGTAGATGAAATCTACCGAGCAGGCAAGAATGACGAGGAGTATGGTAATGACCATACCGATAACGGCGCCCTTATTTTTAATAAGTCTGCGCCAAATCTCCTGACCTTGGGTACGGCTTTTTCTGGGAGTTTTTACCTCAGCCATTTTTCTTACCTCCTCTCGCGAACTGCGCCTTGATTCGAGGATCTACAAGGGCGTACAGCAGGTCTACTATGAGCATGATGGTAGCTGTTACCATAGCCTTCATGGTGATACAGCCGGTTACCATATTAACGTCTACATCGTTGATAGCGTTTACTATCTGGCGACCTACACCGGGGAGTGCAAAAACGGTTTCGGTGAGTGCAGCACCTGCAAGGCAGGCTGCTATCTGACCGCCAATAGTGGTAATTATCGGGATAAGAGCGTTTCTAAGCGCATGATACATGATAACGCGTTTTTCGGGCACACCCTTTGCTCTTGCGGTTCTGAGATACTCCTGACGGATAACGTCGAGCATCGAAGAACGGGTCTGGCGTGTAAGGCTTGCGGTCATGCCGGTGCCTACCGTAATAGCAGGCAGCACCATACTGAGGATACCGTCGTTGTAACCGCCCGAGGGGAACCAGCCAAGTTTCAGCGAAAATGCGATAATAAGCATAAGACCCAGCCAAAAGTTGGGGATAGAAAGACCAAGCAGCGCAAACACCATGCTTATGTTATCTATAACGGTGCTGCGCTTTAGCGCGGAAATAATGCCCAGTGGCAGCGATATTATAACTGATACAAATACCGAAGAAAGCGCCACCTTTAAGGTAAGCGGCATTTTTGATGAATAGGCTTCAAATACATCATCGCCTGAGATATGTGATTTGCCGAGATCGCCTCGTATCATGCCGCTCATATACTTTGCGTATCTGACAAGCAGCGGCTGATCGAAGCCCAGTTCGTGCTTCATCTCAAGGTATTCTTCATCGGTTATCTCTTCGCCTGCGACCTTATAGATGATAGGGTCTATGTTAGATCCGCTGATACAGAATACTATGAGCGAAACACCTATAAGAACAGGGATCATCATAAGTAATCGTTTTAAAATATAACGAAGCATAGAACCTCCTTATACGGAGGCAGGCAGATTAAAAGCTAATCTGCCTGCTTCCGGGACCACTAAATCTTGTGAGGGAAAATATTCCTTCCGTGAAAGTCAATTATGCGGGGACTTTGATGAAGCGGTAGTCAAAGTCTGTGTTAGCTTCCCACTTAACGCCCTCAACGCCTGCGCTGGTTGCATGGTGGCCGCTGGGGTAGATGAGCGGGATGATGGTAGCCTGCTCTGCAAGTATCTTCTGAACCTCAGAGTAGATAGCCTTACGCTCTGCCTCATCGGTGGTAGCAAGACCTGCGTCAAGCAGTTCTGCTATCTTGGCACCAAACTCGGTCTTTTCGATAGACTTCTTGCCCTGGTTGGAGGAGATGAGCAGACGCTGAACATCGGAGCCTGCTGCGTTGAAGGTTATCTGATAGATAGCAGCTTCAAAGTTGCCCTCACGGGTCATCTCGGTGAAAGTTGCGGAGTTGGTCTCTACCACTTCTGCCTTAACGCCGATCTTAGCAAGCATATCGGTGATGATAAGAGCTGCGGTGGAGTATGCGGGGAATCCGGTGATGTGCAGGGTTTCGCCGTTGTACTTAGACTTTGCAAGATATTCCTTGGCAAGCTCCAAGTCAAATTTGTAACCGTAGCTGTCATCGTAGCCGAACTGAATGGGAGCCCAGATGGTCTTAGCCTGAACAGCGTTGCCGCTCTTATAACCGAGGATAAGCGCATCCCAATCGATAGCATGTGCAACAGCAAGACGGAAGTTCTGATCCTGCCAGATGCCGTCCTTCCACATGTTGAAGTTCATGTACTGAGTGGTAACGGTGTCGATGGAGATGAGGTTGAGGTCCTTGTTATTTGCAACGTATTCTGCCTCGTCCTGAGCTACGTTGATGGTCAGATCGACCTCGCCGTTTTCAAGCGCGATAAGACGAGCGGAAGCCTCGGGGATAAGCTTGATGGTGATCTTTTCGGTGGGAGTGGTACCGCCCCAGTAATTGTCGCTGCGAACAAAGGTGTCGTAGTCGTTATCTACATGTTCATCCCACTTCCAAAGGCCGGTGCCGATGAGGAAGCCCTTTTCAGGGTCAGCTTCGCATGCTTCGCGGTTAAGTATAGCCATGTAAGGGAAGGTGCGGCTGTAAAGGAAGTCAGCGTTGGGGGTAGCAAGGGTCATTTTAACGGTGTAGTCGTCAACTGCCTCGCACTTTTCAACCTGAAGGTAGAAGTTCTTGATCATGGCAACGGGAGCTTCCTTACCGAGTTCCCAGGTGAATACAACGTCGTCTGCGGTGAACTTTTCACCGTTGTGGAAGGTTACATCGTCACGGAGCTTGAAGGTGTATTCCTTGCCGTCTGCGGAAACTTCCCAAGAGGCAGCGAGCATCGGCTCGAGCTTCTGAGTGGTGGTGTCGAGGTATACCAGTCTGTCGTATACCAGCTGATAGTGTCTGGTGTTCTGGAAGTTGGTCGCGCCGTGGGGGTTCTGATGGGTAAACTTTGCGTTGTGCGCAATGATCACTTCCTTCTTCCAGTTCTCAACGGGAGCTGCAGGGGTTTCGGAAGCAGTGGTAGTAACGCCGGGTGCTCTGTCAGCAGCATCTGCGGGAGCCGCAGGAGCTGCAGGTGCTGCCGAGGCTGCGGGCTTAGAGCCGCATGCTGCCATGCTCAGAACCATAACTGCTGCCAAAACGAATGACAAAAACTTTTTCATGATTTTTCCTCCTTGATTGTTTTTCTATAAATAATCAGCGCTTCGTATCTTTTTCGAGGCGCTGTTTATTCCCTGTTTTCTAAAAATATGTAAACTAACCATGCATTTTTGTTAACTTGATTTTATCAACAAAATATGTTAGAGTAAAGACGATTTCGTTGACATATTTTTGCATTTTTTACAAGGATTTTGCCGAAAAAGAGCCATTTTCGGACTTAAGCACCCAATTCCCTAACAAAAATACATCAAGTCGAGGTTTTTAGCGATGGAGCAAAAAATCAAATTTATATCCGCCAGCGCATTTCCTTTGCACAAGGGCAGTCAGATAAATGAGCATAAGCATATACACTATCAGCTGTATTATATACTTGAAGGAAATCCCGTTTTTGTGGTGGATGGCACCGAAATACATGCCCATCCCGGCTGCTTGTTTTACATTCCGCCCCATACCGACCACAAAATGCTGCCGTTAAAAGACGAAGAACTCAGATTTTATGAATTAAAGGTACAGATACTCGATCAGTTCATCTCTTCTCATCTCCCCAAAATATCTCCGCTCATAGAAGACAGCAGCTATGTCAAAAAGATGATGACTCATATTTACTCCAACTGGAATTATAAGGTGCCGCAGAACATAGCAAATGCCGAAGATATACTTACCGCGCTGTTTTTAGGCTTTTTTATAGATGACCTGCACTATGAGCAAGATATGATATGTCGTATCAGCTCTGAAAATTACAACGATATAACCAAAAAAATAATAACCTATATCGGCAACAACAACTTTAAAAAGGAATTTTCTCTGCAGGAACTCAGTGAAAAGTTTAATTATAATGCAAGCTATATGTCCGCAGTATTTACCAAAAACACCGGTATAACCATCGTCGATTTTCTCAATCTTTACAGAATAAGAATAGCCATAAGCCTTATCGTATTCTATTCTTCCGATATCACTTACGTCTGCGGATTTGTCGGTTTTTCCAATCTCAGTCACTTCAGCCGCACCTTTAAAAAGTTTACCGGCAGCTCTCCGCGAAGCTTTAAATACGTTTTCTCCAAGGTCGACCGCGAGCTGATCCAGCCTCTTTTCACCAACGAACCTGTACTCAGCGGCGAGGTATGCACCATAGATGCCACCATCACTTCGCTCAAATCTCTGGGCAAAGCTGTAAATGAGATAATGGAACAGCACCGTTCCAATTGAGTGCATTATTCTCCACTTCCCCCTATTCTTTATACAATTATAAAAGGGGCTGTCGCAAAAGGCGGTTCCGAATAAGAAAACATAGATTTGGTCCATCTGCATTGCGCAGGTGGACCAAACTTTTAATTCGCTCATCAAGGAGATGTTTTCGTTTCAGACAAGGCGTTTTTTGCAGCGCTGCTTTGTGTAACGCAAGAAAAAATAACGCAGTATGGGAAGAAAACAGCTTTTTAAACAGCAGCGGCTTGATCCTCAGCGCCACATCTGCAAACAAACTGACGACCGTTTTTAGATTTATACAGTTAATTTTGTATATATTCATTTTGTCCCGGTATGTTTTCCGCAATCAAAGCTGTTCCCCCTTAATAAACAACGGATTTTGGCCGCAAAAGCATTTATTGCGGTTGACGGCCACCTGTCATTGCTGTATAATTACTTAGACCAACAACTCATATTATACAAATGATTTTTGCATAAATTCTTGCGGCGGCAACTTTTCTTCGACAGTTTATGCATTACATATCAAAGGAGGCTTCTTTTATGGCAAGCTTGTGGGGCGGCAGATTTGAAAAGGATATGGATGAGATCGTCAAGCACTACAATGCATCCATCTTCTATGACCAGCGCATGTATAACGAGGATATCAACGGCAGCATCGCTCATGTAACCATGCTGGCCAAGCAGGGCATCGTCAGCGAGGCGGAAAAAGACCAGATAGTTTCCGGGCTGGAAGGTATCCGTGCCGATATTGCCAACGGTACGATCATCTTCAACGTAGATGATGAAGATATTCACATGGGCATAGAAAGCCGCCTGATCCAGCGGATCGGTGATGTCGGCAAAAAGCTGCACACCGCCCGTAGCCGTAACGACCAGTGCCAACTGGATACCCGACTGTATGTGAAAAAAGAGATCGGCGAGGTACTGCAAAGCCTGTACCATCTTGAAACGGTCATTCTGAATAAGGCAGAGCAGTATGCCGACCAGATCACCGTTGGATTCACGCATCTGCAGCATGCCCAGCCCATTACCATCGGTTTTTTATTTATGGCATATTTCCAGATGTTCAAGCGCGATATCCAGCGTATGCAGGATTCTCTGGAGCGAATGGATTACAATCCTCTGGGTGCCTGTGCTTTGGCCGGTACCACACTGCCCATCGACCGTTGCTTTACCAGTGAACTGCTGGACTTCTCTGCCCCCTGTGAGAACGCCATGGACGCGGTCAGCGATCGTGATTATATTTTGGACTTTCTCTATGCCGCTTCCACTTCTATGATGCACCTTTCCCGTTGGGCCGAAGAACTGGCGTGGTGGAACTCCACCGAATTTTCATATGTAGCCATCGATGACAGTTTCTGCACCGGCAGCAGCATCATGCCGCAAAAAAAGAACCCGGATATGGCTGAGCTGATCCGCGGCAAGGTGGGTCGTGTATATGGTCACCTGATGCAGATGCTCACCGTAATGAAGGGTACCCCACTCTCCTACAATAAAGATTTTCAGGAGGATAAGGAATCCCTTTTCGATGCAGTCGATACATGGAAGGCTACTATAGACATCTTTGCAAAAATGCTGCAAAACAGCGAATTTCGCATGGATAAGATCTCGCAGCAGCTAAACAAGGGCTTTTTGAACGCCACTGACGTGGCCGAGCACTTTGTTGTGCAGGGCATCCCCTTCCGCGAGGCACACTCTATCGTAGGCCGCATGGTCAAAGCCTGCGAGATCAAGGGATTGGTCGGTCTGGAGGATCTGACAGACGATGATCTTAGATCCATTGACAGCCGCGTTACCCGCGAAACGTTGGGTGATATCAGCATCAAGGCCTGCGTGGAAAATCGTACCTCTTTTGGCGGTACCGCTCCCAGCGAGGTGCTGCGGCAGATCGCCGACGGCAAGGCCTGGCTGGAAAGTGCCATGCAGATATAAATCGGCAAAGGAGTATCCTATGCGCATCAAAGTACTGATGGCCGACAAGGCCATGCGACGAGAGACTATGGATGATCGGGAAAAGATGCTCAGCGCCGCCTTGTCAGGCGGTGTGGAGATCTCGGTAGACTGCATCAAAAAAGGTCCGGACGAGCTGGACTGCCACACTGATGAAGCATTTGCTGCACCTGAAATGGTGAAGATGGCGATCCAGGCCGAAAAGGACGGCTATGATGCCATCGTCATTTACTGCTTTAGCGATGTGGGGTTGGATGCTATTCGCGAGAACGTGTCTGTTCCCGTGGTCGCACCGGGCGATGTCACACTCGCTGTAGCTCACACCCTGTGCAGCCGATTCGTAGTGGTCACCGGCGCCGGTTGGAACATTCCCCGTACCTATCGGCGAATGATGAAAAACCCCATCGCCCGTGAGAAGATGGCCGCTGTGCTGGCTCTGGATATCCCTGCCGCAGAGATGCGGGTAAACCCCAACGCCACCAAAGAACATCTGGAGGCTGTATGCCAACAGGCGGTGGAGCAATACCACGCTGACGGATTGGTGTTGGGCTGTTTGGGTATGGCCGGATACGGCGATATGCTTGAAGCCGCCTATCCTATCAAAATACTCGATCCCGCTTTTATTGCTGTTGCTTACGCGGAAATGTGTGTGCGGTTGGGACTGCGCCATATTCAGTCACAGTACCGACCCTTTACCAACGATAGTCACGTGGAATTGTAAAAAAATCCACGAGGTTATATAAACATTACAGTACAAGAAAGGACATTATTATGGAATACGGATTTCTGTCATTAGTGCCCGCCATTTTGGCAATTGCACTAGCAATCATCACCAAGAACATTGTTGTTTCTCTGTGGATCTCCATCTTTGTTGGTTCTACTATCCTGTGTGGATGGAACCCTGTACTCGGCTTCACCGAGATCATTAAGAGACACATGTTCTCTGCCCTGGGCGAATCCTCCAACATGCAGGCGCTGTTTATGATGACCCTCATCGCCGGCTTTATCGCACTGCTGACCCGCTCCGGCGGTTCCGGCGCTTTTACCGAAATGGTCAACAAGAAGATCAACAGCCGCGCAAAGTGCGAGACTGGTATGTGGTTGGGTGGTCTGTTTGTATGGTTCACCGACACCGGCAACTCTCTGCTGGTTGGCCCTGTATTTGAGTCCCTGGGCGAAAAGCTGCGTGTTTCTAGAGAGAAGTTCGCCTATATTCTGGACTGCACTACCTCTCCCATCTGCTCTATGATCCCCATTGTCGGCTTCGGCGTAACTACTTACTCGCTGATCCAGACCGAGTTGGATAATGCCGGCATTACCAATATCACCGGTATCGATGTATTTATGGAAGGTATCCCCTTTAACTTCTACGCTATCCTGACTCTTTTCATGTGTGGACTGATGGCTATCACTCAGTGGGATTTCGGCCCCATGCTGAAAGCCCAGAACAGAGCTATGAAGACCGGCAAGACCCTTCGCGACGGCGGCGTTCCCATGAGAAGCGAGAGCGGCAAGGAAGACGAAATGAAGGAACAGGGCAAGAAGGGTAAAGTAAGCACTATGCTGATCCCGCTGGCCACTCTGCTGGTTGTACTGTTCGCTTACCTTCTCAGTAAGGACTTTTTGCACGTAAAGCCTGCCGGCAGCGACATCCGCACCGCTATTGCCTCCGGTTTTATGGCTGCCACCCTTGTGCTGATCGGTCTGTGCGTAAAGGACAAGCTTTTTACCTTCACTCAGTGTGTTGACATATATACTAAAGGCTGCGCTAATGCCATGTTTATGTGTGTCGTTCTGGTACTTGCCTGGTCCCTGTCCAGCGTCACCGGTGCTCTTGATACCGCTAACTATCTGATCCACATCACCTCCGGATTCCTGGCTCCCAACCTGCTGCCTCTGGTTATGTTCATCATTGGCGCTGTCATGTCCTTCGCTACCGGTACCTCTTGGGGAACTATGGGTGTTCTGATGCCGATCGGTCTGCCCATCGCCATCCAGATGGAAGCCTCTCTCCCTCTGGTTTCTGCTGCTATTCTTGGCGGCGGCCTGTTTGGCGATCACTGCTCCCCCATCTCCGACACCACCGTACTGGCCTCTATCGGTTCCAGATGCGACCATGTTGACCACTTTGAGACTCAGATGCCCTACGCTGTACTGACTGCTATCATCTGCTGCATCATGTTCTTGATCACCGGTTGGATCTACACCCCCATCATGCTGCTGGTCGCTGCCGTACTGCTGACTGTCTGCGTATTCGTGCTGCATAAGATCTCTGTCAAGAAGTACGGTCAAGTCACTCAGCCCGAGGATATCGAAGCAGAAGTATAACGAGCGCAAAGGGTTTCCCCTTACAGCGAACTGAATACACAAATATGCAGAGCCGTTATACCACCATACATCGGAGGTATAATGGCTCTGCCGCATATCCCTTATTTCTTCAGTAAAGGAGTCAATTATCCATGAGTAATTCTCTGTGGCCCGAGGGTAAAAAAAGCGCCGTGATGTTCTCCTTCGATTTAGATGGCGACATCATTTGGCAAAACATGTCCTCCGACGAACCCAACTCCGAACAATTGATCCGCGCCCGATCCATCGGCCAATACGGTCCCAACCGCTGCGTGGATATGATCCTGGATCTGTTGGACAAGTATAATGTCAAAGCCACCTTCTATGTTCCGGGCTATGTGGCGGACCACAACCCTGATGTAATCCGCCGAATAGATGCTGCCGGTCATGAAATTGGCAACCACGGCTACACCCATGAGCGTTTTGTGGAAATGAGTGTGGAAGATCAGCTGTTTGTCCTTAAGCGCACGCAGGAGTCCATCCGCCGCATAACCGGAAAGGAACCGGTTGGTTACCGCACTCCCTCCGGCGACTGGCATGTACGTACACCATACCTGTTGCAGGAACTGGGCTTCTCCTACTCCAGTTCCATGCGCGGCGATGACAAGCCCTACTACACTATATTGGACGGAAAAGAGTCCGATCTTGTAGAGCTACCATCCAAATGGGAGCTGGACGACTATGTGGCACAGGCCTATTGCCCCTATCCCGCTGAGCCGGCCGGTCTTGACCGTATCAGCTGCTATCGCAACGTACAGGATAACTACATCCGTGAATTCCGCGGCTACTATGATATGGGCCTTTGCATCGCTTTTCTGATGCATCCCCAGATCTCCGGTGCACCAGGCCGCAACCTGATTTTGGAGGAGATCCTCAAAGAGGTCACCTCTCATGATGACGTTTGGGTCGCCACCGGAAGTGAGATCGCTGAATTTTGGCGCAGCGCCCACCCCAAGAAGGAGGTTTGAACATGTACTGTAAAAGCATGAAACTGCCTGAAGGCAAACAGTGTGTCGCCTGTATCACCGTCAATCTGTCTGCCGAATTTTTCTGGATCTCTCTCGACGAGCGTGCCAAGCAAATGCCCAAGACCCTTTCTCTGGGACAGTACGGCATGACCCATGGTCTTCCCCGTCTGTTGGGTCTGCTGGATGAGCTGAATATCAAGGCTACCTTCTTCATCCCCGGCAAGACTGCCGAAACCTATCCCGAAGCCATCCGCGAAATTGTGGAAAAAGGCCATGATATCGCTTGCCACGGCTATGAGTACGAAAATTTCGCCCTTTTGGACTACGAAGAGCAAAAGCTGCGCATCGGCAAAGCGGTTGCCGCCATTGAGCAGGCATGCGGCAAAAAGCCCACTGGCTTCCGCGCCCCCATGGGAGATCTGATGCTGGAAACGCTGAACATCGCACGTCAGTACGGTATGACCTATTCCAGCGACCTGCACGACGATGACCGTCCTTACTTTATGAATGTCAATACCGATGGCGATCAGCTGCTGCAGATCCCTGTGCAATGGGCCAATTTCGATTTGCCCTACTTCGCTTTTAACTATCGTCCCGCCTTCCCTACCGGACAGGGTCGTGTAGCCAATTACAGCAATGTCTTGTCCAATTGGAAAGATGAGTTTACCGGCCATTATAACCACGGTCTGTGCTACACGCTGCAATTAGATCCCCAGTCCACCGGCAGCCCCGGTCGTTTCGCCATGCTCAAAGAATTTATGCAGTATATTGCTGCCCATGAAGGAGTCTGGTTTGCCACCTGCAGCGAACTGGTAGACTATTGCGCCCAGGATAAGGCTTCCTATCCCAGCCTGCGCGAGCTGGCAGACAAATCCGCTATCAAGAGTGTGTTATAAAGTGTGTTACAAAATATTAAAACCGCATTGGGAATCACATTCCAATGCGGTTTTTTTGCTGGACCCGACGCGTAACTATGCGTTTTTACAGAATGGGAAATTTGAAATGGTAAACATTACAAGTATAATGCTGAAGATACCCCTGAAGGACAATACGATATATATATATATATATATATATATATATATCAGCAAAGGTATCAAAGCAAA
>CAZSEO010000033.1:0-25675 GCA_964605985.1 uncultured Oscillospiraceae bacterium | reverse complement strand
GCATCCTTGAAGGTCTGCTCGAAGCCAAGGAACTTGATGATGCCGGAGTATACGTTGGGAGCAAAACGGAGACCGCCCTTGTAGGGGCCGATAGCGCCGTTGAACTGGCAACGGTAGCCGGTGTTGGTCTGAGCTACGCCCTTGTCGTCAGTCCAGGTAACGCGGAAAGAGATCATTCTCTCGGGCTCTACCATTCTGCCGAGCAGGTCAACTGCTTCGTACTCGGGATGAGCGTCAACTACAGGGGACAGGGAGCTGAGAACTTCTTCTACGCACTGAACGAACTCAGGCTCGTAGTGATACTTCTTAGCTACCTTTTCGATTACACTTTCAACATACTTGTTCATTGGAAACATCCTCCTCAAAAATTAAAAGCAGGTTAAAAATTTATACTGTGACGGAAAACCTGCAAACGCAGTCCCTCGTACACAAATACATCTTAACATTTTCTTTGGCGCAATTCAAGCGGTTTTTTTGGCAAAATCCTTTTTAAACGTAAAAAAGATGCCGAAAAATTAAGCGCAAATTGTATGAAAATCACAATTATATATTTTTTGTGAAAATTACTAAAATACGGCAGGAAATTTCTTCCCTGCCGTCGAAATTAAAAGATTTAAATTTTTTTGAAAGAAAAATTGCAAAATTTTCACTGCTTTTTGTCATATGAGAAATGGATTATCGCAAAAACGCCTTTACAATGCGGCTTTTTGAATACATTTCCTGCAAATCCTGCAAAATCACCAATGCGGCTGCCATCCGGCAAGCTCAAAACAGTCAAAAGCGTTTTTCCATGCGGCTTTTATCAGTTCATCGGCCGAAACGCCATGCGCCTCGGCAAGCGCAGCGGCGGTATAGGGCAGCATGGTGGAATCACATCGTCTGCCGCGGTTGGGCACCGGCGCCATATAGGGGCAGTCGGTCTCAAGCAGTATCCTGTCGAGCGGGACTGCTGCGGCAGCCTCCCCGGGCTTCTTTGCGTTGGGGAAGGTCACCGTTCCGGTAAAGCCGATATACATTCCCAGCCCTGCCAACTGCCTTGCCATCTCAGCGGAATAGGAAAAGCAGTGTATCACGCCCTTGGGACGAAACTCCCGCACCAGCTCAAAGGTGTCCTGAGCCGCCTCTCGGCTGTGGATTATCACCGGGATATCCAGCCGCTTTGCCAATTCCAATTGGCGGCGGAAGGCGTAAAGCTGAGTTTCGCGGTCGGGTCCGTCGGGATAGTGGTAATCAAGTCCTATCTCTCCGAGCGCGACCACCTCCGGCTCAAGGCAGAGCTTTTCTATCTCCGCAAGCGTTTCATCGTTGAGGGTATCGGCAGAATCGGGGTGTATCCCCGCCGAGGCTCGGAAAAAGGGATATTTCTTAGCAAGTTCGAGTGCCGCCTTGCTTGATGCTACGTTACTGGCGGAATTGAGCACTGCTCCCACGCCTGCCGCCTTTAAAGAATCAATGACGACCTCGCGGTCGTCATTGAAGCGTTTCTGATCGTAATGAGCGTGGGAATCGAATATCAGCGGCATCATCTGATCCTCGAGCCGCAGGGAACGCTGTCATCGATAAACAGCACCTTGGCGGCCTCGCCCATGTCGGCAGCGAGTATCATTCCGCAGCTGAGAACGCCGCGCAGCTTGACCGGCTTGAGGTTGGCAACAACAGCAACCTTCTTGCCGATGAGGTCTTCAGGCTCATACCAGCTGTGGATGCCGCTGACTACCTGGCGGGGCTCGCCGCTGCCGTCGTCAAGGGTGAGCTGAAGCAGCTTGTCCGCCTTAGGCACCGGAACACATTCCTTGATCTGAGCAACTACCAGCTTAACATCCATGAACCGGTCGATGGAGATGATGCCCTCGGGGAGCTCTTCCTTGGGCTGTTCCTTCTTCTCCGCCTTCTTTTCAGCAGCCTTTTCGGCGTCCTTCTGCTTGGCTGCGTTCTTTTCTTCAAGCAGCGCGAGCTCCTTCTTCATATCGATCCTCGGGAAGAGGTTGTCGCCCTTCTTTACGAAGTAATCGGTGTTGGCAAAGTAGATGGCGCGGTCGTAAGCGCACTCATCGGGCTGGCAGCCGAGCTGAGTGAATATCTTGGCGCAGCTGTCGGGCATAAAGGGCTGAAGCAGCGTTGCGCTGATGCGGATGGTCTCAAGCAGGTTGTAGATGACCGCTGCAAGACGGTCGAACTGGGCTTCATCCTTGCCGAGCACCCAGGGAGCTGTCTCGTCGATATATTTGTTGGCGCGGGAAACCGCCTTGAACACCTCAGCCAGCGCACTCTGGAAAGCGAACTTTTCCATCTGCTCGGCATAGTTTTCTCTTACGCTGTCGAGCAGCGCGGTCAGCTCCTCGTCGGGGGAATCAAAGCGTCTGTCCTGCGGGACATTGTGACCGAAATACTTCTCGCACATGGTCAGCGTTCTCGAAACGAGGTTGCCGAGGTCGTTCGCAAGATCGGAGTTGATGCGGTTGATAAGCGCCTCGTTGGAGAAGATGCCGTCGGAGCCGAACGGGAACTCACGCAGCAGGAAGTAGCGGATGGCGTCAACGCCGTATCTCTCGCAGAGGATGACGGGGTCGACAACATTGCCCTTGGATTTGCTCATCTTGCCGCCTTCGAGCAGCAGCCAGCCGTGACCGTAAACCTTTTTGGGCAGCGGCAGGTCGAGCGCCATGAGCATAGCAGGCCAGATGATAGTGTGGAATCTGGTGATCTCCTTGCCGACGAAATGAACGTCAGCGGGCCAGTATTTGTCGTAATCGTTATACTTGCTGTTGCCGTAGCCGAGAGCGGTGATATAGTTGGAGAGTGCATCCACCCATACATATACTATATGGCCGGGGTCAAAGGTAACGGGGATGCCCCAGCTGAAAGATGTTCTTGAAACGCAGAGATCCTCAAGGCCGGGCTTGATAAAGTTGTTTACCATCTCGTTGAGGCGGGATACCGGCTCGATGAAGGTGGGGTTCTCTTCGTAATAGAACTTCATCAGGCGGTCGGCATATTTGGAAAGGCGGAAGAAATAAGCCTCCTCCTCAGCGTCCTTCACCTCGCGGCCGCAGTCGGGGCATTTGCCGTCGACCAGCTGGCTCTCGGTCCAGAAGGACTCGCAGGGGGTGCAGTATTTGCCCTTGTAGGAGCCCTTGTATATCTCGCCGCGGTCGTAAAGCTCTTTGAATATCTTCTGAACAGACTCAACGTGATAATCATCGGTGGTCCTGATGAAGCGGTCGTTGGATATGTTCATCAGCTTCCACAGCTCCTTGATGCCTGCAACCACATTGTCGACATACTGCTGCGGAGTGATACCGGCTGCCTTTGCCTTCTCCTCTATCTTCTGACCGTGCTCATCGGTTCCGGTGAGGAACATAACGTCAAATCCGCGCATTCGCTTATATCTTGCCATAACATCGGTGGCAACGGTGCAGTAGCTGTGTCCGATGTGCAGCTTGTCAGAGGGGTAGTAGATGGGTGTTGTGATGTAGAAAGGTTTTTTCTTCATTTATAGATTCCTCCGTAAATGTGGATTTGACATATTTAAGATAGTATATCACTGCATCTTAAATAAAACAAGAAGATACTCATCAATTATGGTTTTTATCCTGCCTTCATTATTCTGTCGCGGAAAAGCTTTTCTTTTCCCGGATAAAGCTCATCAAACTTTAATGCCAGTTCTTCCAGATCATCATCGGGTATTTTGTTTATTCGCTTATAGATTTTAGCTTTAACATTTCTGTCAAGCTGATATTCCTCCACAAACTCATAGTGCTTTCCTATGCCGGTGCCCTCCAATATTTCTTTTGCCGGTATGGAAATGATGCTTTGCGAGCCTTCTTTAAGATGAGTCTGCACAGGATCGCAGACAACGACATATTTGCTCTTCAGCGATGTAGTGGCAAATCCGTCTCGCAGGTCAACATGGGCATGAGCCGGAAGGTTAACTTCATTAGTCTCCGGGAAATACAGCATATCCATGATATCATCATTCAATATATCCGAACTGGATAAAATATAGCTGTAAATATTATTCTCTTCGGTCAGCTCTATCAAACGGTCATTCAGCTGATGCAGCACATCAATGTCGTTTCTGACCTTAGGGGTATAAGTCATTTTTGAAAATCCCGCAGGACGCTTTATATCAACTATCGACAATGCCACAGAACTGTTAACCAGCATCAAAACGGCGCAAAGCGAAACAACGGTTATTCTACCTGCTTTTTTATCCGCAACACCCGCCAAAATCGCCACCGCCGTGACTATCAACACCGTCATGGGAACAACGATTATATACTGATGCTGCTTACCCATAGATTGTACGCTGACAAAAGGCAGCATCGACATTACGATAACAACTGCCATCAAGCCCAATGCCGGAATGCCTTCATACTGCTTTTTGGCAACTGCATGCAGTACGATATAAACAATCGCAACAACAGCCAATGCAACAAATATCCATCCGTAATAGCGCAAACACGACAGGACATTTTTTGAAAGCGATCCCATAGCATATGCACTGTATTTTTCGGCGTAATTTACGCCCGCGCTCATTTTGAAGAAGCCTTTAAATACCGTTAAAAGCAACGCCAGCGATACAGCGCCGATGTAACCCATCGTAGCTGCAATATATTTAAAGCAGTTCTTTTTGTTTTTGCTTTGTAAAAGGCAGAGCAATGCATATATACCCCAGCCGAAAACGAAACCAACAACAAAAAATGCGAAATAGCGTCTTTGCAGCATCACCAGAAAGAGCAGTATTATGACAAGGCTGCAGTCAAAGAAATTAAATCTGTCCCATTTCCAGTCGCAAACCAAATACATCAATGCCGCGATGCAAAGCGGGCTTGCCGCATCGGGAAATCCTTCGAGACACGGAACCGTTATGCAGGAGATACAGCTTACGAATATCATCGTCTGCCATAGCGTCAATCTCTTTATCCCGCAAACGCCGCAGAACTTATCTACCAGCAGCGATATGAGGATCACCGCAGGCAGCACAAACATAACAAACACGATTATTATGTATACAACGTAGCTGTCTCCAAACAGCTTTGTAGGCAATGCCATCAGCAGTGAAAGCAGATAATTATATTCATCCGTATTGACAGAAGAAAGTATTATTTTCAAAGCGCCAAAAGGATCTCTGAAAAGCTGCTGCGCAACAACAACATTTCTTATCCAATAACCGGAGTAATCCCAATAGTAAATAAATCTTTCCTGCATAATGAGCCATGCCGTTATTGCCGTCAACAGCACCGCCAATATTATGATCTGTTTTCCGCTTTTTGAAACGCTTTGCTTAACCTGCTGTATGTTTTCTTTTTTGCAAAACGCCCACAATATCACCTCATAGTAAAGCGACATGAAAAGCACGCACAAAAATGCAGCCGATATAAAATCGGATTTTAACGAGCCGAATATCAAAGCAAGAAACAGCAACACGCCCTGAATACATGCCAAAACAGCCACGGGAGGGAAAGGCCTCTTTTTAAGAGCGCTTTGAGTCTTCTCGTTTTTATTTATTTTTGGTAAAGACATACCCGCCACTCCCAATATGTGTATTTTGTCGAATTGATTATATCACAGTTTGTTGCCACTGCCAATTACTATTACTATTCATTTTGCCTAAAGTCTTTATTTTTTGATGTTTTTTCCTCAAAAAGCGGTTTAGGCTAAAATTTCCACAATAATTTACAATAAATCTTCGATTTTATGTTGCAAATGTGAAACCTTTTATGTAAAATGAATATTAAAGATTCATTTTAACTGTAACACTTGACAATTGAGAGGGGATTTGTATGGCTAACCGTCTGTTTCAGGGCATCATACATCAAATGAGAGATTCCATCGACAGAACCATCGGCGTTATCGACGACACTTCACATGTTGTCGCCTGCTCCGATCTTTCCAAGCTTGACAGCTCGCGTGAATATCTCGCGCTTGATCTCAGCGAGACCCGCGCTTTTATCCGCGACGGATATACCTATAAGCCTTTCGGCAACGGACAGCGTCCCGATTACGCTGTTTTTGTTGAGGGCACCGACGACATGGCCGCACGTTACGCCGGCATTCTTGCTGTTTCTGTCGGCGGCATCAAGCAGTATTACGACGAAAAATATGACCGCGGCAACTTTATCAAGAATGTTATGCTCGATAACATTCTGCCCGGCGACGTTTACATAAAGGCAAGGGAGCTCCACTTCAACACCGACGTTTCCCGCGTCGTATTTCTTGTGCGTGTAGTGCCCGACACCGGCATTTCCGCATTCGACGTTATCCAGAACCTCTTCCCCGATAAGCAGAAGGATTTCGTATTCAGCATCTCTGAGAGCGACATCGTTATCGTCAAGGAGATCAAGCCCGGTATCGAATCGAAGGATCTCGAAAAGCTGGCGCGTTCCATCGTTGACACCCTCGCAGGCGAATACCGCACCGGCGCTTCCATCGGCATAGGTACCGTCGTTGTCGGCGTAAAGGATCTCGCCCGCTCCTTCAAGGAAGCTCAGGTGTCGCTTGAGGTAGGCAAGGTATTTGACAACGAAAAAACTATCGTAAGATATGATAACCTCGGCATCGCCCGCCTTATCTACCAGCTTCCCACCACCCTCTGCGATATGTTCCTGCGCGAGGTGTTTGTAAAGGGCTCTATCGAAAGTCTCGATAAGGAGACCCTCTTCACCATTCAGAAGTTCTTTGAGAACAACCTCAACGTTTCCGAGACTTCGAGAAAACTGTTTGTTCACCGCAACACCCTCGTTTATCGCCTTGAAAAGATAAAGAAGCTGACCGGACTCGATCTTCGTGAGTTCGACCATGCTATCGTCTTTAAGGTAGCGCTCATGGTCAAAAAATATCTCACCTCCAATCCGGTAAAATACTGATTGAACGGTAGATCTTAAAATGATTAAATTCCAGAATGTCACAAAATATTACGGTGAGAAAACTCTCGCTTTGAAAAATATGTCTTTCTCGGTCGATAAGGGAGAGTTTCTGTTCGTGGTCGGCTCCTCCGGCTCCGGAAAAAGCACCATGCTCAAGCTCATCACCCGCGAGGAGACCGCATCGGCTGGCAGGATAATCGTAAACGGCTGCGATGTGGGCAGGCTGCGCCGCAGCGAGCTGCCCTATTACCGCCGCGGCATCGGCATAGTCTTTCAGGATTTCAGACTGATCCCGCAGATGAATGTTTACGATAACGTCGCTTTCGCCATGCGTGTCACCAATGTTTCAACGCGTGATATAAAGCGCCGCGTCCCCTACGTTCTCGACCTTGTGGGACTGATCTCCAAGGCAAAGCGCTTTCCCGAGCAGCTTTCGGGCGGCGAGCAGCAGCGTGTTGCCCTGGCGAGAGCGCTGGTCAACAACCCCGCTCTCATCATCGCCGATGAGCCTACCGGCAACATCGACCCGGCGATGTCCTTTGAGATAGTGGAGCTTTTAAGCGAGATAAACAAGTGCGGCACCACCGTTATGATGGTCACCCACGAGCACAATCTGGTCAATAAGTTCCGCCACCGTACCATTGTTATAGATTCCGGCAAATTGGTTGCCGACGGTCATTTGGGAGGCAAACGTGCGAGGCAGTAGTTTTGGATATCTTGTAAAAGAAGGCTTCCGCAATATCTATCAAAACAGAATAATCTCTATCGCGGCCATCGGCGTGCTGGTGGCCTGTTTGCTTTTGGTGGGTTCCTCAATGCTCTTTACCATAAATGTAAACGAGCTGGTGGGCTACTTTGAATCGCAGAACGAGATACTGGTCTATCTTCTCGATGATGCCGATGGCGACGAGCTTACCGAGATAACCGAGGAGCTCAAAAAAATGCCCAACGTCGATTCGGTGGAATTTATCAGTAAAGAGGACGGCCTCATAACCTGGATGGACGAGCTCGGCGATGACGGCACCCTGCTCGAATGGCTCATCGAGGATAACCCGCTGCAAAATTCCTTCCGAATAACGGTCAAGGATCTTTCGCAGATGGAGGAAACACTCGACCTCATTTACGACATCGGCGGCGTTGACACTGTAAGCGCCTCAAACGAGGTGGCAAAGGCTGTCACCGGACTTAAACAGGCAGTCCAGTGGGGCGGCTTTGCCGTTGTTGCGCTGCTCGCGGCCGTTTCGTTTTCCATCGTTTCCAATACGATACGCATAACCATCTTCAACCGCCGCAAAGAGATAAGCATAATGAAATATGTCGGCGCTACCGATGCGTTCATCCGCCTTCCCTTTCTTTCAGAGGGTATACTGCTCGGCATCATCTCGGCAACGCTTGCCTTTTTTACTCTCTGGGGCGGATACGAGCTGCTCATCAACTGGCTTGACAGCAGCGCTTTGGTTTGGGCTGCGCTGATATTGGGTCAGCTGGTCGATTTCATCGACGTTGCGCCCAGGATATATCTATGCTTCCTCGGGGCAGGTGTGGGCATCGGCGGATTCGGCAGCGTTTTGTTTGTCGGCAAATATATAAAGGTGTAACTGAGAATGCAGTAAAAGCCGCTCTCGGCGCCACCTTTTTACTGAGGCGGAAATTTATCCGTATAATGTTTACATTTATTTAATCTGATTTTCAAAGAGAGGTGATATCGTGAAGTTTGTCAGATCGTTAGCCGTTATTCTGCTTGCCGCATCGCTGCTTTGCATATCGCCTCTTTCTGTAACCGCGGCTGATTACCAAGACCAAATAGATGCGCTTGAACAGAAATATGACCAGCTTGAGGCGCAGCAAAAAGAGATCCAGACTCAGATAGACAAGGCAAAAACCGAAAAGGATAAGCAGCTCGCCGCAAAAAGTCAACTCGATAACCAAATATACGGCGTGCGGCAGCAAATAACTATACTGAACGAAAAGATAGAGCTGCTCGAAACCGAGATCAGCGACAAGGAAAGCGAATACGACCGTCAAAAGCGTGACATCAAAGAAAACTTCGAGCTTTTGAAAAAGCGTCTGCGCGTCATGTATAAGACCGGCAACGCCACCGTTCTCGGGCTTATTCTCGGAGCCGATGATTTTACCGAATTTCTTTCCCACGCGCAGGTCACCTCAAGGGTGGCCCGGCACGATCAGGAGCTTATCGAGGATATGACCGCCAGGCTCGCCAAGATCAAAAAGATCAAAGAGGGCATAGAATCGGATAAGGCAGAGCTGGAAAGCTCAAAATCGCAGCAGGCCGACAAACAGACGGTACTGGCGGGGCAGCTTGAGCAGACCAAGCATCATATACAGGATATCGAGCAGCTTGAAAAGGAATACCTCGCCAACAAAAACGCTCTTGCCAAACAGATGCAGGAGGTTCAGGCGGAGGTCGACGCCATCTATTCCAAGATAGAATCTGAGGGCGATTACGACGGCGGCATCATGCTTTGGCCGGTCGCGGGCTATAAGACCGTTACCTCGGATTACGGCTGGCGCTTCGGCGGCACCGACTTTCACACCGGCATCGATATCGCGCGCACCAACGCCGCGGGCCAGGGCATCTACGGCAAGCCGATACTCGCCGCCGATGACGGCAAGGTGGTGTTTACTCAAACCTCCTATATTCCCGGCAGAGGCTACGGCATATATCTCATACTTGACCATGGCGGCGGCATCACCACTCTTTACGGCCACACCAGCGGACTCAACGTAAAGCTGGGTCAGAAGGTCAGCCGAGGTCAGACCATAGCCTATGTAGGTTCCACCGGCTGGTCTACCGGACCGCATCTCCATTTCGAGGTCCGTGTTAACGGAACCTATACCAATCCGTGGCCCTATCTCAAATGACACACATATCCCCTCGGCATCAAAGTTTATTTCTGTGAGGAGAATCGCATGAACCGAAAGATAACCTTAGGCGGCGCCATCACACTGGCGATAATGTTTTCCGCCGTAACCTTTATCATGACCATGATATACGCGAGAAACACCTTTGACAGCATGGTTTATAACATCAAAGAGCGTGAAACGATGTATTCCAAGCTTTCTGAGGTAGACCGCCTCATCAGGCAGCGTTATCTCCGCCGTATCGACGAGGATAAGCTGAGTGAAGAGCTGGTCAAGGGCTACATCGCCGGCATCGAGGATGAATACGGCGTTTATATGACCGCGGAGCAGTATTCCGAACTGCAGAACGATACCCAGGGCAGAATGGTGGATATCGGCGTAGTCTGCTCGACGGATGTTGACGGTCACATCCTTATCGAAGAAGTGTATCCCGATTCCCCTGCCGCTCTTTCCGAGCTGGTCGCCGGTGATCTTATCGTAAAGGTAGACGACCTTGCCGTTACCGCCGAAAGCTTTGAAGATGCGGTATTTGCCCTCAAGGGCGACCCCGGCACCACCGTCACCATAGTGGTGCGCCGTGATAATGTCGAAACGCCCTATACCATCACCCGCCGCAGGGTCGATGTTCCCACCGTTGAAGGCCGCATGATAGGTGAAAATGTCGGTTATCTGCGCATCGAGGAATTCAACGACAACACCCCCGACCAGTTCTTCAAGATATTCACCGAGCTTACCACCGACGGCGCCCAGGGCTTTATCTTTGACGTTCGCAACAACCCCGGCGGAACGGTCGAATCGGTCTGCCGCATTCTTGACACGCTGCTGCCCGAGGGTCCGATAGTATCGGCAAAATACCGCAACGTCGCAGAGCCGCAGGTCCTGTTCTCAAGCGACGAATCTGAGGTCAACGCCCCGATGACTGTTCTCATCAACGGAAAATCCGCTTCGGCAGCCGAGCTTTTTGCCCAGGCGCTCAAGGATTACGACAAGGCAAGGGCGGTTGGCACCACCTCCTTCGGAAAAGGCTCTATGCAGGAGATACACAAGCTGTCGGACGGCTCCGCCATAGATTTCACCGTGGCGCTTTACAATCCGCCCACCTCGCGCAATTTTGACGGGGTAGGCGTAAAGCCCGACTATGAAGTAAAGATGTCGCCCGAGCTTGAAAAAGAGATGGAAAGCCTTGATGAAAACAGCGATCTTCAGCTCAAAAAGGCGCTCGAGGTAGTTACCGCCGCGCTAAAGAACCGGGCTAATCCCAGCGGCGATGCCCTTGCTCATTCTGTTCCCTCTGTTCACGATCCGAGTTCCGACAGCACCTCCGCCGAGGGAGAAACATCAGAGGGCGAAAACGAACAGAACATCGAAGCTGAGACCTCCGAACAGGAGGATGAAAGCTCAGATGACGAGGCCTCTTCTGCGGAGCCCGGCGCTTCTCAGTGATATCTGTCATTAAACGCAGCGCTTTATAATAACTATATAATGCGGCATATCCAAGCTTTTCCGCATTATATCCGAATTTTAGTATTGACATATCGGTTTTGATTTTACTATAATAGATATATTGCGATCCTTTACAGGGAGGGTAAATCCATGGCAAAAGAAATTATGAATACAAACGAGATGACCCGAGAGGAATATGAATCTCTCAGAAACGAGCTTGACAGACTTAAAACCGTCGAGAGAAACGTCATCTCTGAAAAAATAAGAGTTGCCCGCGGCTTCGGCGATCTTTCTGAGAACAGCGAATATGACGAAGCTAAAAACGATCAGGCGCGCCTTGAGGCTGATATCGCCCGCTTGGAAGAGCAGCTCAAAAACGTTACTATCGTTGACACCATATCCACCGACGTTGTTTCTATCGGAACCAAGGTCACTCTGCTGGATATGGAGTTCGATGAGGAGACCGAGTATCGCTTCGGCAACAAGTCTGCCGCCGGCGATCAGCTCGAGTTGGTCACCCCCGATTCCCCCGTTGGCATGGCTATTGCAGGCCACAGCGCAGGCGAGGTGGTCACCGTTATCACCCCCAGCAAGCACACCTACGAGATCAAGATCGTAAACATAGGCAAATAAAAGTTATGCGGGTAGTTTTCTACCCGCATTTTCTGAGAGGAGAGATCAAAGATGAAGGCATACAGTATCTGTCTCAGCCGCCCCTTTGGGACGGCGTTTTCTTCGATGATCCTTTCCTTTGCATATATCGCATCGATTTTATGAATATTTATTCAATTTGAGGAACGGTCATTCGTTCCTTTTTTTGTGCAGTAAAATAGTGGCTCGCCGCCCTATTTATAAAAAGTTAATTATTTAATTTATTTTCATATTCGGGGCTATTTACATCGAAACGGTATTGGGTTATAATTTTATGTGAGAATTTTTCACTTTGTGATTTTATACATCTAATACAGCGGTTTTGAATAAAAAGCCCTTAGCTCAAAAGGAGGAAACCTATGTCTATCTATAACGCGAAAAAGGCATGGCTGATGCTCGCTGACGGAACTGTTTTTGAAGGCAGATCTTTCGGTTCCGAGGGCACTGCCATAGGCGAGGTAGTATTCACCACCAGCGTTACCGGCTGTCAGGAAACGCTGACCGACCCCAGCTACTCCGGTCAGATCGCAGTGCAGACCTTCCCTCTTATCGGAAACTACGGTATGAACGATGAGGATGTGGAGTCTGACGATATCTTTATGAAGGGCTATATCGTTCGAGAGTGGTGTTCTTCGCCCTCCAACTTCCGCGCCAAAGAAAGGATCGACCAGTATCTCAAAAAGCACAACACCGTTGGTCTTTTTGATATCGATACCCGCGCTCTCACCCGAAAGCTGCGTATAAACGGCGTTATGAACGGTGTCATCACCACCGATGCCATCACCGAAGAAAACCGTGAAGCGCTGCTCGAACAGGTAAGGTCTTATAAGATAGCCGGCGTAGTTGAAGCGGTCACCACCAAAACCAACAAGCTTTTCCCCGCATATGGCGAAACAAAGCACCGTGTTGCCATGCTGGATTTTGGATACAGGCTCAATCTGCTTGAAAATCTCCGTCATCTCGGCTGCGATATCGTTATGGCTCCCGCATATTCCACTGCGGAAGATGTAAAAGCGCTGGATGTCGATGCCATCGTTATCTCCAACGGCCCCGGAGATCCCACCGAGAATCCCGTCTATATCAGCAATGTTAAGGATATGATGCAGCTTGGACTGCCGATATTGGGAATATGCATGGGTCATCAGGTAATGGCTCTTGCAACGGGAGCCAAGACCGAAAAGATGAGCTACGGTCACCGCGGCAGCAACCAGCCGGTCATCGATCTCGATTCCGACCGCACCTATGTTACCTCGCAGAACCACGGCTTTGTTGTTGACGCCGACTCTGTCGATACCGCTGTTGCACGCATCAGCCATATCAACGCAAACGACAGATCCTGCGAGGGAATTGAATATTTGCATATTCCTGCATTTTCGGTGCAGTTCCATCCCACCATCAGCAACGGACCTGTCGACACTTCTTACATCTACGACAAGTTCCTCGCCATGATCGCCAGCAGCAAGGAGGGTAAGTGATATGCCGCTTCGCAAGGATATTAAAAAGGTTCTTATGATAGGCTCCGGTCCCATCGTCATCGGACAGGCTGCCGAGTTTGACTATGCCGGGACCCAGGCCTGCCGCGCCCTCAAGGAGGAGGGCCTGGAGGTAGTTCTTATCAACTCCAACCCCGCTACCATCATGACCGACAAGCGCATGGCGGACAGAATTTATATCGAGCCGCTCACCCTTGAGACCATCAAGCGCGTTATCGAGATAGAAAAGCCCGACAGTGTCCTTTCCACCCTCGGCGGACAGACCGGCCTTACCCTTTCGATGCAGCTTGCCAAGGACGGATTCCTTGATTCGCATAACGTCAAGCTGCTCGGCGCAAACCCCGAGACCATCGACAAGGCCGAGGACCGCCAGATATTCAAGGATACCATGGAAGCCATCAACCAGCCCTGCATCCCCTCCAAGGTAGTTACCGAGATACAGGATGCTCTCGACTTCGCTGAAGAGATCGGCTATCCCGTGATCGTTCGCCCCGCCTTCACTCTCGGCGGCACCGGCGGCGGCATCGCCGCTGATATCGAGGAGCTGCGTGAGATAGCCGGCAACGGTATCCGCCTCTCCCCCATCAACCAGATACTGGTCGAGCGCTGTGTTTCAGGCTGGAAGGAAATAGAGTTCGAGGTCATCCGCGACTCCAAGGGAAACCTTATCACGGTATGCTCAATGGAAAACGTTGACCCTGTCGGCGTCCACACCGGCGACTCTGTCGTTATCGCGCCCGCCGTTACCCTCGCGGATAAGGAATTCCAGATGCTGCGCTCGGCAGCGCTGAGCATCGTTGACGCGCTCGGAGTAGAGGGCGGCTGCAACTGCCAGTTCGCGCTCAACCCCAACAGCTTTGAATATGCCGTCATCGAGGTAAACCCCAGAGTTTCCCGTTCTTCGGCGCTCGCTTCCAAGGCTACCGGTTACCCCATCGCAAAGGTCGCCACCAAGATAGCTATCGGCTATACCCTTGATGAGATAGTCAACGCCGTTACCGGCTGCACCTATGCCTGCTTCGAGCCGGCTATCGACTACCTCGTTGTTAAATATCCCCGCTGGCCGTTCGATAAGTTCGTTTACGGCGACAAAAAGCTCGGCACTCAGATGAAGGCTACCGGTGAGGTAATGAGCATCGGCGTAAGCTTTGAGCAGGCTATCATGAAGGCTTCCCAGTCGGTAGAGCTCAAGCTTGATTCGATGCGTTCCCCCTCCCTCGCGCTTGAGGATAACGCTCAGATCATGACCAGGGTAAACACCTGCGACGATATGCGTCTCTTTGCGGTTTACGAGGCCCTCTACCGCGGAATTTCCAGCGTTGAGGAGATATTCAACATCACCAGGATCGACCGTTGGTTCCTCTATAAGTTCCTCAACCTCGTTGAGATGCAGAAGCAGCTCGAATCGGGCAATATGGATGAAAACGTCTATCTGCGCGCAAAGA
This sequence comes from uncultured Oscillospiraceae bacterium, assembly GCA_964605985.1. GTDB lineage: Bacteria > Bacillota > Clostridia > Oscillospirales > Ruminococcaceae > Yanshouia. The sequence continues at coordinate 10,891 of CAZSEO010000033.1, read as the reverse complement.
AGATGGGCTTCCTCGATTCCAGCATAAAGAAGCTCTCCGGCGTCGATCCCGCCCCCTGGCACCGCGAAGGCGTCTACAAGATGGTAGATACCTGCGCCGCCGAGTTCCCGGCTGAGACCCCATATTTCTACTCCACCTACGATGATGAAAACGAGGCTGCCGAGTTTATCGAGCACCACGGCGATAAGAACAAGAAAAAGATCATCGTTTTCGGCTCCGGTCCTATCAGAATAGGCCAGGGCATCGAGTTCGACTACTGCTCGGTTCACTGCGTATGGGCGCTTAAAGAAGCCGGCTGTGAGGCAGTTATCGTAAACAACAACCCCGAGACTGTTTCCACCGACTTTGACACCGGCGACAGACTCTACTTTGACCCGCTCACCTTTGAGAGCGTTGACAGTATCATCGAGACCGAAAAGCCGGACGGCGTTGTGGTTCAGTTCGGCGGACAGACCGCTATCCGTCTCGCTTCTCACCTTGCGGCAAAGGGCGTCAACATCATCGGCACCTCCGCCGATTCGGTAGATGCAGCCGAGGACAGAGAGCGTTTTGATCAGATACTGGAACAGTGCGGCATCCCGAGGCCCGCAGGTCACACCGTTATGACCGCTGATGAGGCTATAAGAGCCGCAGAAGATCTCGGATATCCCGTTCTTCTGCGTCCTTCCTACGTTTTGGGCGGTCAGAATATGGTAATTGCTCACAACTCCGAGCGTGTTATCGAATATATGGGCATCATCACCGCAACCGGCCTTGAAAACCCCGTTCTCATCGATAAGTATATGATGGGCACCGAGGTCGAGGTCGATGCGATCTCCGATGGTGAGGATTACCTCATCCCCGGTATCATGGAGCATGTCGAGAGAGCCGGCATCCATTCCGGCGACTCCATCTCGGTATACCCCTGCCGCACCCTCTCTCCCCGAATCAAAGAGACCATCATCGATTATACCGGCAGATTGGCTCGCGCCCTCAAGGTCTCCGGCATGGTCAATATCCAGTATGTAGTTTATAACGATGAGGTTTACGTCATCGAGGTAAACCCCCGCTCCTCCAGAACCGTTCCCTATATCAGCAAGGTCACCGGCGTTCCCATGGTCGATCTCGCAACCAAGATCATGCTCGGCGCAAAGCTCAAGGATCTCGGTTACGGCACCGGACTTTACCCCGATGCTCCTTACGTTGCCGTCAAGGTTCCGGTATTCAGCTTTGCAAAGCTGGCCGGCGTTGACACCCAGCTCGGACCGGAAATGAAATCCACCGGTGAGGTGCTCGGCATCGCCAAGACCTTCGAGGAGGCTCTGCTCAAGGGTCTGGTGGCAGCAGGCTATAAGCTTGAGGATCGCGGCGGCGTTCTTATCACCGTTCAGGATACCGACAAGAACGAGATCCCCGCTATCGCTTCCAAGTTTGAGCGACTCGGCTTCGACCTCTATGCTACTCCCAACACTGCGCTTGCGCTTAACAAGCAGATGATAGCTACCAACTCGGTCCGCCGCGTTACCGAATCCTCGCCCAATGTTATGGATCTGCTGGATTCCGGCAAGATACAGTATCTCATCTCCACCTCCAAGGGCGGAGCTAACCCCAAGGTCAACGAGACTGTCAAGATGCGCCGCAGAGCAGTGGAACATTCCATCGTCTGCCTCACCGCGCTGGATACCGCCAGCGCTCTGGCTGACTGCCTGCTGACCGGCAAGCATATGGAAGATATCGACCTTGTCAGCATCACCGATCTTTAATTTTACATCAGCAAAGCCGCCCTATCTGCGTTAGGGCGGCTTTTATCCTGTCAGCGAAACGATGCTGCTTTTTTCGGCGCGGCTGAAAATCTTCGATTTTCACACCCCCTTCGGGGGCGGCCCGTTTTGAAGAAACGGGCGCAGCCGCGCCGTGGCTAATCTTTAGAATAGACGCAGAGAGAGCGCCCCGCCATTTGGCGGGGCGCTCTCTGTATAAACCTTAATCCTTGATATTAAGATTTTTGCTCGCCTTATACCACGCAGCGGTGCAAAGACTTACACATATCACGAGATGAAGCGCAATGTTTTGAATGGTAAAATTATAAGCATTGGATACCTCACCCAGCTCAAGGACAAAGCGAGTTCCCATGCCGAGGAAAATGTGCGCCATATTCATCACCAAGATAAAGCCAAAGCTTTTTCGAGGAAATAACAGCGCTTCAAATCTGCCTATCTCGTGATAAGCCAACAGCCCTATAACAAAGCTGACGGGACTGATGCTCTTATCGTTATAAGAGATGTTGAACACCGGAAAATAGCAGCAGCCAAAAAACACCGCAAAGAATATGAATAAGCAAAGTGATGCTTTTTTATACTGCTGAACCTTTTCGTATGTCTTTTCCATATGTCGTCCTTTCTGCCGTCACTTTGCGGCGGCACCCTTGATCTTTATATAAGGCATCATGACGCTCAAAAGTATCAGCGCAGGCATAAGCGACCGCCCACGGCAGCAGCTCATATCTGTATCCCCATGGCGATACACCCCTTGGGAAGGTCATATCTTTTTAAGACTGGAGAAAACAACGGCAGCGACCGCCCAAAACAGCTGATATACCGCAAGCTGGCCAAAGCCGAGAGTGCTTATCGCACCCGAGAAGGCAAGGAATGCCGTAAGTGCATAGCCGAGTATCAGACCCGCCATCTGAAGCACTGTTCCAATGACTATCGACTGCTTGACGCTGTGAATGACCGCGAGGGCGTGCAGCCTTGCCTCGCTGCCCACCGGCGAAACGATATAAGCCTTATCCCTCTCGCGGTAGGCGGTAAGGGCGGCATATTCATCGTGAAGATCAGCCGGCATAACACGGATAAATTCGTCGGGATAGTGGAAATCTGCCGATATCTTTTTGGCAGTGATATTGGGGTTGTTGGTGTAAACGATGAGCCCCATCTCTTTTCTTCCGAGAGCGTTTATCCATGCGGCAGCCTTTTTGCCCGGACGGTAGGAAACTATCAGCATTGCGGTAACAGCTCCCGAATTTGCCACAAACAGCACCTTTTTTCCGCCCTTGGTGAATTTCTTTTCATAGTCGGCGGGCGGCATCGGTATCTCATACTTTTCCATCAGCGAGCGGCGTCCGATAAGGACATGCTTGCCGTTAACGGTTGCCGATATTCCTGCGGCGTTTTGATAGCTGACCTCATCCACCGGCAGCAGTATGCTCTTGTTTCCGCCGATCATATTGAGCAGCGCCTCAGAAAGCAATCCGTTTATGCGGCAGGAGACACTGACCGCATCAAGAATAGCTTCATCTATGCGGCTTTGGGCCAGCGGCTTGATGCCGTGCAGCTCAACAGCGCCCTTGGGATAAAGCTCGTTTGCCTTAACAGTAACGCAGTTCATCTCCTCAAATGCTTCTACGGCATCGTAGCCCGAGATGAAAGCACCCTTGGGTGCAAGGCTTTTGGAAGCGCGCAGCAGCGGAAGGTTTCCAACGATGGTGGGTGTAAGCGGCGAAGCCATGCAGAGCACCACGCAGAAGATGGTGAGCGCCTCAATGCTGGAGCTGTCAAAAAACAGCCGGCATACCACCGCGAGTATAACTGCGGCGAGGGCAAAGAAGTGGGAGATATAGCGGCTTAGGTTCTCGGTATATTCCTCGCTGTAAGAAAGCTTGAGGAACTGCTCGGGGAAGCCTATCGGCACGCTGTAAGCCACCGACGGCTCGGCAAAGCCCTGACCTCTTGCCAAACGCTGCGCCAGATCGGAGTTATCGATGATATATTCACCCTGCAGGTCACGCTTTGAGCTTGCAACGGCAAAATTTTTGTCTATCCTCGATATCATAAGCCGCTTGCCTATGCTGTTGGCAAAAAGCGACATCGATGCGATAAAGAAATAGAAGCCGCTCTCACCTGTGTGAACAGAATCGGAATTCATCGCCAATGCAACGCCGTGGGCGATGACAGCCAGAGTACACAGCGCGGCAGGCGCGTCGTAATCCGCCTTGAATTTAAAGAAGGAAAGCAAGCCGTTGCCGATAACGACGTTTGAGGCCAGCGCTGATATTACCGTTATCATCAGGTTGACCAGCAGAAATACCTTCATATCCACCTCGGGGCAGATGGCGTTGAGCAGCGGGATGGGATAAAGGTTTGCAAGCGACAGGTAAAGCAGTATAACGCTGCATATTCCGGTGATCACCATGCGTGTGGTCAGCGATTTTTTGATAGCTCTGATATCATCCTTAACGTCTCTTGCGTCGGAGGGCTGATCGTATTCGCCGTCGTCCTCTGCTTCGGCGGTGAGCCTCGGATTCTTTTTGACCGTTTCGGTGGGCTGCTCCTTTACCGGACGCAGCATCGCCCTGCCGCCCTTTGCGCTCTTTTTCTTTTTGCCGCCCTTGACAGCGTCGTCACCGTTCTTCTGCGGCTTTGTCTTTTTAGGCTTTTTTTCAGCCAGCGCCGTCTGCTGCGAGCCGCCGCTTTTCGAACCGCGCTTTAATCCGCCGAAAAACTGACCGATATCCTCGATCTGCTCCTCCTCCGGTACAGTCTGAGGCCGGGTGCCTTCAGTGGCAAAGGAATTCTGCATAAACTGCTGTACCTTTTTGCGGCGCATTTCTTCAAAATCGGGGTCGGGATCAACATTTATGGCGGGCATCACCTGTGTTTTATCAGAAACCGAATATCCCGCGGCAGAAGCTTTGGCGGTAGGCAGATCGGTCCTGGTGGTTTCTCTTTGTATTTCAGCCTGCTTGGAAAAGGGAGAAGGCGGCGACACAGGCTCCTCCATTCCCCTCATGTTAAACGGCGATGCCGCAGACTTTTCAACGGCTTTTGACTGCCGAGCCGGACTCTTCACCGACGAAGCGGCCTTTTTTCGCTCTATCTCGGCTAAAATATCCTGGTAATTGTAGTTGTCGGCCAAATATTACACGCCCTCTCTACTTTGCTTTTATACCCTTGCGCTGTCTGGTGATCTCATAAAGAATTATGCCGGCAGCGACCGATGCGTTGAGCGAATTGAACTCTCCGCTCATAGGCAGACTTACGATCACGTCGCTTTTTTCTCTGAGCAGACGGGAAACTCCATCACCCTCAGAGCCGACCACCAACGCCGCAGCGCCGGAATAATCAACGGTACACCAATTCTGGCCGCCCATATCGGCGGCATATACCCAAACATTTCTCTTTTTCAGCTCTTCTACGGTAGAGGCAAGGTTAGATACCCTCGCCACCGGAAGATGCTGTGCCGCTCCGGCAGAAGCCTTCATCACCGTTGCGGTCAACCCAACGCCGTGGCGCTTGGGAACTATAATGCCATGCGCTCCCGCGGCATAAGCGGTCCTTATTATTGCGCCAAGGTTATGGGGATCCTCTATGCCGTCAGCGATCACCACAAACAGCGGCTCATCGCCTGCCCGCGCATAGATATCCTCAAGATCGGCATACTGCGCGGCAGCGGCATAGGCGGCAACGCCCTGATGGTTTATGCCGGGGCAGAGCTGATCCAGCTTTTCGCGAGTCACCTCTTTCACCGGGATCCCGCGGTCTCTTGCTATGGCGGCTATCTTCTGAAGGCTTCCGCCGCCATCCTTCAGCATCAGTATCTTATCGGTGTCGCGGTCAGAGCGAAGCAGCTCCATAACAGGGTTTCTGCCCGCAACAAGGTTTTCGGCTATTTGATTTTCTTTTATCATTTTTCCTCCACCGTCCGTTTTCTGCTGGTGAATATAGCTATACATTGTTTATTATAGCATATTATGTTGTGAAAACAAGAACCAGCCACAAAATGTTGTGTTTTATAAGGAAAAATGCTGTTTTTTCACTGTTTTGGCGGAAAAAGGCCCCTTTCCTTCATGGAGCAATTCTATCTTCGCCTAAATATACATCCTGATTTTTATCCTCAATTAAGTGAGTTATACCATTTTAAATATAATTGTTTTCCTTTTGAGGGCATTTTTTACATTTGGTAATATCAACTTTCCTGTTAAATGATTTTTGGCATTGTTGAAAACTCTGTTTAAAGTGTGGAAAACTCTCTTTTAAAATGCGTTTCTCAGTGTGGAGATGTTGAAAGAGCAAAAATAAAAAAGAAAATTTCTCTACATCAAGTTTACACCTCTTTGCAGACAGCCGCTTTAAAGGCTTGATTTTTTTACCGCTCTGTTTATACTTTATATAATGAATATCGAAAATAATGTTGCGGAGTGTTTTTTCTGTTATGAATAATTGGACCCAACTTCCCTGCAGTTGCTTTAGCCTGCGAAATTTTGACCTTGAGCAGACGCTCGACTGCGGCCAGTGCTTCCGCTGGAAAAAGGCCGAGGATGGCAGCTTTGTGGGCGCGGCGCAGGGCAACGCCGCAAGGATATATCAAAACGGCGACGAGATAAAGATATATTCCAACGCAGATCAAAGCTTTTGGCAGGACTATTTTGATACCTCCGCCGACTACGAAGGGATGATAGCATCCTTTTCGGGGATCGAGCAGATGAAAGAGCCCTGCCGCACCGCGGGCAGGATAAGGATACTTAAACAGGACGGCTGGGAAGCTATCGCCAGCTTTATCCTCAGCCAAAACAACAACATAAAGCGCATTTCGGGCATCATCGAGCGTCTTTGCGAAAACTTCGGTGATGAGATAGAGCTGGGGCTTTATTCCTTTCCGCCGCCCGAGCGCATCGCGGCCTGCACCGTTGAAGATCTTGCGCCGCTGCGCTGCGGCTTCCGCGCCCGCTATCTGATAGACGGCGCCAAAAAGGTCTGCGACAAAACCGTGGATCTCGAAGCGCTTTATACCCTTCCCATCCCCGAGGCGCGTGCCATGCTCAAGCAGATAGTCGGTGTTGGCGACAAAGTCGCTGATTGCGCGCTGCTGTTCGGTTTCTACCGCCTTGAGTGCTTCCCCGTTGATGTGTGGATAAGGCGCGCCGTTGCAGAATTCTTTCCCGACGGTCTGCCCGAGGAGATGCTGCCCTACGCGGGCGTTGCCCAGCAGTTCATCTTCCACTATATGAGAACGAGGGAACAGCCCGCCGAAAAAGCTTCTGAATAAACTTAAAGCTCCATCCTCAGGGACGGAGCTTTTTCATTTGGCTATATGCTTTTGCGGGACTTTCAACGCCCAGCCATTGGGCAGCAAAGCACACAGCGGTATCCACCAAAAGCGAATGCGGATCGCCGCGCCACGCAGCACCCACTTCCTTTTTTATCGATTCTTCCAAGTTCATTTCAACCACGCCGTCAAGATTGTGGGAACGAAATTCCTCGGAGGGGAAGAGCGCCACACCAAGTCCTCCTCTGACCATATACAGTCCGGTGGTGGGGCTTGCCGAGCGGCAAACGATATTCGGCTCAAAGCCTGCCTCACGACAGGCTTTTCTGCAAAGCTCGGAAGCGACCTGCGCCGGCTGATGAAAAATGAACCGCTCATTTTTCAGTTCGGCAAGGCTTACGCGTTCTCTGCCTGCCAGCGGATGATTCTGCGGCACTGCCAGATGGTAGCTGTCCTCGCCCAGCTTGAGAAATTCCAAACCCTTTGGCATTCCGTTGAGCGGGCGGTTGATAAACGCCATATCTATCTTCTTTTCGGCCAGCTGACGCAGCAGGCTGTGGGTGCCGCCCTGCGTGATGTTGACCGAAATGCCGGGATATTCTTCGCAGAATGCCGAAAGCAGCCCACCGAAATCTATGCACTGCAAGCTTGTGATTATACCAAGGTCAAGCGCTCCGCGGTGAAGCCCCGCATAGGATGCCATCTCACTTTCCAGCATTTCTGAAAGGCTAAGTATCTCACGGGCGCGCAGAACAAACCGCTTTCCCGCTTCGGTCAGCGTGGCGCCGCGCGGATTCCGCTCAAACAGCGCTATGCCGAATTCCTGCTCGAGCTTTGCTATCTGTTGAGAAAGCGCCGGCTGCCCGATATGACACGCCTGTGCCGCAAGCGAAAAATTCTCATGCTCTGCCAGCGCGATGACGTAACGCATGGTATAAAGCTCCATAAACATCCCCCTTTTCTTTTCAGCATCCCACTTTTCGGGCAATATGTCAAGAGTTGACTGAGATGATATCATTTTTACTGATAGCTGCAAGCAGCAAGATGAATTGGACTTTCACTTCACCCCATCGTATCATGATATCAAAACCAAGATATATTGAAAGGGATGATTTTGGTGACCCGCTTTTATTTTACCGAAAAGGATGTAACCCGTCTTGAGCAGCAGGCAGTCCAGATACGCGAGGATATCATCTCAATGATATATGCCGCCAAGGCAGGGCATCCCGGCGGTTCGCTTTCCGCTGTCGAGATGATGACAGCGCTTTACTTTCACGTTATGAACATCGATCCCGAGAGGCCCGATGCCCCCGACCGCGACAGATTTATACTTTCCAAGGGACATGCCTGCCCGGCGCTTTACGCCTGCCTTGCCCGACGCGGCTTTTTTGACCCCGCTTTGCTCAACACGCTGCGCCGGTATCACTCAATTCTTCAGGGGCATCCCGACATGAACAAAGTCCCCGGCCTCGATATGAGCTCCGGCTCGCTGGGTAACGGACTTTCGGTAGGCGTTGGAATGGCGCTTTCGGCAAAGCTGCACAAGCAGGACTATACCACCTATGTCATGCTGGGCGACGGCGAATCGCAGGAGGGCATGGTTTGGGAAGCAGCAATGGCAGCCTCTCACCACGATCTCAAAAACCTCGTTGCGATAACCGACTGCAACGGCGTTCAGATCAACGGCTGGACCAACGACATAATGAAGATAGAGCCGCTTGCAGATAAGTGGCGTGCCTTTGGCTGGAGCGTAATAGAGATAAACGGTCACGACATGAAAGAGGTGCTGACCGCCCTTCACACCGCCAAGACGATGCGCGCCCCCACTGCGATACTTATGAGAACGGTAAAAGGCAAAGGCGTATCCTTTATGGAGGATCAATCCAAATGGCACGGCGGATGCCCCAGCGAACAAGAGCTGGTCGCAGCGATAGCCGACATCAGGAAAGGCGGTGCTTTGTAATGGCAGCAACACTGGCAACCCGCATGGCTTTCGGTCATGAGCTTATCGAGATAGCCAAAACCAACCCCGACTTTGTGGTGTGCAACGCCGACACCAAAACCTGCGGGCTCGAAAAATTCGGTGAATATTTCCCGGGAAGAGAGTTTTCCTTCGGCATAGCGGAACAAAATCTGGTCGGCTCTGCCGCCGGTCTTGCCGCCTGCGGCAACAAGGTCTTTATCGCAACCTTTGCGGTTTTCGCCTCGATGCGCGCCTGTGAGCAGGTCAGGACCTTTGTTTGCTATCCCAACCTCAACGTCACTGTTATCGGAACTCATACCGGATTACAGGTAGGCGGCGACGGCGCTACCCATGCCGCCGTTGAAGATGTCGCTATTATGCGCGCTCTGCCCAATATGACGGTGATACAGCCCGCCGACGCGGTAGCCGCCAAGGCAATGGCGCATGCAGCGGTGGATTTCAAAGGCCCGCTTTATGTCAGACTTCACCGCAACCCGGTCGCCGATATCTATGACCCCGCAAGCTATAAATTTGAGCTTGGCAAGGCTACCGCCGTTGTCGATAACGGCAGCGACCTCACCATCATATCGTCCGGCATACTGCTTCAGAAGGCGCTTCAGGCAGCCGAGCTGCTTAAATCCGGCGGCATCGGCGCAAGGGTGCTGGATATGTCCACCATCAAGCCGCTCGATACCGCCGCCGTTATCAAGGCTGCAAAGGAGACCGGCGCCATCATGACCATCGAGGATCACAGCATCATCGGCGGGCTCGGCGCGGCAGTTGCCGAAACGGTGGTGCAAAACTGCCCCGTTCCGATGGAGATAATCGGCATACGCGACCGCTTTGGTGAATCGGGCGACCCCGAGCTGCTCTATCGCGACAACGGCATGGACGTTGAAACGATAGTGGCAAGAGCCAAGGCTGTCGTTATCAGAAAATAGTCTCTTTCGCCTTGAAATTCCGTTTATACTACCCTATAATTGTATCAAACACAGTTTTCAGGGAGGTACATCATGGCTCTTTTTGAAATGAGTTATTTTTCTCATGCTTTACAAACCGAGGTTTCGCTCAATGTTATACTGCCGGAAGTTGATAAAAACGAAAAGTATGCAGGCTCACCCGGCGGCAGCTTTAAAACGCTCTACCTGCTCCACGGGCTCAGAGGCAACCACCATTCCTGGATAAGAAGCACCGCTATCGAGCGCTATGCCGAGCAATACGGCATCGCCGTTATCATGCCCGGTGTTGCAAGAAGCTGGTATACCGATACTCAATATGGCGCAAAGTATTTCACCTTCGTCACCGAAGAGCTGCCGCAGGTTTGTCAGGGATATTTTAAAGGTATATCCTCCAAGCGCGAGGATAACTTCATCATCGGACTTTCGATGGGCGGCTACGGCGCTGTAAAGGCAGCACTCAACTGCCCTGATAAATATTTCGGCTGCGCTTCGCTTTCCGGCTCGCTGGATATCACCCGCCGCGGCAGAACGGTAAGGCTGGATGAGTGGAAGAGCATCTTCGATTTTGAGATGAAAGACCCCACCGAGCTGGACGATACAATGCACGACCTCTATCACCTTGCAAAAAAGAACACCGCTGAAGGAACACCTTTCCCCAAAATGTTTTTCTGGTGCGGAACCGAGGATGAACTTATCAAAGTCAACCGCAGCTATCATTCGCTGCTTGAAGAGCTTGGCGTTGAGCATTATTACGGAGAGTCGGAGGGCGACCACACCTGGAAATGGTGGGATCTTCATATCTGCCCCGCGATTGAATATCTTTTGAAAGAATAATAGCAAAAATGGCGTTCGGAATTATCCGAACGCCATTTTTGTATCTGTTCTCTAATTATCAGATAAGGGTCTCAGCCTCTACATATTCCATGCCGAAGGCATCGGATACGCC
>CAZSEO010000032.1:0-27120 GCA_964605985.1 uncultured Oscillospiraceae bacterium | reverse complement strand
GACCTATCCTTCATCCTTTTTTATTCAACTGTCCAAGATGTATTGTATACCTACATTAAAGCCTGTGACGCGGTTGCAAGACGCCTTGACGGTGTGGCAAATGACGGCGATCTCGACAGACGCGTGATCATGCTCGACGGCATCACTCCTATCGTTCGAGTTCCCCAGTCCAGATTTGTTACCGCAGTTACCCTGCTCGACGGTGTGAGCGAGAGCCAGCTCGAAGGCGGATATAAGGCGTCTGCTGCCGCTAAGAACATCAACTTTATCTACGCTGACAAGAACGCTCTTCACGGTGTTATCAAGCGCAGATTCTCTAAGATCATCGAGCCTGACGCCAACCAGCAGGCTGACGCTTACGACATCTTCTATCGTGCGCATCACGACCTTATCATCAAGAATAATGAAAGCGCCGGTATCTATGTTCATACCGCAGCTTCCAGCCTTGCATGATGGAGGGATAGGATCTGAACGGTGCGGATAAGGTAGTTGAGGTATTGAAGGAGCGCTTAGGAGAAGATGAAAACGAGCAGGCGCTTCTTTTGGATATCGAAAGAGCAAGAGTGATGCTGCTTTGTTACTGCAATATTCCGCTTGGTGCAGAAATGCCGCAGGGACTTTTTGAGGCGTGGTGTATCGCGGCGGAGGAGCTGTTTTACGGTACGGCAGGTCGGGCGGCTTCGATAAGCGAGGGCGATGTTTCGATATCCTTCAAAAAGGATGGAGCTGATGGTGCGGCCCTTGGCTGGAAAACCATAGCGGATAGGTTTAAACGTATACTTGTGTGACGGTGTAGCTTTAGACGAGGGATAAAACGGCGCAGACCACAAGGGGGATGCGGTGTAATGTGGAGGGCGGGGTATTAAATTATATCGTTGCAATATGCTCAGAGGTGAAAAAGATGAAAATTCCTATGGCGAAAAAAGCCGCGGCTATTTTACTGCGGCTGTATGATGACAGCGCCCGTGTTGTAAGACGTAGTTTCGGAAACGCCGGAAATATAGTGGATGAGGTGATATATTCTGCCCAGCGGTGTCACCTGTCGGCGCAGAAGGGGCTTGGCAGCAAATCGGCTTCTTCGTTTAAACAGACCGAGGCAGAAGCAAGAGCTTTAAAAAGCTATCAGCTGTATTTTCCCCCGGACTGCGACATACGGGCGGGCGACCTCATTACGGTCACGCACTGTGGAATTATTCGGACGGGAAGAGCGGGAGAACCCGCTTTCGGAAAACTTACGGTAAGGGTTGCGCTGGACAGCTACGAGCCGCTGTGAGGTGATGAGGTTTGATAATATGCAGCGACAGCTTTTTTGAACGGTTACAAAAAGGGAATTTGAGTGCCGTTGAAAAACGAAGATATCTGATCTGTCAAATGGCGCAGACTGCGATGGAAGATATACCGGTTTTTTATCATTCACAGCCTCAGGGGGTCAAAGCACCGGCTGTTTTCGTGAGAACAGCAAAAATGCAGTATCACAAACGGCTGTCACATGAGATAGAATGCAGGCTGGTTTTTGAGATCAGATATCTTGCGGAAAACGGCTTTGATGACAGTGAGTGTGAGACCGCTATGGAGCGTCTGCTTGATGTTTATGGCGACGACCGCTTTGACAAGGAGGCGCTGTTTGCCGAGCGCACAGATAAGGGTGCTTTGATAAAGGTGGTATCCAAACTCAGATGGAAGGCTGAGGATCAGGATGCAGATGGTGAACTGATGCGTCTGATGGAAATAACTGAAAAAGAAAATTGATTTTGAAGGGAGCGGATATGATGGCAAGACTTACAGGTGCTGTGATAAACGTTTACAGCGAAGGGGCGCTTTCGATTGAGGCGGGAGCCCGCGGAACCGCTGCGATCGCGCTGGAAACGGATTGGTATGATGACGGAGTCATCTGCGTTTATAACGCCGATGATCCCGCAAACGAGGTGTTTGCTCACCAACTCAACGATATGCTTTATCTCAGAGAGATGATGAAGCGTGCCTCCAAGGCGCTGGTATGGCCTCTTTATTTTGGAGGAGCTAAGGCTTCTGCCACAATAGGCGAGGGGATAACTGTTACCGCCAAAAAGTGCGGCGAAAGAGGAAATGCCCTTACTGTGGTCTGCGAAGCTTTCGGCGAGCTTTGGAAGATCACCACCTTTTTGGATGACGAAGAGGTGGATTCGCAGATTGTTGACAGCGTTTCTAAATTTGAAGCCAACAGCTTTATAGAACTGAACGGAGAGGGTGAGCTTGCAGCTGCGACCACTGTGCTTTCGGGCGGTTCGAACGGCGAAGTGGATGAAAACGCCTACAGCAAGTTTCTCGAGGCGTTGGAATACTGCGAATATAACGTCATTGCTTATACCGGCGACGACAGTGCGGTGAAAAGTGAGATAGAGGTTTTTGTGACCGGGCAGCGAAAAAACGGCAAGCTTATTCAGGCGTGCGTTGGCAGCTATACTGCCGACAGCGAGGGCGTTATATCTTTTGCGAACGGCGTTGTGCTTTCTGACGGCGTAAAGCTTGATCAAAACGAGGTTTCGGCTTGGATCGCCGGTGCCACCGCCGCCGCTGATGTAAATGAATCGCTGACCTATGACAGCTATGACGGCGCCGTTGCGGTAAACGGTGAACTCAAGGCGAGCGGTCAGCTTGAGGCGAAGAACAAGGGCCTTGGCTGCTTTATCATGAATAACGGCCTGGTAAAGGTGGAAAGTGACATAAATACCCTTATCACCTATACCGCAAAGAAGAAAAAGGATTTTTGCAAAAATCGAGTGCTCAGAGTTATCGATGGCGTTTGCTCCGATATAAAGCGCGTATTTGACAGCTCCTTTGCAGGCTATGAAAATAATAACGCCGATGGAAGAAATCGTTTTAAGGCTTCTATCTGCGATTATATGACGGCGCTTATGGAGAAAAATGCAATCGAAAATTTTGTTTCTGATGATGTTGAAGTCACTATGGGCAGCGACAAGGATCAGGTAGTCGTTTCGCTGAGGATACAGCCGGTGGACAGCATGGAAAAGGCTGATATTACCGTTAAGGTGAGATAAGGAGGGGACAGTATGGTGAAGAAAATGCTTTCCGGCATCCCTTCGGGGCATGACGGCGACGGTTATGTAACTATAAACGGAAAGGTCTGTGCCGCTTTTAAAATTTCCTCGGTTTCGGCTGAGGTCAAGGTCATCAACGAAAAGCGCCGCTTTTTAGGCGAGCGCATGGTTCAGAACGCTCCGCGCGGCATGGAGGGCAAAGGCAAGGTCGCATATTATCACACCACTTCTGACCTTATCGACGCCATGAAGGACTACCGCGAGGGCGGAGAATATCCTAATATCACTATCCAGTATTACGCCGACGGAGAGGACGGACGATGCGAGGTGGTACTCAGAAAGGTGGTCATCGATTCGGTGGGATTCGGCGTTATCAACGACACTTCTGATGAGGCTATCGTAAATGAGAGCGGCTTTACCTTCGACGATTTTGACGTGATCGAGAGATTTTGACATCGCATTGGAGGGGTAGAGCTTGAAATACAAGTTGCTTCTCGGCGGGGTGAAGATATACGGAGTCACCGATGTAAAAGAGTTGGTGAGACGGGACATAAAACAATATATTTCTATCAGCGGTGAAGCTTTCTGCGAGGATAAGGGAGCGGCGCTTAAATATTGGCGGGTGGATGCAGAACTCAGCCTTTATGACAGGGAAAGCGTTGACAGCCTGCTTGATAAGCTCAGATCGATGGGGGAGGACGGAAATCCGCAGCTGCTTTCGGTAAGCAGCGATATGGGCAGCTTTTCTTCACGGGTGTTGATACAGGAGATGGAGACTGCTTTTATCAGCAGTGAGACCTGTTGTGTGACGCTGGGGCTTTTGGAATATATAAGACCGGTGATAAACGTTTTGGTCAGCGGCAGGCCGGGGACTATTCCGGAGCCTCCGCAGTTGGCAGCAGCCTGTGATGTCTATAAGATCACGACCCAGTATAGCCGAGCGGGGAACACGATAGCTGTGAAAAATCCTCTCACCGGTGTGGATATCGATAATTTGGCAGCTATCGACGTAGAGACTTTGGTGAAGATAGAAAAACTCAGTTGAAATTAAAATGGCGCCGCTTGATGCGGCGCCGCAGGAGGGCTTATGCTGACGGTAAACGGCATTGATATAACCGGTGCGGCAACAGCGGCGGAGATAGATGAACGGGTGAACAGCGGCGCCGCTGTTTTGAGATTTTCGGTATTAAAAAGCGAGGCACACAAATTTGAAAGCGGCGGAAAGGTCATATTTTCCAAAGGCGGCAGAACGATATTCGCAGGCAGGATATTTTCAAAAAGCATTTTACCGGATACTGCTGAAATAGCAGCTTTTGACAGTGTTGCTGACCTTAAAACAGTGCTGCCGGTAAAGAGAAACGCAGGCAGGGCAGACAGCTTTGTAAAAGAAATTTTTGCGCTGACAGAAGATCATGTTAAAACAGGCGAAATTGACAGCTGCAGCACAGAACTTGCACCAAATCAATATAAAAACCTTTCTTTACTCAACATACTATACAGGGTGGCGGATGAAGTGAAAGAGAGCAGCGGGATCTTTGTATTGAGGGATGAGGCTGGTGTGATTGCCTTCAGAAACGAAAATTCTCTTAAATGTGGTTATATTCTTGATGGCAAAAGCGTAGTGGGATTTGACTATAAACATTCTGTGGATGATGCTTATAACTATGTGAGGCTGATCTCAAACAACAGTCAGATGGCTTATACCGATACCGCTGTTGCTAAAAATGATGAAGCGATCCAAAAATGGGGGATCAGAAGCTTTACCAAAAAGGTTTATGAGAAAAATCCGCAGCAGTTGATCGCTTCGGCAATGGCTTTGCTGGCTGAAAAATGCAAAGAAAAAGAGAGCCTTACCGTTACCGCCTTAGGAGATCCTGAGGTAAGGGCGGGCTGTCTGATATGGTGCGGTATAGACGGAATAGGACAGTTTTGGGCGAGGGTATTGGCAGCACACCACAGCTTTGACGGGAAAAGCTATTTTATGCGGCTGGAACTGGAGCGTATTTAGGTCAACGCGGAAAAAAGGTCGTAGGGAGGTGACAGCCTGTGAATGAGTTCGAAAAATTTTTGAATCCCAAAAGAAAGGAAAATCTGAGATTTATCCTATCTAAGGAGCATACAGACGATAATGGCGAGCCGCTTGTGTGGGAGATGCGTCAGCTTTCGGCGGAGGAAGGGCTTGAGATAGAGCGTCAGAATTGCGCCAAAGGTGACACAGAGGTAATGGTGGCGCTGGCGGCAGCTTCGCTGGTGGTTCCCGATCTGAGAGACGCAAAGCTTCTTTCAACGCTTTCTGAAAGGGGAAAAGGTGTGATACTTTCACCCTCTCAGGCGCTGAAAGCTATGCTGACCATGGCCGAGCTGATAAAGCTGACAAAGCTTTATATTAGCTATAACGGTTTGGATGAAAGCGTTCAGAGCCTTGTGGCGCAAGCAAAAAACTGATCGGGCAGAGCAGGGATAAAACGGCGTATCTCGCCCATCTTGCTCTGCAAAAGCACGGAATACGACCCAATGAATTTGCAAAATGGTCGAAAAGAGAGATAGCCTTTTTTGCCGCGAGTGAACAGCTGGCTCAAAAGGACAGATAGGGGTAAATATGGAAAGAGAACTTGAGCTGCTTGCCGAAAGTGTTTTCAGCTTTTGGAACAACGCCGCAATACTGTCTGAAAAAAATGCATTACCGGCCGCTGTGGGAGATATGTCGGCGCATATAATGAGTGCGCTGATCGGCGCGGATGGCTTTTTTTATTTTCCGGAAATAAACAGCGGAGCGTTTGAGAGAGCGCATAGGGTAGAATATCCTGACATAAACAAGGCGTTTGAAACGAATCGGGATGGTAAGACCGCCGCACTTAACGCCGCAGAATCCGGAAAAACAGTCGGCTCAGATGAAATCTATTTAAACTATGCAGTGCGTGATGGCGGGGCTGCGCCTACTTGGAAAGATTGGAATGTGAAAGCCTTTGAAAGAGGATCGGCAACGGATAACTATCAATGGCAATTGAAAACAGTTTACCGAACGCTTGAACAGCTTGGGCATGAGATGGCGAGCGTAGCTAAAACCGATCCCATGTATATGATGTCGGATATCATAAGACCCGCGCTGCTCACTGATGCGGCGGAATATCAGACGGAAGATGTCCCAAGTTTACAGACGGTGGAAAATATGCCTGCAAAAGGGCGGACTGGCAGTGATCTCCATCTTGAGGGCGATATAGGATCTTCAGGGCTTTATGCAGAAGAAAACGTGAGAACACCGATAAAAAGAGAGATATTCAATGATATCTCAGCGGCGCAGGCGCAGAACACAAAATATCAGACGGCATACCGTGAAAACAGAGCTGTTGATATTAAATTTATCGGTGAAGTCCTGGCGAGAGAGCTGCATGAACAGATAGCGGCAGGATTCCCAATGTATATGAGGTGACGATATGATCTTTATTGAAGCGTTGAGAGAAGCGATAGCGGCTTATTTTGAGGGGATCGAGCAGCCGGATACCATATATGCCACCTATACCGGGGAGGGACTGAAAATAGATGCTACATTATTGGATGTTCCGATGGAAAATGTTGATGTGCCCGCACTTTTTTCACAGCAGGGGATGGAGGCGGAATGTCAGAAAGCGAGCGGAGACAGTGAAACGGTGGTTCTAAAGTCCGCTCTGAACGCCGGCGATAAGGTGATAGCGGCGGTTCATCATGGCGGTCAGAGATACTCAATACTTTATAAGCTGTGATGCAAACTGAATATCATGGAGGGAGATATTTGTCTGTTTTAAAAAGTTATCAGGATAGCGAAAGAAAAACTGCGCCGAGCAAAACATACCGCCTTTTAAAAGACAGGATATCGGGAATTATAGACGGAAAACAGGCAGTGGTTCAGGCTATAGAGCTCATGCTTTCTGCTGAGCGGTGGAAATATGCTATATTTTCATCCGATTACGGCTATGAGCTATATAGGCACTGGGGCGAAAGCGATCGCCCGACGGAGGAATTGCTCAGGCTGATGATAGAAGAGACGCTGCTTGAAGATGACAGAATAGCTTCGGTCGGGAATTTTTCGGCAACGATATCCGGCGATACTGTGAAAATGACCTTCACCGCTAAAACTGTTTTTGGCGATGTAACGGTGGAAAGGAGTGAACAGGTTGTCTGAATATGGGTTTGAAACAATTTTGTCCCGCATGCTGTCGGCGGTCCCCGATGATATCGATAAGCGTGAGGGAAGCATCATTTATGATGCGCTGGCTCCTGCGGCGCTTATGATGGCGGAGCAATATTATATGTTATCGCAGCTTGCGGATATGTTTTTTGCAGACACCGCAAGCGGCATCTGGCTGGATAGGGTGGCAGGAAATTTCGGACTTGCACGAGAAGCCGCTACCAAAGCTATAAGAAAGATATGCTGTACCGACCAGGACGGAAATATGATAGATGTTGCGCCAAACAGCAGATTTTCGGTGAACGGAACAGTGTTTTCGATAAAAGAAAAGCTTGAGGACGGAAAATACAGCGCGTTATGCGAGCAGGAGGGAAGTGTGGGAAACAGTTATTCGGGAACTATACTGCCTATAGACTATGTAGATGGACTTGCGCAGGCGGTTTTGGAGGCAGATGTGATAGTTGCCGCCCGCGACACTGAAAGCGATGAGGAACTTAGAGAAAGGCTTTATGAATCGGTGAGAAGGGTGCCATTTGGCGGCAACCGCGACGATTATTATGAAAAGGCGCTTTCAATAACCGGTGTTGGCGAATGCGCGGTTTTTACCGCATCGGAGGATATGGGCGCAGGAAATGTAGGACTGGTGATAGCCGATGAGCAGGGCAGCCCCGCATCAGATGAGCTTATCGGAGAGGTGGAGGCTATCTTTTGCGGAGACGCTACCGGAAACGGTCTGGCGCCGATAGGGCATACCGTTATGGTAAATACCTGCGAATGGCTGGATCTTAATATAAGCGCCGTTTTAACGCTGAAGGAAGGTGCCTCGCTGGATATCATCACACCTTTTGCACAGCAGGCGGTCACGGAATATATAAATCAGATGGATTTTGAAGAGTCAACGGTATTTGCAGCCAGACTTATTTCCGCGGTCCTTTCCTGCCACGATGCTGTGCTGGACGTATCTGAACTGTTGATAAACGGTGTGAGCGGAAATCTTGCTTTGGATAAGGAGTTCGACAGATGGCAGATACCGTGTGTTGAAACCTTTAATGTAACGCAGGGGTGATCATATAATGCTGTTTTTTGAGATCGAAGCAGAGCCGATAGAGCTTTTGCCTGAAAGACTGCGCACCGTGGCGGAGTTTATACATATTTGCAATGCTGCAGGCAGCGAGCTGGATAAAGGAAACAAGCTTATAGCAAACGCCGTATCAAACAGCTTCATTGCGACGGCTGACGATTCGGGGCTGCTTCGCTGGGAAAAGATACTCAACATTTTTACCCCATTATATTCTACCATCGAGGCAAGAAGAGAAGCTGTTTTGGCTAAGCTGATAACCAAACCGCCGATAAATACAGCGTTTTTGAAGAGCATTATAGAAGCCTATATGGGAGTTGCTGTTGAGATAACGGTAAGTGGTTATCACATCACGGTGAATTATAGGGGAGAGTCGCGCGCTGCGGATATTACCCCACTATTTGTGACTATTTACGATATTATACCTGCCAATATGACGGTTTCTATTAGCTATAAGTATTTGGTTTGGGGCGAAGTAGATGCTCAGGCTTTGACCTGGGACAGCCTTGATGAAATGGGGCTTTCCTGGGACGAATTTGAAAAGGGAGAGTGGATAAATGGCTGAGTATGTTACCTGCTTTGAGGCGGAAGAAGGGGTCAGCAGAGCCAACTTCAACAGCAGGATAGAACAGATAAACGCAAGCTTTGAAAACATAAATTCCGAAAAGGGAACAGCGAATGGCGTTGCAACCCTTGACGAGAGCGGCAAGCTTGTTCAGATGCCGTCGGCGGCTGATGTAGGCGCGGCGGAGACAGAACACGTTCACGCCGCAAGCGAGGTCACATCCGGGACTTTTGACGCCGCAAGGATACCCACGCTGGCGGCAAGCAAGATCACAGCGGGGACTTTTGCCGCAACCGGTGTTATAGCCGCCACCGGCACCGATTACACCACCTACCGTGTTCGCAATATTGCCGCCAACACCACCGCAATGACTGCGAAATCCACGGCTTTGACTAACGGCAATATTTATTTGCAGTATGAGTAAGGCGGTGAACTGATATGGCAAAAAACGCTTATATCGGAATCGGCGGCGTTGCCCGAAAGATAAAACAGCCTTATATCGGCATCGGAGGAGTAGCCCGAAAGGTGAAAAACGGATATGTCGGAGTCGGCGGTGTGGCAAGGCAGTTTTATACAGGCGTAGATCCGACATTAGATAATAACGATTGGGCGACGATCAGCTCAGTGGCGGCATCGGGTACAGCCGCAAACTATTGGTCTGTTGGCGATCGTAAGGCCGTTAAGGTCAACGGCACTGTTGGCACATTGACTGTAAATGCGACCTATTATGTCTATATTATAGGCTTCGCTCATAATGGGGCCTCTAATACTATCGATTTTGGAACATTTAAAACTGCGCTTTCGGGCGGTACCGATATCTGCTTAGTTGATAGCCGTTACGACTCGACTGGCTCTACTGATGGCACAAAGTATTTCAACATGAACCACAGTGACAATACCAATGAGGGAGGATGGAAAAGCTGCGACCTTCGTTATGACGTGCTCGGTTCTACAAATTCTGACGGAGCTGACGCAGGAAGTACAACTGCAACCAGCCCTGTTTCCGGCACTTTGATGGCGGCTCTGCCTTCTGATCTGCGTGCAGTCATGAAACCAATGACGGTTTATACCGATAATGTGGGCGGCACGGCCAGTATTTCTTCTTCCAGGGTTACTTCGAGCGTAGACTACTTACCTCTTTTAGCGGAGTTTGAGCTTTACGGGACTCAAAGCTATGCAAATAAATACGAGCAAGATCAGCAGGCTCAATATGCGTATTATTCTGCCGGCAACAGCAAATTGAAGTATGCGCATAATGCTACAAGCACTGCTTGCAGGTGGTGGCTGCGCTCCCCACGCCGCGATGTTACTTCTTACTCAAAAATCTTTTGTCGCGCGGGAACATCAACCGGGGAGATCGGTGGTGCAAATGCCTCATATGCGCAGGGTGTAGCTCCGATCTTTAGAGTTTGAGGCGGTATCAAAATGGAATATGTAACACATAGAAGATTTAGAGATATATCTATCAGCGGCGAAGTCAATCTTTCTGCAATGACCGTATGTAATTGCGATGGCTATGTAATCAAGCATGGTGACAAGGATATTTGTTTTGCAACAAGCGAGAACGCTCACCAATACTTTGCTATCAATGAAGATGGCAGGGGCTTGGAGCGAGGAAAATTGACGCAGGCTATTCAAAAACTGCTTGCCAAGCGTGATGCAAGCTATCAAAGCCGATGGGATAAAGTGTGGGATGATACTTTATGCCAGCAGTATAAGCGCTCTGATCATGAGGATTATTGGCTTTGGGATCATGGCTTTTTCAACGCACCGATAGAGGACTTAAACTATATTTTTAAACTTATAGGAGGTAAGAAAGTATGAAAATCATTCTTGCGAACGGCACAGAACTCGATCCCTATACCGCAGAGGGCGGCAACAAATATGTTCAGGGCGCAAGCCGCGACTGTCTGACCTTTGCCTTCCCCGCCGATGCAGGCATGGAAGCGATAGACAACGCTTTTTCTGAAGCGGCTTGTGAGAGCATAGCGATAGTCGATGACGAGGGCAACGAGTATATCCACAAGGGCTATGCTATCAGAGTTGACCTTATGAAAAAGCCTGTTGAAATCGAGCCTGCTACCGTAGATGCGGAGGCGGTCTATGAGGATAGGGTCATCGTGACTATGGCGCAGCGGACCTATACTGAAAATCAGTTGAAAGTAATGCATGCAGAGCTTAACGCGCTTTTGGCAGCCAAGGAAGAATAAAGGGCTGCAATATTCAAAAGGACCGCTTCTATAGGCTAATCCGGTCTAATGGGAAGCGGCTTGAGATTTTTGAAAAACGCCGCCCGGAATATTAATGGGCGGCGTTGCTTTTATAGGATGGGGTGAATACAGTGGAAAATATTATTGGTAACTTTTCTGACGGAAAACTGGCAGTTTCAACTTTTGCGGCAGTGGTCGGTACCGCTTTAAATGCGGCGCTGGGCGGATTTGACAAAATGCTGTATGCTTTGATGGCGTTTATGGTGCTGGATTTTATCCTCGGATTTATGTCGGCATGGAAAAGGGGAACGGTGGATTCCAGAGTGATGCTTTGGGGCGGAATAAATAAGCTGCTGGTGTTGAGTCTTGTAGCTTTGGGAGTCTGCCTTGACTGGCTGTTCGGACACAGCGAACCGTTTATCAGAACAGCGGTGATATGGTTTTATATAGGACGTGAATTTTTATCGGTAGTTGAAAATTATGGAAAAATGGGCTTTAATTTGCCGCCGGTATTTCAAGGCGCACTGGAACAGATAAACGCAAAGACTGCTGATCTGTCTGACGATAAATGATTTTTGGGAGGCTTTATTATGCAAAAGCTTTTGGTACCATTTAAAAAGCAAATGCTGCTTTGCGGATATAAAAATCCCGAATATAAAAAGTATTGGGGATACCAGCATTACGGAACCGATATATCAACGATACAGGGCGGCGCGGGCGATGACCACACAGTATATGCGAGCGGCGATGGAACAGTAGCGGCAGCAGGCAAAGATAATTCTCTTGGCTGGGGGATAGCTGTTATCTATAAAGACTGCCTAAACCATAAAACGGGTGAAATATATGATCTTACGGCACGCTATATGCATATGGCAGAATGCTATGTGGCAGTGGGGCAGAAGGTTTGCGCCGATACTGCACTGGCGCTCGAGGGAAAAGAGGGGACGGAGGATTATCACCTTCATATAGAATTTGATACCGATACCGATGATCCTCTCTTTTCGCCGCAGGTGTCTAAGGGGCACAGCTTTTGGAAAAAGGGCATCGACACAAGCGTGGATCCGTCGCTCGTTATGCACACATCGGGCGAACGGGTCATCGTTGAACCGGTCTATAATCCGGCTTGGCTCAATACTGAAGATTTTAATATACCCGCGGCAGTTTGCGAAGAAGCAGAAACAGATTACAGATCGCTATATGAAGCGGCAAAAAGTAAGCTTGAAAAAATCTCCGGAATAATCAATAACGGATAGATATAAATGTAAGTCGGAGGCCGGAGAAATATTCCCACGGCCTTTAATTTATACATAAGCTGAAAAAAGCGTTCATAGTATTGACTATGAAGGTAGAGACAAACTGCGAAAAGGAGACGGAAATGAAAAAGAAAATAATAGAATTGAATTTACAAACCGATATAGATACACTGGAATGGCAAAAAATCAAAAGCTGCGGTATAGACGGAGCAATGATACCGCTGGGCGATGCGGATTATTACGGCAGGGTGACTGTCAACAACTTTGCCGCAGGCTGTATCAGTGCCGCCGCGGAAGCGGGCCTGGAAGCGGGAGTGATATTGAATATACGATGCAAGGATCCGTTTTCGGCGCATGAGGCGGCTTATAATGCGGTCGAGGTCATAAAACGGTACAAAGACAAACTTTCGCTCGGTATAGCATACGGCTTTTTTGAGAAAAAACGCTCCTGCCTGATAGAGCAGGGCAAAGACGGGCTTACCGACACTGCGTTGGCGCTGCTTTTTGAAACAGAGCGGTTGGGATATGATGGCATTATATATACCAACTTTGATTTTGCCGATACATATCTGGATATAGGCAGGATAAACGGCAGAAGATTTTGGGGAGAGCAAAATATCAAATGGGATAAAAAACTCATCATCAAAAAAATCACCGGCGAAGATATACTTTTTATCGGAGAGCTTGAAGGGTTATGCCAAAATGTAATGGACGAAAAAGACTGAAAAAGAGCTGCGGAACATATATGCCCCGCAGCTCTTTTTGCGTGTGATGCGGTGTGAGAATTATTGACATTGTTGGTTCAAAAAGGTACACTATAAGTTATATTGGATAACTATTGTTTCTTTTAAACCGCAAAGGAGGATATATATGCCTAAGGTAACTCTTTTAGGTCATACGCCTGAACCCGAAAAGGTAGTGGCTGCCGCTGCAAAGCTTTGTTATTCGTCTCAGACGGTAGAAGGGCTTATGGATGGCCTTACTCCCGAAAAAACTGAGAGCTTTTTGAATATGCTGGTCTCTATGGGACATGAGAGCCCTATCGAGCATGCCAGCTTTACCTTTGCGATAGAAGGAGTTTCGCGTTCCTTCTTGGCTCAGATAACCAGACACCGCATCGCTTCTTACAGTGTTCAGAGTCAGCGATATGTTCGCCTTTCTCCCTTTGAGTATGTCACACCCGAGGCTGTTAAGGCCGACCCCGAGGCGCTGGCTGCTTATGAGGCTGCCATGCAGGCTGCTGCCGACAGCTATGAAAAGATCTCCGACATACTCAAGGCGAAATACACCGCTGAGTTTTTGGCGCAGGGCCTTTCTGAAAAGACTGCCGCCTCCCGTGCCGAAAAAATTGCCATTGAAGACGCAAGATTCGTTCTGCCCAACTCCTGCGAGACCAAGATGGTGGTCACCATGAACGCAAGAAGCCTTTATAACTTCTTTGCCCATCGCTGCTGCACCAGAGCCCAGTGGGAGATCAGAGAGGTTGCAAACCAGATGCTCGACCTCGTTAAAGAGGTGGCTCCCGTCATGTTTGCCCATGCCGGTCCCCCCTGCGTAAAGGGACCCTGCCCCGAGGGCAAGATGAGCTGCGGCAAGATGGAAGAAATGCGCAAGCGCTATAAAAAGGGGTAAAGTATGAGCGGCTCACTTATAGTTATCGAGGGACTTGACGGAAGCGGAAAGGCAACTCAGACGATGCTTCTTGCTGACTATTTTGAGAGAAAGGGCAGCGATATAAAAAAGATATCCTTTCCGGATTACGAAAGCCGATCCTCGGCGCTGGTAAAAATGTATCTCAACGGCGAGATCGGCTCGCTCGATGAGGTCAATATTTATGCTGCGTCTAATTTTTATTCGCTTGACAGATATATAAGTTATATGCGCGTGTGGAAGAACGATTATCTTTCGGGCAAAAATATTATTGCGGACAGATACACTACCTCGAATATCTGCCACCAAATGTCCAAGCTGCCGCAGGAGCAGTGGAGCAGCTATATCGAATGGCTTGAGCATTACGAATATGTTATGCTCGGTCTGCCAAAGCCGGATATTGTGGTATATCTTGATATGGCGCCGGAGGCTTCACAGAAGCTGATGCTTTCGCGCTATTCGGGCGATGAAGCGAAAAAGGATATACATGAGCGCAATGTTGATTATCTGCTGCATTGCCGCAAAGCAGCACTGTTTGCCGCCGAAAAGCTCGGGTGGCGGGTGGTCAAATGCTCTGATGAAAATAACGACCCGCTGACAGTGGATTCTGTTTCTGAAATGGTAAGATCGGCGGTATGCGATATGTTAGAAAGAAAAGGACGCTGAATTGAAAATTTATGCTTAATTTTAAAGAAATCACTCTCCAAGATAAAGGTTGGGCAGAAAAATGTATGAAAGCAGCCGGGTTTCGCGGCAGTGAATTTACTTTTTCTAATTTATTCAACTGGCGTGACGGATATGAGCTGACCATTGCCCGCTATGAAGATTTCCTGCTTATCAAAAGCGGAAAAGGCGAAAAGACAAGCTATATGTATCCGGTGGGTGAGGGTGATATTTTTGCCGCTATCGATATGATAAAAAGCGATGCGGCGGAAAACGGGATAAAACTCTTTATGTACGGCATCCCTAAGGAATGTGTTGAAACAGCGCTGAAGGCGCTTGGCAGCGGTTATGAGATAGAAGAGGCAAGAGATAATTTCGATTATATCTATACCCATGAAAGCCTGGCAACCCTCGCGGGGAAAAAGCTTCATGGCAAGAGAAATCATATCAACAAGTTTTTGAGCCTTTATCCTGACTGGGGCGTTGAACCTATCACCGCCGAAAACATCGGTGAAACATGGGAAATGAACGTTGAATGGTGTTCCCGACAGGAATGTGTGAGCCACAGTCTCCAAAAGGAAGGCTGTGCCGTGAAGAATGCCTTTGAAAACTATTTCGAGCTTGGGCTCACCGGTGCGCTGCTAAGGGTAAACGGACAGATCGTAGCCTATACCATGGGCAACGAGGTAACCGAAGATACCTTTGTAGTACACATTGAAAAGGCGTTTACCGATATTGAGGGAGCTTACACTATGATAAATCGCGAGTTTGTCAGGATGCTGCCCGAAAAGTATATTTATATAAATCGCGAGGATGACGTTGGCGATTTGGGACTCAGAAAAGCCAAGGAATCCTATCGCCCGGCTATGATGTATGAGCGTTACAACGCCGTTTTAAAGGATGAATAACGATATTTTTATCACGACCGCCGAAAGTGTAGATGAAAATGGCATAAAAAGCCTTTGGAAAACCGTTTTTGGTGATACCGATCAATATATATCACTTTTTTTTGAAGAAAGGTTTGATCCGTCGCAGTGCGTTGTTGCGGTGAGCGGCGAAAAGATAGCGGCTATGCTGTTTTTGCTGCCGTTTGTGCTCAAACAGCCCGATGCCGAATATCAGGGACGGTATATCTATGCCGTTGCCACCCATCCCGACTTTCGCCGCAGGGGAATAAGCACCGCTCTGCTCGACTTTGCCCATCAAAAGGCCAAAAATGAGGGCGCGGCACTTTCCGCGCTGGTGCCGGCGGGCGAAACGCTTTTTGATTATTACGGCAAACGCGGATTTGAAACCGAGTTTTATAAACGTGAGCTTGAGATACTGCCTGACAATGATGCCGATGCCGAGCTGACTGCGGTTTCGCTTGAGGATATGATATCGCTGCGTCGGAAAAGTTTTTCAGGCAGCCGCGCCTTTGTCGATTGGGACGAAAGGGCGCTTATGTATCAGCAGCGCGAGAATTTGCTTTTGGGCGGCGAAACGCTGTATTTTTCCAACCCGCAGGAGGGATATGCTCTCTGTCTGCCGACCGGTGAAGGCGTTTTTATCAGGGAATGGTCGGCCAAAGAGCTTTATCCGAATATAATATCGGCGATCGCAAAGAGATATGATAAAAAAATAGCTTTGGTACGTCTTGCGGCGGACAAAAACGATGTCGGCGCGGTACCGTTTGCCATGACTAAATGGTATATTTCAGAAAGGAAAGCGCAGCGGGGTGCTCCCGCGATGATTTCGCTGGTGCTCGATTGATGGTACAACCGACAAACTTAAAGGAATACAAGATACAGCTGAGAAAAAAGTTCAAAGAGCGCCGAAAAGCCATGTCCCCCCAGCGCAAGGAGCGGGCGGATATGCGTATTTCAGAGCGCCTGCGCTCACTTTACAGCTACCGCAAGGCAAAAACGGTGCTGTGTTATGTATCGACCGCCATTGAGGTGGATACCACCGACATAATCAACAATGCCCTTGCCGATAAAAAGCGGGTGGCGGTCCCGCGGTGCATACCCGGGACGAGAGAGATGGAATTTTATCTGATAAACAGCCTTGATGAGCTATCGCCCCGAACCTTCGGCGTTTTGGAGCCGGAGGACGACCCGGACAAGCTGTTGACCGATTTTGAGAACAGCATATGTATCGTTCCGGCGCTCGCCTGCGACAGAAACGGTTACCGGTTGGGTTACGGCGGAGGATATTACGACCGCTTTCTCAGAAGATATAACGGCGAAAAGATACTGGTGTTGTATAAAAACTGCCTGCTCGAGCATCTGTGGCACGGCAGGTTCGATGTCAGGATCGACCGCATCGTTACCGAGTATTTCACCGCCAACATAGCAAAAAACGACCGCTGAAACGGCAAAAGCCCCCTTGTTCAGGGGGCCGGCCTTAAGTAAGCGTGAGAGAGCAGACGGTCAGCAGCAGCATCCGCAGGAGTTGGAGCAGCCGCAGTTACAGCCGTTAGAGCATCCGCAGGAGTTGTTGCTGATGTTGTTTCCGCAGCTGTTGTTGCTGTTGCAGCAGCAGAGCAGAAGAATGATAATGATGATTATCCAAAGACAGCTATTACCGTACATATTCTGTGTTTCACCTCACATTGACTATTTGTTATATACTATGCCAAAGAGCGGCGAGGGGTTACAGCAGAAAATGAAGGGAGAATATAAGTTATGAGAGATAACCGGCAGCTTGAAGAATATAACGAGCAGCCCCGCCGCAGAAAGCGTAAAAAAAAGAGCAACAAGTTGGCGCTTTTTGGCGCGGTGATGTTTATGCTGATATCGGCGGCGGCGCTTGCACTGTTCGCGCTTTCGAGCGCGACCGATATGCTGGCGTTCGGCAAGCGTGACCGTCAGATAGAGCTTACGGTGGAAAAGGGCATGAGCGTGAGCGAGATAGCCGATCTGCTTGGTGACGAGGGGGTTATAGAGCACCCGACCACCTTTAAGCTTTATGCCAAGATCAGAGGCAAGAGCGACAGCTTTCAGGCGGGCGACTATGTTCTGAATTCAAATATGAGCTATGACCGCATCATAACCGCCATGCGCATGGGCGATACCATCAAGGAGGAGGTAATGATAACCTTCTATGAGGGCATGACGCTCAGCGAGATAGCCGATCTGCTTGAGGAAAAAGAGGTCTGCGATGCCGATGAATTCATCGATGCGACTCAAAATGGTGAGTTCAGCTATGAATTTATCGATATGCTGCCGGAAAGCAAAAAACGATTCAGAAAGCTGGAGGGATATATCTTCCCCGATACCTATAATTTCTATATAGGCGAGAATGTTGAATCGGTGCTCAGAAAGTTTCTCAGGAACTTCCAAAACCGCGTTATGCCTATCTATGATGATATCCGCGACGCGGGTATGACTCTCGATGAGGCAATCACACTTGCTTCTGTGATACAGAAGGAAGCGGGCAACGAAGAGGAGATGGCAAGGGTTTCTTCGGTATTCCATAACCGAATCGGGAATCCGTCAGCCGGACTGCCGATGCTTCAGTCGGACGTAACGATATTATACGTTGAAAATGATATCAAGCCCTATCAGCAGAGAGCCGATCAGGCAATGTATGACGCATACAACACCTATGTTTGCCACGGCCTGCCGGTCGGTCCCATATGCAACCCCGGACTTGACGCGATAGAAGCTGCCATCGATCCCGAAGATACCAACTACTATTTCTTTGTTACCGACGTAAACGGCGTTTATTATTACGGCAAAACGCTGGACCAGCATTATTCCAATGTTCGCAAGGCTGCTGCCGCCGGCGGCACCAAGAGCGGAACCGATGTAAGTTGAGTTAAAGGCGGCGGACGGGTTTCGTCTGCCGCCGTTTTATGACTTTTAAGGAGCGATAGTTATGTCAAGACCCGAGCTGCTTTGTCCTGCGGGCGATTTTGAAAGGCTTAAAACTGCTATACGCTACGGTGCAGACGCAGTATATATCGGAGCGACCAATTTCGGAATGAGGACTGCGCCCGCGAACTTTACCCTTGAGGAGCTGGGCGATGCGGTAAAATATGCTCATGCTCATGGCGTTAAGCTGCATCTTACCGTCAATACGCTGCCGCGCTGCGATGAGACTCCTCGTTTGCCCGATTTTTTGAAAGAGGTCGGCAATACAGGAGTTGATGCGCTGATAATCGCAGACCTCGGTATAGTTATGCTGGCGAGGAAGCTGCTGCCCGATATTGAGATACATGCCTCCACCCAGACCGGCATCGTCAACGAGCTTACCGCCACCGCCCTTTACGACCTTGGCGTGAAGCGTGTTGTTTTAGCGCGCGAGATGACCCTTGAGGAGATAAAAGTGATGCGCGCGCGCATCCCTGCCGAGCTTGAGATAGAGACCTTTATCCATGGCGCTATGTGTATGTCTATCTCGGGACGCTGCGTTATCTCCAATTACCTCACCGGCAGAGACGCCAACCGCGGCGAGTGCTCTCAGCCCTGCCGTTGGAGCTATCACCTCATGGAGGAGAAACGCCCCGGAATATTTCTGCCCGTTTTTGAGGATGAAAGAGGAACTACAATACTTAACGCAAAGGATCTCTGCATGATAGAGCATCTCAAAGAGCTTTCCGATGCGGGCATAGCCAGCTTTAAAATCGAGGGCAGGGCAAAGTCGCCTTATTATGTCGGGGTGGTCACCAATGCCTACCGCACCGCTCTTGATGCTTCGCTTGAGGGCAAGCCTGTTCCCGAGTGGGCGCTGCGCGAGCTGGATACCGTTTCTCACCGCGAATATTCCACCGGATTCTATTACGGCAGGCAGCCCCATCAGCAGAGCTATTACGAGGGCGGCTATGTTCAGGATTGGGAAGTCAGCGCAGTTGTGGAAAGATGCGAAAACGGCAGACTTTATCTCGTTGAGAAAAACCGATTTGAGGCTGACGCCGAGCTGGAACTGCTCGAACCCGGATGTCCTCCCATCAAGCTTTTTGCCTGCGATCTGCGCGACGAGGATGGCAACCTGCTTGAGGCTGCGCGCCATCCCCATATGAAGATAAGCATCGCCTTTGACGGCAAAGCCAGCGAGGGCGCTATGCTGAGAAGAGAAAAGAACCCCAAGTAAAAAACAAGGATGCAAAGACGAGGCTGCGACAGCTTTCGTCTTGCATCTCTTTTGATTTTGAGCTATAATACTAAAGTAATAGCATTGCAGGGTTGGTATATCGGTATTACAGCGGCTTCCCAAGCCGTTAAGGCGGGTTCGATTCCCGTACCCTGCTCCAAAACGAGACATGTTAGGTTGTTGGTTGCCACAGCTTGCGTGTCTCGTTTTTCCATAGGGGGCGCTGCCCCCTAACGGCGCAAATTTTTCCGCGTTAAGCTTGAAAAATTTGCTGTTACCCCCGAAGAAGAAGGCGGTCGATGGCATACGCCCGACCGCCGGATGCGTATTCTTGGCAACTGCCATGCCTCCAAAACGAGACATGTTAGGTTGTTGGTTGCCACAGCTTGCGTGTCTCGTTTTTCCATAGGGGGCGCTGCCCCCTAACGGCGCAAATTTTTCCGCGTTAAGCTTGAAAAATTTGCTGTTACCCCTGAAGAAGAAGGCGGTCGATGGCATACGCCCGACCGCCGGATGCGATATAGCTTTGCGCTTACATCAGTTTAAAATGAAAGGATACTTTTTATGCATCGTTTATCTCAGCTTATAAAAGATGATATGAAGCCGGCGCTCGGCGTTACCGAGCCGGGGGCGATAGCTTTTGCCGCCGCAAAGGCGAGAAGTTATACAAAAGGTGAGATAGAAAGCGTTTTGCTGACGCTCAACTCCGGTATGTATAAAAATGCCTTCACCTGCGGCATACCCAACTCTGATGAGGTGGGCAATGTCTTTTCGGCAGCGCTCGGCGTTGTTGCAGGCGACTGTGAAATGGGGCTGGAATCGCTGGCAAAGGTAACTTGCGATGACGACTGCGCGGCGAAAAAGCTGGTGGACGATGGTAGGGTAAAGGTAAAGCTCTCGGGAATATCCTCTGATATATTCATTCAGGCGGAGGTGAAAACTGCATCTGACAGCTGTTGCGTGACGATAAAGGATACCCACACCAACATAGTCTCTATCGTTGTCAACGGAGAAACAGTGTTTGAAGCGAAAAAAGCGGCAAATGCTGCTGAAAACGAACCTGAAAGTGGGCATGAGATACATAGCTACACTTTGGCGCAGCTTGTCGACTACGCAAAAAATGTTCCTGTCGATGAGATAGTCTTTATAGGTGAGGCTTATAAGGTCAACATGGCTCTTGCGCAGGAGGGGCTTTCCAGTTCGCGAACCACCTTCGCGCCGCAGCTGCTTAAAATGAACGGCGGAAAGCCGATATCCGATGATGAGCTTAAAACGGCACAGCTTTTATGCGGGGCTGCCATCGAAGCAAGAGTCATTGGACTTGATAAGCCTGCCATGAGCATAACAGGTTCCGGCGCCCACGGAATAATCTCCACCATGCCGCTTTACGCCGTATATAAAGTTGGGCGTCTAACAGAAGAAGAGCTGCTTCGCGCTACGGCGCTGAGTTATCTCATCTGCATGTATATCAAGGAATATTCGGGGCGTTTATCCGCTTTCTGCGGCTGCGCGATAGCGGCAGGCACCGGAATGGCATGCGGACTTGTTCTGCTGAGAGGCGGCGGCGCCAACGAGATGACTCGTGTTATCAACAACATGGCTTCGAGCATCACCGGAATGATATGCGACGGCGGAAATCAGGGCTGCACCATGAAGGGTATCGTTGCGGTGGATGCGGCGTTTCGTTCGGTCGAGCTTGCATTGAACGGCGCTTATATCTTTGCTGTTCACGGCATCAACGGCAAAACACCCGAGCAGACCATGAAGCATATGGGTATGATAGCCTCGCCCGGAATGGTGGGGACCGAAAAGACCATCGTTGATATTTTTGAAGATAAGCTGCGGGGCTGAGATTATACTTGACAAACAGTCCCCGGCAGACCTAAAATTAGTAACATAATAAAACCCAGCTTGAGTGCCGCCGATATCGTTTGGAGTCGGCGGAGAATAGTGAATCCGGCCAGAATCCGGAACGGTACCGCCACTGTATTCGCGGAGGCTGCGCGCAGAGACGAAAGTCGGTCATTGGGGCATCTGCCCTGAGAAGGCCGCGCGCAGAACGATGATGCGTAAGTCAGGAGACCTGCTCAAGCTTTATTTATGCTGGTTCCCGTGTCAGGAACGCGGCATATTTCTGTTTGTTCGCATAAAAACGGATGCGGCAGTCCAAAAGGACTGCCGCTTTTTTTAGTGTCATAAACTGCTTTAAAAACAGAAAAATAAAGGAGAATGAAAAGTATGGTAAAATCCGTTTCCCTGTTGTTGGCAATTTGCGCGATGTTTAGTATAATGGGATGCAGCAAAGATACAGTTGATAAGGGGGAGCAGAGTATGCCGCAGCAAAGTTCTATGGCTACAAAAGAAGAAGTAAAGCCGGTGCTGCTGGCGGTAAGCTTTGGCAGCAGCTATAACGAGACCCGTGAAAAAACTATCGGCGCTATTGAAAAGGCTATGCAGTCGGCATATCCGGAATATGAAGTTCGCCGCGCTTTCACCAGCCAAACCATAATCAATATTCTTGCTCGGCGCGAAAAGCTTGAGATAGATAATGTTGAACAGGCCATGCAGCGCCTTGTCGATGATGGAATAAAAGAAGTGATAGTTCAGCCCACCCACATTATGACCGGTAAGGAATATGATGACATCATGGCTGAGCTTGAAAATCACACTTCAAAGTTTGAAAGCCTGAAAGTTGGCAGCCCCCTGCTGACCGATGACAGCGATCATGACGCTTTGGTATCCGCCCTTACTGAGGAGACAAAGGAATATAACACCGATGGTGCCGCTATCGTATATATGGGACATGGTACCCACCATGCGGCAAACCAAACTTATGCCAAGCTGCAGAAAAAGCTTTACGATGCGGGACATAATAATTACTTTATCGGCACCGTTGAGGCAGAGCCTTCTCTTGAGGATGTAATGGTTCTCGTTGAAGAAAACGGCGCAGATAAGGTGGTGCT
Organism: uncultured Oscillospiraceae bacterium; assembly: GCA_964605985.1. Classification (GTDB taxonomy): domain Bacteria; phylum Bacillota; class Clostridia; order Oscillospirales; family Ruminococcaceae; genus Yanshouia. Next base: position 4,459 of record CAZSEO010000032.1, on the reverse strand, counting down.
TCTCCCGCTGATGGTCGTTGCAGGTGATCACGCCTCCAACGATATGGCCGGTGACGAAGAGGGCAGCTGGAAGACCGAATTTGAGAAGGTGGGATATGAGGTCGAGTGTGTTCTCAAGGGCCTTGGCGAATACAGCGGAGTGCAGCAGATGTTTGTTGACCACGCTGCAAAGGCAAAATAATTTTAGTGTCTTTACGGCTTTAGCGCATACCCCCAAAGTATGCGCTAAAGCTGCATCATATGAGGAAACGCTATGAGAAGAATTATAGCTTTGTTGATATTTCTGCTGCTTTTGGGCTGCTCTGCGGCTGAAAAGTCTGATGTGAGCAGTCAACCGACCGCTGCCGGAAAAACCGAGCCTCAAAGCAGTATGCGGCTGCAGTTTGCGACCGAGTTTTCGGTCGATTATTATCAAGACGGTTTTAAGCTTGTAACGCTTGGAGATGAAAGCCGTTTCCTTGTGGTACCGGAGGGTAAAAACGCACCCGATAACCTGCCGGAAGATATAGTTTTGCTGCGGCAGCCGATAAAGAATATTTATATTACCGCAACTTCGGCGATGTCGTTTTTTGATTCGCTTGAGCGGCTGGATGGTGTTCGTCTTTCCGGCACCCGCGCTGACGGATGGTATATCGAAAACGCCAAAAAGGCGATGCAACGGGGGGATATACTCTACGCCGGGAAATACAGCGAACCTGATTACGAGTTGATACTTGATGAGGGATGTACGCTGGCGGTAGGATCCACCATGATAGCAAAGGCTTCGGAGGTTAAGAAAAAGCTCGAGGAAATAGGCGTCGCGGTGTTCATAGACCAGTCGAGCTATGAAGATCATCCGCTTGGCAGGGTGGAATGGATAAAGCTTTACGCCGCCCTTTTAAACGAGGAGCAAAAGGCAGAGCAGTTATTTGCTCAGCAGGTGGAATATATGAACTTTGCCGCTGCCGCAGGACAAACCGGCAAGACTGCGGCATTTTTTCATATAAACTCGGCTGGGCAGGTGGTCGTTCGAAGAAGCAGCGATTATATCAGCCGCATGATAGAGCTGGCAGGCGGCGACTATATTTTTGACGGGCTTGGCACGGACGGTGGCACCAAAGCTACCGAGACTATTGAGATGGAAAGCTTTTTTGCTGCTGCGGGTGAGGCTGATCACCTTATCTATAACGGAACGATAGTTGGCGCCGTGCATAGCATAGATGAGCTTACAGCGCTCAACGGTCTTTTGGCTGATTTCAAGGCTGTAAAAAACGGCAATGTCTGGTGTACCGCTCAAAGCATGTTCCAGGATACTATGCAGCACGGAAAAATGATAACCGATTTCAATACCATATTTGCCGAAAACACTTCAAACTCCGGCAAGCTTGAATATCTATATCGGCTGAAATAACACAGAAAGGCTTTTTAAAAATGACATCCCACATGCCTAACGCTATCCGCTTTGCGGACACAAAACGCTTTATCTGCGTCGTCATTTTGCTGACGGCGCTGTTTGCGTTGGGAGTTATTTTGAATGTCAATATCGGCTCGGTATACATAGCCCCCACAGAGATAATGGGTATGCTGTTTGATGCCTTGCGATGTTGGGCAGCGGACCTGCTCGACGGGGGCAGCAGCCTTGAACAGGTGATAAACGCTACCGCCGAAAGCAAGATAGTTTTCCGAATAAGAATGCCGCGAATGCTGCTTGCCGCTATACTCGGCGGCGGGCTTTCGGTATCCGGATTTCTGCTCCAGGCATTTTTCCGCAATCCGATAGCGGGACCGTTTGTGCTGGGCATATCGTCGGGCGCTAAAATGACTGTGGGCATCGTTATGATATTTTTGTCAGCCTGTATCGGAGATTTTGATTCCGCATGGCTTATCTCCGCGGCGTTTGCAGGCTCGATCATTATAACCGGTGCAGTGATCTTCTTTTCAAAAAAGATGCAGAATATGGCTATGCTGCTGGTGATAGGAATAATGATCGGCTATATATGCAGCGCTGTGACCGATTTCTGCATAGCCTTTGCAAGCGATCAGGATATAGTCAACCTTACAAACTGGTCGATGGGCAGCTTTTCGGGCGCCGACTGGGAAAGTGTGGCGACCTCCGCCGCAGTGATACTGCCGGCGGCAGCGGCAGCATGGCTGCTTTCCAAGCCTATAGGCGCTTATTCGCTCGGTGAGGGCTATGCCATAAGTCTCGGCGTTAACACCGCAGGCTTCAGAATGATTTTGATAATCGTTTCCAGTCTGCTGTCGGCCTGTGTTACGGCAATTGCAGGGCCTATATCATTTGTGGGAATAGCTGTCCCGCATATAGTACGCAGTATGCTTAAAACTTCTAAGCCGGCTTATGTTATACCGTCCTCTTTTTTATGCGGAGCGGTGTTCTGTATATTCTGCGACCTTATCGCACGCACTGCTTTTGCCCCGACCGAGCTGCAGATAGGCACCGTTACCTCGATTTTCGGAGCTCCGGTAGTGGTTTGGATGATGGCAAAGCGCGGTCGGGAAAGGGAGGCGCAGCATGGATAGCTACTTTAAAACTGATGGTCTAACGGTCGGATATAACGGCGTTCCGCTCATTCGAGATATCTGTCTTAGCATCGAAAAGGGAAAAATTTTAACGCTGATAGGTCCCAACGGAGCAGGCAAGACCACCATACTTAAAACCATAACTCATCATCTTGAAAAGCTGGGAGGGGTGGTTTATATCGGAGAAAAAGATGCCTCTGCCTGGTCGCATAGGGATATGGCAAAGCAGGTGGCGGTCATGCTCACCGAGCGCATACACCCCGAGCTGATGACCTCTGCCGAGGTCGCCGCTATGGGAAGATATCCCTACACCAACTTTATCGGGCAGCTGACCGCCCGTGACAAAGAGACAGTGACAGAAGCGTTGAAGAGCGTAGGCGCTCTTGAACTTGCAGACCGCCGGTTCGCCACACTTTCGGACGGGGAGCGCCAGCGGATAATGCTTGCCCGCGCCATCTGCCAGCAGCCGCAGGTATTGGTGTTGGATGAGCCGACAGCCTATCTTGATATACGCTATAAAATAGAACTTATCGATATGCTGCGCAGTATGGCGCAGGAAAAGGGTATAACTGTTATCATGTCACTGCATGAGATAGAACTGGCAGTCAAGGCTTCAGACTATATCGCCTGTGTAAGCGGAGATGCCATAGAAAATTTCGGTCCCCCGCAGCATATACTTAAAGCCGGCGTTATCGAGCAGCTTTACGGCTTGAAAAGCGGCAGCTACGACTTGCTTTTCGGAAGTGTTGAGCTTTCAAAACCAAAAGGCGTGCCATCGGTGTTCGTTATAGCGGGAGCCGGAACCGGGATAAGTCACTACCGCGAGCTGCAAAAGCGAAATATACCGTTTGCAAGCGGCATACTGTTTGAAAATGACATAGATACTCAGGTGGCGAAGGCGCTCAGTGATGATTTAGTCATAGCGGCCCCCTTTGAACAGATGACTGAAAGCCATTTCCGCAATGCGGCGGAGTTGATGCTGCGCTGCAAGGCGGTCATCGATACACAGGCGCCAATTGGCGAACTGAACCGCTTAAACGGCAGACTTATTGAGCTTGCCGCAGAGAGAGGTATGCCGATTTACAATAAAGAAACGGTGAATGAGCTTTTAAACGCTGAATTATAACCTCTATATGGTGAAAATAGCGATACTATATTGAAAAAAAGATAATATCTGAGTAAAACAAAAGCTCTGATAACATTGACTTTATCTTCCACAAAGTGTATTATGAACATGGAACCATATGCCGCCTATGGGACGATTGCGTCCATGGCGGAAATAATATTATTATGAAGAGAGGTTACTTGAAAATGGCAGAGATCAATCTGAATAAGTATGGCATTGTAGGCGCTACCGAGGTTATCTACAATCCTTCTTATGAGATGCTGTTCGAAGAAGAGACCAAGCCCGAGCTGGAAGGCTTTGACAAGGGTCAGGTCAGTGAGCTTGGTGCGGTTAACGTAATGACCGGTATCTACACCGGACGTTCTCCTAAGGATAAGTTCATCGTTATGGACGAGAACTCCAAGGACACTGTTTGGTGGACTTCCGATGCTTACAAGAACGACAACCATCCCGCTTCTGAAGAGACCTGGAAGGCTGTTAAGGATATCGCAGTCAAGGAGCTTTCCAACAAGCGCCTTTTCGTTGTTGACGCTTTCTGCGGCGCCAACGCCGATACCCGCATGGCTATCCGCTTCATCATGGAAGTGGCTTGGCAGGCACACTTTGTAAAGAATATGTTCATCGTTCCCACCGAGGAAGAGCTTGCTAACTTCGAGCCTGACTTCGTTGTTTACAACGCTTCCAAGGCTAAGGTCGAGAACTACAAGGAGCTGGGTCTGAACTCTGAGACTGCAGTTCTGTTCAACCTGACCTCCAAGGAGCAGGTCATCCTGAACACCTGGTACGGCGGCGAGATGAAGAAGGGTATGTTCT
>CAZSEO010000031.1:7188-27274 GCA_964605985.1 uncultured Oscillospiraceae bacterium | reverse complement strand
GTTACCGTTGATGCGGCTGTTATCTGCTTAAAAAGCGGAAACGCCTGCATACTGCGCGGCGGCAAGGAAGCTTACGCCACCAACCGCACCATCGTTTCCATCATGCGCGCCGCTATTGCCGAGGCCGGCATACCCGAGGATGCCATCGGCTTTGTTGAGGATACCTCGCGCGAGACGGCTGAGCGCCTTATGAAGCTCAACGGATATATCGACCTGCTCATACCCAGAGGCAGCGCGGGCTTGATCAAAACCGTAATTGACACCGCTACTGTTCCCACCATCGAAACCGGCGCCGGAAACTGCCATATGTATATCGACCGCAGCGCCGATCTTGAAATGGCACTCAAGCTGGTTGATAACGCAAAGACCCAGCGTCCCTCGGTCTGCAACGCCATCGAAACGGTGCTCATCCACCGCGATATAGCGCCCAAATTCCTGCCTATGATGAAGCAGCAGCTCGATCTGAGCAGCGTTGAGCTTCGCGGCTGCCCCACCACCAGAGTTATCCTCAAGGGCATCAAAACCGCCGAGGAATCGGATTGGTCCACCGAATATGACGACTATATCCTCGCCGTAAAGGTAGTCGGCAGCATTGACGAAGCAATAGACCACATACAAAGATATTCCACCGGCCATTCTGAGGCTATAGTAACCGACAGCGTTGCGGCAAGCCACCGGTTCATCTCCTCGATAGACTGCGCGGCGGTTTATGTCAACGCTTCCACCCGTTTCACCGATGGCGGCGAATTCGGTCTCGGAGCAGAGATAGGCATCTCCACCCAAAAGCTTCACGCAAGAGGCCCAATGGGATTATCCGAACTGACAACAGTCAAGTATATCGTTACCGGCGACGGTCAGATCCGCGCCTGAGGGAGGTATAATGAGTAGATCCACACCCAAAAAGCGTCTTACCCGGTCACAGCGCAGAACCATCGCCACTATAATCGGTGCTGTGTTTGTTGCGTTTGCCGTTTGGGGCATGCTATCAGCGATAGTTTACACCTATAGATCAATAAGCGGACTTTTTGACGATTCGGCAAAGAGGGAACGCTATGAAAGCTTCATCAGCCCGGTGGTAATGGTTGACCCCGCCCCCTTTACCATGGTTGAAAACCTCGAGGATGAGCTGCTGCTGCAGTCTGCGATGTGGGCGGCTCTCACCGGAGAAAACCGGGGCGTTTATACCTACGATGATGTAGGTCTGCTGCTGGTTCCCGCCTCTGACCTTGATGTTGCTGCGGTAAAGCTTTACGGACCCGATGTTCAGATAGTTCATCGAAGTTTCGACGACAAGGACGCAAGCTATCTTTACGACCCTGAGATATCCGCTTACCGCGTCCCCTCGATAAGCAAGGTGGCATATTCTCCCTTTGTTGAAAGCATCTCGAAGGAAAGCGACGGCAAGATAACCCTAAAGGTAGGCTATGTAGCTCCCGGCAACATGTGGACCACCGATGTCACCGAAGAAAGCGATGATCCCAAGCCCGAAAAATATATGCTCTACACCCTTTCCAAGTGGGATCAGGGATATTATATAAGCTCTGTTTCCTATATGAATCCCGATGCAGCCCCCATGTCTTAAGCATCTGAAAAGGGGCTGTCGCAAAATGAAAATGCGATAGCGATTTGCACAAAAAACAGTCCTTTCCAAGCGCAAAAACACGGCTTCAGGGGCCGATCAAAGCCCTTGAAACCGTGTTTTATTATGCATTATTTTTGCCGGAGCATATTTTGCGACAGCCCCTTTCGGCATCTTTACTGCTGTTCTGTTTCAGCATCAGGCTGTTCGCTGTTTTCATCCGGTTCGTCATCGGCATGGCTCTCATGATCTTCGTCCGCCTGATGGTGTGCTTGTTCATATGCATAAAGCTCGCTGAGATATCTCGTATAAAGCGAATGCACCGTGTTTATATAAGGCATGGTAAACAGTCTCGGCACTATCAGTATATCGGCAATGCGCCACCCTATCAGCGAAAGCTCTAAAAGCAGCAGCTCAAGCAGCCGTCCTCGGGTAAGATATACCGATCTTTTTATCGCCTGACGCACCGTGACCGAATCATCCGAAACCAATATAAACGGCGCTATGAGGTAACGCTGCATCCACATCAGCCAAAACCAGCCAAGCAGCAAAAGCAGCACACCGCCAAATATCTCAAGCCCAACCGAAAGAAGCATCTCAATATTTCTCGAGGCCTGCTGCCGCCACATATTCCCGCCCCATACCATTGCCGCAGGCGGCAGGATAAATACCAAAGTCCAAAAAAGCTTTTTGATAAACACCAACAACGAAAACCAAAGCGATCTGAAATATCCTTTGACAGAGAAAAAGTATTCAAATATCTCTATAGTGGCAAGCGTTTTTCCGTCGGTGATGTTATAAAACCACCTCGAAACGCCAAGGGAAAGCGGAACTATAACAAAAAAGCTCAGCGCACCGACAAGCAGCATCACCGCCATCGCTATCGGAGCGGTATTCGGCATATTGTCCAACATAAGTTCGGGCGATGAAACGTCAACAAAAGATGAAACATTAAATGCAAGCATTACCAGCTGTTCCAGCGTTGCGAGAGCCGCCCAAAATACCATCGTTATAAGCGATATTGCAGCGGCGCGGCACCAGTGTCTGTGAAGCGCCAGCGATGCGTTTTTCTTTATAAGCCTTCTAAGCCTCATAAAGCCATCTCCTTAAAATGCAATGTCTCAGCCGTGCGAAGCTCAAAGAACACCGAGGCTTTTGAGAACTCTCGGGTCTCTGCCGGGGGTAAAGCCTGCGGGAACGTTGCCTATGACCTCGATGATCTGATCCCTCATCCACAGCTCGGTGGACATACGGATGGTGTAGCCGCTTCCGTTGGCGAGGGCCCACTGCCCCATAGGCGCGCGCGGATACACAAATGCCGCGAGCATAGCCATAAACACGCCTCCGTGCGCGACAACAGCGGCTTCGGTTATCCTGTTTTGGGTCATATTCATAAAAATGCTGTGCAGGGCATGTCCTACTCTTACCGCAAATTCCTCTCCTGTTTCGAGTGCTCCGGGAGGGGTATTTTTCATCGAATCGGCTATCCACGCGATATAGGCGGGATTGTTTTTCAGCTCGTCCATATACTGCCCCTCAAAATCTCCGAGCGACATCTCCACCAGATCATCTACAACGGTAAGCGGCGCGTCGGGATAAAGGATATCGGCAGTCTGAAGGCAGCGCAGCAGCGGTGAACAATATATCTCCTGCACCTGAGGATACTCATACTTGGCTTTCATCTCCTCAAGCATCTTTCTTCCCTCGGCGCATACCGGAATATCCATTCTTCCTACATATCTGCCGACACGATTGCCCTCAGTCATGCCGTGACGTATCAAATGAAGCTTGTAAGTGACCATTTTTTCCTCCTGATTTTGTATAAAACTACATATTTTTTCAAATTGTATCTTTTTTCTTTACAACGCCAAAAGCTTATAATATAATCGATATTACTCTCTGTAATTTTCCAAAGGCTATTGGAGGCTTTTTTATGAATACGCAGTTTCCACGGATAATATCACTGCTTCGCCGCGAACAGAAGCTCAGCCAAAAGCAGGTCGCCGCCGATCTCGGAATATCTCAGGCGCTGCTTTCCCATTATGAAAAGGGCATAAGAGAATGCGGTCTCGATTTTGTCGTCAAGGTCGCCGACTACTATTCGGTATCCTGCGACTACCTGCTCGGGCGTTCCCCCGACAGAAACGGCTCGCTTTTAAATGTTGAAGAGCTGCCCGCCCCCGAGGATGCAGGCAGAGAAAGTGCTGTCGGCAGCGTGGGACTGCTTGTTATGCTCAACAAAAAGCTGATAACCAACTCGATATACGTTCTTTTCGACCTGCTCGGCAAGACCAAATGCCGCAGCCTCATCTCTCAGGTATCATCCTTTTTGCTGTTGGCGGTATACCGTATGTTCAGAGTGGTTTTCTCAAGCGAGGTCAAAAATCCGCAGGCTCTGTTTTCGGTCAACGAATCACTGGCATCAGGTTATGCCGATTCCGCTATGAGGATATGTGAGACCAACGCGGCCGCCATAGCATCGGGCGAAGTGAAAAGCCTGCCGAATATCGGTGATATCGATGCGGTAAAACCGGTTGAGATAACCACTCAGTCGCTCAATGCCGATTATCCTCTTTTCGCCGCCTCGCTGCTCAACCTGGTCAAAAACAGTGAAGAACTGCTTTTGCAGAAGAAAAGCTGACACCCTCAAAACATATATAAGAATTATAACATATGTCAGCAGTATTTTTCCATATTATTGGCTTATTTTGCATTAATTTAAACGCAGTTAAAAAGGGGCTGTCGTAAAATGGAAATGCGACAGCGATTTGCACAAAAAGCAGTTCCTTTCAAGCGCAAAAACACGGTTTCCGGGGTCGATCAACGCCCTTGAAACCGTGTTTTATTGTGCATTATTTCTGCCGTAGCCTATTTTGCGACATCCTTTTTTCTACCGGTCGTTGGTTGTGGTCCCGGTATAATTCTCAGCAAATTTCATCAGTTCTTCGGCGGAATTGAAGCCCGAAGTGCTTTGAAGGATAGTCTCCTGTGTTGCCTTGGGCAGACTGTCAAAGCATTCTCTGATCTTGGTGTTCTGAAGCCATGCAGGCTCGTTTTTCATGTTATCAGCCCTTTCTTTTGGTTGTAATGCTATTATTATCACCTTTTTTCAAATAATTCTTTTCCGGCGCATATTTTATCGGAACAGATGTTCTTTTTCGGTTGATTTTCCTTTTGATATGCGCTATAATGTTCACTGAACGTAACTGTAAATAAAGCGCCGAGGCGCTCCACCATAAACAACGGAGGATATAAAATGGCTGACGACAAGCAGAAAGCATTGGAAACCGCGATAAGTCAAATAGAAAAACAGTTCGGCAAAGGCGCCGTTATGAAGCTTGGACAGAGCAGCGCGCTCAATGTTGAGGCGGTACCCACCGGCTCTATCGCGTTGGATTTTGCGCTCGGCATCGGCGGCGTTCCCAAGGGAAGGATCGTTGAGATATACGGCCCCGAATCCTCGGGCAAGACCACCGTTGCGCTGCATATCGTTGCGGAAGCTCAGAAACGCGGCGGCGAGGCGGTTTTCATCGATGTTGAGCATGCGCTCGACCCCGTTTACGCCAAGGCTCTCGGCGTTGATATCGATTCTCTGCTGGTATCTCAGCCCGATACCGGCGAGCAGGCGCTCGAAATTTGCGAGGCTCTTGTCCGTTCCGGCGCTATCGATGTAGTCGTCATCGACTCGGTAGCCGCAATGGTCACAAAGGCTGAGATCGAAGGCGAGATGGGCGATTCCCATGTCGGCGTTCAGGCGCGCCTTATGAGCCAGGCTCTCAGAAAGCTTACCGGCGCTATCTCCCGCTCCAACTGCGTTGCTATCTTCATCAACCAGCTGCGCGAAAAGATAGGCGTTATGTACGGCAATCCCGAGACTACCCCCGGCGGACGCGCCCTCAAGTTCTATTCCTCCGTGCGCCTTGATGTCCGCAGGGTCGAGCAGATAAAGCAGGGCGGCGAGATCCTCGGCAACCGCACCAAGGTGAAGGTCGTTAAAAACAAGGTAGCGCCCCCCTTCAAGGAGGCTGAGTTCGATATCATGTACGGCCGCGGCATCTCCAAGGAGGGTGAGATACTCGACCTCGCGGTAAAATTCAACCACATCCAAAAGAGCGGCTCCTGGTTCGCTATCGACGGAGAACGACTCGGTCAGGGGCGCGACAATGTCAAGGAATATCTGCGCACTCACCCCGAACTGCTTGACGAAATGACCGAAAAGGTCAGAGTCAGCATGCGCCAGGCGCTTGAGCAGAAAAATGAGGCCTCCGCTCCCACTGCCGCTAAAGCGGTCTCCGCTTCTCCGGCATCGGAACCTAAATCCCGAACCTCTAAGTCGGCGCTCGACATCGAAGTGGAGAGCAACTGATAAATGACTGTCACTCAGCTTCAAACCACCAAACGCGGGCGCGTATCGGTGTATATCGATAGCGAATTTCTCTTTGCCGTTGAGACAGATGCCCTGCTTCAATCGGGGATCAGCGAAGGCTCCCGGGTCGATGAGCAGCAGCTCAATTTGCTGCTTCGGCAAAGCCGCCTCATCGAAGCCAAGCGCCGCGCGCTCAATATGCTTTCGTCGCGGGATTATTCGGGTGAGGTTTTGGCGGAGCGTTTGGCACGCAAGACCGGCCCGGAATCCGCCCGTGCGGCGGTGGAGCGCATGCAGGAGCTTGGTCTCATCGATGACGAAAAATACGCTCTGCGCTGCGCTTTGCAGCTTTTTGAAAAGGGTTACGCCCGTCGGCGCATCCGCTACGAACTGCAAAAGCGAAAGCTGCCGGATAACGTGATCTCGGAAGCCCTTGAGCAGATGGATTTCGGCGATGACCCCGAACGCGCCAAAGAGCTTCTTTTACAAAAGTTCTCGTCAATTCAAACCGATGCCGACCGCAGAAAGGCTTTCGCCTTTTTGGAACGCTGCGGCTACAGCTACTCTGATATAAATACCGCCGTCCGACGGTTTTGCCAAGTTAAGGACGACGATTTTTGAAAGGAAATCCTTTATGAGCTATAAAGTTGGAATGATCTCGCTCGGCTGCTCCAAAAACCAGATCGACGCCGAACATATGCTTGCCGACCTCGCCATGAACGGCTTTGAGATATGCGCCGATGCCGAGCAGTGCGATGCAATAATCGTCAATACCTGCGGTTTTATCGAAGATGCCAAGCGTGAATCGCTCGAAAACATCTTTGAAGCCGCCCAACAGAAAAAGAATAAACTCAAGGTGCTGGCAGTTACCGGCTGCCTTGCAGAGCGCTATCAGGCGGAATTTGCCGATGAGATCCCCGAAGCCGATGTGATACTCGGCATGGGCTCAATGGGCAATATAGTCGAAGCCCTCAAAAAGGCGCTTGACGGTGAAAGAGTCGTTTCTTTCGGCGCAAAGAACGAGCTTCCTCTTGAGGGAGAAAGAATACTTGCCAACGCCCCCTATTTCGCCTATCTCAAGGTTGCAGAAGGCTGCGATAACCGCTGCGCATTCTGCTCTATCCCCGATATCCGCGGACATTTTCGCAGCAGAAAAATAGAGGATATCGTAGCAGAAGCTAAAAAGCTCGTTGATTCCGGCGTTGTTGAGATAAACGTCGTAGCTCAGGATACCACCCGCTACGGCCAGGATATCTACGGCAAGCTGATGCTGCCTGAGCTGCTGCGTGAGCTTTGCAAGATAGAAAAGCTTCACTGGATACGTCTGCTCTACTGTTATCCCGACCGCACCACCGATGAGCTGATCGAGGTCATTGCGAATGAGCCTAAGATAGTAAAATATATCGACCTTCCGCTGCAGCATATCAGCGATTCCGTTCTCAAGCGTATGCTTCGCCGCGGAGATTCCAAGCTTATCTATTCACTGCTCAAAAAGCTTCGTGAGCGCATCGACGGCGTGGTAATACGCACCACCTTTATCGCCGGACTTCCCGGCGAGACCGAAGAAGAATTTGCCGAACTCTGCGATTTTGTCAGCGATCAGGCATTTGAGCGTCTCGGCTGCTTTGCCTATTCTCTTGAGGAGGACACTCCTGCCGGTCAGATGGAGGATCAGATCGATGAGCAGCTCAAGGCCCGCCGCCGCGACCAGGTTATGGAAATACAGATGGGTGTTGCAGAGCAGATAGCACATTCCTTTGAGGGACAGGTGCTTGAGGTGCTCTGCGAGGGCTACGATGAAGAGGCTCAGTGCTATGTGGGACGCAGCTATATGGACGCCCCCGACATCGACACCAAGGTATATTTCACCGGCGAAGACGGCCTTATGCCGGGTCAGTTTGTCTTTGTTGAGATAACCGGCGCCGACGGCTACGATATGACAGGAGAGCAGGTGGAAAAGTAATGAATCTTCCGAACAAGCTTACGATGCTTCGCATCATTTTGGTACCGTTTTTTGTTTTGTTTATGTCCATAGGGGCTTCCCCTTTGAATCTGTTCCTCGCGCTGGTGATATTCGTTGTTGCCAGTCTCACCGATATGCTCGATGGCAAAATAGCCCGCAAATACGGCCTGGTCACCAATTTCGGCAAGCTTATGGATCCGCTGGCTGATAAGGTGCTGGTCATGAGCGCAATGCTCTGCTTTGTTTCGAGTGGGCTGGCCCCTGCGTGGATAGTCATAGTAATACTTACCCGAGAATTTCTTGTGACCTCGCTGCGCCTTATTGCCGCAGGCGAGGGCACCGTTATCGCTGCCGACAAATGGGGCAAGATCAAAACCGTTACCCAAATGATTTGGATCATCTGGACAATTCTCTGGGTATTCATCATCAGTCTCGGTTTGTTCAACGCTTCTCCGGAAATGGGACCTGCGATATTTGGATGGTTTCTTTCCAAAGTTCTGATGTATGCCTCAACCTTCTTCACCCTGCTTTCCGGCTTTAACTATGTTTATAAAAACCGTCAGCTGCTTTTCTCCGATATGTGATGCTTTGAGGTGACCTTATGCAGAAACGCCGATGGGCAAAGCCCGCTTTCATTCTGTTGGCGCTGCTTGACGGCATTTACGGGATAAGGCTCAAACGGGCGGTCATCAACGCTCTCGGCGGCGAATATTCGCTGCTCACCGAGTTTCGCTCCGATGTTTCCGCCAACCTGATGCATAGGTTTGAGCTTTTTCGCAATTTCAGCCTTGCAGCGGCGTTTATCTGCACCGTTTTGCTGGGTCTGCTGCTTTTACGCGGCTGCAAAATGGTCCGTTCCGGCGTTGCCGTGCTTTTAGTGTATGCGGCTTGCTGCTGCGCGTATTTTGTTTTTCGTCTCGATATGCCCTCGGCTATCCTGTCTTTTGCCGTTAAAAGGGCGCTCTGCTCGTCACTGATCCTCGCAATTCCCATCGTGTTTTTTGATGACGCTTCGGTTTGACCTTCAATTGAAAGGAGCATAAAAATGTTCAGCTGTGCACAATGCAACATTCTCGCCTGCCGCACCGGCGAGCTTGAAAAAATGCCCAAAAACTGCCCGATGCAGGATAAGGAATATTTCGATCAGGTTCTAAACGAGTATTTCAAGCCTGAAAACCACGAGTTTTACCTCACCAGCGCGGCTATCGAATATCTCGGATATTGCCAGTGGCCGAGACTGAGAGAAACGGCGGAGTTTGCCCGCAGAATGGGTTACACCCGTTTGGGGCTCGCTTTCTGCGGAGGACTGCATAAAGAGGCCGCCATAGTTGACAAGCTTCTGCGCAAACAGGGCTTTGAGGTAGTTTCGGTAATGTGCAAGACCGGCTCTATCCCCAAGGTGGATGCAGGCTATTCGCCCGATATGCTGCTACGCCCCGGCACCCGTGAGGTAATGTGCAACCCCATCGCGCAGGCTCAGCTGCTTAACAAGGCAGAAACTCAGTTCAACATTGTTCTCGGTCTATGCGTCGGTCACGACTCAATGTTCTACAAATATTCCGATGCTATGATCACCACGCTCGTAGCCAAGGACAGAGTTACCGGTCACTGCCCCGCCGCGGCTATCTATTGCTCAGAAAGCTATTTCAAAAACAGAGCAACCATTCAAGAATAATTTCTTCATAAAAAATGTTTCGGCAAATCCTTTCACAGCGCCACCTCCTCTTTTTATAACAGTTTTGAACTATATCAGATCGCTTTTGTAGGCAACGGCGCAACATCGCTTGCTTTTTTTGATATAATATGTTAAATTAAATGCTGTGATATTTTTCTCCCAATACAGTATAATATCTTAAAAGCGTTTATCGGGAAGGGTCTTTTTCCCACGCATAAAAGAGAGCCGCGGTCACCGGCTGAAAGCCGCGGTAATGCGCCTAAAGACTGTGCACCCGCCAGCTTCCGTTGGGAAACCGCCGCAAGGTCGGTAGTATCATCGGGCGTTTCAACTCCGCGTTAAGGAGATATGCGTCATCCGAAGTGGATCATAGCGGTCAAACACCGTCTTCGTGCATTGCATGGAGGCGGTGTTATTTTTAGTAAATTAAGAAAAGGAGTGTTTTTCTTGAGAATATACAATACTCTCACCCGTCGCAAAGAGGAATTCGTTCCCCTTGAGCCCGGCAAGGTAAAGATCTATGCCTGCGGTCCTACCGTATACAACTTCATCCATATCGGCAATGCGCGCCCCATCTGCGTGTTCGATACCCTGCGCCGCTATTTTGAATACCGCGGCTATGAAGTCAAATTTGTTCAGAACTTCACCGATATCGATGATAAGCTGATAAAGCGTGCCAATGAAGAGGACACCACCGTTCCCGCTATCGCCGCCAAGTATATCGAGGAATATATGACCGACGCACTTGGGCTCGGCGTTCGCCCCGCTACCATACACCCCAAGGCTACCGAGACCATCGATGAGATAATCAACGTCATCGTTGAGCTTGAGAAAAAGGGCTACGCCTATCCCTCCGACGGCAGCGTTTATTTCCGCAGCCGCAAATTTAACGAATACGGCAAGCTCTCCCATATGCCTATCGAGGATCTTGAAGCAGGCAGCCGTGTAGACGTTTCGGAGCACAAGGAAGATCCCCTCGACTTTGCCCTTTGGAAGGCAGCCAAACCCGGTGAGCCCTTTTGGGATTCCCCTTGGGGTCAGGGCAGACCCGGCTGGCACATCGAATGCACCGCTATGATAAGAAAGCATCTTGGTGAGACCATCGATATCCACTGCGGCGGCTCCGACCTCATCTTCCCCCATCACGAAAATGAGATCGCCCAGGCCGAATGCTGCTCCGGCAAGGACTATGCCCGTTACTGGATGCACAACGGCTTTATCAATGTAGATAACCGCAAGATGTCCAAAAGCCTCGGAAACTTCTTCACCACCCGCGAGGTAGCCAACAAGTTCGGCTATGAGCCCATCAAATTCCTGATGCTGCAGGCCCACTACCGCAGCCCCATCAACTACAGCTACGATATCGTTGAACAGTGCAAGTCGGCGCTCGACCGCCTTTACACCTGCCGCGACAATTTGGATTTTGCTGTTTCCCATGCAGTTTCTGAGGCTACCGGGGGTGAATCTGAGTTTATCAAGACTGTTGATTCCCGCAGAGACGCCTTTATTGAAGCTATGGACGACGACCTCAACACCGCCGATGCTATTGCCGCCCTCTTTGACCTTGCCCGCGACTGCAACACCTTCTTTACCGTTTCCCGCTCTGAAAACGCGGTCAACTACGCTACCACCTGCTTTGATGAGCTGACCAATGTTCTCGGCTTGCTCTACAACCGCAAGAAAGAGGATGACCTCGACGCTGAAATCGAGGAGCTTATCGAAAAGCGTCAGGCAGCAAGAAAGGCCCGCGACTTCAAGACTGCCGACGCTATCCGCGATGAGCTGAAGGCGAAGGGCATCGTTTTGGAGGATACCCCCCAGGGCGTAAAATGGCACAGAGAATAAGCGAAACCGGAGGTAAAAATATGGTTTGGGGAATCATCGGCGCGCTCGATGAAGAGATAGCGCTTTTAAAAGGCTCGATGAGCATCGAAAAAGAAGTTGTGGTCTACGGTTCCACCTATTACCACGGCATACTTGAGGGACAAAAAGTAGTAGTTGTATGCTGCAGCGTAGGCAAAATAAACGCCGCGCTCTGCGCATCGGTCATGGCACGCGAGATGGGCGCTGATGTTATCATCAACGTCGGAATCGCCGGCGGAATGGATAAACGGCTCAAGGTTTTGGATATCGTAATCTCCTCCGAGGCTATCCACCATGACTGCGATCCCATCATCGAGAAGTTTTATCCCTTCGCTCTCAGCTATAAAGCGGATGAGCGCCTTGTAAAGCTGGCCTCTCTCGCCTGCGAAAAGCTTGAGAAAAAGCCTGCTTATTACGTCGGCAGGGTAGCTACCGGCGACGTATTTGTTGAGGGCGGCGCGGTAAAAGAACGCATAGAGCGTGATTTTGCACCGCTCTGCGTTGAGATGGAGGGTGCTGCCATCGCTCAAGCCTGCTTTATGAACGAAAAGCCTTTTCTCATCATCAGGACAATGTCTGACAACGCGGATGACTCCGCTTCTATGACCTACGATGAGTTCAAACCTTTTGCAGCAGACCAGTCCGCAAAGCTGATAATCGAAATGCTCAAAGCAAGCAGCAACTTTTTTAATTAAATTGCTGTAAAAAAGTATTTTTCGGTTGACAAAAGAATTTAAATTTGATAGAATGGATATCGCTGTTAAAACAGTGTGCGGGTGTAGTTCAATGGTAGAATGTCAGCCTTCCAAGCTGAACACGTGGGTTCGATTCCCATCACCCGCTCCATTCAAAAATGCGCCAGTAGCTCAGTTGGATAGAGCAACTGCCTTCTAAGCAGTAGGCCAGGGGTTCGAATCCCTTCTGGCGCGCCATTTTCCTAAAAAAGAATATGGTGGGTATAGCTCAGTTGGTTAGAGCGCCAGGTTGTGGCCCTGGAGGCCATCGGTTCGAATCCGATTATCCACCCCATATCAAAAAAGGCGTTAAGCCTTTTTTTGATATATGGATAGTTTGGGCTGTCGCCAAGTGGTAAGGCAACGGACTTTGACTCCGTCATTCCGCAGGTTCGAATCCCGCCAGCCCAACCATACTTTGTGAACGGTTTAGATACCATCGGCTGAAAAGCCGATGGTATCGCCGTTTTCAGGCCAACAGGTTTTCTTGTGAAATCTGTTGGCTTATTATATTTTTTAAAACAAATTTGACCATAGAAAGCCAGATTGTTATTAGTGTATTTTAAAAGGAACAATACACTGGAGGTAAATCATATGAGCCGAGAACTCAAAGGCAATAATAGACAAATTGTTGGAAGCAATGATTATTTTAAACGCTTAAACGAAGATAATAAGCTTATTTTTTATTTAAGAAACAGAGACAGTATTGACTATTACCGAGATTTAAAAAGAGCGGCGGAAAATAAACCGGATTTAGGAAAACCGCCTTACTCAGATAGCTATCACACTGGTAAGAACAAAGATCGAACAGCTGCGATAGAAGGACTTAAAGGAATTGCATCAGATATAAAAAGAGATTTGCAAAACGGAATAAGAAATAATGACTACATCAAAGATGAAAATGCTAAAAACTTAATAGAAGCTATAAAAGCTTTAGACGATTGTGGAATAAGATGCGATTGTAAAGAATACATCAAGGAACTTTCGTGGTATGTAGGCGGAGACTCGCGTAAAATACGAGACTTGCAAAAAAATCTTAATGAGCTTAGAATTAGTAGTGGATTCAGGTCACTTGAAGAGGATGGCGTATACGGAAAAGAAACGCTAAGCGCATGGCTGAAATTTTTAGATATATTGAAACATGGAACAGTTCCTGTACTTGCATGAATAGATCCGTTGGAAGGGCATGATATTAAATTTATAATTGAAAGCAGTAGACACGGACACAATAACGTTATAGCAGATATAGATAAATTTCAGTATTATAGGGTGGATTCTGCCCATGGAGGTGCTGGATGGTTCAGAGGCGAAAGAATTAACAATGTTGATTT
Organism: uncultured Oscillospiraceae bacterium; assembly: GCA_964605985.1. GTDB lineage: Bacteria > Bacillota > Clostridia > Oscillospirales > Ruminococcaceae > Yanshouia. The sequence goes on along the minus strand of CAZSEO010000031.1, from coordinate 13,763 downwards.
CAACCATCTAAATATAAATTATCCCGCACCTATGAGCGAGCTGCAAAAATGGGTGAAAATAACTATGACCACTATCCGCTATCTGATAGTGCATATAAATTACTTAATGACTTGAAAGGTACAGGTAAAGCAGTAAGAATAAGCGGAAAAGTTCTTTTGGTAACCGGCATGGCATTAGATACTTTGGAACTTGGGCTTTCAATTGCAGACGATTTGAAAGATGAAGATAAAAAACTTGGCAAAAAGGCAGCTACAACTGCATTTAGCATAGGTGGAAGATGGGGCGGTGCGGCAATAGGTGCAAAAGCAGGTGCTGTTGCCGGTGGATTTGCAGGGCCGTTTGCCCCGTTTGCTATTCCGGTGCTGTCTTTGGCTGGTGGAATTGCAGGTTCTTTTGGCGGTGATGCTTTAGGTAAATGGGTAGTAGATATTACTTGTGTGGAAAGGTAAAAACAGTGAGTAAATATAAAAGCGCAATTAATAATATCAAAGCGGCGGGAGAGATACTCTTACTTGTGGCAAGGGTTTCTTTTACCGTTCTTTTTGAGCTGCCGGTTTTATATTTATCGGAAAAAGTATTTGGGTATACCCCAAAATGGGCTCGGGTTTCCGAAGGACCTTGGCAGGATATTTTCTACTATATCACAGGAAAAGATGGAAACGGTAAAAGTTATATTGAAACCTATACCGCTAATGGCGGTGAAACAAATGAAATGACATATCCTATTGCCAAGGATTTTATCACCAAGGTATTTTCTCCATACCATATGCTAGTGAGAATAGATGGCAATAAAAGCTTTGTTGAACTGTATCACCACTTTTTATCGAAATATAACGCAGGTCAATCCTTTTTGGGAAAAGATGAAAAGGATAAAGACATAATATATATTTTCTGCAACGAGATAAATCCGGTTTTTCAAATGCTGGCTACACAGTCAGAGTATTGCTATTATTTCGATGTATGTGCCTTTACCTCGTCACCGCATGTTGAAAGCTTTGAAGATGCCGAAAAGCTGATGTCAGATAAAAGCAGCCTGCTGTACATTGAATGTCAAAAACAGCACGATAAAATACTGCTACATTTTGATGGCAGCGTGTTTTCTGAGGCGAACTTATTGAAAGTTTTCAGAGAATGCTGCGAACAGCATAACAGACGATTTATTACCTCAGACGAAATGGTTGCTCTATATCCCTAATCTTTCAATATTCTGTTTCGAAAGTGAACACGCTTTGCAAAGTGACAATTTCCGCAAAGGTATGCTATAATATAAGCCGTTCACATCATATTCCGCTCAGAAGGAGGTGCGCTCATGCGAATAGCCATCTGCGACGATCTTAAAACCGACAGGCAGCAGGCGCTGGAGATGCTCGATTCGGTGATGAAAAATTTTTCTGCCGATGAATTCTGCAATGCAAATGAGCTTTTGGAAAAGCACGCCATTATGCCCTACGACCTGATAATAACCGATATCCTAATGCCGGATATCAGCGGGATAGATATGGCGGCGCAGCTGCGCAAAAGCGACACCAGAACCCCTATCGTGTTCATGTCGACAAGTGAGGAATTCGGTGTTCAAAGCTATCGCGTGCTTGCTTTCGACTATCTTTTAAAGCCGCTGGACAAAGATCAGTTCAAAGCCTGCATAAAAAGACTGCTTTCACAGCGCGAAAAAAGAAAGCGTTATATAAAGATAACCTATCTCGGCACCGAGACCAACATACTGCTTTCAAACATACAGTATCTTGAAAGCAACCTGCGCAAGGTCATATTCGGACTGCCTGAGGGCAGAGAGATAACAGTGAGCGGAAAGCTGACCGATTTTGAGCCCTCGCTGCTCAGCCACGGATTTTGCCGCTGCCATAAGAGCTTTTTGGTCAATATTGAGCAGATAGACCGCATTGAGGACGATATGTTCTATCTCACCGGAGGAAAAACGGTGAGGATATCAAGAGCATATAAAGCCTCTGCCCGAAAAGCATATTTCGACTATATTTTCAATGCCGAAGAACTGCCGTGATCGATCCTCCGACTTCCCATTATTTTCCCGATAAATTGCCAATTATGACAATTATGTGATAATTCTGTCATTCTTCTTGAACTTAAAATCGGTCGGCAATATAATCAGAATAGATATTTATACATATATATATTGCTGTTGCTGCTATAAATAAGGGGGATGTTTATATGGACAGAAAAGACAACATAAAGCAAGCGATGTATGAGTTATTCGGCGTTGGCGCCAAGCCCGAGATCGAGGTAAACGAAGTTGATTCCAACAAAAAGGAAGCTTCTGTTAAGGGTGAGCCGGTCGTTAAAAAGCCCGTTGACAAAAAAACGGCTGAAAAGAAGGTTTCTGAAACCATCGCTGCCGAAGTTAAAAAGGCAGCCGCCGTAAGCTATCTTGCCGCGGGAACCGCCTTGGAAGGCACCCTGCGCGCCAAGGGCGATATTGAAATATCCGGCGAATTCAAGGGTGATATCATCACCGAGGGAACTGTCATTCTGCGTTCCTCTATTCAGGGCAACATAACCGCCAGCAGCCTCACCCTTTGCGGCTGTGCTCTTAACGGCGACGTGAATGTTACCCAGATGGTCACCGTTGACAGAAACTCCAATATCTGCGGCAATATCATCGCCAAAGAGCTTCTCTGTTCCGGCAAGGTGACCGGCGACCTCAAGCTTTCTGACGGCGCGACACTTGAAAACACCGCGCATATCAGCGGCAACATCGTTACCGGAACCATTTCGGTAGCAAAGGGCGCCATTATCAAGGGCACCATTGAGATAGCATAATATATACAATGTATAAAGCCACTGTGGTCAAAAACGATCACAGTGGCTTTTTATTTTATATTTTAATCGCGGGAATAAGGCTTTTGTATATTTGTTATGCCCAAAATGTAATCTGCCGATGTTTTATAATAAAGAGCAAGCGTTCTTAAATGTCTTGTCGGCAGCTCTTGCAGCCCTTTTTCATATTTATAATACTGCTGCTGGGTGGTTTTTAAAAGATCACCTATTTCAGCTTGGCTTTTATCATGATCTTCTCTAAGCTCTTTAAGCCTTTGGTATAAACTTTTCACAGCCTATCTCCCCCTTACCAATACTCAAAATTAAGTTTACATAAAATTCAAAAAAATTCAAAGAAATAAACCTTTTTAGGCGTATACATTGTTTTTACTCTTGAAATAAAAGCTCAAAAAACTCGGCCGTATCGCTTTTTACATCTTATAGGACGTAAAAGCGGCGCGGCTATTTTTGTTTTGTCAACAAAATCAGCAAACCCATCAAACCTTATCAAATGTAAGATATATTATATTTTTAAAAAGTTGGCAAATCCGCCCGCGTTATACATCTTATGAGATGTATAAAATTTATCAGCGTCTTTTTTCTGTAAATAATGAATTTTTATTTAAAAAAGGTATTGACTTAAAACCTTTTAAGGTGTATAGTTGTTTTGTAATCAAATCTTATCAGATGTAATTGATTTGTAACTTTAATGTTATAAACCCTCAAAACATTCTAAAAGTTTGGTAACAGTCGTTTTATAGTCTTTGCTCATTTAAACTTCATATTCGGAAATTCATTCTGATTTTTTGCTGCAATGATTTTACCGAAAATTTTCCAAATGTGTTTTATGCTCTCCGCAACGTTTAGGGGCTTATGAAGTTTTTGAGGGTCGTTGTGAATTTCCTTCATAATGACCGCACGACACTAAAGCTTGTTTCTTCAGGAGAGGTTGAGGCAAAACTTTAGTTCCGTGCATATGATCCGATACCGCAAGGTATCTTAAACATGGTTTTTTGCTGTTGTAGGAGAGCAACGGCTGAAAACGATAAATAATTAGGAGGAATATACCCATGAAAAAGTTTTTTGCACTTGTTCTTGCTGTTGCAATGATCATGAGCATGGCAGCTGTTTCTATGGCTGCTGATACCACTATCGAGCCCGGCGTATATGGTCCTTTCGACTACGGCGCAGATGATGACAGACTCCGCACCAGCGGCATCCAGTACGGCGACACCGTTCTCTTCCTTCTCGTTGACGGCGATGGCAACCCCATGACCGACTACAAGCAGGTTGAGAAGCTCAAGCTCAAGGTTTCCTACGAGATGGGCGAAGATCTGGTTGAGAAGATCTCCATTGTCAAGAAGTATGTCAGCGAAGTTCAGGACCTCACCAGCGAAGTTGAAGAAATCCTTGGCGGTGTTGGAACCGCTAATTCCAGTCGCGTAAAGCAGCTCAATGATTCCGACTATTTCTACTTCATCGGCGTTAAGGTTGCAGACACCCATAGCGTTAATGATGCTGACGTAATCGGTACCTTCGAGCTCGACCGTAAGGAAGTTGACGATGACGACGTCCCCTCTGACAAGGTTGGTACCCTTTGGGGCGGCGAGATCGACGAGTGGGAATACGACTTCGAGATCAATCTTTCTTACAACTACGGCTGGCTGAAGGATTCCGGCAAGTACAAGGTTATTGACGACAACATGACCAATGTTCCCCTCGATTGGGATGAGCCTTACGCTCTCAAGTTTGACTACGACGACGAAGTAGAGTTCGTATTCGGCGTAGATCGTGGCGGCGACAACGAAGGTTCCTTCACTGTTGACGTTTCCGGTCAGGGCAAGCTTTACCTCAAGTACAACACCAAGCTCGACGACGCTATCGCTGATGCTAACCCCGGCGTTAAGATCTTTGCTCTTAACTTCAACGGCGTTAAGTGGAACAGAACCGGCGAGTTCGCTTACGAGATGGAAGACGGCGTAGCTGCTTACAAGGTAGTTGACGGTCAGCTCGTTGAGATCCCCGGCTGTGAGTACGATGAGTCCGACGAGACCTTCTACTTCAACACCAGAGTTCTTGAGAACTACGTATTTGCTACCGCAGAGCTTGTTAACCCCGTTGCTGCAGCTCCCGTAGTTGATGCTCCTGTTGTTGAGGCAGCTCCCTCCAACCCCTCCACCGGCGCTTAATTAATGCTTTCATTGGAAATTCCGTTTAAATAAACTGAATTTCTTAAAACCCCCTCCTCTCTCCTGGAGGGGGTTTTGCTTTTGCAAAAAACAAAAAGGCCCCCTGTGTAAGGGGCACCCCAGGGTGGCTTCTCTTCCCCTGCGGGCAATTCACCTTCGGCTGTCAGCGCAGCTGACTGAGGGGTTGACCCAAACTTTTTGCCACGCTGTTTATAGCTTTAGCCGATCGCTTCGAACAATCCTCCCGTCGTCCTGCGGACGCCACCCTCCTTTACACAAGGAGGGCTTAAAGGCCACCCTGTGTAAGGGGGCCGGCTCGCCGTTAGGCGAGACTGAGGGGTTGAAAAGGTTTTAAAGCTTACGCTTTGGCAAAGTATTATATAAACTTTCAGTTCGCGCTAATGCCGCGCGGGCAGGTACTTTCTTACGAGAAGAAAGTACCCAAAGACTCGCAAAGGGGGAACAATTTCGTCTGTTCCCCCTTTGACACCCCCTCGCCGACCAAAGGGGTGCTCATCCGCACCCCTAGGTACCCCCGGTAACGGCAAGTCAGATCGTCCTTTCAATGATAGCAACACCGTCCGGGCGGCGGCATAACAAAAATGCCTATGCCGCCCTACCCTTGCGGGTAACTGATTTTCGTAAGCCTAAGTTACACTGCACTATCGTAAGACGGCAAAAATTTGCAGCTTGACGCCATTTTTGCCGTCGAAGCCTGAATTATACTTATGAGTATTCTCTGTTTTGGCATCAATGGGGTATTAGGGGGGCGTATAAGCCCTCCTAAAAATGCGGAAAGGATTTTAAAGGGAAACCATAGGTTTCCCTTTAATGCGTCTTTGGTTACTTTCGGGGCATGCCGAAAGTAACTGCCCGCGCGGCATTAGCGCGAACTGAAAGCATGAATATCACATTGCAATATGCGATATACGATTCTCTAAAAGAATTTTCATATTTTTTACGCATAAATAATTGTTATAACCGCTTCTTTGTGCTAAACTAAAGAACGTAATTTTTTGAGCGAAAGGAATCTTGTCTTATGAGTGAAAAAATCAGGATCGGCATTTTGGGTTACGGCAATCTCGGCAAAGGCGCTGAGCTTGCGATCAGAAAAAACAGCGATATGGTGCTGGCTGCCTTTTTCACCCGACGAAACCCCGAGGCTCTTGTAACCAACTCCCCCGATGTTCCGGTATATCACATCGATAAGCTGCTCGAAATGAAGAACGATATCGATGTCCTCATCCTCTGCGGCGGCAGCGCCACCGACCTGCCCGTTCAAAGCCCCATATACGCAAAGCATTTCAACATCGTTGACAGCTTTGATAACCACGCCCACATCCCCGAGCATTTTGCGAAGGTAGATGCAAGCGCCCTCGAGGGCGGAAAGACCGCTCTTATCTCGGTCGGCTGGGATCCCGGTATGTTCAGCCTGCAGCGCCTTCTTGGCAACTGCATCCTGCCCGAGGGCAGCGATTACACCTTCTGGGGCCGAGGCGTGAGCCAGGGTCACTCCGATGCCATCAGACGCATCGAGGGCGTTGTTGACGCAAAGCAGTATACCATTCCTGTTCCCGAAGCGCTGGCAAAGGTAA
>CAZSEO010000031.1:4800-7178 GCA_964605985.1 uncultured Oscillospiraceae bacterium | reverse complement strand
ACCCCGTTCTCACCACCCGCGAAAAACACACCCGCGAATGTTTCGTGGTTGCCGCCGAGGGCGCAGATAAGGCCCGCATCGAAAACGAGATAAAGACCATGCCCAACTACTTCGCCGATTACGACACCACCGTTCACTTCATCTCGATGGAGGAACTCAAACGCGACCACAGCGGTATCCCCCATGGCGGATTCGTTATGCGCAGCGGCGTCACCGGCAAAAACGGCGAGACCAAGCATATGATAGAATATTCTCTCAAGCTTGATTCGAATCCCGAGTTTACCTCCAGCGTGCTGGTCTGCTGTGCAAGAGCCGTTTATAAGATGAACAAAAACGGCATGTCCGGCGCCAAGACCATCTTTGATGTTCCCCCCGCTTATCTTTCTCCCAAGTCTGGCGAAGAGCTCAGAAAAACCCTGCTTTGATACGCAAAAAAGTCCGGCAACCTGCCGGACTTTTTTCATTTTCTACACAAATTCTTCGTGATGTATATTTTCGATTGACAATTTATCTTCAAAAATGTTACTATATGCAGGATAAAACCACAAATCACGTCGAATTGTGTAAAAAAGAAAGGGCATTATTATGATCCGCATCGTGTCTGATACTTCTACTCTATATTCCAGCAAGCAGGCTGTCGAAGCCGGCTTTATGGTCGCCCCTCTTTCGGTGACTATAGCCGGAAAAACCTACCTCGAATTTGACGAAATATCCTCCAAGGATTTCGTTGGCATTATAAAGCAGGGACACCTCCCCGTAAGCAGCCAACCGTCGGTCGGCTCGGTGGCTGAGATCTATAATATGTTCCCCGATGACGAGATACTTAACATCTCGATGGCTCACGGCCTTTCCGGAACTTATAATGGCGCTGTCGCCGCAGCTGAGCTGGCTTCCAACCCCGAGCGCATAACCGTTATCAACAGCCGCACCCTCTGCGGCCCTCACCGCTACCTCGTCGAAAAGGCTGTGGAATGGGCATCTGCGGGCGATTCGGTCGCTGAGATGGTCACCAAGCTTGAAGAAATGATGGCCACCTCCAAGAGCTATCTCATGCCCTCCGATTTCGGTTATCTGCGCCGCGGCGGAAGACTTTCTCCCATGGTTTCTTTTGTTGGCAGCGCTGCAAGTCTTGTGCCAATTATGACGCTGAACGAGGACTGCACCCGCCTCATCATCGCCGGTATCAAGCGCGGTTTTGCAAACGCCATCAAGCAGGTGGCAAGCTATCTCGAAAAAGATAAGGTCGGCAGCGGCTGGAGAGTTTACATATCCCACGCTGATGCTCAGGACAAGGCGGAACAGGCAGTCGAGATACTCAAAAAAGTCTGCCCCGATGCTTACTATGAGATACTTCCGCTCAGCCCCGCATTCATCACCCAGGGCGGCCCCGGCTGCGTAGCAGTTCAGACTATCCGCGAATAATCGAAAATTTGTATTGACAAATCTGCTCTGTCAGCATAAAATATACTTTAATAGGTTAAACCGATGAGCAAGAGTAGTAGCATATCTTGAAGCTCACAGAGAGCCGCGGCAGGTGAGATGCGGCAGGGAACGGATATGTGAATGGACTTGTGAGGGCGGCCCGAACTAACAGTAGGCGTCGACGGCTTCTCCTGCCGTTACCGGGAGGGCGCATGATAGTGCGTATCGACCATTAAGGTGGCAACAGTTGCTCTGTTCCTTTTGGGACAGAGCATTTTTATTTTTCAAAGAAAGAGTGTTGTTTATGTTCTTCTCCGGTTTTCGATGGTGACTCTGCCATATACCACAATTAAAAACAACATTAATTTTGATAAGGAGAATAATCATGAATAAATATCGCGCATTTGATAACTACCTCAAGGAGTTTCCCGATGAAAAGGGTTATTTCGGTGAATTTGGCGGCTCCTTCGTCGCGCCCGAACTTATCCCCGCTTTTATCGAAGCCGACAACGCCTACGAAGCGATCTGCCATTCCGCACAGTTTATAAACGAGCTTCGCCGCATCCGCAAGGAATTTCAGGGCAGACCCACTCCCGTTTATCACTGCGAGCGCCTTTCCAAGCTTTTCGGCAACTGCCAGATATACTTAAAGCGCGAGGACCTCAACCACACCGGTGCTCATAAGCGCAGCCACTGCATGGGCGAAGGTCTGCTGGCAAAATATATGGGCAAGAAAAAGATCATTGCCGAGACCGGCGCGGGTCAGCACGGCGTTGCTCTTGCCACCGCGGCTGCCTACTTCGGTTTGGAATGTGACATCTACATGGGCGAAGTTGATATCGCTAAGCAGCACCCCAACGTAATACGCATGAAGATACTCGGCGCCAATGTTATTCCCGTCACCGCAGGTCTCAAGACCCTCAAGGAAGCGGTAGACGCAGCTTTTGAAGCTTACC
>CAZSEO010000031.1:0-4790 GCA_964605985.1 uncultured Oscillospiraceae bacterium | reverse complement strand
TACCTCAAGGAATACAACGATGCCATCTACTGCATCGGTACCGCCTGCGGCCCTCATCCTTTCCCCAAGATGGTAAGAGATTTCCAGTCGGTTATCGGCATAGAGGCGAGAGAGCAGTTCCTTGAGATGACCGGCATCATGCCTGACGCCGTCTGCGCGGCCGTAGGAGGCGGTTCCAACTCCATCGGTATGTTCGTACCCTTCCTCGGCGATCCTGTCGAAATATACGGCGTAGAGCCGCTTGGACGCGGTTCCGCAGTTGGCGACCACGCAGCTACCATGACCTACGGCACCAAGGGCAAGCTCCACGGCTTTGAAAGCTATGTTCTTCAGGATGAAAACGGTGAGCCTCTTCCCGTTTATTCCATCGCCAGCGGACTCGACTATCCCGGCGTAGGACCCGAGCACGCTTATCTTCGCGATCAGGGTCGCATCCATTACGAAACCGTCAGCGACGAGGAAGCTATGGAAGCCTTCTTCCTGCTTTCGAGATATGAGGGCATCATCCCCGCTATCGAGAGCGCGCACGCCGTTGCTTACGCCATCAGATACGCCAAGGAACATTCTCACGGTGCTATCCTCGCCTGCCTCTCCGGACGCGGCGATAAGGATATCGACTATGTTTATGAGAAATACGGCTGCGGTGAGCAGTTCCTCAATAAATAATTTCAAATGTGCAAAAACTCCCGAAAGTAAAACTTTCGGGAGTTTTTTATTTAGATATCAAAGCACCTTTTTACCGATATCACGGCGGTAGAAGCTGCCTTCAAAGCCGATATTCTCAACCGCGGCATAAGCCTTGTCGAGAGCCGACTTGAGGGTATCGCCGGTTGCGGTAACGCCAAGAACACGTCCGCCGTTGTTTTTGAAAACGCCGTCCTCAAGCTTGGTGCCTGCGTGATAAACGGTGACTCCTGCGGCGCCGCCCTTTTCGCAAAGGCCATGGATGGGACAGCCCTTCTTATAAGAGGTGGGATATCCACCGCTTGCGATGATAACGCAGGCCGCCGAGCCGGGCTTGATGCCCACCTTGACCTCAGAAAGCCTGCCTTCCGATACCGCCTGCATTATCTCAAGCAGGTCTCCATCGAGCAGCGGAAGCACTACCTGAGTTTCGGGGTCGCCAAAGCGGCAGTTATATTCGATCACCTTGGGCCCGTCCTTGCAGAGCATAAGACCGAAATAGAGACAGCCTCTGAACTCGCGGTTTTCCTTTTTAAGCGCTTCGATAGTGGGCATGAATATCTCATCCATGCAGCGCTTTTGCATCTCAGGGGTAAACAGCGGATGGGGAGCGATAGTTCCCATACCGCCGGTGTTGAGACCCTCATCGTTATCATAAGCGCGCTTGTGATCCATCGAAGAAACCATCGGGACTACGATATTGCCGTCGGTGAAAGCGAGCACCGAAAGCTCTATGCCGGTGAGGAACTCCTCAATTACCACTCTGCGTCCGCTGTCGCCAAACTGTCCGTCCTCCATCATGGAGCGAAGGCCGCTGATAGCATCAGCCTCGTTTTCGGGGATGATAACGCCCTTGCCGAGAGCAAGTCCGTCAGCCTTAATGACCGCCGGATAGCTGTTCTGCTCCTTGAGATAAGCAATGGCTTCATTAACGTCGTCAAAGGATCCGTAACGCGCGGTGGGTATGCCGTACTTCTTCATCAGCCACTTGGAGAACACCTTGCTGCCCTCGATAGCCGCAGCTGCCTTATTCGGGCCAAAACAAGCGATCCCGGCCGCTTGAAGCTCATCGACCATGCCAAGCACCAGTGGATCATCGGGCGCCACCACGACGAAATCTACCGCCTTCTCGAGCACGAACTCTTTCATGCCCTCTATATCGGTAGCAGCAATATTTACACACTCAGCCTCAACGGAGATGCCTCCGTTGCCGGGAGCCGCGTATATCTTTTCAGCCTTAGGCGATTCTTTAAGCTTTTTGATTATGGCGTGCTCTCTGCCGCCCGAACCTACTACCAGAATTTTCATATCGTTTCCTCCCTTAGTGGTGGAACAGTCTGATGCCGGTGAATGCCATTACCATGTTGTATTTATCACAGGTCTCTATCACCTGTGCGTCGCGGATAGAACCGCCCGGTTCAGCTATGTAGCAAACGCCGCTTCTGCGTGCGCGCTCGATATTGTCACCGAAGGGGAAGAAAGCATCACTGCCGAGAGATACGCCGTCGAGCTTATCGAGCCATTCGCGCTTTTCTTCCTTGGTGAGCGGTTCGGGACGGGTCGCAAAGGTCTCGGCCCAAACGTCGTCTCCGAGAACATCTGCCCAATCCTCAGAGATGTAAACATCGATAGCGTTATCGCGGTTGGGGCGTGCGATATCGGCTCTGAAAGGCAGCGAAAGGACCTTGGGATGCTGTCTGAGCCACCAGTTATCAGCCTTGTTTCCCGCCAGTCTGGTGCAGTGAACTCTCGACTGCTGGCCTGCGCCGATGCCGATAGCCTGTCCGCCCTTAGCATAGCAAACCGAGTTGGACTGGGTATATTTAAGGGTGATCAGCGCGATAACGAGGTCTATCTTGGCGCTGTCGGGAAGCTCCTTATTTGCGGTAACGATATCCTTGAGCATATCGGCATCTATCTTGAGCTCATTTCTGCCCTGCTCAAAGGTGACGCCAAAAACATCCTTGTGCTCAACGGCAGCAGGGACATAGTCGGGATCGATCTTTACGATGTTATATCCGCCCTTTTTCTTGGATTTAAGCAGTTCGAGTGCGTCATCGTCATAATCGGGAGCGATAACACCGTCGGAAACCTCGGGCTTGATGAGCTTAGCGGTGGAAAGGTCGCACTTATCGGAAAGCGCGATCCAGTCACCGAAAGAGGACATTCTGTCGGCGCCTCTTGCTCTTGCGTAAGCACAGGCGAGCGGAGAAAGCTCTTCATCTCCGGTAAAGTATATCTGACGGAGAACGTCGTCAAGCGGCAGTCCGACTGCCGCGCCCGCGGGGCTTACATGCTTAAAGGAAGCCGCTGCGGGAAGTCCGGTCGCAGCTTTAAGCTCTTTTACCAGCTGCCAGCTGTTGAAGGCATCGAGGAAGTTTATGAATCCGGGTCTGCCGTTAAGAACTTCAACAGGAAGCTCGCCTTCCTTCATAAAGATCTTGGCAGGCTTCTGATTGGGGTTGCAGCCATATTTAAGTTCAAGCTCTTTAGCCATCTTTATCTCTCCTTATCTGTGCTTGTTGATGATGCGGGTCTCTACCGCGCCGCTCGCAAGGTCGATGGTGCGAACAAACAGCGAAACCTTGTTGTCAGCATTGAGGTTTTCCCATGCTTCACCTGTGATCTCATCTATATCGCTGCCGAGGATGACCGCCTCAGGCTCGCCCTCGAAGGAGGGGATGGGATTACCGTCGCACTTATAGGTGTGGATGAATCTTCCCTGACCCGCCTTGGGCTGAGGATACTCGAAGAAGAAGCGCTCTACCGAGCTTTCGTCGCCGAAGCAGCTCTTGAGTATCGACATCTTATAGGTAAAATCGCCGTCTTTGCGCTCCAGAATACCGCTGACTCTGGGGGTAAAATTGGGAGCATCCGGCTCAAAGGTTCTGGTGCGCAGAGCCTCTTCAAAGGTCTTGCCTTCCTTTACAAAGTCGTAAACGGTATCGGTCTGATCGCCGTTGGTAACTACGGTGATATCCCCAAGCACACGAACAGGCGCGTAGATTATCAGCGAGGGATCCACCATCTTGGAGGGATCGTGAGCCTCGGTAATGATGCCGCCGTCCTTCTCGGTGAATACGCGGTTGCGGCTGTTCTCGCTTCTGCCCATGATAAAATAGAGAATAACTGCCTTTTCGCCGTCGGCGCTCTTGCCGATAACTATGCCTCTGCCGGGGTAGCTGTTTTCGCTCAAAATATCGGAAAGCTTTCTAAGCTGCATATCTGTTTACTCCTTTTCACGCTCTATTTCTTCGCACATCATCTTCGCTGCAAGGGGGAGCAGCTTCCATTCAGCCTGCTCCATAACTCTGCGCTGCAGCGTTTCAGGGGTATCTTCAGGAACTATCTCGACCGCCTTTTGAAGCAGTATCCTGCCGCCGTCCACTATCTCGCTGACGAGATGAACGGTAGCGCCGGTCACTTTAACGCCGTGATCGAGCGCCGCCTGATGAACCTTCAGTCCGTAAAACCCCTCACCGCAGAAAGAGGGTATCAGCGAGGGATGAACATTTATGATACGGTCGGGATAAGCGGCTATTACGCTCTGCGGCAGAATGGTGAGAAATCCGGCGAGGATGATAAGCTCTATACCCTCAGATTTGAGTATCTCGACCAGTCCCCCGGAGTAGCTCTCAGCATCGGGAAAATCCTTTTTGCGGATGACCGCGGTCTTGATGCCGTGGTTTGCCGCTCTGGTGAGAGCATAGGCCTCATGATTGGAAGAAACACAGAGGTGCAGCTTTCCGCAGCCGAGCTCTCCCCTCTTTTCGGAATCAATAAGCGCCTGCAGGTTGGTGCCGCCGCCCGAAACCAAAACCGCTATCTTTACCACAGCTCTACTCCCTTTTCACCATTGACCAGCTCACCGATGACATATGCGTCAGAGCCTGCAGCCTTGAGAGCAGCGATAATGCCGTCAGCCTTGGCCTTGTCGGCAGTCATCAGCATACCAACTCCCATATTGAAGGTGTTGAACATATCTCTCTCGGGAATATTTCCGGTCTTTTGTACCATATCGAATATCGGCAGGACTTTTACAGCCTTCTTTTCGATCTTTGCTCAAAGGCCTGCGTGCAGCGCTCTCGGGATTTTCTCTTAGAAGC
>CAZSEO010000030.1:0-28128 GCA_964605985.1 uncultured Oscillospiraceae bacterium | reverse complement strand
AGAATATATGTATCACAATATGGATGATTTGATTGATGTCTGCGTAAACCATATGTCAAATGAGCATTTCACATCCGAACAGGTACGCACATATATGAAGGATATGCTCCCGAAACTAAATTATTGGAAACAATATAGGAACTTGGCCGGGGCGGAAAAGTTTGACGAATTCAAAAAGCAGCTTATTGACGAAATCAATGCTTTACACATAGAAGGAATGCCGAAAGTAGAAAAACTCAATGCGCTTGTGGGCAGATACATCAATCTTGAATACAGGCTTCCTAACGGAAAACGTGAAAAGTTATTAGATGACGGAGCAACATATTTAGGAAATCAGCTGGAATGTGAATTTGGTGGAAAGCGGTGTTTTGGGATCGCTGCCAACATGGATTTTATTATGGTATCAACCTATGAAGAAAACGGTGAAGATCCCGAATTGGTTATTTATAAAAAAAGATAGTATTCCCAAATCGGCCCAAAAGGTAATTGGGAGATTTTGCGGCAAATGTAGAAAAATTATGCTACATATGATATAATAACTGCAAACAGCTATTATATCACGCAATGTCCAACGCCTCGCCCCTTGCGGGGCAACCGGCTTTTGATGGACAATTATATCATCAGATTCGGGAGGGATACTCTTGGCACTTACCGACAGAGCTTATCTTAAAGATCTGCTCGAACGCCATGGATTTACATTTTCAAAGGCGATGGGGCAGAACTTTCTTGTCAATCCGTCGGTCTGCCCAAGAATGGCTGAATTTGGCGGTGCCGCCAACGGCTGCGGAGTGCTCGAGATAGGCCCGGGAGTAGGAGTTTTAACAGCCGAGCTTGCACGACGTGCCGACAAGGTGGTTTGTGTTGAGCTGGACGATAGATTGCCGCCTATACTTGCCGAAACACTGGCGGAGTTTTCCAACGTTGAGATAATCCTCGGCGATGTTATGGAGGTGGATCTTGAGAATATAATTGCGGAAAAGTTTGCGGGCTTGCCGGTATATGTCTGTGCCAATCTGCCTTATTATATCACCACCCCGATACTTATGCGCCTGCTGGAGGCGAGGCTTCCCGTTGAGGCGATCACAGTAATGGTGCAGAAAGAGGCGGCTCAGCGCCTTTGCGCTCAGCCGGGCGACCGTGAGTGCGGAGCTATTTCGGCGGCGGTTTGGTATTACAGCGAGCCTCGTCAGCTTTTCAATGTTTCGGCGGGCTCTTTTATGCCGGCGCCTAACGTCGATTCAGCGGTCATAAGGCTGGATGTGAGAAAGCAGCCGCCTGTTGCCCCAAAGGACGAAAGATTTATGTTTGAGGTGGTCAAGGGTGCATTTTCTCAGCGCAGAAAAACGGTGGTGAATGCGCTTTCATCCTATCTCAAGCGTGATAAAACCGAAATAGCGCAGGCGTTAACACAATGCGGATTGAGCGAAACGGTCAGAGCCGAAAGGCTTGCCCTTGAAGATATCGCAAATTTGGCTGACGCGCTTCTGTGAACAGCTTTAAATCAGGCGGCGAATTTTCGCCGCCTGATTTTTTGGCGCAGAAAGCCCCCTGCCTGCGGCAGGGGGCTTTAAAGGTGTGATATACCGGGAATTACTCCTTGACGTAGCTGACATGCAGCAGATGATGGCGATCTTCCTCGGTGTAGCTCTTGCGCATAGAGGTAACGACGGGGTTGTATTCTGCGCGCTTGAAGGGAGACTTGCGGTCGATCTCGTAAAGGCCCTCAGAGCGGGCGGCCTTTTCCTTCTTGAGACCGTGGGGCTGGCCGGCACCGCCTACGCAGCCGCCGGGGCAGGTCATGACCTCGATAAGGTCGTAATAAGCGTTGCCGGCGTCGATCTCATCGAGCAGGCGGTTGGCGTTTGCAAGACCATGAACAACGCAGAGCTTGATCTCGCGGTCACCGATGGTGATAGCAGCTTCACGAACAGCCTCGTTGCTGCGCAGCGGGGAGAAGCTCAGCTCGCGCAGAACGTTCTTGGACTTCTCGGGCAGGCAGTGGCGAACTACAGACTCTGCAACGCCGCCGGTGGTGCCGTAGATGTTTGCGGAACCGGAGCCGATGCCGAAGGGCAGCTCGGGCGCTTCCATATCAAGGTTTGCCAGCTGAATACCGGATTCCTTGATCATCATTACGACTTCCTGGGTGGTGAGAACGAGGTCGACATCCGAAACGCCGTTATGCTTGAACTCTTCGCGGGCAGCCTCCATCTTCTTGGCGGTACAGGGCATGATAGCGATGTGGAAGGTGGTGCGTCCGTCTTCAGCATCATTGACGGAGAATTTCTCCTTTACCATAGCGCCGAGCATCTCCATAGGAGACTTGCAGCTGGAGATATTCTTGAGATATTCGGGGCGCTTGTTCTCAAGATACTTGACCCATGCGGGGCAGCAGGAGGTGAACATCGGGAAGGGGCCGCCGTTCTGCAGACGCTTTACAAATTCCTCAGACTCCTCGATAGTGGTCATATCAGCGCCGAAATTGGTGTCGTAAACTTCATCAGCGCCCATATATTTGAGAGCCATGGTTAGCTTATCAAGCGCGTTGAAGCCTGCGGGCAGACCGAAAGCCTCGCCTACGGCTACACGTACTGCGGGAGCTATCTGAACGATAACGCGCTTCTGAGGATCGTGCAGTGCGCGCCATGCAGCACCGATATCATTCTTAACGGTGATGGCGCCGGTGGGGCAGGTGGCGGCACACTGTCCGCAGCTGATGCACTTGGTCTCAGAAAGGGGACGGTTGAACGCGGGCATTACCTGCATATTGTAGCCGCGCTTTGCAAAATCGATGATGCCCATGCCGATGGTCTCTTCACAGACGCGAACACAGTCGCCGCAAAGGATGCACTTGCTGGGATCACGAACGATTGCGGGGCTGGAATTATCGATGCCGGAGATATCACGGTTATCGTTAAAGCGAATGCGAGCAACACCGAACTGATTGGCAAGATCCTGAAGATGGCAGTTGCCGCTCTTCTGGCAGGTGGTGCAGTTGCAGTTATGGGAAGCAAGCATCAGCTCGAGGATCATACGGCGATGCTTGAGAAGGCGCGCGGTGTTGGTGCGGATCTTGAGACCGTCTCTGGGCTGCATCGAGCAGGAAGCATCGATCTTGCCGCGCTCGTCCTCAACTACGCACATACGGCATGCGCCGAAAACAGAAAGATCAGAGTGGTAGCAGAAGGTGGGCATCTCAATGCCGGCCTTACGGATAACAGCCAAAACATTGGGCTCGCCGTTGAATTCTACACGCTGACCGTCAACATACATGATTCCTTTTGCCATTACTCTCACTCCTCCCTGATGGCGCCGAAGGGACAACCGCTTACGCAAGCGCCGCACTTGATACATTTTTCGGGGTCGATGGTATGGGGGTTACGAACCTGACCGTCGATAGCCTCCATGGGGCAAAGTCTCTTGCACTTGCCGCAGCCCTTGCACTTTTCGGGGTCTATCTTCATTACCTTCTTGCTGCCGTTGCAGTGCGGGCAATGCTTATCCACTACGTGGGCAAGATACTCGTTGCGGAAGTATTTGAGGGTGCTGATAACAGGCTTGCAGGCGCTCTGTCCAAGTCCGCAGAGAGCGGTCTCGGTGATGGTCTTGGAGAGAGTCTCAAGCATATCGATATCCTCGAGGGTGCCTTCGTTTGCAACGATGCGCTCAAGGATCTCAAGCATACGGCGGGTGCCTTCACGACAGGGAACGCACTTGCCGCAGGATTCGTTCTGGGTAAAGTTCATGAAGAAGCGGGCAACTTCTACCATGCAGGTATCCTCGTCCATAACAACAAGACCGCCGGAGCCGATCATTGCGCCGACCTTCTTGAGAGAGTCGAAATCCATCGGCATATCAAGATGCTCTTCGGTCAGACAGCCGCCGGAAGGTCCGCCGATCTGAACTGCCTTGAACTTCTTGCCGTCCTTGATGCCGCCGCCGATATCGAAAATGACCTTGCGCAGAGTGCTGCCCATGGGAACTTCGATAAGGCCGGTGTTGACAACGTTGCCGGTGAGTGCGAATGCCTTGGTGCCGGGGGAGGACTCGGTGCCGATAGAGCGGAACCATGCGGAACCGTTACGGATGATGAGCGGAACAGCAGAGAAAGTCTCAACATTGTTGAGAACGGTGGGACGTGCCCACAGGCCCTGCTCAACAGTTCTGGGAGGCTTAACTCTGGGCATGCCGCGCTTGCCTTCGATAGAAGCGGTAAGGGCGGAACCCTCGCCGCAGACGAACGCGCCGGCGCCGCGGTTTACATTGAGGTGGAAAGAGAAGTCGGTGCCGAGGATGTTATCACCGAGAAGACCTGCTGCTTCTGCGTTGGCAATAGCGATCTTAAGGCGGCTTACAGCCAGCGGATACTCGGCGCGAACGTATATGTAGCCCTCATCGCTGCCGGCAGCAAGACCTGCGACCAGCATGCCTTCAATGATGGAGTGGGGGTTGCCTTCCATGATGGAACGGTCCATGAATGCGCCGGGATCGCCCTCATCGCCGTTGCAGACGACATATTTTTTACCCTTGGGCTGGCGTCGAACGCTGTTCCACTTCTGACCTGCGGGGAATCCGCCGCCGCCTCTGCCGCGGAGACCGGAATCCATTATCTCCTTGCAGATATCCTCGTCGGACATATCAAAGAGAGCCTTTTCGAGAGCGAGGTATCCGTCTTTTGCCAGATACTCGTCGAGGTCCTCAGCGTCGGTGGTGCCGCAGTTGCCGAGAACGATACGGTGCTGCTGGTGATAGAAGGGGATCTCATCGTGCTTGGCGTAAGAAACGCCGTTGAGCTGATAAAGCAGACGCGGGATGATCTCATTGCCGAGAATGGTCTTTTCGATGATCTCATCACAGTCGCTGAGTTTAACGTGGGTATAGAGGATGCCTTCCGGCTCTATCTGGAGCAGGGGACCCATTTCGCAGAAGCCGTGGCAGCCGCTCTTTTTGAGATATACAGACTTATCGGTGAGCTCATGATCTTCATCCTCGTGGATGAGGCCAACTACAATATCAAGACCGCGGCGGATACATTCCTCTTTAAGGTATTCATAGATATTGAGGGAGCCGCCTGCGATACATCCGGTGCCTGCGCATATAAGTATCTGCTTCTGTTCGCCCGCAAGAGCGCGTTTAGCTTTTTCGCGGCGAACGTCAAGCTTTTCACGGTTGAGCTTGGTCATTGTTTTATGCGTCCTCCTTTCTGAGCTGGTCGAGCAGTTCGACAGCCTTTTCAGGGGTCATCTTTGCATGAACCTCGTCATTGATGGTCATAACGGGTGCAAGTCCGCATGCGCCAAGGCATGCTACAGTTTCAAGGGTGAAGAGTCCGTCAGCAGAGGTTTTCTGTTTACCTTCCAGCTTGAGGTTCTCTCTTATCGCGTCATAGATGGGCTGGGATTTGCGAACGTGGCAGGCGGTGCCGTCACATACCTTTATGATATACTTGCCCTTTGCCTCTAAAGAGAAGTTTTCATAGAAGGTAGCTACGCTGTAAACCTTTGCCACGCCGACATTCAGTTTCTTTGCGATGAATTCAAGGACCTCTTCGCTGAGGTACTTGTATTCCGCCTGAACATCCTGAAGAATTGCGATCATGTTGGAAACTTTGCATTCGTAGAAATCAACGATTTCTGCGACGCGATCCAGTGATATTCTGTTGGCCATTGATCCTCACCTTTCTTTCATTTGTTATAATTATAACATAATAAATTTTCGTTTGACAGGCTATTTTTCCTTATTAAAGCGAAAAAGAAAAAGATTGTTTAAAAGGCACTAAAACAGGCGCTTTTTAGCGTAGATATCAAACCTAACTGTCAAAATATGGAGCGATTTGGTATAATTTAAAATATATAGATGCAGTTGTTGCAAAAAAAATATATGTATGTATAATTATGATACATAAAATGCGAAGGAAGAGATGACTTTGAAAGTGAAAAAGGCTTTGCCGTTTCATTATGCGTGGGTGATACTTGTTTCCTGCTGTATTATGACCGGCTGTACTTTGGGAACGGTGATAAACTGCAAGGGTGTGTTTGTCGCTCCGGTTTGCGCAGGGCTTGGATGCAGTACCTCTGCCTTTTCGTTTTATGTCACCCTATACGGCATATCCTCGATGCTGATGCTTATCAAGGTGGACAAGGTCTTTGAAAAATATAATATCCGTGTGGTGCTGACCACCGCGCTGATGTTTTTTATCCTTTCTCCCATATTGATGGCGAGCGCAAAAGATCTCACCCTTATATATGCCGGAGGAATACTTCAGGGAATATCGGGCGCATTTTTGCTGTTCGTTCCTTCTCCGATGCTGATAAAAAGCTGGTTCAACAGCAGGAGAGGTTTAGCACTTGGGATCGCGGGAACTTCTTCTGGAGTCATCGGCGCCATAATGAGTCCCGTTTTAAACGAGGTGATAATGCGGTGGGGATGGAGAGCGGGTTATTTTACCCAGTCGGCTTTTATCCTTCTGTTCGTTGCCCCCGTTACCATGTTTTTGATAGTCAAGGAACCGAAAGATATCGGCCTTGAGCCTTACGGTGAAAAACAGGTCGTTCAGGCCGTCGCGTCAAAGCCGGATGATGAAGGCTATATGTCGGGAGGAATGGTGCTTTGCATAGTGTATATGGCGGTAGCATCGGTAGCTACCTGCTATGCGCAGTTCCTTTCCAACCACGCTGTTACTATCGGCTTGGACAGCCGCGTTGGCGCGGCGATGATATCCTGCACAATGATAGGAAATACCGGCGGCAAGGCGCTGTTTGGAATTATGAGCGACAGGTTAGGCGTTAAAAAGGTAGCTTCATTTGCTTCTGTGATAACTGCGGCGGGGCTTCTTCTGATAGCATTTTCCGAGGTTCCGATGCTGTGCTGTTTGGGCGCGCTTTTGCTGGGTTCCTGCTATTTCAACCAGATAGTGGTGCCACCGCTGCTTGTTGCCGATATAGTTCCAAAGAATTCTTATAACAAGGCTTACCCAAAGGTAACGATGTCCCAAATGATAGTTGTTGCGTTGACTCCTACCGTTATATCGGCGATTTTTGATATAACTGCTTCTTACAGACCTGTCTTTACCTTCAGCATATTGTTCCAGGGGGGATTAGTGGCTTTGGCTGCGGCTATATTCAAAATAATCGACAGCAAAAAAGCTTCAGAATGATATAAAAAGGAGCTGTCACAAAAGGCGGTTTCTTATGAGGAAACGCCTAAATAGGCTCCGGCAAAAATAATGCACAATAAAACACGGTTTCAAGGGCTTGGATCGGCTCCGGAAACCGTGTTTTTGCGTTTGGAAAAGACTGCTTTGCAGCAAAAAAGCAGCCGCGTAAAACGGCTGCTAAAAAGTTCAGTCCTGCTGAGGATTTTTCATATCGTTGGCAAGGTAGCAAAGCGCCATAAGACTGTCGATCAGGTGAACGCTTTCAACGATGACCTCGGGATGGTCGACCTTTATATCGTAGTGGGTGAAATTCCAAAAAGACTTAACTCCGCAGGATATCAAGCGTTCGGCAAGATCCTGAGCGACCTCGCTCGGAACGCAGAGCACAGCGGTATCCACCTTATTTTCACCGCAGAATTTTTCTATATCATCGCTGTTTTGCACCATAACCCCGTTTATACTGCTGCCTATAACAGCAGGATTTTTATCAAACATAGCGCAAAGATCAAATCCGGCAAGAGAAAAATCGATATTTGCGGCGAAGGCACGTCCGAGGTTGCCGATGCCTATGAGTATCGTTTTAAGTTTTTTATCAAGCCCCAGGATTTTACCTATTTCATCATGGAGAAGTGCTACATTATAACCGTAGCCCTGCTGACCGAATCCGCCGAAGCAGTTGAGATCCTGCCGTATCTGCGAGGCGGTAAGGCTCATCAGTTCGGCAAGCTCCTTAGAGGAGATTCGGCTGACGCCTTTTTCGAGCAATTCACCCAAAAAACGATAATAACGGGGAAGTCGGCGTATAACAGCACTCGAAACATATTGATTTCGTGGCAAAGTCAGCACCTCCCAAAAGTCTGACGAGAAATATCACACTTTATTTTATAACAACTGCGGCAGTTAGTCAAGCAAGAGAAAAACAAGGAAAATTTTATTTTACATAATAATGATAACTATTTAACAAATGTTTCAATTAGCACTCATATTACGTCAAGGAAAATTCATAATGTTTTGTTAGTATATATTCAGAGGCTAAACTATCTTCGGAGGTGTTTTCAGTGGATAGAGCTATAAAGATTCCGGATATGAAAACGGTAGTTTGCATAACCGATCAGCGCGGATGCGACAGAATAATCAGGGCAGGAAGGGCGCTTGCCGACATGACCAGGACCCAGCTGGCAGTAATAAACGTCGTCCGTCCCGATCGTTGCTACGATTCTGAATCTATAGAATATCTGTTTTCGGTATCGAAAGAAAACGATGCTGAAATGGTTTTGCTTTATTCAGATGACATAGCCAAAGCTATAATAAGATACATAAAGGATAACAGAGTGTCAAATGTTCTTACCGGAATACCGGCGAAAGGGGATCCTGTTACCGGAAAGATATGGAGCAAATTCAGCCATATCAACTTTTTCGTAGTAGAAAAGGATGGAAGCCTGAGCCAGGTGGGCAATTCGGTAAGAGCCGCCAGAGAACTTTTTTCTGCCGAGCCGCAAAGGGCATAAAGATAACGAAAGGGGATGTCGCAAAATAGGCTCCGGCAAAAATAATGCACAATAAAACACGGTTTCAAAGGCTTCGATCGGCCTTGGAAACCGTGTTTTTGCGTTTGAAAAGGACTGTTTTTTGTGCAAATCGCTATCGCATTTCCATTTTGCGACAGCCCCTTTTTTACAGCTTTTCACTGGGATTGATGAAGCCCTTAAAAACGGTGAGCAGCAGTATCTTGATATCCAGCATCAGCGACCAGTTTTCGATGTAATACATATCGCACTTGATGCGCTCGAGGATAGAGGTGTCTCCACGCCAGCCGTTTACCTGTGCCCAACCGGTTATACCGGGGCGAACAAGATGCTTGAGCATATAAAGCGGCACCTCATCTCGAAATTTTTCGACGAAAAAGGGGCGCTCGGGGCGAGGCCCTACAAGACTCATATCGCCTTTGAGAACATTTACCAGCTGAGGAAGCTCATCTATCGAGAATTTTCTGATAAAGGCGCCGAAACGGGTGCGGCGGGGATCCTGCTCGGTGCCCCAGGTGGTAGTATCGGCATTATCTGCTATGCGCATCGAGCGGAACTTGTACATGGTGAAATTTTTGCGGTTTTTTCCGACTCTGAGCTGCTTGTAGATGATCGGTCCGGGGGAGGTCAGCTTGATGCCCACTGCGGTCACGAGCAGCAGCGGAGAGATAAGTATAAGCCCGAAAAGGGAACCGAGTATATCGATAGCTCTTTTGATAATGGCATATCCCACATTATCCAAAGGTATGTGGTGAAGGTTTATGACAGGGATATCCTCCAGCACCTCGATCTGCGGCTTGGAGGGCAGATAGTTGTTGTAAAAAGGCAGCAGCGAAGATTTGACCCCGTGAGTTTCGCAGACCTCTATAACAGTGCTTAAAAGATGGAATTCGTCGTAATCGAGCGAGATCATAACTTCGTCGATACGGTGAGTTTTGAGCACCTCGTCGAGCATAGATATGCCGCCGAGATATTTCGCTTTCCAGTGCGCGTCAGAAGCGGATGCGCTGATATAGCCATCGATGACATATCCAAAATTTTTGTTTGCGGCAACGCGGTCATAAAAGCTGTTGGCTGTATCGTTGCAGCCAACCATCAACAGGTGCTTTATGTTGTATCCGTGATGGCGCAGCGCGCGCAAGGTTTTGCGGGCCGCTATTCTGACAGTGCCCGAAAGCAGCGTGCTGCAGGCAGCGAAGATTAGCAGAGTAAGCCTTGATACATAAACTGTTTTAAACCAGAAAAACAGCATAAGTATGCAAAGAAATCCATATGTGTTGGCTGCTGCCACCAAACCCAGTTCAGCGGTGATGGTACGGCGGTGGAAAATATCAAAAAGCCCTTTAAGATGATAGATAAACAGATAAATAATTATAAGAATGGGGGAGAGCCGCAGATAAAAACCTAATCTAAATGCGTTCGTTTCACTGGTTGGAAACAGGTTGAAGCGAATAAAGTATGCGGCAACTATCGAGCCTAACCATATCAGAATATCGCACAGCAGCAAAGCAAGCTGAAAAAATCGCTGACGTTGTTTATCCATTGTAAATCACATCCAAAAGGTCACATAGGGAACAAGATCAAGACGGTTGGTGTTCATCTGCATAAAGTATTCCAGTGCGCCGATGAAAATCAAAAGTGCCAAGATGGAATAATACATGCGCTTATCGTCGTCGGCTTTCTTTTTAAGCTCGTAACGCTTGTTGTTGGGCAGCTTTTTGTCAGCTGCCGCAATAGCTGATCCGCGGAAATCGATGGATTCCATTATCACAGCGATGAGCATGATAACAAAGGGGAGCAGCATATGGGCAACACGCTGAAAGATGAAGTTTTTGAGAACAGGTATCATTATCAACGTTCCGAAAAGGTAAAGGTTAAAGAGTATCATATTTTTCGGGTCGCGCTCAACGATACGCTTGTAGAAAAAGGAGCAGATGACTAAAACAGCAACAAAGGCGATTATGGTTATAAGGGGACGTCCGATCAGATAAAAGGTGCCCTCGCCCTCATGATAGTAGGAGAAGCGTTTAAAAATGCCGGTGAAAAGATAGATAACATCGTGAGAAAACAGAAGGAGGAAGAGCAAGCCACCGGAGTAAAGACCGATAGCCCACTTTTTGGTGGGGGGGATGAGCACTATCCAATAAAGAGGCAGAAGCAGGAGCAGGCTGTTATGCATCAAGCCGGCAGCGATCACTATCGCAAAGTAAGGTATGGGCTTTCGGTCCATGATAAAAGGCAGAGCGAACATTGCGATGGAAATGGCAAGCTCCTGTCTTGTGGTGCACATGGTGTAAGAGAAAAGTCCGAAGCTGATGTAAAAATACAGAGATATCCAAGACTTGGGAGAATATTTTGCGATAAAAAATGTACGCAAAACTATTATCAGAACACCAAAAACAGCAAAACAAACCATGGGAGAATCAGAAACGGCGGCTACCGCCATATTTACCAACACAAAAAGCGGCTCGGTGCGGTAGGCGTTAGCGGGAGAAAACAGATAACCAAGGCTGAGGTTATCGTTGACCGTAAGGAATATATCACGGTATATAAAATCGTAGTCGATACCTACATTTTCTCCGCGGCAGATTACCATAGCGCACATTGCCACAGTCATGATTATGAGATAAAGGTGCTCTTTTTGCCTGGTGGGCTTGTATTCACACAGCCCAAAGCCAAGAACTCCGGCAGCGACTAAAAGAATGACATAAGGGATCATTAGAATGTACCAACCTTTCTTATTTCGGTTTGTTCACTGAGATAAACAGCGTTGAGCTGAGGTGCGGCGCTGCTGAGCATAAACGGCTTCAAGCGATAGTCGTATCGGAGCTGCGGCAAAGAGCATATCCTCTTTATCAGGTCAACAAGCTGTTCTTGGTTTGAAAAGAGCCACACTGTTTCGCCTGTTTCAGCAAGCTCACGGTGCCCTTTGATATCACTTAAAGCGGCAGGCAGTCCGCAGGCGAGCGCCTCCATGACAGCAAAGGGAAGCCCCTCTATTTTGCTGGCGCTCAAAAATCCGTCGGCAGCATCCAACAGTGCGGGCATATCGGAGACAAAGCCGGGAAAACGTACCCTGTCTTTTAAACCGAGCTTTTCACAAAGCGCCTGATACCGTTCGAGTTCGGTGCCGTTGCCGGCAAGAATAAGATAGCAGTTTGGAACAGCGGGCAGTGCTTTGGCAAACGCTGAGATGAGAGCGGACTGATTTTTGCGCTTCGAAAGCTCCGCCGAGCATACCAGCAGCCTGTCCTCCGGATCAAAACCAAACATTTTTTTAGCCTCGATATGGCGCTCGACCGTAGGCGGTGAGAATTTTCCGTCGGGCAGCCCCATTCCGTTTAAATAGATAAGCTCTCCGTTGTAAAGACGGTGCTTTTTCGCTATCCGTTCATCTTCGCGGTTCATTACCGCTAAAACATCGGTGACAGCGGCGCATATCTTTTCGGGGATAAGATATTTAAGTGCTCCGGCACCGTCATTTTCGTTGAAGAGGTAGCCGTGACATATGTAAAACACCTTGGGACGAAGCTTTTTCGGGAGGGTGAGTATCGCTGCCCTGACCACTGCGGCAGCCAGCGTTGTGTGCAGGCTTACGGCATCAAAGCGATGTTTGAGCAGCAGCTTTCGCATCTCAAGGATGGCTTTGACGTTTTGCGGACTGGTAAATACCTTTTTAATGGGCAGAATAAAGCAGCCTACGGTGTTTTCGAATCTTACTTCGGTGTTGGCTGCGGTGTAGACCTCAAAGCCTTGCTCGGAAAGCGTTTTTATATACGGGAGATGAAAATTCTTGATATGTGAAGCGGTGGAAGCGCACAGCAGCATCTTTTTCAAGTTTTCATCCCTCCTTGATTACATAATTAGCCTAATATAATATTCTATCCTATAATTGTAACAAAAGCAAGTCGTAATAGATATTGTCCCTTTTAGCAGATATTTCATTGAGCTTGCTTTACATTGAACTTGAAACCACAATATGATACAATAAAACAGAAAAGATATAGTTTTACTTCAAAGATATACAGCATATTTAAAAAGGTGTGTCCTATGAAAGCAAGCAAATATATAATTACAACGGTTGCCGTAGTGCTGCTCGTCAGCATTTGGGTCACCGGATCAAAACCGCTTGGCGAGATGGTGGATATCGATAAGCTTGATTCAAACATTGATGCAACGCTTATCCGCACGGTAGAACTGCAAAACAGCGATGGAAGCATCACCTATGAGAACTCGGTTACCGAGCTTGATGCCCCTGCCGAAAGCGAGGCGGCAAAAGCGTTGATAAATACGATGAGTGATATCACCTGCCGCAGGCGAGGATTTATGCTGCCGTTTGAAAAGGTGCTTGTTTACAGCACCGGGCAGGACAGCCTTTCGATAACTTTTTCGGCAGGTGGAAAAAAGGTGGATCTGGTGCTGCTTTCGGGTGACAGTACACTGTATGATATTGGCAGCAAGCGCAGAAGCTTTGACGTAGCGGAATATACTTTTGAAAAGCTGGCAAAGGTGGTCGAACAGCACGGAACGTCTCGGGAACAGTTATAACAAAAGCTTCTGTTGAGGTTGAAAAAGGCGGATGTTTGCGTTATCATGATTAAAAAACTACGGAGGTAATAACCATGGCTGAAATTTGCGGAAAGTTGAATGAACTGCCTCTCGCGAATGAAAATAACTTTATACCTAACTCGGATAAGAGAATTGTTTTCGGGCCCACCAACGGACTTTGGGATGATTATGTAATGCGATCCTTTACCCTTCACCCCGGCGCGGGAGTTGAAGGCAAACCTCACAAACATCCCTGGAACCACTGGATGATAGTTCTTTCCGGCAACGGAAAGTTTGAGCTCAACGGCGAAGCTCATCCCATGGAGGGCGGTATGTGGATCTGCATCCCCAAGCGTGCAATGCACCGTTTTTATAACGATGGAAATGAAGATCTTGTTTTCCTCTGCATCGTTCCTCCCGAGGGAGATATCAATCCCACCAAGCAGGCAGGCTGCTGACAGATCGAGCACAATAAAAAGGGGCTGTTGCAAAATGAAAATGCGACAGCGATTTGCACAAAAACAGTCCTTTAGAAGCGCAAAAACACGGTTTCCGGGGCCGATCAAAGCCCTTGAAACCGTGTTTTATTGTGCATCATTTTTGGCGGAGTCTATTATTTTGCGGCAGCCACTTTTGTATCATCGATCAGGGGATATCAGGCTGGAAGCTGTAAGCGCGGTCAAAGCCATCCTTGATAGCGTGGGCTATCTTGCCGGGCTTGGCAGCATCACCGATGCGGAAGGTGACGTTGGGGAATACAGCTTCAAAGCTTGCGATAACATCGGGAGTGGGGGCGATACCGATGGAGAGAACTACGCTGTCGGCATCGAGCGATACCTTTTCACCGTCTGCTTTTTCAAGTTCAACGCCGCTTTCGGTGACGGCAGTGAGCTTGTGTCCGGTGAGGAAGCTGACAGGAAACTTATTGAGCCTGCCCATAATGTCGTTCTTGAGTACGGCGAACAGTCCGGGCGCAACTACAGGCTGCATCTCGACGAAGGTAACTTCACAGCCGCGCTCAGCAAGCAGCTCACCGGTCTCAAGTCCGGTCATGCCGGTGCCGATGAGAGCGATCTTGCCGCCGGGAGCGGAAGCACCCTGAAGCACCTGCTCGGCGGTGGTCACCTTGTCGGAATCGATGCCTGGCAGCTTGGGGATTATAGGTCTTGCGCCGGTCGCAACAAATACACCGACGGGGGAAAGTTCCTTGACCAGCTCGGGGGTGGCCTTGGTATTGAGTTTTATCTCAACGCCGAGCGCCTTCATTTCGGCTGTCATGGAATCGGTGAGCCCCTGCAGCTTATCCTTAAAGTTGGGCACCTTTGCGATATTGAGGGTGCCGCCCAGCTCTCCGCTCTGCTCAAACAGAGTGACCCTGAAACCGCGTTTTGCAAGGATGATAGCGGCTTCCATGCCGCCTACACCTGCTCCGATAACAGCAACGGGGCGGCCGTTTCCGTTCTTATCGAGGCGGTTCATGTTATATTCTCTGCCCATCAGCGGATTGACCGCGCAGGCGACCGACGGAGCGGGTCCGAGCAGGCGCTCGCGGCAATACATGCAGCCGATGCACTTTCTGATAAGCTCGGTCTTGCCCTGAGCGGTCTTTTTCATAAAGTAGGGATCTGCGAACTGGGAACGCCCCAGTGCTACAAAGTCGCAAACGCCCTCTTCGAGCAGGCTCTCGGCAAAATCGGGATCCTTGATGGTGTTGGTAGCGATTACGGGGATCTTCAATGCCTTTTTGAAAGCTGCCGCTACATGCTTTTTCCAGCCGGGCTGATAGGAATAGGGGTCGCAGTTCGCGTTGGCGTTAAGGCCGCTGCCGTTGGAGATGTTGATAACGTCGATGCCCTGAGCCTCAAGATGCAGACCGATGTCGATGCCGTCCTGAAGATCAAGGGTGTCGGGAACATCGGGGGTCATCTCATCGCCGCATATTCTTACCGAGATAACGAAGTTGGGGCCGCAAGCCTTGCGAACGCCTGCGATTATCTCATCGATAAGGCGCATACGGTTTTCAAGGCTGCCGCCGTATTCATCTTCGCGCTTGTTGTAATAGGGAGAGAAAAACTGGCCCAGCAGGTAGGAGTGAGCGCCGTGAAGCTCAACGCCGTCATAGCCTGCCTTCTGGCAGCGGACAGCGGCATCGATGAACTTCTGTTCAACAGCCTTTATCTCCTCGATGGTCATGGGGCGGGGCGCAGGTGCTCCGGGAGCGATAGGAACATCACTTGCGGAAAGGGACTGGCGTCCGGTGAGAGCTGATTTCGAGGTGCTTCCGCCGTGATGTATCTGGGCGAATATCCTGCAGTCGTGGCGGTGAACGGCATCGGTGAGCTGCTCAAGCGAGGTCATGTGATAATCTCTCGCAGCGCGCAGGTTGAAGGGGGTGGGGATGCTGTCAACATCGTCAACGCCGGTGTATTCGTTTATGATAAGACCTATACCGCCTTTGGCGCGCTCCTCATAATAGCGGATAAGGCGCTCGGAGGCGGTGCCGTCGGGATTTGCAAAATCGGTAGCCATAGGGGACATTACGGCGCGGTTTTTGATCTCAAGTCTGCCGATGCGTCCCTTGGAAAAAAGTTTTTCATATTTCATTTCAAAGGTTTCCTTTCGGGAGATTTTAAGCAAGAGGGCGGATATCCGCCCTCTTCTCAAAGTTAGATCAGAAATTTCTGTTGTGGTTGAAGTGACCGTCGTTGGCAAGGGGCTTGATGGTGCTTACCCAACGGTTGGTGTAGTTAAAGAATCCTGCCACAAAAGCGGCCTCAAGGATCTCGTGATCGTCAAAGCCGGCTTCGCGAAGCTTATCTACCTGGTCGGTGTCGATCTCCTGAGGATGAGCGGTAACAAAATAAGCATAATCGCAGAGCGCGCGCTGCTTCTTGGTCAGCTTTGCGGAGCGGTAGTTGTAGGAGATACGGTCGACCCACTCGGGATTTTTGGTGTAGCCGCGCAGAGCGTCGCCGTGGGTGGTGAGGCAGTAAGAACAGCAGTTGACCGAAGAAACTACCAGACCGATCATTTCCTTATCGGCATTGGAGAGGTAGCAGGTCTCGGGATCAAAAAGAGAACCCTTGAAGTTGAGGAAGCCGATGTACTGGCTTGCGTTGAGAGGGAGCACCTTGAAAAGATTGTTGATAAAGCCCCAGTTCTTTTCCATCATCTCAACGTTGTCGTTAAATACCTTATATTCTTCGTCGGTCATCTCCTCGCGGTTGGGAGCCTGAAGCGCGGACAGCTGTTCATCAAATACTAAACTCATGATATATTCTCCTTCTGTATTAATTTATCATTATTATACAAGCGGAGTTGTCCAAAGACAACTCCGCAATAAAAATCAAATGATCAATCCTTGGGGCAGATAGCAAAGCAGCGGGTGGGGAATCCGGTGCCGTCCTTGAGCTTGGGGAAGCCGATAACGATCATGCTGCCGACTGCGGGGACCTGATCGAGGTTGCGCATTACTTCTATCTGCAGGCGGTCAACTTCGAGTATGTACTGCTCGCCGGGATAGGGGTAAGCATCGGGCTTGGTGGTAACAAAGCTGGGGTCGGTATCAGCGGGCTCATGACCGATAGCGCCGATGTTACGCTCTTCAACCAGCCACTGGATGGCAGCCTTGTCCCAGCCGGGATAACGGGGGATGCCGTTCTCATCCTTGTTTTCCATGTCGGGCTTGTTGTACCAGTCAGAGCGGAAAGCTACGAATGCGCCCTCGGGGATCTTGCCGTACTCAGCTTCCCAAGCCTTGATATCGTCAACGGTGAGCATAAACTCGGGATTCTTAGCACATTCTGCGGATTTATCGATAACTACCAGCGGGTAGATAAGTTCCTTGACGGTCATTTCGCTCATGCTGCGTCCATCGCCCCAAAAGTGACGGGGAACGTCTGCGTGGGTACCATACTGGCTCGCAACGGTGTATTCGTAGCAGCGCATGGGAGCCATCATATCATCGGGGGTACCCTCTGCATAGTCAAAGAGCAGCTTGGCGTTGAGCGGCTGGAAGCCAAACCAGTGAGGAGTTTCGGGGGAAAGCTCATGAGTGAGATCCACCCACTTATAGTCCTCAGATTTCATCTCATTTAAAATGGACCACAGTTTAAGATTTGCCATTTGTGTTTCCTCCTTGTTCGAAAATTATAAATTTTGTAAAGAGCATAATGCTCATTTTGATGGTTTAAAGTATATCATCGCTGATACTTTATGTCAATAGCACACTAAAACATATGCTGCGGCTCGGCAACGGCGGTGAAATTCATGTCCTGTTGGCGGCTATGAACGCTTTGAAGCGCCTGAGGTCATAGTTGATGACAAGCTCTTCCGGAAAGGAGACCGCTTGCAGCACCTTTTCGCAGAGCGAGAGATCTGCGACAGCAGTCATAAAGTGGGCGTCGCTTGATAGGATAACAGGATGGTTTACCTCTTTGCAAAGCTCAAGTATGCGGCAGCAGTTTTCAAATACGTTTTCTCGGTTTTGCGCTTTAAGTGAGCTGTTATTTATCTCAAGCAGGGTATTATGCTGCTTTGCGGCATATACCACCCGCTCATAATCGAGCGGAGCGCGGCTGTCATCGGGATGGCTGATGATATCGATATCGGGGTTGGATATGGCGCTTATCACTGCCCGCGTGTTTTCCTCCATTGAGCCGAAGCGGTAGCAGTAGCGGTGCATTCCGGCGATGCGTATATCAAGCTTTTCGATAAATTTCTTTTCAAGACTGAGATGTCCCTCATAATCGATGATATTTATTTCAGAGCCGAACATCATCTCAACGCCGAACATCTCGCGCGGCAGTGCGCCCAAATTGGTGAAATAAAAATTATTGCAGGTGCCGGGTATACCCTCGGCATGTTCGGTTATGCCCAAAAGCTTTAAGCCTTTTTCAGAGGCGGCTTTTGCCATTTCGGTTATGGTGCCGTAGGCGTGCCCGCTTGCGATAGTGTGGGTGTGAACATCAAGCTGAGCTTTCATGGTTTGCTCCTTTCAGATAGCTCAAAACCGGACGAGAAGCTCGCCCGGTTTGAAAATATCACGCGTTGGTTTTTTTGTCGGTTTTAATGGTCGCAGCATAGGCGCTGTTGCAGAGACCGAGAAAAGCAGAGATCATGAACAGTGTTTCGATGCCGAGAGTCTGCCATATCCAGCCGCCGAAAAGAGCGATGAATATGGTGATGACGTGGTTTACCGAAACGCCGGTCGAGATAGTGGCTTTCACCTCGTCGGGGCTGTCGGAAAGATCCTGGACGTATACGTTGGAAGCCATGGATGCGAGCGATATCACCGCGTCGAGAACGTAATTCAGGCAGCAGACGATAAAGGCTATATGCATTGGGAAGATGTGGTGTGCGAAGCCATAAAAGAAGCATACGATGACCAGTATCAGCGTATCGGCTATCATTACTATCTTATATCCCATGCGGTCGATTATCTTGCCGACTATCGGCGCGGCGAAAAGGCATGCTACGGCAGAAACGGCAAACAGCATACTGATAGTGGCAGCCTTAGCGCCGTAGAAAAGTATCAGAACATAGGGACCGAAGGTGAGGAATACCTGTTTTCTCGCGCCATAGAAAACCTCAAGCATATAATACTTGGAATATTTTTTATGGAAATAGAAACGGCGTTTATTTTTATCGGTCTCGCTTTTGCCGGTTATACCGAGCGAGCAGATAAGGCTGACACCGGCGAGAAGGGTGGCGAGATAGAAAAACGGTATGTAGGGCTGTTTTTCTGCAAATATCGAAAACGCCGCTATGATGACGAGATAACCCGCCAGCTGACCTGACTGATAGGTGGAATTTTGAACGCCCAAGGCGGCGCCGCCCTTGCCCGGTTTGGAATATTTGAGAGAAAGGGTGTTTTTCATACCTATCTGAAGATGCTCACCGACAGAATATACGAACACCGCAAGAATAGCCAACACCTTGGTGGGAGGAAGCATTGCGTGCATACCCATGCCGACCAGCATGATAACAGCGCCTACTTTATAAAGTGCCTCGGCAGAAAGGGTGTAGAACAATGCAAGGATCAATATGAGCATTATTCCGGGCAGCTCTCTGAAAAACTCGGTAACGCCGCGGTCAAATTCGCCCAAGCCAACTATCTCAGCAAGAAAGTTATCCATCATTCCCTTGTATAAGCCAAAGGAAAGTCCGGTTATGAGCAGAGAGAGATAAAAGATCCTGTATTTCGAATCCTCGCGAAAAATGTCTTTAAATTTGTTCATTATAACACCTCGACAGTTTTAATGCTCATCTCACAGGGCGGATGAGAGAAGCTCAATGGCAGCGGAATATTTTTCGGCGCGCCGCAAAGCGTTTTCATCAATGATATCCAGCCTTGTAAGGTCGCTGTTATGTTTAAGGTCCGCCAGCTTTACCGCGGCGGCAACGGGGTCGGATTTTATCTTGTCGATGTAGTACATATATGAAACAGCGTCGTCGTGGGTCAGCAAACTGAGTGCCGATATCACCTCATCGGGAAAACCTTGCTCGGCAATCTGTTCAAGCGTTATGCTGCTGTCCTCAATAACATCGTGCAGCAGGGCAACACAGACGGATATTTCATCGTTCATCTGTTCAGCAATATGGATGGGGTGATAGATGTAAGGTATGCCGCTTTTATCGGTCTGCTCTTTGTGGGCTTCAAAGGCGATCTTCATCGCTTTTTTAGTGAGCGCAGTGTGGATCATAGGTAAAGCTCCTTATTCGCGGCAAAGCTTCAGCACACATTCTATATGATTGGTCCTCGGGAACATATCGACTGCCTGAAGCTTTTGAAGCTTATAGCCCATCGAATCGAATATGCCTGCATCTCTTGCGGCGGTGGCGCTGTCGCAGGAGACCATTACGACTCTGTCGGGCGACATTTTGACGATGGTATCTATCAACTCGGGGGTGCAGCCCTTTCGGGGCGGGTCGATCACGATAACATCGGGGCGAAGCCCCTCTTTTTCCAGCATGGCGGCAGCGTCCGAGGCATCGCCGCAGATAAAACGTGCGTTTTCAACACCGTTCTGCTTAGCGTTTTGTTTGGCGTTTTCCACCGCTTCCGCGATTATCTCAACGCCGATGAGCTGCTTTGCCTCGTGTGCCATTGAAAGTCCGATGGTTCCGGTTCCGCAGTAGAGGTCGAGCAGCGTTTCGCCGCCTTTGAGCCCGGCAAAATCTGCGGCAACGCCGTAAAGCCGCTGCGCGCCCTGACGGTTGACCTGATAAAAGGAGCGGGGAGAGATGGAGAAGTCCAATCCGCATAGTGTGTCGGTGATGTGATCTTTGCCCCAAAGCAGCTTGCTGTCGCGCCCGAGCAGTACATTGGTCTTTTGGCGGTTCACATTGAGCATAACCGAGCATACGGAAGGGCAAGCCTTGGTCAGCGCTTCTATCAGATCTTCCTTATGCGGAACAGTATCTCCGTTTGCGATGATGACCGCCATCACCTCGCCGGTGGCTTCGGCATGGCGAATGAAAAGAGAACGAACAAGTCCGCTGTGAGCAACTTCATCGTAGATGCTCACGTTATATTTTTCAAGCCACTGCTGCACTGCATTGCAAATGTCACCGAAAAACTCGGGATGCAGCAGGCAGTCGTCACAGGTGACGACACGATGAGAGCGCTTTGCGAAAAATCCTATCACCGGCTTACCGTCCACAGATTTTATCGGATATACCGCCTTATTGCGGTAGCGGTCGATAAGCGGGGATGGAAGCGCTTCGCTTACCGGCGGCTCAAGCTTTCCGATACGGCGCATATTTTCCATTACCCAGCCGTTTTTGATGCGAAGCTCCTCGCTGTATGAGATATGTCTCAGCGAGCAACTGCCGCATTTGCCGAAGGCGGTGCATCGATCATCAGAGCGGCAGGCGGAAGGGGATATCACTCGGTCAACGATGCCAAAGCTGTAGCGTGGCGTGACCTTGACGATGCGCGCTTTGATATTATCACCCGGCGCGGTATAGGGAACAAAGACAGCCTGACCCTCAAAGCGTCCTACTCCGCTGCCTTCGTTGGTTATATCTTCAATGTGGAGATCGATCATATCATTCTTTTTAAACAAGGCGGCGATAAACTCCCTTCCTGATCAAATAAGTCCCCAGGATTTGAGGATGAAAGAATATATAAACAGCGTAAATATTGACAGCGCGGTGGTGAATACCACCATCTCGGCTGCGAGATCACCGTCACCGTCCATCGCTTCGGCAAGCGAGGCACAGCCGGTAGCGCAGGGAGCGGCAAGAATGAATAAAGGTGCGCAAAGCAGCGGACCGCGCAGTCCAAGCATTACTGAGGCGGTAAGAGCTATAGCGGGAGTTATTATCAATCTTACAAGGGCTACCGCGCTGCTCAGCTTTATATTGTTTGCTGCATTTTTAAAGTCGAGCTGCATTCCTATGACCACCAGCGCCATAGTGGAACCGGCGCGGCTTAGGCTTGAAACGGTCTTTGTAAAGACCACCGGAAGCTGAAGATGCAGTATCTGGATAACCATGCCTGCAATAAAGCTTATAACAAGCGGATTGGTAAGTATTTTTTTCGCGATTTTTATTACATCCGGTCTCTTTTTGCTTTTTTTATTGTATATCGAAAAGGTAGTGACTGCCATTATGTTATAAAGCGGTACCATAGCGGTGCAAAGAACTGCTGTCGGGCCGGAGGCGGTAGGCCCGCAAAAATTGATGGCGATCGGAAGTCCGAAAGCAACTGCGTTTGAACGGAAGCTGCCCTGTATCATCGAACCTATCGCGGCACGGTCATCGGTAAGCTTTGGGGCTATCAGCAGCATTAAAAAGAATGAGAAGAGCACACAGAAAAAAGCTATCGAAACCACACGAAGATCAAAATCGTGAGAAAGATCTGATGTATAGGTGTTCTCAAAGGTTATCATAGGCATAAGCAGAAAGAATAATACCTTGTTAAACTGCGATATACCGACAGAATTGACAAGCCCGATCCTTTTTACACAATAGCCTATCGCTATAAGGCAAAAACTGGGTAAGATAGCATTTGCACAGAATATAAAGTCAGCCACAAAAAATTCCTCCGTGAAGAATGTGTTAATGCAATATTAAATAATAATAACACTATTTTACTGTAAATGATATAGCCTGACAGCAAAACTGTTTATTTTTTTGTGACACTGTGCTATTATTTATAAGATATCCAATGATGCGTTAAGGGGAATATAAATGCTTATCACACTTACCGGCGTAGGAAAAAGCTTTGGCGCCGAGCGTATTTTTGAAAATATAAATGTAACTATAAATGATAACGAGCGCATAGCGCTTATCGGCGCTAACGGGGCGGGAAAAACGACTCTGCTCAATCTCATCACCTCGGGTGAGGCGGATGAAGGCGAGGTATCACGCCGTGACGGACTGCGGATAGGCTATCTGCGCCAAAACGGCGGCTTGATGAGCGGTTCTACCATACAAAGCGAGATGAGAAGAGCACTGGGTGAGACATATGCCGTTGAGCTTGCCATGCAGGAGACGGCTGAAAAGATGGCTCGGCAAAACGACCACGGCGGAGCCGAATACCGTGCGCTTGAGGAGGATTATCAGCGGCTCGAGGCCAAATTTGCCAGTCTTGACGGTTATCAGGCAGATGTTAAGATCAACACCGTTTTAAACGGTATGGGCTTCGGCTCATTTGACAGAGATACCCCTGTTGACAGTATGTCGGGCGGCGAGCGTACACGTTTGATGCTTGCAAAGCTGCTGGTGGAAAGCCCCGAGCTGCTCATACTCGACGAGGCTACCAACCATCTTGATTTCAAGATGCTGGCGTGGCTTGAGGAATACCTTAAAGGCTATAAAGGCGCTATACTCACCGTGAGCCACGACCGATATTTCCTTGACCGTGTGACCACCGTGACATGGGAGATAGAAAACCTTTCGTTGGTGAGATATCCCGCAAATTACAGCAAATATCTTATCCTCAAAAAGGACCGCAACGAGCGGATGGAAAAGGAATATGAGCGCTATGTTCAGGAGGTGGCCCGCCTTCAGGACTATGTTGACCGCAATATAGTAAGAGCCACCACCGCTTCGAGCGCAAAAAGCCGCCTCAAAATGATAGAGCATCTCGATGTCAAAGAGAAGCCATACCT
Organism: uncultured Oscillospiraceae bacterium; assembly: GCA_964605985.1. Classification (GTDB taxonomy): domain Bacteria; phylum Bacillota; class Clostridia; order Oscillospirales; family Ruminococcaceae; genus Yanshouia. The sequence goes on along the minus strand of CAZSEO010000030.1, from coordinate 4,777 downwards.
TCCGCCCAAGCCGCCCAAAATGCGTTTTGAACCCAAGCTGCGTCCCGTTTCGGATGTCTTGCAGGTCAGCGGGCTTGAGGTCGCGGTAGGCAGCGGCGAGGGCAAGCGTGTATTGCTGGAAAATGCCGATATCCATGTCAAGCGCGGTGAGCGTATTGCTATAATCGGCGAAAACGGCACCGGAAAATCCACCCTTCTTAAAACTTTGGCAGGCAAGCTGCCCTATAAAAAAGGCGTCATCGAGTGGGGCAGAAATGTCAAATTCTCCTGCTTCGAGCAGGATTCCTCCGACCTTCACTCTGAAAAGACCGCCATCATGGAGCTTTGGGACCGTTTTCCGCAATCGACCGAGCTGCAGCTTCGCAGTCTGCTCGGTTCGCTTCAGCTGGTGGGGGAGGAGACCTTCAAAACAGTTGGCGTTCTGTCGGGCGGTGAGCGCGCGAGGATCAAGCTTGCCATAGTTATGATGGAGCACGGAAATCTTTTGCTGATGGACGAGCCCACCAACCATCTTGACATCCCCGCCAAGGAAGCGCTGGAAGCTGCGCTGATGGAGTTCGACGGAACCCTTATTATCGTTTCTCACGACAGATACCTGCTTTCGCGCCTGCCCACGAGAATAATCAGACTTGCCGACGGAGCGCTTGAAAGCTTTACCGAAGGCTTTGAAGCTATGCAGCAGCAGCTTACAGAGCGCGAGCTGAAAGAAAAAAGCCGTTCTTCAGTCAAAGAGGAGCAGCCGGGTGAGGAAAAGCAGCGCTATTACCGTTCCAAGGCGCAGCGCAGCGCCGAGATAGCGGCGCAGAAAAAGCTGGCAAAGCTCGAAAGCGATATAGCGGAAACCGAGGCGCTTCTCGATTCGCTGCAAAATCAGATGGCCGAGCCCGAGATAGCGGGCGATTTTGAAAAGCTGACCGAGATATCCGGTCAGATAGCGGAGATCGAAAATAAGCTCGGCGAGTATTATGAGCAATGGGACGAAATGGTTTGATTTTTTGTTGCTGCGGATATGCTTCGATTGTTTTTTGTGACACAGCGTGTTATCATTTAAGAAAAGGCGGTGATGGCTTTGAAGCTTGAATGGAACAGAAAATATACTACCATAGCGTTCTATGCGTTTTTGGTATGCGCGGCTTCGATAGTATTTTATTTGATATTCAGTGATCTCAAAACTTTCGGCAAATTCATCTCTACCATCATAGATCCCATAATGCCTATCATTTATGGATTTATCGTGGCTTATCTTTTGAATCCTATAATGATAAAGATAGAAGCGGGTCTTTCAAAACGCGGATTCTACAAAAAGATGACATTTTCCCACCGACGTTCTTTGTCGATGGCATTGACCTACCTGATTACCATTTCGGTATTAACGGTGATGCTGGTCATCGTATTGCCTAAGGTAGCGGTCAACATCACCAATATGTATTCTCAGCTGCAATATTATGTTGCACTGACCGAAAAAAGCGTAAACTATGTTTTGGAACAGATACCGCCCGATCTTGTTTCTCAGGAATACATCGATCAGCTGACCGACTTTGCAGGGCAGAGCATACAGAAGCTGATAAACTGGATGGCAAGCTCCGCTCCCAAGATCATCGGCATGATATGGCAGCTTGGCTCCGGCATAATAACCGCCTTTGTTGCGGTGATAGTTTCGATATATCTGCTGTTTGCCAAGGAACGCTTCATGGCGCAGATACGCAAAGTTATGTATGCCTTTTTCTCCGCCGATAAGGTCAAGCGTGCGGCTCATGTGATATCTACCGCCCACGGCATGTTCGGCGGCTTTATCACCGGCAAGATAATCGATTCAACTATTATCGGGCTGCTCTGCTTTTTGGGGCTGTCGGTGATGCAGATGCCAAACGCGGTGCTGGTCAGCTTCATCGTCGGTGTTACCAACGTCATACCCTATTTTGGTCCGTTTATCGGCGCCGTACCGGGCTTTATTTTGATAGCGATAATTTCTCCGGTGCAGGGACTTATCTTTTTGGTGTTCATTCTCGTTTTGCAGCAGATAGACGGCAATATCATCGGTCCGATGATATTGGGCGATTCCATCGGGCTTTCCGCCTTTTGGGTGGTGTTTTCGATACTGCTGTTCGGCGGCGTATTCGGCATAGCGGGAATGTTTATAGGAGTTCCCACCTTCGGCGTCATCTACGCGCTGATAAAAGAAGCTGCTGTTGAAAGGCTTCAGGAGCGCGGACTTCCTTCCGATACGGCGGATTATCTCAAGCCCATTGATAAAAATTGATAGATAGAGGCTCTGTGCTGCGGCATGGAGCCTTTTGACCGGAGGCTGCACACAATGGATCATACCGAAGAAGTAGAGAGACTTTTTGGAAAGGACGAATACGCTGTCAAGACCACCGGGGTGGTTATTGAAAAGGCTGAGCCGCAAAAGGCGGTCTGCTCGCTTGAGGTTACCGACCGTCACAAAAACAGCATAGGCGTAGTGATGGGCGGAGCGATATATACCCTTGCCGATCTCGCGTTTGCCGTTGCGTCTAATGTGGGACAGCCGCTTACCGTTACCCTTGAGGGGCAGATAACCTATCTCAGACCCGCAAAATGCAGCAGACTGACGGCTGAAACATTCTGCGAAAAATCAGGGGAAAAGACCTGCTCCTACCGTGTAGACATACATGACGAAAGCGGAAAATATATAGCATCGGCCAAATTTATAGGATTCCGGGCATAAAGCCTTCTTTTTTGCAAGTTTTTCTTTGGGGTATGTGTGCATAATAACCGGTGGGGTGATATCTGTGCGCAAGTTCAAAGAGCTTTTCAAAGAGACCTTCAGATATATTCTTGCGGGGCTTTTAACATCGTTTGTAAATCTTTCCACTTATTATCTGCTCAGCGTAGTTTTTTCGGTCAACTATCTGATAAGCAACGGAATTGCGTGGCTGCTCACCGTAATAACGGGCTATATCGTTGACAAAAAGTATGTTTTTAAAACCGAACATAGAAGCATAAGAAGGTTCGCGAGATTTTTCGGGAGCCGTCTGCTGTCGCTCTTTATCGACCAGATGATGATGTGGATGCTTGTTGCCGGCACGGGAATGGATAGCTCTGTCGCTAAAATAGTAGACAGCGCCGTAGTGGTGGTGGTAAACTATCTTTTGAGCAGAAAGATATTCAAAACATCCCGCAAAAAAGAGGACAGGAAATGAACATTCAGATATTCGGAAAGTCGAAATGCTTCGATACCAAAAAGGCTGAGCGCTATTTTAAAGAGCGCGGCATAAAGTTTCAATCCATAGACCTGCCTAAATACGGAATGAGTAAGGGCGAATTTGAATCGGTGAAAAAGGCTGTCGGAGGGCTTGACGCCCTGCTTGACCAAAAAGCCACGGATGCCGCACTGGTCAAATACCTTGCCTACGAACAGGATAAGCAGGATAAGCTGCTGGAAAACCCAAAGCTTATAAAAACGCCGATAGTGAGAAACGGCAAAAAAGCAACGGTGGGCTATTGCCCTGATATTTGGGAAGGCTGGGAGTGATAAAAAATATAATATCCGTTTGGGGTTGACAAAAGGCGGAAATTGTGAAGAAAATGTGAAGTTTATGCAAAAATCATATTGCTTTAATGTAATAAAGGTGATATGATCATTTTAATAATACTATATCAAACGCCGAAAAGAGGTACCTCTTTTATGACTAAAGTTTTCTTTAGTCATAAAGCACTTTTATCGGCACGCGATATAGCCTTTGTCCGTTTGCATTTTGCATAAAATATGGGACGGCTGCGGACGACCCGAAAAAATTAAAAGGAGAAAATGAAATGAACGCGAAGAAATTTTTGAGCATTTTGCTCAGCATCGCTATGATTGCTTCTATGGCAGTTGTATCGATGGCAGCAGCAACCACTCTTCCGGAAGCTGTTAATGGAGTTATCAAGCTGACCGAAGATGTCGTATTGAGTAAGATTGTAATTATAACTGACAAAGTTACTATTGATCTTGCAGGACATTCCATTACAGCTGTTGAAGGCTGGGATAAGGATGATAAATTTACCACTACTGCAGGAACTGAAAAGACTCAGGATGCTCTGATTGTAGTAAGTGACGGTGGCGATCTTACCATAATGGATAGCGTTGGTGGTGGCTCTATGAGCAGCAATGGTCAGGCTGAGTGCTACGCTCCTGTTAAGGTTGTTCCTTACAACTATGGTGCTGCTAAGCTTACTATTGAAGGTGGCAAGCTTGAAGGTTACTACTATGGTATTTGTTGTAATGGTAACCCTGAGTCTGGTGATGTTGAGATTACTGTCAAGGATGGCGAAATAGTTGGCACAAATGGCTGTGGAATTTACTTCCCCTGTCAGGAGGGCGTTCTTAATATAGATGGTGGTCATATCGAAGGTGACACTGGCGTAGAGATTCGTGCAGGTGAACTCAACATGACTGCTGGTACTGTTATTGGTACCGGTTCCCCGGTTTCTATTAAGCCTAATGGTAGCGGTGCTACCAGTGATGGCGTAGGTATTGCTGTTTCCCAGCATACCACCAAGAAAGATATCTCGATTAATGTTTCTGGCGGTAGTGTTGAAGGCTATTCTGCGCTTTATGTTAGCGACCCTGAAAATAATAATACTGCCAATGTTGAGTTGGATATTACTGCTGGTGAGTTTGTTGCTAATGCATCTGCCCCTGCAGTTGTTGTTGACGATAGTATTAACACTGAAATAGATACTAAATTCATCTCCGGAGGTTCTTTCTCCAGTGACCCCACCGATTATCTTGCAGAAGACCTTGCTAAAAGTG
>CAZSEO010000029.1:0-28479 GCA_964605985.1 uncultured Oscillospiraceae bacterium | reverse complement strand
TGTGACCCTCTGCTTGTAAGGCAGATGCTCTCCCAGCTGAGCTATGCTCCCACATATTCGTCGTGCATCAAGCGCTTCTTGCGTTGCGCTCTGTTCAAGCGACGATAGTTATTATATCGCAGGAAACCAAATATGTCAACACTTTTTTCAAATTTTTTTGAAAAAATTTTTTAGTCAAAAAAATGGCTTTCCAATGCGGGTTTATCGGCTTTTTTCCGCGAGTTTGGCGATTTGTTCGTCAGAAAAATTATATTTTTTTTCGCAAAAATGACATTCGACAGTAGTGATCTTCTGTTCCTGCGAAAGCTTGATAAGCTCGTCATATCCAAGGCTGATAAGGACCTTTTCTACTTTCTGCTCAGAGCAGTCACAGCGGTAGAACACATCCCTCTCTTCTATCACCTCATACTCAAAGCCGGCGAGCGCTCTGTCGAGTATTTCGCGGTTGGAAAGCCCGTAGTTGACCATGGTGGATACCGCAGGAACATTAGGCATATTATTTTCAAGCTTTTCGATAGTCTCGTCATCCGCGCCGGGAAGCAGCTGCAAAAGATATCCGCCTCCTGCCGCCGGAGTGAGATCGGGCGATACCAATACGCCAAGAGCGCAAACAGTAGGTACCTGTTCGGAATTTGCAAAGAAATAGGTGATATCGTCCCCTATCTCGCCCGAAACTATCGGGGAATATCCGGTCTGGGGCTCGCCGTTGCCGCTGTCGCGAATGACCGACAGGAAGCCGTCGGTGCCTATCGCGCCTCCGACATCGAGCTTGCCCTTTGAATTGAGCGGAAGCTCAACTATCGGATTGGTAACAGATACCTTGGCGTTGCCGAACGCGTCAGCTACCGCTATAACAGAGCCGGCAGGGCCATTTCCGTTTATGCGCAGCGTTATGGTGTCGTTATCGTTTTTCAGCGCAGCGCCCATCATCGAGGCGGCAGTCATAAGGCGCCCCATGGCGGCGGTAATGGTAGCCGAACTTTGATGTACCTTTTCGGCGCGGGCGCACATATCGGTGGAATTCAAAACGGTAGCAAGTATCGCTCCGTCGGTGGTTATAGCTCTGAGCAGCTTTCCCATTAGGTCAGTTCTCCTTTACAGCAACAAAAATATATCTTTCGGTATCCTCTTTTACCGGCTCGAATGTATCGGCATGATAGAGAGCTTTCAGTTTAAGTCCGCACTCATTCAGAAGCCTCTCCACCGTTTCGGCATCATAGCCGCGCTCAGCAAAGCTCTCTCCGCTTCGGATATATCTGCCATCCTTCTGCTCGGTAAAAAAGTCGAGCGTTATCTCGGTCAAAAGCGCGTCATCTGTACGGTTTCTCCAAACACACAGAGTATCTCCGCTTTCATATACATAGCTGTTGTCGCCCAACAGCTCGCGGTGCTTATAGGGCGTGTTCATATCGAATACAAACACCCCGCCCGGTTCCAAAAACAGCGACACGCGCGATACAGCACGTTTTAAGGCCCGTATATCGGTAAGATGGTTCAGCGAATCAAGCGCGCAGACACAGGCGTTTATCGTCCCGTAAAGATCCAGCGATTCCATCCGCTGGTTCAAAAACAGTATCCTCTCCTCTGTCTCCCAGCATTTCTGCTGAGCTATCGACAGCATCTGCTCTGAGCCGTCTACCGCTATCACTTCATATCCAAGGCGGGAAAGCTCTATCGAGAGACTTGCTGTTCCACACGCCAAATCGAGGAGCAAGCAATGCTGCTCCCCGATATTCTGCTTTATCAATTTGTCGAAATATGCCGCACGGGCTTTATAATCGACCGGCGTTATAAACCTGTCGTAAAACTCGGCAAATTCATTATAAGAGGCCATCCTTTGCCAGCCTTTCGAAAATCACCTTATAACCATCGCAGCCGTAATTGAGCGAACGGTTAACTCGGCTTATAGTAGCGGTGGAAGCGCCGGTGTTTGCAACTATATCGCTGTAAACTTTCCCCTCAGAAAGCATTGCTGCTACCTGAAGACGCTGCGTGAGGGCTTTGAGTTCCTGAACGGTGCAAAGGTCTTCAAAAAAGTTATAACATTCTTCAAGAGATTCAAGCTTCATTACTGCCTGAAAAAGCAGATCAACATTCATTTCCTTTAGGCGCGGATTCATTACAGTACCTCCGTTATATGCCTGCCGGATCACCGGAAAGCATTTTTGTCATAATATTATTTTATCACTTCACAACGCAAAAGCAAGTCTTTTAATAGCGACGATATGAACAAAAATACTTTAATAAAACAACACAAATATACAAAACCTCAAAGAGCGCATATCCAATTTTAGTAAAAATAACTGTTACAGGTCATTTCTGATGAGATCTTCAAAGCTCTCGCGTTTAATTATAACTCTCGCCTCGCCATCCTTTATCATGACGGCTGCGGCTCTGGGAACTCTGTTGTAGTTGGAAGACATCGAATAGTTATAAGCTCCGGTAGCAAGAACCGCGATGATATCCCCTACCTTTGGCGACTGGATAGCCATTCCCTCACCCACCAGGTCACCGCTTTCACAGCAGCGTCCGGCAAGGGTAACGGTGGCGTCCTTGGGCTGGGCTGCGCGGTTTGCAACCAACGCCTCATAAACAGACTGGTAAAGGATATAACGGGGATTGTCGGTCATGCCGCCATCCACCGAAACATAGGTGCGGACATTGGGTATATCCTTGACCGCGCCAACGGTATAAAGCGTGATGCCGGCGGGTCCGACGATTGAGCGACCCGGCTCGATGGCTATAAAGGGAGTGTCAAGCCCCTTGGCTTCACACGTCTCATGCACCACCTTGGACACCATCTCCATGTAATCCATATAGGGAACGGGATCGTTTTCGGGAACATATTTGATGCCGAAGCCTCCGCCGAGGTTCAATTCGGTAAGAACAAGACCGGTCTTTTCCTTTACTTCGGCCATAAATCCAACCATTACCTCAGCCGCGAGCTCAAAAGGAGCTATTTCAAATATCTGAGAGCCGATATGGCAGTGGATACCCTTGAGCTCAACATTCTCGTGCTTGAGTATGTATTTTACAGCCTCAAGAGCCTCGCCGGTCTCGAGCGCGAAGCCAAACTTGGAATCTATCTGACCGGTCCTCATAAAGTCGTGGGTGTGGGCATCAATGCCGGGTTTTACACGGATGAGTATCGGAACCGTCTTATCCTGAGCCGCAGCAATGGCAGAGATATTCTCAAGCTCGGTGAGGTTGTCCACCACTATGCGTCCAACATTGTTTTCGATGGCATAGGTCAGCTCAGCGACAGTTTTATTGTTGCCGTGATAGAATATCTTTTCCGCCGGAAAACCTACCGAGAGAGCGGTATAAAGCTCGCCTGCCGATACGGTATCGATGCCGCAGCCCTCTTCCTTGGCGATGCGATATATCTCCTTGCAGGAAAACGCCTTGCTGGCATAGGCAACGCGGCCATTGCCGTTATAAAACTTTTTGATCGACTCGTTATACTGGCGCATAGCGTTTCTTACGGTAGCTTCATCATAGACATAAAGAGGGGTGCCAAACTCACGGGCAAGCTCAATGGTATCGGCTCCGCCAATGGTAAGATGCCCCGCCTCATTTACATTTAAACATTCGGATATGAACATTATGATTCCTCCAAGTCGAAAATTATTGCTGTTGCTCGGTATCAGAAGCGATATCAGAAATGATACCGCATATCTCCTCAACACCCTCGCCCGTTTCAGACGAGCAGGGTATCATCGTTATATCCTCGCCGCAAGGCAGCTCGTTCTGAAAGGCACCGAGCCTTTCTTCACGCTGCTTTTTGCTGAGCTTGTCAGCCTTGGTGAGCACCACGATAAATGGCAGCTCACTGTCGATGAGATAGTTTGCCATAGTCAGGTCATCAGCCGACGGCGCATGGCGCATATCCAGCAGCAAAAACACCAGCGCGATATCTCGGCTCTGTCCGAAATATCCACCGATCAGCTCATCCCAGCGCCTTCTCTCACCTTTGGCGACCTTGGCATAACCGTATCCCGGCAAATCGACCATGCGGATATTTTCACACTTATAAAAGTTGATGGTGGCGGTCTTTCCCGGCATCGAGCTTACTCTTGCCAGCGACTTTCGGTTGAATATCTTGTTCAAAAGCGAGGATTTTCCTGCATTTGAACGTCCGCAGAAAACTATCTCCCAGCTGTCGCAGGTTGGTAGCTGCGCAGAAAGTCCAAAGGAACGTTCAAATTCCACTTTATTAAAATTCATACAGCTTTCGCTCCCATTTCAGTGAGTTTGATCCTGTAAATTCAATGCGCTTAACATCGTTTTTTTGCGATCACAATGCCATTTTAGCAGGTCACCGGCTGACGGTTGGCAGCTTCGGCAGGTTTTTGCTCAACAATAACAGGCTGCTGTTTTTCCTCTTTACGGGCGGCGGGGACATTTTTAAACGCCACCCGGAACACCTCGTCCACCGTCTTTACAGCAACAAAGGTTATTGCCTTTTTGACTGCCTCATCCACCTCTGCGAGATCCGGCTCATTTGCTGCGGGAATGACTACTGTTTTTATGCCATTTCTGAAAGCAGCCATCGTCTTTTCGCGCAGACCGCCTATAGGCAGCACTCTGCCGCGCAGAGTGACCTCACCGGTCATTGCCACATCGTGACGCACCTCACTGTCAGACAGAGCCGAAAGCAGCGCGGTACAAAGGGTGATACCGGCTGAAGGTCCGTCCTTGGGGACCGCTCCCTCGGGAACATGGATATGTATATCCTTATCCTTGTAGAAGGTGCTGCTGATGCCGTATTTATCGGCATGCGCTCTCAGATAGCTTACCGCCGCCTGAGCGGATTCCTTCATGACATTGCCGAGGTTACCGGTTATCTCTATCTTACCGGTGCCTTCAAGTATCGCAACTTCTACCTGCAGCATCTCGCCGCCGACCGAAGTCCATGCAAGACCGTTTACTACGCCGACCTCATCCGCCTTAAGCAGATCATCGGGATGGAACTTCTTGGGGCCAAGCAGCTCCTCGAGATTTTTTGAGGTAACGGTGATGCTCTTTATCTCTCCTGCCACTATCTTCTTGGCACATTTTCTGAATATCGAGGCACAGATGCGCTCCAGCGTTCTTACCCCCGCTTCACGGGTATAGTTATCAATGATCGAATAGATGGCATCGTCGGTCATCTTTACCTGACGGCCGTTCAAGCCATGTCTCTCGCGCTGCTTGGGGATAAGATGCTCTCTTGCGATGTGGCACTTTTCCACTCTGGTATAGCTGGGCAGCTCAATGACTTCCATTCTGTCGTAGAGCGGGCCCGGGATGGCATCGGCACTATTTGCGGTAGCAATGAAGAGAACATCCGAAAGATCGAACGGCAGCTCGATGAAATGATCGCGGAAGGTATGGTTCTGCTCAGAATCGAGCACCTCGAGCAGCGCCGAGGAAGGATCGCCCTTGTAATCTCCGCCAAGCTTATCCACTTCGTCAAGCAGCATGAGCGGATTCTTGCTCTTGGCAAGACGCATAGCGTCCATTATTCTGCCCGGCATAGAGCCGATATAGGTCTTTCTATGACCGCGGATATCCGATTCATCCTTAACGCCGCCGAGCGCGATACGGACATAATCTCGTCCGGTAGCTCGCGCGATAGATCTCGCCACCGAGGTCTTGCCCACTCCGGGAGGTCCCACAAGGCAAAGTATCTGCCCCTTGATGTTGGGTGCAAGCGCATGCACCGCTATGGCCTCTATAATGCGCTCCTTGACCTTTTTCATTCCGTAGTGGTCATTATCAAGTATCTTCTGAGCCTGCGCGATATCGCTCTTTACAGGCTTTACAACATTCCAGGGCAGCTCAAGGCAGGTATCGAGATAGCCTCTGATGACCGCCGCCTCCTGCGAGGAGGAAGGCATCTTGGAAAGGCGGTAGACCTCACGATTGAGCTTATCGGCTACCTCCTCAGAGAGGTCGAGCGAGGATATCCTGTCGAGATATCGGTCTATCTCGCCGTCGGAATAATCATCCTCACCAAGCTCCTCAGAGAGCACCTTCATCTGCTCACGCAGGTAATATTCCTTTTGACTGCGGTCTACGCGCTGTTTCACCTTTTCGTATATCCCTGCCTCAAGGCGCAGTATCTCGTTTTCATTTTCGAATATCTCGGCAAGTATCTCAAGCCTGCTCAGAAGGTTGGATTCCTCCAGCACGCTCTGCTTTTCATCGACGGTAAACTGAACATTTCCGGCGATATATTCCGAAAGCATAGCGGGATCTTCCTCAGAAATTACGCCGAGAACGATATCCTTGGGCATTCTGGGCGAAAGATCGCAGTATTCGCGGAACAGGTTTTTGACGGTGCGCATAAGGGCGCTTACCATCTCATCGCTGTCGGCGGGGATGCGCTTGGTATTGAAGGGCCTTATATCCATGACAAAGTAAGGCGAGGTCTCTCTCACCTTGGCTATCTTGGCGCGGTACATTCCTTCCGCCATGACTCGCAAACCCTTGTCGGTTATTTTTATTACCTGCTTGATCTCAGCAACAACGCCGACTTTGTAAAGTCTGTCGGGGGTGGGGTCGTCATCCGCAACATCGTGCTGGGCAACAAGAAATATCTTTCTTCCGTTTTCCAACGCGTTGTTGAGAGCAAGTATCGACTTCTCTCTTCCTATATCAAAATGAAGCACCATTTTAGGAAACAGCACCAATCCGCGCAGCGCTATGGCAGGCATAGTCTGAGTCACGACAGCTTTTTTACTTTCCATAAAAACGGGCACCTCCTTAAATAAGTTCTATCTTGGAGCATTGCTCCATCAAATTATTATACAAAAAAATATATGAACAATTCAAGTAGTTATTGCTGTAAAGCGCACCACTTATTGATAATCGACGTAAAACAAAAATCCCTTCGAAGCTTCTCCGGCGGCATCCTCACCGACGGGTCTACTCCGAAGGGCAAGCCTTAAACTTTAAGCCGGATCCGCCCGGCGGGGAGTTGCCTTTTTGACTTCAACGGCAGTGGAAGCCACATCACCGTTGAGCTGCGCAGTTGTCTTACGGATGACGGCAGGCTTCTCTGTTTTTTCAACACATCCGCCGTTTATCACTATGCGCTCGATGGTGGGATCGGAGGGGCACTCGAACATGAGTCCCGCAAGCAGTTCCTCCATGATGCCGCGCAGACCTCTCGCACCGGTCTTGCGCTCTACCGCAAGCTTGGCAATAGCGCGGTAAGCACTATCCTCAAACTCGAGCTTGATGTTATCCATCTCAAACAGCTTCTGATACTGCTTAACGATGGAGTTCTTAGGCTCAAGCAGTATGCGCACCAGCGCCTGCTCATCGAGAGCGTCAAGCGAGGTGATCACCGGCAGTCTGCCGATAAGCTCGGGGATAAGGCCGTACTTGACAAGATCCTGAGGAATAAGCTTCTTCAGGATGGCATCATTCTGCTCCTTAGAGCGTATCTGTGCTCCGAATCCGAGGGTGGTGGTAGAAACGCGCTTTTCGATTATCTTATCGATACCGTCAAAAGCGCCGCCGCAGATAAACAGGATATTAGAAGTGTTTATCTGAATGAACTCCTGCTGCGGATGCTTTCTGCCGCCGTTGGGCGGAACATTGGCAACAGTGCCCTCAAGTATCTTCAAAAGCGCCTGCTGAACTCCCTCGCCCGAAACGTCGCGGGTTATCGAGGGATTTTCGCTCTTTCTCGCTATCTTATCCAGCTCGTCGATATAGATTATACCGCGCTGGGCCTTGTTGACGTCAAAATCCGCCGCCTGAATAAGACGAAGCAGAATATTTTCAACGTCCTCACCGACATAGCCGGCCTCGGTGAGAGTGGTGGCGTCAGCGATAGCGAACGGCACCCCCAGCATCTTCGCAAGTGTCTGAGCGAGCAGCGTTTTACCGGTGCCGGTGGAGCCGAGCAGCAGGATATTGCTCTTCTGCAGCTCAACGCCGTCATCGCCGGTGGGGCGGAATATACGCTTATAATGGTTATAAACCGCGACGGCAAGCGCCACCTTAGCTTCGTCCTGTCCGATGACATACTCATCCAAGCCCGCTTTTATCTCGGCAGGCTTCAAAAATACCGGCTGATCCTCCGCCTTCTGTGCTCTGCGTCTACGGGAAAATCCCTTTTCCTCGTCCATAATGCTGACACAAAGCTCTATACATTCATTGCAGATGCAAACTCCGGGACCTGCCACCAAACGGCTGACCTGCTCCTGAGTTTTTCCGCAGAAGGAACAGCGCATCGGTCTGTTATCCTCTCTTGACATAGCTTCCTCCAAATAAAAGAAGTTGAAATGCTGTTACAGGCGCTTTTCGATAACTTTGTCGATAAGCCCGTATTCCTTTGCCTCTTCGGCGGACATGAAATTATCACGGTCGGTATCACGGACTATCACCTCAAGCGGCTGTCCGGTCTGTTCGCTCATAATGCGGTTGAGTTTATCCTTTATCTTAAGGATCCACTCGGCGTGGATCTTGATGTCGGTAGCCTGGCCCTTAGCTCCGCCAAGGGGCTGGTGGATCATTATCTCAGAGTTGGGCAGAGCTATTCTCTTGCCCTTTGCACCCGAAGAAAGAAGAAATGCGCCCATAGATGCGGCGAGTCCGATACAGATGGTGGAAACATCGCACTTGATATAGTTCATGGTATCGTAGATAGCCATTCCGGCGGTAACAGAACCGCCCGGTGAGTTGATATAAAGGCAGATATCCTTATCGGGATCCTGCCCCTCAAGGAAAAGAAGCTGTGCCACAACGAGGCTGGCAGTGGTGTCATTTATCTCATCACAGAGCATGATTATTCTGTCGTTGAGCAATCTGGAATAAATATCATACGCTCTTTCGCCACGGTTGGTCTGTTCAATAACGGTCGGTACTAATGCCATAGTAAAAACACCTCCTAAAGATATGTAGGGCAGCACAGTTTTGGTATCTTGCTGATACCGTTCACTTTAAGAGAACCCGAAATTTAAAGCACAACTTCAAAGTCGCTCAAACTTCGGGTTCTCATCAGGTCGTTATTTTGCTTTGTTGATCACTCAGCAGCCTCAGTCTTGGGCTTTCTGGTTCTCTTGGGCTTCTCTTCACCTTCAGCGGTCTCAGCCTTGGGCTTTCTGGTTCTCTTGGGCTTTTCCTCGCCCTCAGCGGTCTCAGCCTTCTTGGTGGACTTCTTAGCCTTGGGAGCCTTCTCTTCCTCAGCAGCCTCAGCAGCGGGAGCTTCGCCAACGATAGCGTTAGCAGCAACTACCTCGATAGCCTTGCGGCAAGCGATATCCTCAGAAAGCTCGCGTGCAGCGATAACATCGCGGATCTTGTCAGCTTCCATGTGGTACATCTCAGCGAGCTTAGCATACTCAGCGTCGAGATCCTCATCGGAAACTACGATGCCTTCAGCCTTAGCGATAGCTTCCATAGCAAGACGGGTCTTGACCTGAGTCTCAGCCTGCTCACGGAAGTTGTCGCGGAACTTCTCCTCGGTGTCGCCGGTGTAGCGCAGGAAATCCTTGAGGTTGAGGCCCTGCTGGCTCATTCTGAAACCGAAGTCCTGAACGAGCTCGTCGATGCGGGAGTTGATCATGCACTCGGGAACCTCAACAGTCATGTTGGCAACTACCTGAGCGAGAAGAGCGTTCTCAAACTCAGCGTCAGCCTGTGCCTGAGCGGACTCAAGCATCTTAGCCTTCATATCAGCCTTGTATTCCTCAAAGGTATCGAACTCGCTTATGTCCTTTGCGAACTCGTCATCAAGCTCGGGGAGCTGACGCTCCTTGATAGAGTTGATCTTTACCTTGAATACTGCGGGCTTGCCTGCGAGAGAAGCCTCAGCGTAATCCTCGGGGAAAGATACGTTTACATCAAACTCCTCGCCGGTGGTATGTCCGATGACCTGATCCTCAAAACCGGGGATGAAGCTGCCGGAGCCGAGGGTAAGGGGGTGACCTTCGCCCTTGCCGCCTTCAAAAGCAACACCATCGATGAAGCCTTCGAAATCGATCTCAGCGATATCGCCGAGCTTTGCAGCGCCTTCCTCAACGGTGATAACGCGTGCGTATCTCTCGCGGAGCTGGTCGAGCTGAGACTCTACCATTACGTCAGAGATCTCTGCAACAGCCTTGGGAGCGGTGAGACCCTTGTAGTTCTCGACCTTAGCCTCAGGCTTAACGGTAACGGTAGCTCTGAAAACAAAACTGTTCTCATCAGCATCGATAACTTCAACGTCAGCGATATCAACGGGGGTGATGCCTGCTTCTTCAACAGCTTCGCTGTAAACCTTGGGGTATACTTCGTTCATAGCCTCATCAAGGAAAGCGGTCTTGCCATAGAGCTTTTCGATCATAGCTCTGGGAGCCTTGCCCTTTCTGAAACCGGGAACGGTGATCTTCTTCATGTTTTTGCGGAAAGCGTTTTCAACGGCAGAAGTGTAAACCTCTCCTTTTGCTTCTACAACCAGCTCAACACGGTTGGTTGCAACGATTTTGGACGATACCAGCGACATTTATATTTCCTCCTGTTTGCAAACATTTACAGCATAATATTATATCACAACAATTTTAGAAATACCACTAAAATTTGTTATTTTAAAGGCTTTTTAGGCAAAATTTGAGATGATCGGCGGAAACAAGCGAGAAATTTATTCCCAGATATTCCCCTTCCAGCGCCATATGGCGGGCAGGGCCGTGAAGATGACCGTAAAAGCACCGCTTTACGTTATATTCAAGCAGCAGGTCTATCATTCCGCCTGAGATGCTGTCACCGAAAACCGGCGGGTAATGAAGGAAAACCACCGGTTCAAGTCCCGAGGGCTTTGCCGCCTCAAGCGAAGCTTTCAGCCTTCCCTCTTCCCTTGCGGTCACCTTTTTATCCTGCGGCGCACCGTCCTCAAGACACCAGCCGCGTGTTCCGCATATAGCAACGCCGTCAGCTTCGACAAAGCTATTATGAAGGATAACGAGGCTGCTTAATCCGTTTTTATCAAAAAAATCTTCCATCTTGCGGCGGCTGTTCCACCAATAATCGTGGTTGCCCTTTATTATCACCTTTTTGCCGGGAAGCGAATCAATAAACTTAAAATCCTCCAGCGCCTGCTCAAGCGACATTCCCCAGGAAACATCTCCCGGCAGCACAACGGTATCTTCACTTTTTACCTGTTCGTTCCAGCTTTGAGCAATTCGTAAAACATAATCGCTCCAACCCGGAAAAACATCCATCAGCTTATCGCAACTGAAAGAAAGGTGAAGATCCCCTATCGTAAAAATCGACATGAGCTCTCCTTTCGGAATAAATGATATTTTTCGGCAGATACTTATCTGTGAGGTGAAATTTTATGTCTGAAATAACAAATCCCACAAATATCTACTGCGATATCGTAAACTGCGCCTATAATGACGACCACTGCCACTGCAACGCGCCCGGCATCGAGGTCAGAAGCATTACCAACCAATGCACAGCATCCAGCAGCGATGAGACAGCCTGCGCTACCTTCCGTCCCAAAGCGCCCTATAAATCGGGCTACGACGCCATTTTGTAATTTTCGCAAAGTCTGCCGCATAAAAGCGTCAGACTTACATAGCTGAACAAAAGCTTTTGAAGCTCCAAGAAACTTTTCTCAAAAAGTTTCTTGGCCGCCGGAGGCTTTTATGCAAAAGTGATTATCTCTTCGGGCATCTCAGAGGGCTTGATCACCTTTTCAAAGCGTACCTTCTTGCCCTCGATGTTGGCAAGGCTTTCAGGAGCATCAACTCCGGTGACTTCAGCAAGCTTTCTTACAGCCGCGAACTCGTCGTCAGGGATGTCAACGCCGATAGCCTTGAGCACGCTGCCCGAGAACTTAAAGGGCGAAGCGGTAGATACGATCACCGAGGGGGTCTCGTCTCCGGTCTGCTTCTTGTATTCGTCATATACGCCGAGAGCTACCGCGGTGTGGGTATCGCAGAGATAGCCGTAATCGGCAAGGGTCTCCTCGATCTTTGCCGCGCAAGCAGCGTCATCGACAAAGCCGCCCCAAAAATCATCATCGAGCTTTGCCTTCATGTCAGCATCAATCTCATACTTGCGCTCAGCGGAAAGCTTCTTCATCATTTCGGCGACCTTGTCGCTCTCTCTTCCGCAAAGCTCGAACAGCAGTCTTTCAAGGTTGGAGGAGATGAGTATATCCATCGAGGGGGACATGGTGGTGTAGAACTTGCGGTTAGCGTCGTAAACGCCATCCTTCATGAAATCGGAAAGGACGTTGTTCTCATTGGAGGCGCAGATGAGCTTGTTCACAGGCAGACCCATGCACTTTGCGTAATATCCGGCGAGAATGTTGCCGAAGTTTCCGGTGGGTACTACGAAGTTGACCTTGTCACCCATCTTTACACATTCACAGGCTACCAGATCGGCATAAGCCGAGAAATAGTAAACGATCTGCGGAACAAGTCTGCCCCAGTTGATGGAGTTGGCGGAGGAAAGAACAGTATTCTTTTCCTTCAGCTTAGCAATTATCTCGGGATCGGTGAATATCTTCTTAACTTCGGTCTGAGCGTTGTCAAAATTGCCCTCGATAGCATAAACAGCAACATTTTCGCCCTGCTGAGTAGCCATCTGCAGGCGCTGCATCTCGCTGACGCCGTTATTGGGATAGAACACGGCGATCTTGATGCCGTCAACATCGCAGAAGCCCTCAAGAGCAGCCTTTCCGGTATCACCGGAGGTAGCAACAAGAATAAGTATCTGACTTCCGCCGAGAGCGCGCTTGGAAGCGAACGCCATCAGCCTCGGCAGTATCTGAAGCGCCATATCCTTGAATGCGCAGGTGGGGCCATGCCACAGCTCAAGCACAAAACGTCCGTCCGAGAGATCGGATATGGGGGCAGCCCAATCCTCTTCAAACACGCCGTTGGTATATGCGCCCTCTACCGCCGACTTTATCTCCTTAGCGCTGAAATCGGTGAGGAAGAGAGAAAGCACCTGAGCGGCACGGTCGTGATATTCTTTTTCGCAGAGAGATCCTATCCACTTTTTATCCACCTTGGGAAGATTTTCAGGAACGTAAAGTCCTCCCTCGGGGGATATGCCGTTGGCAATGGCAAAAGATGAGCTGACTGAAAGATTTTTATTTCTTGTGCTTACGTATTGCATTTCTCTGCCTTCCTTTCGCGGACGTTTTCGCGCCCGATCAGATTTATTTGTTCAGGTATGCCCAAATAGGTTTTGCATACTTTGGATCATATTTAAACGCCGAATGCGTCCTCGATATGCTGTATCTCCAAAACTCTGAAATCGTCTTTGGAGACTGTAACTATCTCGATAACATCAAACCTCGGCTGAAGCCCCTTTTCGTTGTTCAAAAGATAGTATTGCGCTGTTTTTATTATCTTGCGCCGTTTCTGAAGCGTCACCGCTTCGGCGGGGCGCGATATGTAATCAGCCGAACGTGTCTTGACCTCGACAAAAGCCGCAAACTCGTCGTTTTCGGCTATTATATCTATCTCGCCAAATCGGCTTCTGAAATTGCGTTCGGCTATGGTATAGCCTTTTTTTATCAGATAGGCGGCGGCATACTGCTCGCCCAAGGCTCCGTTCTGAGTCAAGGCAAACACCGCCTTCCTTTTTTATATATGCTTTGAAAGCGTCTTCAAAAAGCTCTTTCGGTATTCTTCGGTAACGCCAAACTGCGCTATCGCCTGATAGTGCGCCTTGGTGGGATATCCCTTATGCTTGGCATAGCCATACTGCGGATACTTTTTATCCATCTCATCGAGCAGCCTGTCACGGGTGACCTTGGCGATTATCGATGCGGCAGCTATGCAGGCGGCTTTTCCGTCTCCCTTGACGAGAGTTGCCGTCGGCAAACCTATCTTGGGATCGCGGTTGCCATCCACCAGGAGATATTCGGGTATGACATTAAGCCCCTCAACCGCCCTTTTCATGGCGAGGAAGGTGGCTTTTAATATATCAAGCTCGTCTATCTCCGCCGGAGACGCAAGCCCCACCGACCATGCAAGAGCTTTTTCGGTTATCTCATCATAAAGTATATCGCGCTTTTTTTCAGAGAGCTTTTTGGAATCGTTCAGCCCCTCGATGACTACCCCTTCAGGCAGTATAACGGCGCCTGCAGCGACCGGACCGCAAAGCGGTCCTCTGCCCGCCTCGTCCACTCCGCAGATAAGCGAAAGCCCCTTTTGGCGAAGGGCGTTTTCTACCTCATAAAGGTCGATCTTTTCAGCGGTAGTCACGGCGAATATCCTCCACAGATTCCAGCGAGATACGTCCGAGCTTGCCGCCGCGGAACTCATCGAGCAGCGTGTTCGCCGCGCGAAGGGTATCGCCCTCGCCGCGGGAAACGAGCATACCGCGCTTTATCGCCAAATGACAGAGCATATCATACCCGCTCATTTCAGCGATCTCATCGGGATCAAACTTATATCTCGCACAAAGTTCAGCGTTATAGCGCTCGCGCAGAAGCTCAAGCAACGTACAGGCTATATCCTCGATATCCATGATCTGGTCGCGTATCGCGCCGGTATATGCAAGATATCTTCCGACACGCTGATCCTCAAATTTGGGCCACAGAACGCCCGGCATATCCAAAAGCTCCATGCCGTCGGTCAGCTTGACCCACTGCTGTCCGCGGGTAACGCCCGGCCTGTCCTCTACTTTAGCTCGTCTTGAGCCTGCAAGACGGTTTATCAGTGAGGATTTTCCCACGTTGGGGATGCCGACTATCATTATTCTCAGCGGTCTGCCGGTCATCTGGCGCTGCTGGTTTTTGGCTATGCGCTCAGCGCAGACCTCATTGAGCATCGGCGCTATCTGCTTTAGCCCTCTGCCGCTGCGGCAATCCGCCGCCATGACCGCAAGTCCTTTATTCTTAAAAAACTCGCACCATTCTTTGGTGACCTTTTCATCCGCCATATCCGCCTTGTTGAGAAGTATAAGGCGGGGCTTAGATTTGGTCAGCGACTCTATCTCAGGGTTTCGGCTGGCGCGGACTATTCTGGCATCACGCAGCTCAACCACCGCATCCACCAGCGGAAGGCTGGCTCTGATAAGGCGGCGTGTTTTCGCCATATGCCCCGGGAACCACTGAATATTTTTTCCTTGTCCTTGCTGTTCTGCCATTTGATCCCCTACTTACTTGTTAATAAAAGATGTAAAACTCGAAAAGGGCAGCACCCTGAAATAAACCTTGCCCATGACATAGCGCTCATCAACAAGACCTATCTCCTCAGCGCGGCTGTCATAAGAGTAGTTGCGGTTATCTCCGAGCAAAAATACATACCCTTCCGGAACAGTGAGCGGAAATTTCATATCGTAATAGCGGTTGGTGGGGGTATTGGTATAATCCTCATCCAGTGCCTCGCCGTTTACATATACTATTCCCTCTTCAAAATCGATATCCACCGTCTGTCCGCCGGTGGCGATCACGCGCTTGATAATAGGCTCGTTATGAGAATAAGGCTTGGTAGCCACCACGATATCTCCCGGTTCGCTGTCAAATCCGAGCCGCGAAACCAACAGCATATCGCCCGACTCAAAGGTAGGCACCATCGATTTGCCGCTGACGACCGAGGTCCTGCCAACGAATGTAAACAGCAAAACCACTACTACAACAGCCATTACCGCGCTTTCGGTCCATTCGTATATCTCTTTGAACCAACGGTCACGCTTTGACTGGCAGGGAACAGTTTGCCGCTCTAATTCCTGCTCAAATTCGGCGTTGTCGGATCTTTCAATATTCTCGCTCACAGCCACACCTCCTGCAAAAAGCTAAATAACACAAAAAGGGACTATAAAAGTCCCTTTTCGATGATAGATACACTTTATCTCTTGATTTCCTTGACGCGGGCAGCCTTGCCAACTCTGTCGCGGAGATAGTAGAGCTTGCTGCGGCGAACGCGACCCTGACGAACTACCTCTACGCTCTCAACTACCGGGGAATGAAGGGGGAATACTCTCTCAACGCCTACGCCGTGAGAAAGGCGGCGGACGGTGAAGGTCTCCTGGATCCCGCCGTGCTTCTTAGCGATAACGGTGCCCTCAAAGGTCTGAATTCTGGACTTCTCGCCCTCCTTGATCCTAACGCCTACCTTTACGGTATCGCCAACGTTGAACTGGGGGGGATTCTGCTTCAAGCAAGCATTGGAAAAGATTTTCATTGCATCCATTTTAAAATTTCCTCCTTAAGTTTGTAACAGACATTCATTCCCGCTTGCGTTACAAACGGCAGAGGACTGTCAGCTTTTCATTCCGGTTTTCACCGACATGAAATCCCGCCGCAAAGGGAACACGGCGATTACATGCCTTAGTATAATATCACACTTGCATCTCATATGCAAGTGTTTTTATAAAATTTTTTCGATGATTTTTGGTTATTTTCTTCAATAAAAACGCCTATTTGAACAAAACTGCCGCAGTCTTTTCTCTCAGGCATTTACTTTTTCAAACTGTTCCATCCTCGAGGCGATATACTGCTCCACCTCTTCTTTAGCTATGCCGAGCGCAACTGCAAATTCGCCGTAAAGCAGATTCTGCGCGCGCTTCATAAAACGCTCGTCCACCTGTCCGAGCCTGCGCTTCTGCCCTGCCAGCGTCTGCTTTTTGTGGTATATCGACATTATCAGCTCGATCAGGTCGGCGCACTCATGGGTGTTTATGACCCCGCTGTAATGCTCGGTAAGGAGCTGGGTGCTGCGGTTGTGATAAGCCTGGGCGTGTATTGAGGGAATAGCATCTATCAGCTTTTCAGCCTGCTCGCGGGATATCACCGGGCGAATGAACACTCGGGTATTATCCACGGGGCAGTAGATGACTCCATCACCGAAAACCGGCTTTAGAGTATAATAGCTTTGACTTTTATCAACTCCATGGAACTGAGGGGTGCCGATATCCACTATCCTGCAGACTCCGGTACTGCCGTAAACCACGATCTCATCGACGCCAAACAAAGCTTCTCCTCCTTCAAAACAGCTAAAAAGCAATATGTTTTTTACTCAAATTCAACTTGGGCGCATAGATTTGATTATATTTTAACATATTTTGATACGTCAATGCACGTTCGCATTTTTTAGATTTTTTATGCTTATTTCTGTGCATTTTCACCTTATTTTAAGCTATCTATACCGATACCGGATAAACTTGCAGTTATTATTCCCATATTTTTCTTGAATAAACAAAAAGAAACGGTAAAAAACCGTTTCCTTCTGCCTTTATCTTTACCATTATTGTCAGATGTCGAGCTTCATATCGCCGTCTTTGATCCAGCCCTTTTTGCGCATGAATTCCGAAACGGCAAGCGAAATGACCGCCGGAAGAATGAAATACATTATCACTATCTCGGCAATAACAACAGCAGGGGCTGTCGTTTCGCTCATGACCTGATAGGTCATCAAAGGCCCTACCAAACCGGCCGTTCCCATTCCGGAGCCGGTGGCATTGCTGGTCATTTCAAGCAGCTTGGTGGATACCGGGCCGAGGACTGCGCTCGAAATTATAGCAGGCAGCCAAATTATCGGTTTTCGCATGATATTGGGTACCTGAAGCATACTGGTGCCTAACCCCTGCGCCAGCAAACCGCCAAGCTTGTTCTCACGATAGCTTGCGACAGCAAAGCCTATCATGTTGGCACAGCAGCCAACTGTGGCAGCGCCTGCCGCTATTCCCGAAAGGTTGAGGACTACGCCTATTGCAGCAGAGCTGATCGGCAGAGTAAGAATCATGCCCATAAGCACCGAAACGATTATTCCCATAAGTATCGGCTGCTGAACAGTGCCCCAGTTGACCAACTCACCGATCCATGTCATAAAAGCAGATATGGGAGGGCCTACCGTCAAGCCGGCAACAGAGCCGGTCACTATCGAAACCAGCGGAGTCACCAGTATGTCCACCTTGGTCCTGCCCGAAACCAGATGACCCAGCTCTATTCCGATATAAGCAGCGATAAATGCGCCCAAAGGTTCACCCGGTCCCGCAAAATGGATAACGCCGTCAGCAAACACTGTTCCGGCGGTTATCTTGCCTGCAAAAGCGCCCACCATGCCCGCGGTAGCCGATGAAAGCACCACCAATGGAGCTTCTTTGAATTTATAGGCAACGCCGCAGCCAATTCCGGCGCCGGTAAGCGCAGCGGCTACTTTTCCTATAATAAAAAGTGTATCGCCTATCGAACCGCCGATAAAGGTCCCTACCTGCTGGATTATCGTTCCCACGATCAGGGTAGAAAATAATCCAAGCGCCATTCCCGAAAGGCCATCGATAAAAATTCTGTTCCACAGCTTTTTAAGCATATCCTTCGCCCCGCTTGTCTTGTGTATTGACACCTGTATATGTCGTTGCATATTTTATCAGATATCGATGTCGATTTCAACCCCTTATTGCAATTTTATATGCAGAAAAACAGACCCCGCCAAACGCAGGGTCTGCTTATCACTTAAAAATATCAATCGATAGTGACGCTCTTTATTTTCTGCTCGGTCTTGGGACGGTCCGCGAAGTTGGTCTTAACTCCCGCGATGGCGTCAACAACGTCCATTCCCTCTACCACCTTGCCGAAAGCGGCATACTGACCATCGAGATGGGGAGCATCCTCATGCATGATAAAGAACTGAGAACCGGCAGAATCGGGATGCTGGGAACGCGCCATAGAGATAACGCCTCTGGTATGTTTGAGGTCGTTTTTAACGCCGTTCATAGCAAACTCGCCCTTGATATGCCAACCGGGGCCGCCGGTGCCGGTGCCCTGGGGACATCCGCCCTGGATCATAAAGCCGCGGATAACGCGGTGGAAGATAAGGCCGTCATAAAACCCCTGCTTTACAAGCTTTTCAAAGTTTGCAACGGTGATGGGAGCAACCTCGGGATAAAGCTCCAACTTGATAACACCGCCGTTTTCCATAATGATAGTGACCATAATTGACCTCCGTAATATTTTTTAGCCCTTTCGGGAATTTAAACCTTATGTGTGATTTCAGCAAACTCACAGCCGACAGCGGTTTTCAAGCCATCGGGTGAAAGCTCTATCTGCTCCCCTATCTTGCCCGCGCTGACGACTATCGTTTTCTGCCCAAGCGCCGAGCTGTCAACAACGGTGCGATAACGCTTTTTCATACCCACCGGAGAGCAGCCGCCGCGGATATATCCGGTAAGGGAAAGCAGCTCCTTGACCTGCACCATCTCGACCGATTTTTCCCCTGCTGCCTTTGCGGCAGCCTTGAGATCAAGCTCGAGTGCAACCGGAATGACAAAAACAAACACCGTTTTTGAAGCCCCACGGGTGACCAGCGTTTTGAATACCTGCTCCACCGGTATGCCTACCTTTTGCGCAACTGCAACGCCGTCTATCTTCCCGTCCTCAGTAGAATAGGAATGCGCCGTATATTTTATGCCCGTTTTTTCAAGTATCCTCTGCGCGTTGGTTTTGGCGTTAGCCATTATTTTCGCCTCCTATCTCTGAAAGGAGCTGTTCAAACCGCTCTATATAGCACATTTTCACCTTTTCAAACGGTTCAAACCCAAAGCTGAGCTTTGCATAAAGCCCGGGTTCTTGGTCAAAAAACTTTGCTCCGCTGAGGTTAAGAAACTCGTGATAAAGCAGGGCGTCATCTATATCGCTCACTTTTTTCTGTTCCTCCCGGTTCGGAACAGAGCCCGTCAAGCTCTCATATATCAGCTTTGAAAGCCGTTCCTCCGCCTCATAATATTCCGGGAACCTGCGTTTTACCGGTCTGATAAGATCGGATATATAACATTCCGTGGCGTCATGCAGAAGGCAAAATAACCTTACCCTCGCGTCAGATCCACGGGCGGCGGCTTCCTCCTCGCAGTTGAGGCAGTGCTGCGCGACAGAATAAAAATGAGATATATGCCCGTTTGCCCTGCATATGAGTGAAAGTGAATGGGCTATATCCCTTATATCTATCTCCTCGCAGCGAGGTGAAAAGGGATCCATATCCACGCCGTGATAGGTCCTTATCTGATTGGGGTCTCTCATTATTTTATGTAATCCTTTTGTGTTATAGATTTTTGTAATTTGGAGCGCGGTAATACTCATAAGTTTCTTATGGTATTGGATAATTATATCACATTCCTCTTTATATTTCACCACTATTTTAAACCGGGGTGACATAATGACTTTTTCCCTTTCACTATCGGGCGGCGGATGCCGAGCCGCGGCTCATATCGGTATACTCAAGGCACTTTCGGAGCATCAATTGCTGCCCTGCGCGGTTTCCGGCACCAGCGCAGGCTCGATAGTTGCCGCGCTTTTTGCATCGGGGCATTCGCCCGATCAGCTTTTGGAGATATGCCGAGAGCTTAAAGAACATGGGGGCAAGCTGCTCGACTGGAATATATCAGGTCTGTTTTGTTCGGCGTTGTTTTGTCCTTCTTTCAAAAGCGGCTGTCTTTTGGGTGTTTTGCGCGGCAAGCGGCTATACGCCTTTCTCGACACGCTTTTTGAGGATATTCACATCACCGAGCTTTCGGTCCCGCTTTTCATCACCGCCACCGATCTGCTTTCCGGCAATACCGTGAGCTTTTCACAGATAAAGCCGAAGCGACCCCTTACCGAAACGATTTGGATAGATGATATCTTTCTGAAGGATGCCGTATATTGCAGCTGCTGTCTGCCGGCAATATTCACCCCGCTTAAAACCCCTTACGGGCTGCTTGTAGACGGCGGTGTCAGCGATAATCTGCCCGTAGACCTGCTTTTTGCTGCCGATGCGCCAAACATAATAGCTGTCGACCTTTCCGATCCACGCCCCGATGACAGCATAAACGGACTGTTTGAAGCGGCTCACCGCTCCATCACCATAATGAGCAGCAAGCTTCAAAAATGCTGTGTCCGAGGAGAAAGGCTGAATATAAAGCCAAAACTTCCGCCACAGGCAGGGGTATTTTCTTTCGACCTTATGGAACAATGTATAGATGCGGGCTACAATGCGGCAAGCGAGCTTATACCATTGATAAAACAGCTTTAAAAACACTGCCGCAAAATGCTGTTCAAACATTCTGCGGCAGCAGCCGAAAGCTATCTCTGTGAATATTTTTCCATCGGCTCTGAAAACAGCAGCGAAATGCACCATACGCCCGCTATACCGATAATGGTATATACTATACGACTGATAAGTGCAGCCTGACCACCGAAAAGCCATGCGACTGCGTCAAAGCCAAACAAACCGAGAAGCCCCCAGTTAAAAGCCCCCACTATCACAAGCAGCAGCGCGGTTTTATTTAAAATTTCCATATAATTACCTCTTTCTGTTTGGTATAGCTTTAGCTTTCCCGCCACGGTTTATCATATTCATGTAATTGTTTTTGAAGGCTGTTTTTGTTATAATTTATCCGATATCACTTGATTTTACGGAGATCACCGATTTGAAAAATAAAAGACGCAGAAAAAGACTTCACCCATTGTTTAATTTAATACCTATAATGCTGTTTTCTGCCGTGGCGTTGTTTTTGTCAGACAGCATTTCAAAGCTGGAATTTATCGAACCGGAAACCTTCCCCCCCACCGAAGCAGTCCCATCGGTCGGGGTGGGGCGCGGTTTTTCCGGACTTGAGCTGTTCAGCAGCAATGCCATACTTTTTGACCCCGAAACAGGCAGCATCCTATACGGAAAAGAGCATGACCAAAGGGTATATCCCGCTTCAATGACCAAAATCATGACTGCGCTGATAGCGGTGGAAAGGATAGATGATCTCGATTCGCCCTTTACGCTGCAGTATTCCGATTATGCAGGGCTTTATGAGCAAAACGCCGCTATGGCAGGCTTTGCTTTAGGAGAAACGGTAACTGTGCGCGATATCCTTTACGCCACAATGCTCCCCTCCGGCGCAGAGGCCGCTACCGCTCTCGCTCGTGCCGCCGCAGGCTCTTTAGCTGATTTTATCCCACTCATGAACCGACGCGCCGCCGAGCTTGGGATGAATAATACCCATTTCGCCAACGTGACCGGACTGCACGACGACGATCACTATACCACAGTATCAGATATGTCGCTTCTTTTGAGCGAAGCCTCTAAAAACGAGGATTTTATGGAGGTTTTCGGCACACTATATTACACCACTACCCCCACCGCGCAGCATCCGAACGGTTTGAAGCTCACTTCTACCCTTGTGCCAAGGCTCAGGCAGCTTGATCGTGACCGCGAGCCCATCATCGGAAACAAGACCGGATATACCCTTGAAGCACAGCTCTGCCTTGCAAGTATTGCCGAAGTTGAAAGCGGCCGTTTAGCCATCATATCAGTCGGCGCAGAGGGGGATGGACGTTCACGCCCGACCCACCTTGAGGACGCTTATCTGCTCTATCAAAAAGCGTTTAAAAACTGAACTTTGCATACAAAACTGACCCCCGTAATTTTTACGGGGGTCGGCTTTTATCTTCACTGTTTTTATCCTGTCACCATTTTAGGTTGCCGAGCAAGCCTCTCACAAGCTGTTTGCCAAGCTCTCTGCCAACGGTATTGGCAGTGGAATTTATTGCCTTTTCGATCGCCGACTGGCGCTTTCTGCCGGAGCTGCCGCGCGACGAACCGGATTTAGCTTTCTTTTTAGCAGCCGCTTCCTTTTCTTTCTGCTTTTCAAGGAGCGCCTGCTCTTGCGCTAATTCCTTTGCCAACTGTTCGCGCTGTTCCTCTATTACCTCATAGGCGGAACGTCGGTCCTCGCTTTGAGCGTATTTACTGTAAAAATCGCTCTTTTTGATCAGCTGCCTGATATCCTTGGCATCAACTGCGCTCATCGAGCTTTTGGGCGGCATGATGCCCGCACGCTCGACCACAGTGGGAGTTCCCTTTTCATCGAGCACCGAGATAAGCGCCTCACCTACGCCAAGTGCCTGCAGCGCCTCTTCGGTATCAAAGGCGGGGTTTGCCCTGAACGATCTTGCCGCCGCACGCAGCGCCTTCTGATCGTTGGGGGTATAGGCTCTCAGTGCGTGCTGAACTCTGTTGCCTATCTGACCGAGCACGCTGTCAGGCAGGTCGGAGGGATTCTGAGTAATAAACCAAACGCTCACTCCCTTGGAGCGTATAAGTCTGACCACCTGCTCTACCTTTTCGACCAGCGCCTTGGGAGCTCCATCAAACAACAGGTGTGCCTCATCGAAGAAAAAGGCAAGCCTGGGTTTATCGAGATCCCCCGCCTCGGGCAGCATCTCATAAAGCTCAGAAAGCATCCAAAGCAGGAAGGTGGCGTAGAGCAGCGGATGCCGGAACAGTTCCTGACATTCCAATATGTTCATTGCGCCACGGTCGTTTTCATCCCAGTCGATCCAGTCTGAAAGCTCAAGTGCCGGCTCGCCGAAAAAGATATCTCCGCCCTCGTCCTCGAGCGAAAGCAGCGCACGCTGTATAGCGCCCACCGACTGGCTGGAAATGTTGCCGTAGGTGAGCTTGAACTCCTTTGCGTTATCACCTACATACTGTACCATACTGCGCAGGTCTTTAAGGTCGATAAGCAGAAGGCCCTTGTCGTCAGCGATGCGAAAAACTATGCGAAGGATCCCGCTTTGAGTATCATTCAAGCCCAGCAGACGGGCAAACAGCTCAGGCCCCATCTCAGAAACGGTGGTACGCACCGGCATACCCAGCTTGCCGTAAACATCCCAGAATCTGACCGGATAAGCGGCATAACTAAAGCCCTCTATGCCCATGCTGTCGATGCTGCGGCGGATGTGCTTGGTCTCGTGACCCTCATTGCACATTCCCGAAAGATCGCCCTTTATGTCAGCCAGAAATACCGGAACGCCCATATCGCTGAACGATTCGGCAAGAACTTTTAAAGTAACGGTCTTTCCGGTTCCGGTGGCGCCGGCTATAAGGCCATGACGGTTAGCCATAGACGGCTCTAAATAAACTTTGGAATCACCCGTTGCAAGCCAAACCTTGTGCTGTTCGGATAAATACATTTTAAGCCCTCCCTGTATATATCGGAATTTTCCGTTTTTTTACTTTTCATATTGTAACATGATAAAATGCGGTTCGTCTACCTTTTTAAATGTATTGCTCTCAAACCATATCTTCACAAAATAAAAAAAGAATTTCTTAATTATTGCGTGAAAAGCTATCACCGAGGTGATTTTATGGCTAAAAAGGGCATGAGCCGAATAGAACGCACTCATACCAAACCGCGAAATGAAGTTCCTCCCGTTCCCGAACTGCAAGGGAAAGCTAAACACAGCGATAAAAAAGCCAAACCGATAACAGAAAGGTAAAAGCCATGGATAATAAACGAGTTTCAAAAACTTCTGTAAATTCCAAAAGTAAAAAGCCTAAAGTTGACCGTCCTATCCCGCCTGATATATATCCCATGATCGACACCGATCTGGCAAGGGATAACCTCGAAAACGATCTCACCTACGCCGATCTTTGGGAATTATGATGCTAAAGATCCCCATCCGCACGGATGGGGATCTTATACCTAAGAATAAAAGTTTTTAACTATTAGAGTTATTTTATCTGCCAAGAGCAGCCTTAAGCTCGTCTGCGCGGTCTGCCTTCTCCCATGCAACACCGAGATCTTCTCTGCCCATGTGACCGTAAGCCGCAAGGCGGCGGTAGATGGGCGCTCTGAGGCCAAGGCTGTTGATGATAGCGGTAGGACGAAGATCGAATACCTTGCCGATAGCCGCAGAAAGCTCCGCGTCGCTGACTACGCCGGTACCAAAGGTATCAACAAAGATGGAAACAGGGCGCGCAACGCCGATAGCGTAAGCAAGCTGAACTTCGCAGCGGCGGGCAAGCTTGGCAGCCACTACGTTCTTGGCTACCCAGCGCGCAGCATAAGCCGCCGAACGGTCTACCTTGGTCGGATCCTTGCCGGAAAAAGCGCCGCCGCCGTGACGGGAATATCCGCCATAGGTATCAACGATTATCTTTCTTCCGGTGAGGCCGCTGTCACCCTGAGGTCCGCCGATAACGAAGCGTCCGGTGGGGTTAACGAAAATCCTGGTATTTTCATCCAGCATATCGGCAGGAACTATCTTCTTGATAACATGCTCGATAATGTCCTCGCGGATGGTGCTCAGAGCAGTATCCTCGGAATGTTGGGTGGAAACCACGATGGTATCCACTCTTACAGGCTGGTTATCCTCGTCATACTCAACAGTGACTTGGGTCTTGCCATCGGGGCGCAGATAGCTGAGCATCCCGCTCTTTCTCACATCGGTAAGGCGGCGGGCAAGCTTGTGTGCAATAGAAACAGGCAGCGGCATAAGCTCAGGGGTCTCGTCGCAGGCAAATCCAAACATCATGCCCTGGTCACCGGCGCCGTTTTCATCATCGTCGGTCTTTTCGTTCTTTTTCTCAAGGGCATTGTCAACTCCGAGCGCGATATCGCCGGACTGCTCATCGATAGAAGTGAGCACCGCGCAGGTATGACCGTCAAAGCCGTATTTAGCGCGGTCATATCCGATGCCGAGAACTACCTCGCGCGCGATCTTGGGGATATCAACATAGCAGTTGGTGGAGATCTCGCCCATTACCATGATCATGCCGGTGGTGCAGCAGGTCTCGCACGCAACTCTGCCGTTGGGATCGTTTTCCATGATAGCGTCGAGCACGGCATCTGATATCTGGTCACATATTTTGTCAGGATGTCCCTCAGTCACCGACTCGGAAGTAAATAAGTAATGTGCCATTTTTATTTTCCTTTCTTTTTCTCACTCATCAAAAAAACGCCCGGCTAAGGTGCCGGGCGCAAATCTTATCTTTCGGCTGACACCGCAGGATTTAGCACCTTGCGAATAAATTGCAGGTTGCTGGGCTTCACAGGGCCTGTTCCCTCTGCCGCTCTTGATAAGTAAGTCATTAAATTTTCGTACGATATTATATCACGCTATTCTGCATATGTCAACAAATTTCTGCATACAAATAGTTTTATCATTTATCCTCAATATAGTGATGAATACGATTGGAAAGACGCTTATAGACCAAAACAGTTATGGCGCTGTTTGCACCCGCCTTTATAAGATTGAACGGAATTATAACCGGGACCAGCATGGCGGCAACTACCTCTCGCGGAGCGCCCATAAAGATAGGGGTCATTATATAGTTCCAGGCGCACATTACGGCAGTCATGGTCAGCGTTCCGAAAATGAGTGAAAGTATAGCCCCCTTAAAGGTATGTATACGCTTATAAATGTTTCCCGCAACCAAAACAAAAGAGCCGGTAGCTGCGATATGCATCAGTATACCGATAAATCCGCTTGCAGCGCTTACGGTAAGTCCCTGGATCACCGAAGCGGCAACGGTAATGGCAAATCCGGCCGCAGGCCCGAAAATAAAGGTCCCGATGAATATCGGAATGTCGGCAGGGTCATATTCCAGAAACGCCGCCGCAGGAAAGACCGGAAAGTGGATAACGCTGAGCAGTATCACCGATACCGCTACAAGCATTGCCATAGTGGTTAGTTTTCTCACATTTGCCGAAGATCTCATTCTTTTTATCTCCTTAAAATTTATTGCTGTTTTAGAAAACAAAAAGACCCGCGTCAAAACCATGACACGGGCGAAACTGCAAGCAAATATAGCCGCAAAATGCGGCAGTATGTCTGCAATGTTTCTTCCATCCGGACTATACCGTCGGTTTCGGAATCGCACCGAATCTGCACACAGATATCTCTGCACGCTCGCGGACTTATGGCAAACACCACTCACCGCCGGTGGGGACTTTCACCCCGCCCTGAAACAGCTAAGCATATTATAGATATATGTTATTATTTTGTCAATGGTAAGTTGTTGCAAAATATGTCAATAAAGATATACCAATTGCTTTTTGTTGTGATATAATAGCTGTAAATTTACTATTTTATGTCACATAATGTCCAACGCCTCGCCCCTTGCGGGGCAACCGGCTTTTGATGGACTATTATATACAATACCGTAAAGAAAGGGATGTGTGAAAATGTCAATCGGTGCCATCAGCCAAAAGGCTTTGAATATTATCAAGCAAAGCCAGCAAAACGAAATAGACGAATACAATATTTATACCAAAATCGCCGCAAGGGTAAAAGATGAAGCCGACCGCAGCACTCTTTTGAAAATCGCTGCCGAAGAACAATCTCACGCAAGGCTTTGGCAGAAATATACCGGCATAATGCCCTCGCCCAAACGCCTGAAGGTGTTTTTCTATTATATGCTTACCGTGATATTTGGCTATACCTTTGCCATCAAGCTCATGGAAAGCGGCGAGGACAGCGCTGACGAAACCTATATGAGCATTGCCAATGAAGTACCGGAGGCAGCTCAGATAGCAGCTTCAGAGCAGCAGCATGAAAATGCACTTATCGAAATGCTCGATGAGGAACGGCTGCAATATGTCGGCTCGATGGTGCTCGGTCTCAACGACGCACTGGTTGAATTGACCGGAACGCTTGCCGGTCTGACCTTTGCTCTCCAGAACAACCGCCTCGTCGCCCTCTCGGGGCTTATCACCGGTGTTTCGGCAACCTTTTCGATGACTGCTTCATCTTACCTTTCCGCTAAAAGCGATGGTGATCCAAATGCGGTAAAATCCTGTGCCTACACCGGCATTATGTATCTCATAACGGTTGTACTTCTTGCCGCGCCTTATCTGTTCTTCCCCACCACTGCGTATCTGCCTGCGCTGATAACCATGCTGATAACTGTGGCGCTTATCATTCTCGGCTTCAACTATTACATTTCCGTCGCAAAATCGCTCAACTTTAAACAGCGCTTTATGGAAATGTTCGTTATTTCAGGTTCGGTAGCTTTGCTTTCGTTTGTTGTAGGTCTTATTGTCAAAGCTTGGCTTGGTATCGATATCTGATCGCCTATGTCTCCGACGGCAAGCGGTAATAGCAAGCTTTAGAAAACATTTTTTCAATCTTCAGGAATTTTCAGTTTTTAAGGAGAAATAATCTATGACCAATAATCCCTTCGATAAAGCTCTGACGTTTCTTCTCAGCCCCGGCGGAATGGTCTTTGGAATACTTATCATTTTGGAAGCTATACATATGTTGCGCACAAGAAAAGAGACCATGTCTCCTATCCAAAAGACTATCACTACCGTGATACTTGTCCTCACCGTGATATATCTGTTGTTCGTGATTTGGCTTTCCGGAATGTTCGGCTGAGTTATTCAAAGCAATAATGTCTAAAAATCCCCTGTTTTTCAGCAGGGGATTTTTAAGTAAAGTTTTTTATTCAAACTTTTTTACAAAAAAGGTCGCAGGGTTTGGGGACAGAGCCCCATTATAGACCATAAGTACGAAAAAAAGCGCTCCACATAAGCGGAGCGCTTTTATTACTGTCAAGAGTTATAATTACTCGTTGATAGCGGTAACAACGCCGGAACCTACGGTTCTGCCACCCTCACGGATAGCGAAACGGAGACCCTGCTCGATAGCGATAGGAGTGATCAGCTCAACGTCGATCTCTACGTTATCGCCAGGCATGCACATCTCTACGCCCTCGGGAAGAGCGATCACGCCGGTAACGTCGGTAGTTCTGAAGTAGAACTGGGGACGATAGTTGTTGAAGA
>CAZSEO010000028.1:19120-28509 GCA_964605985.1 uncultured Oscillospiraceae bacterium | reverse complement strand
TATATTAGGCCGAGATCAAAACTTAGCAGGAAGGACGCGCAAAAACTGGTTGTCAAATTCAAAAAAGATCCCCATACATATGGATCAGGAGGAGCAGCGGTACGTTCGTGAGGGCTTCTCCAGCGATGAAGTATTGTCTCTCTATGATATGCTGTTCTCCGAAAACCTCTCAAAGCAGGATATCCAGAAAATCAAGCAGGTGGCTGTCGACTTTCTCTAGAAAGTCAAGGCTAAAATCGCGGAGCTTGACCACTGGACCGATAAGCAGGAGACCAAGGTGACCATCGACAACTTGATTCGGGATACCCTGTGGAACGAGCTTCCTGAATGCTACGATGAGCCGAGCATCTCCACAGCCTACCAGGGCGCGAATCTGAGTGAGCGTAGCAACATGACTCTGGGCGAAAGGCTGGATGTGTGGCTGGAGAATGTCGCCGAAACCATTCGCCCCAATACGCTGACCCGTTACCGCGGAACGGTCAAAAATCACATCAAGCCGCAGCTCGGACACAAGGTCATCTCACAGATCACGCCAAAGGACATACAGAAATTCTATGACAGACTGCTGACCTGCGGCAAGCTAAACGACGGCGGGGGACTGTCCGACAACACAGTGCGCGGCTGCCACAGTCTGTGTTCCCGCGCTCTGGAGCAGGCAAGTATCATAGGTTCGGAAGTGGTCATTACCGATCCCAAAACCAAAGCCGCCGTCCGCACCCTGATCCTGCCGCCGCAGGTGGTCAAGGTATTCCGTGAATACAGGACCAGAGTCGATTCCCAATGGTTGTTCCCCTCACCCAAGAAAGCCGATTCACCGAGGCTCCCAACCTCGATCCATCAGCGATTGGACAGGATCTTAGACCATGCGGGTTGTGAGCGAGTGCGCTTTCATGATCTCCGGCGCACTTTCGCCACCAACGCTTTGGCCCACGGGATGGACATTAAGACGCTGTCTACCATCCTGGGGCATGTGTCCAGCGCCACCACGCTGAACACCTACTCCCATGTCACCGCCGAGGAAAATCCTCCGACGGTGCGGCTTTTGCTGTCTGTGGGCAAACATGTGGTCAAAAGGTATTCGAGCAAAATCAGGACGGCAGATTTGTGCTGTAAAACCGCCTGTTTGCGGGGTTATAGACAATTTTCAAAGATAATAATCAAGGCGTATTCGATGCTCTGACACATAAAATAAAACGGATCGGGCTTACTTTTGCCCGGTCCGTTTTGCTTTGTTGAAATTTATGCGCCGAGATCCTCGTTGATGATGATAACTTCGTTTACCGAAGCGCCGCCCATCTTTCTCATATGAACTACCATACCGCGGCAGATGCGCTCGGGGCTGTCGCAGTCCATGCACTTGCCTGTAACGGCGCAGGGGGTATTGCGGTTAAGACGCTTTGCGTTTATCGGTGCTGCAACATTACGCGCACGGTCAATGGCAGAGGGAAGATCGGCAGTGACCTTGTTCTTTCCGCAGACGAAAAATACCTTTTTGGGCCCGTAGAGAGAAGCGGCAACGCGATTGCCGGTGCCATCGATGTTGACCAGCTCGCCCGTTTCGGAAACTGCGTTGGCAGAGGTTATGTAAGCGGTAAATTCGCCCTGCTTTGCAAGAACAGAAGGCTCCTTCCAGTGCCAGCAAACGGTATTTTCTTCGCTCAGCAGATCGTAAAGCCCAAGCTCCTGGGTGGTCATCGAGCCGCCAAAGCCAACTACTTCGCCCTTGAGCGTTTCTTTAAGGTAATCGCAGGCTTCCTTTCTCGTTTCAAACAGCTTTACGGTGAATCCGTGCTTTTCAAAATTTTTAACCAGCTTTTCGCTATCCATAAGGTCAACTCCCTTTTGTTTCTTTTGATTATTTTCTCATATTATCACGCCAAAATCAATCAAAAGACTCTTTAACTGTTCCAAAACAAGTGGTATCATTATGTAGAACTTGACTAAAAGGAGGCTTTCAGTTTTGAAGCCGCTTATTTTTGATAACCACTCCCATTCGGAGCACTCCTTTGACGGAAGCGGTAAGGTGTATGACATATGCCTTTCGGCAATTGAAAAGGGCGTTGCCGGATTTTCTATAACCGATCACTGCGAAATAGGCAAATACCATCCTGTTACAGCTGATTGGCAGCAGCAGCTCACCCAGCTTCAGCGCGAAATTTTTGAAGCACGCGGGATCTTTGGCGATAAGCTCAAGATCTCCTTCGGCATTGAGCTGGGTCAGCCGATGCATGATGGACCCTTGGCGCAAAAAGTTGCAGCTGCTTTTGATTACGACGTCATCATCTGCTCTATACACAATATCCGCGATCAGCTGGATTTTTACGACATGGTAAACAGCGATGAGATCTTTGACCGAAAATTGCTGCTTTACCGTTATTTTTCCGAGCAGCTTGAGCTGGCAAAACGCGGCGGCTTTGATATCCTGGCTCATCTTACCTATGCATACCGTTACCTCGGTCACGGCAACGGAACACCTGAGCCGCAGCAATATGAAGATCTGCTGCGTGAGCTGTTTGCCGAGCTCATCCAAAATGGTATCGCGCTCGAGGTCAACACCTCGGGAGCCTGCAAAAATCCGCCGTCAGAGCTTCTTCCCCGGCTTTGGGAGCTGAAGCTGTATAAGGAATGCGGCGGCGAGCTGGTGACGATAGGCTCCGACTCGCACCATCCCGCCACCATCGCGGGCGGCAACGCCGAAGGCAGAGAGATGCTGCTCGCCGCGGGATTTAAGTATCAGGCGTTTTATCAGAACAGAAAACCACAGATGTTTAAACTATGAGCCAACGTAAGGCGGCGCGGCTGAAAATCGTGCCGTTTACGGCACCGATTTTCATTGCCCCCAAAGGGGGCAGCCCATTTTCTTCGGAAAATGGGCGCAGCCGCGCCGCCGCGAGCTTCCAGCCACACCGCAAATATGCGTAGGAGTAAAGTTTTTGAGTTTCTGAGCCGCCGGAGGCAAAACATGGCAAGGAGGAAAATACAATGAACAAGGCTGCATCGATAGGCGTTATCGGCGGGGCAGACGGCCCGACCTCGATATTCATTTCCCAAATGCCGCTCACCACTATACTGATGTGGGGCGGTATCGCAGCGGCAGTGCTATTGGTATTGGTTCTGCTCTTTCTCCACGGCAGAAAATAGCTGCAAGTCGGCTTTTTAGATTGTCTTTATAAACGTTTATATGTTATTATATTAAGAACTCTATATTTCCGTTTGGGGAGGGCATTTCTCATGAAAGCTATAATAACTATCGTCGGCAACGACACGGTAGGCGTACTTGCCAAGGCGTCAGGCATCTGCGCCAAATATAACGCAAATATCATCGATGTTTCTCAGACCGTTATGGGCGAATATTTTTCTATGGTAATGATGGCGGATATCTCCAAGCTCAGCTGCGAATTTGCCCGGCTTTCGGATGAGATGCAGAAAGAGATCGCCCAAATGGGGCTGGTCGCTCATGTAATGCATGAGGACATCTTCAACGCAATGCACCGCATATAACAAAAAGAGGTAGGTCATTCTATGCTTAACATAAACGACATTCTCGAAACGGTGCAGATGATACAGGATGAGTGTCTCGATATCCGCACCATAACCATGGGCATATCGCTGCTCGACTGTGCAGACAGCGACATCGACAGGTCCTGCCAAAAGGTCTATGACAAAATACTGCGCCGCGCAGAAAAGCTGGTCTCCACCGGCGAGGACATCGAGCGCAAATACGGCATCCCGATAATCAACAAGCGCGTTTCGGTGACTCCCATCGCCATTCTCGCAGGCGTTTCGGGCGGCGACCCGGTAAAATACGCCCACACACTGCAAAAGGCGGCAAACGCCATCGGTGTAAACTTTATCGGCGGCTATTCGGCGTTGGTGCAGAAAGGTTTTTCCGCCGGCGATCTTGAGCTTATCCGCTCTATTCCGAGGGCGATGGCTGAGACCGAGCTGCTCTGCTCATCGGTCAATGTAGGCTCCACCAAAGCGGGCATCAACATGGATGCTGTTCGCCTTATGGGTCAGGTGGTCAAAGAGGCGGCCGCTCTTACCGCCGACCGCCAGTCGATAGGCTGCGCCAAGATAGTCACCCTCTGCAACGCCCCCGAGGACAACCCCTTCATGGCCGGCGCCTTCCACGGTATAAGCGAGCCGGACTGCATTATAAACGTAGGCGTTTCGGGTCCCGGAGTGGTTCGTGCAGCACTTTCGCGTGCCGGCAAGGACAAAAAGATAAACGAAATAGCCGATATCGTCAAAAAGACCGCCTTCAAGATAACCCGTATGGGTCAGCTGGTGGGAGCGGAGGCTTCTCAGCGTTTGGGTGTGGATTTCGGCATCATCGACCTTTCGCTCGCGCCCACCCCGGCGGTAGGCGATTCGGTAGCACACATCCTTGAGGAGATGGGTCTTGAGCGCTGCGGCGCTCCCGGCACCACCGCTTGTCTCGCGCTGCTCAACGATGCCGTCAAAAAGGGCGGCGTAATGGCGTCGGGCAGAGTCGGCGGACTTTCGGGCGCATTCATCCCCGTTTCCGAGGACGCCGGCATGATGGATGCCGCCAGAGCAGGCGCGCTCACCATCGAAAAGCTGGAAGCTATGACTGCCGTATGCTCGGTCGGCCTTGATATGATAATGCTGCCCGGCGACACCACCGCCGAAGCCATCTCCGGCATAATCGCCGACGAGGCGGCTATCGGCATGGTCAACTCAAAGACCACTGCGGTCCGCGTTATCCCCGCAGTCGGCTGCAAGGTGGGCGATGAGCTCAACTTCGGCGGACTTTTGGGCGGAGGTCCTGTAATGCCGGTCAACACCTTCTCGCCCGACGTTATGATACACCGCGGCGGATATATCCCCGCGCCCATGCAGAGCCTGAAAAACTGATCATCCAACTACTACCCGCCGAAAGGACCTGTTATTATGAATTATGTTCTGCCCTTTCTCTCTTTTGTTGCTGCTTATCTTCTCGGTAGCATAAACAGTGCGGTAATGATCTCTAAAAGCTTTTTCGGTGACGACGTGAGAAATCACGGCAGCGGAAATGCCGGAACTACCAATATGCTGCGCACCTACGGCGTAAAAGCCGCGATAGGCTGCTTTGCAGGCGATATCCTCAAAGGAACGGTATCGGTCCTGCTCGCAAGAATGGTATTTGAGCGGTGCGGTCTGCAGCAGTATTCGGACATGGCGGCGCTCATCGCCGGTATAACCGCAGTTTTGGGGCATATGTATCCTATCTACTTCCGCTTTAAGGGCGGAAAGGGCGTTGCCACCAGTCTTGGCGTTGTATCGGCTATCAATCCGCCTGTTTTCGGTGTGATCTTTGTCATCGGTCTTGTCCTCGCGGGCTTTTCGGGCTATGTTTCGCTCGGTTCACTGGTCGGCGCTTCGCTTTTTATACCCGTTTACTATTTTTATAACGGAGGTATGCCGACAACAGAGCTTATCCCCGCCGCTGTGCTGGTGCTGCTGATAATCTATAACCACCGCACCAATATCAAGCGCCTGCTGACAGGAACAGAAAACAAATTCTATAAGAAAAAGTAAAGAGGAAGCCGGATAGCGTGAGTTGCTTTTGCTCAAATCGCGCAGCACTTTTTCTATTTTGTCATCAAGATACTGCGAGCTATAAAGCGTCATATCACTGCCTTTAGTTTTCACCAATATTATTTTGTTTACCTGTGAGTCGTACCATGTTTTCTCGGCAAAAGCAGCACCAATTTAACTTTGTGCTTTAGAATAATATAAAAACCGTTGGGGTGATATATATGACAAAGAGCTACAACAAAAGATTGAAGGACCTCAGAGAAGACAAAAATATTTCCCAACAGCAGCTTGCAAAGCTTATGGGTTTATCCGATGTCACGATACAAAGCTATGAATATGGAAAATCAGAGCCAAAAATGAGCACACTTATCAAAATGGCTGAGCTTTATGGCACAAGCATAGATTATATCGCAGGTCTGACTGATGATAAAACCCCTTATCATAAAAGCAAATAGCTTAATATAATAAGGCGCCTTAACAGAGAAATCTACATCCCCTCTGCCCCCGCGGGGCAGCTGAAGGTGAATTGCCCGAAGGGCAAGATAAGCCACCCCGGGGTGCCCCTTACACAGGGGAGACTTTGTGTTATGGTTATTAGACAGGCTTGGCTGCCAATTTGAATTGGCAAAATTCCGTAAAAAAACCCCGTCATGTGGACGGGGTTTTTATCATCTATGTCTTTTCGGCACAAAAATATACCCAAACAAACAGCCTACCGCTCCGCCGATGATGTGGGAAAGCTGCGAAACGGTGTCGTAGCTGAAAACCGCATCAAGCAGCTCGCCACCTATGTAGATAACACCTACTATTATAAGAGTAAGCGGGATCTCGCCCTTGTGGATATCGGTTATCGAAGCAAGCAGGATAAAGGCAAAAACCACTCCGCTCGCACCAAGCACCGACAGCTCGGGGAAGAGCATAAGATTTACAAAAGCGGACACCAGCGCGGTTACGATGACCACAACTATCAAACGTCGGCTGCCGTATTTTTCCTCAAGCATGGGCCCTATGAGCAGAAGCAGCATCATATTGCCGCTGTAATGTGACCAGTCGGCGTGACCGAGAACATGGGTGAACAGCCTCAGATACTGCAAGGGGTCGGTAGCGGAGGTCAGGGTAAGCATAAAGAAATTTTGGGTGATATATCCATTCGTCAGCTTTCCAAGCGCCAGCACGACCAGCGATATCAGCGAAAAGGTGAGCACCACCGGGGAATTATAGGTTATTTTTCTGGGCATCTCTATTCTCCGTTCTTAAAGATGAATACCCTTAAAGTGTAACGCTTTTGGCGCTGTTTGGCAATGGAAAGCGCTTATATACTCTAATTTTCACATATATTGTCATAATCGCACTAATGTTAACAAATTGAAAAATGTAACAGCTGATACTTGTTATTTATCGCATATAATGGTATAGTTTAATATCATAGTGTTGCTTTTGGGAGATGTTTTTGGTGGCTGTTCTGAATATCGTGCTTATCGAACCTCAAATTCCGCAGAACAGCGGAAATATCGCAAGGACCTGTGCCGCCACCGGAGCAAGGCTGCATTTGGTTGGGCCTATGGGTTTTGAGATAGACGATAAAAAGCTCAAGCGCGCAGGACTCGATTACTGGCATCTGCTCGATATCACCATCTATCCCGGTTCCGAAGATTTTTTTGCCAAGAACAAGGGACCTTTTTTCTACTTCACCACCAAGGCGCACTACGTTTTCAGCGAAGTCAGCTATCCCGACGGCGCTTATATCGTTTTCGGGCGCGAGGATGCCGGACTTCCCGAGGAGCTGCTCTATCAAAACGAGCACAACTGCGTTCGTCTGCCGATGTTAGCCGAAGCGCGAAGCTTAAACCTTTCAAACACTGTTGCCGTCGCCGCCTATGAGGTGCTGCGTCAGTGGGGCTACCCGAGTTTATCGGGTGAGGGAAGGCTGCGAAACTACGTCTGGAAAGACTGAACTTCCATTCTTTTTAAGGAGAGTGTTCATATATGAGAAAAACTCTTATCATTTGCGATTCCGCCTGCGATATCTCGCTTGAACAGGAGCGAAAAATAGAGGACTTTAAAATCCTCAACTGCGGCATCGAAATAAACGGCCTGCCATATGAGGAGCGCGTCGAGGTCACCGCCGCCGACGTTTACGCCGAGGTGGAAAAGTCGGGCGTTCTGCCCAAGACCTCGCAGATAACGGTAATACAGTTCCTTGAGGCGTTTGCAAAGGCTGCCCGCGACGGTTATACCGATATCATCTGCGTCACCATGAA
Source organism: uncultured Oscillospiraceae bacterium (assembly GCA_964605985.1). Lineage (GTDB taxonomy): Bacteria > Bacillota > Clostridia > Oscillospirales > Ruminococcaceae > Yanshouia. The sequence goes on along the minus strand of CAZSEO010000028.1, from coordinate 20,704 downwards.
CGCCAAAGGCTCGGGAACCTTTTCCTCCGCCACCCATGCAAAAGAAATGCTCACCACCGAATATCCCATGCTGGAGGGTAAGCTCAATATATATGTTGTGGATTCCACCACCTATTCCTACGTCATCCCACTGCCGCTTATAAAGGCCAAGGAAAGACTGGATAACGGCGAAAATCCCGGGCGTGTCGCTGAGGATCTGCAGGAGTGGTATAACAGCTCGATAACCCTCATCGGCATCTATAATTTGCAGTATGCGAAAAAATCGGGCAGACTCAACGCCTGCGCCGCCTTTGTCGGGGATATGCTGGGCTTAAAGCCGATAATGGCTATTGCCGGTGAAAACAAGGTGCTGGAAAAGACCCGCGGTGATAAGACCGTTGTTCCCAGACTGGCAAAGCTTTATTCCGATATGGCAGAGGATATCAAGGGCGATTATATCGTTGCTTACGGCAACAATCCCGAGCAAGCCAAGGAACTGGTAGCCGAGATAAAGAAGCTCGGCGGCAAGGCTCCTGTTTATGTCGGGCCTATCGGTACAGCGGTAGGTATCAATGTCGGCCCCAAGATGCTGGGTATCGGCTTTAGAAGAAAAGCACAATGATCGGTCTCAAAATTCTAACCACCGTCTGAAAATGGCGGTGGTCATTTTATTGCAAAAAAAGTCATTGTGTGATATATTTGTGATACATTTGTGAAAATTCGCCCTTATAAATATTTCAAAGCCGGAGGACGTGACTATGAAAAAATCGAAGCTTATCACCGTTTTATCATTGTCGTTGATATTGGTGCTGCTGCTTACCACCGTTTGCTTTGCGGCCAGCCTTAAAAGCGGCTCAAAGGGCAACGATGTAAAGCAGCTGCAAATGAACCTCAACGGTCTCGGCTTTGACTGCGGCAGCGCCGACGGCGCTTTCGGAAAAAACACCGAAAAGGCGGTCAAGGCGTTTCAGAAGTCGGAAGGACTGGAAGCAGACGGCATCGCAGGCAGCAAGACCCTCTCCGCGATAAAGAAGATAGCCAAAGAAGTCCAAAACGACCTCAAGTCGCTGGGCTACGACCCCGGCACCGTTGACGGCATTATCGGCAGCAAGACCGTCGCTGCGCTTAAAAAGTTTCAGAAGGATCATGGCTACTCGCAGACCGGAGTGGCCACCGATGACGTGCGCGATGATTTGAAAGATGCCCTCACAGAGATGAAGTCCAACGCCGCGGAAAAGAAGGCAGAGGAAGAAGCTAAGAAGAAAGCTGAGGCAGAAAAGAAGGCTGCGGAAGAGGCCAAGAAGCAGGCCGAAGCCGAGAATAAGGCTAAGGAAGAGGCCAAGAAGCAGGCAGAGGCCGAGAAGAAAGCCGCGGAAAAGGAAGCCAAGGCAAAGGCTGAGGCCGAAAAGAAGGCTGCCGAAGAAGCAGCCAAGAAGAAAGCCGAAGCCGAAAAGAAGGCCGCCGAAGAAGCCCAGAAGAAAGCCGAAGCCGAAAAGAAAGCCGCTGAAGAAGCAGCCAAGAAGAAAGCTGAGGCAGAAAAGAAGGCCGCTGAAGAAGCAGCCAAGAAGAAAGCCGAAGCCGAAAAGAAGGCCGCCGAAGAAGCCC
>CAZSEO010000028.1:0-19020 GCA_964605985.1 uncultured Oscillospiraceae bacterium | reverse complement strand
GAAGAAGCAGCCAAGAAGAAAGCCGAAGCCGAAAAGAAGGCCGCCGAAGAAGCCCAGAAGAAAGCCGAGGCGGAAAAAAGAACCCAGGAAGCTAAAAGTGAAGTTAACGCTGAAATAGCAAGCTTTGATAAAACAGCCAAGCCGGTAAACGGCTGGTATGTTCTTGACACCAAGGCTAAGCCTGACGGTGCTCCGCTCAGATCTTCTCCTTTTAATAACGGTATCAATAACACCGTTGGCGGAATAACCGCTGACAGCAATCCTTTCTATGTTGTTGAAAAGGGAACCAACACCAAAGGCAACCTTTGGTATAAGATCAAAGGCGGAAAATATATTTACAGTGAAAATGTAAAAGAGCTGACCAACTATCTTATAGCCTATGATGCCAACGGCGGAACCGGCGCACCCGAAAACGACAAGGCTTACAAGGGCATATCCTTCACTGTATCAGACGTTAAACCCGAGAGATTGGGATATAGATTTATAGGCTGGGCAGAGAACAGCGCTGAAACTGTTGCGAAATATAAATCATCCGACAATATTACTTTTAGCAAGTCGACCACACTTTATGCCGTTTGGGAAAAAGGTATCGGCAGTTATGCATCCACAAAATCTGAGGTTGTGACCTATTCTCTCAAAAAAGACGGCGATCTGCAGCTTACTGAAAATTTCAAGGTATCGGAGTTCAGATGCAAAGACGACAGCGATAAAATTCTCATCGACAATAAGCTTGTAGCTTTGCTGCAGGATATTCGAGATCATTTTGGCAAGCCCGTGCATATCAATTCCGCATACCGCACTCCTTCCCATAACTTAGGTGAAGGCGGCAAAAGTAAATCGAAACATCTTACCGGTCATGCGGCTGATATCTATATCCCCGGTGTTAAGCCTGCTGAAATTGCGAAATATGCCGAAAGCCTTGGTGTATACGGCATCGGAAGATACAGCAGCTTTGTTCATGTTGATACACGCCCCAAATCCGAAAAGTTCTATTGGGAAACCAGCAGTATCAAACCTGTTTCCACTTTCCAATAATAAAAACCTCCCCCGATTTTTCGGGGGAGATTTTTATTACGCGCTTATCGCTTAAATTACAGGATCTTTCTGATCCAGCCTTCGGGAGCTTCAACGGTACCCATCTGCATGCCGGTGAGAGCTTCACGCAGCTTGGTGAGAACGGGGCCCATCTCGTCCATGCCGGAGGGGAATACGATCTCTTCGCCAAAGTTGTTGATGCTGCCGACGGGGGAGATAACAGCTGCGGTGCCGCAAAGGCCGCACTCTGCAAAATCCTTTACCTCTTCGAAGAATACTTCGCGCTCTTCAACTTCCATGCCGAGGCCTCTTGCAACGTCGAGCAGAGAACGACGGGTGATGGAGGGGAGGATGGAGGGAGACTTGGGAGTTACCATCTTGCCATCCTTGGTAACGAATACGAAGTTAGCGCCGCCGGTCTCTTCTACCTTGGTGCGGGTCTTGGCATCGAGGTACATATTCTCAGCAAAACCGGCCTTGTGAGCAGCTTCGCCTGCGTAAAGGCTCATTGCATAGTTGAGGCCTGCCTTGATGTGGCCGGTGCCGTTGGGAGCTGCACGGTCATAGGGGCTTACGGTCAGCTTGATGGGCTTGATGCCGCCCTTGAAGTAAGGACCAACAGGGGTGCAGAACATACGGAAGGTGTATTCGGGAGCGGGAGCTACGCCGATAACGGGGCCGGAACCATACATAAAGGGACGGATGTAAAGGGTAGCGCCGGAGCCGTAGGGAGGAACATAAGCGGCGTTAGCCTTGACCAGCATATCAACAGCCTCAAGGAACTTCTCCTTGGGGAACTTGGGCATTACCAAACGGTCGCAGGTATCTGCCATTCTGTCAGCGTTGAGGTCGGGGCGGAAAGCAACGATGCTGCCATCCTTGGTGGTGTAAGCCTTGAGACCCTCAAAGCAGGTCTGAGCATACTGCAGAACGCCTGCAGACTCACTGACAGTTACGTTAGGATCGGTGGTGAGCTCGCCCTCGCCCCACTTGCCGTCTTTATAAACGCAAACGTAGCGATACTCGGTAGGCATATAGCTGAAGCTCAGAGAGCCCCAATCGATGTTTTTCTTTTCCATTATTGAACCCCTTTCTTATTTACGTAAACGCTGATCAACCTCTTTCGACAGTTTCAGTCAGCTGTTTTCAACGATTACTTTAATGCTTTATTGGTTTAAAGATTATTTTAACGCTATCCCTCAATATTGTCAACAAATACCTTTAAATATCAGACTACATATCCACCGATACTTCTATAACTCCGCCAAGCTCCTGATCGGCGGCAAACAATGCCACCAGTTCATCGCCGTCAACGTAATAAGAAGCGTCCAGCAGCTCCTCTACACTGCCGGTCTTTTCAAGACGCTTTTTAAGCTTGCTTTCACCCTGCTCGCGCAGATATTCGCGTTTCTTAGCCTTGACATCCTCTTTTTTGCCCGGTATCTTGGATATCTGCTCGTCAAGTATCAGGGTGATAAGGGTATCGGCGTTTTTCAGCTCGTCAAGGTAGATACGCTCCCCGGTAACGGGATCAAACACCAGCCCCAAAGCGTAGCTTTCTTCGGTCTCATCCTTGAGCGAAAGCTCTATCTCATACATTACGCTGAAAATTTTGCCGTTATTCTGGGTTATCGCATCATATATCGAAATGCTTTCATATTCGCGGCCTGCCGCTACCTGTTCGGGCATGGCTTTGATGATATCCTCAAGCTCGTCCGAGATCACACTTGCCGAGCCTTCGGCTGCCTTGCCGGCCGCTTTGGGAAGTGCGTAGTAATAAAAGCAGCCGTCCTGCTCATATTCGTCGGTGCTGAGATCAAAGATAAAATCTTCGTCTCTCAACTGCGTCTGCTGCGCCTGAGCCTGTGAACCGCCGGAGGATGCCGTTTTATCACGGTTGAGCGATTCCTCAAAGCCTTCGCGCGAGCATGCGGTCATCGTCAGCGCCGCGATCACGGCAAATAGAATCAAATTTATCTTTTTCATTGCCGGTAGCCTCCCATTATCAATTACATATAGTATATTCATTTTGAAGTTATACTATTAGTGGGCAGAAATTTGCTTCTATTGTAATTATATCACAGTATTTGCTGTTTGTGCCGCTGTGAGGTCAGTTTTTATAATCTTTTCATTTTTGAGCGCATTATACGAAAAACAGCCGACCGGATAGGTCGGCTGTTTTTCGTGTCAATCAGCTTTGGGGAGATGTGCCTATATATCAAAACGCCTTTATAGACGGCGTTTGACTGCGGTTTTCGTTTTTCTTTTTGGGTATCACCACTGTGTAAACTATATTCTGTTCATCCTCCGTCTTTTGCGAAACGGCGTCTATACCCGCCTGCTTCATCAGATCCACCGCTCTGGCGATGGTCGTATTAAAGATGCGCAGGTCCTTTATGATCAGCTTTCTTTCGCCGCGTGGGGCGCTCTTTTTTTCGGCAGTCAATGATGCCGCCAGCTTCTCTGTCTGCGCAACGTTGAGCTGATACTCTATCACCCGTTTGACTGCGGTATCCAGCCTGCTGTCGCCTGCCAAAGGAAGCATTGCCCTTGCGTGGCGCTCGCTCAAATTTGCTTTCACCATAGCTTCCACCGCCCTTTGCGGTAATTTCAGCAGCCTGAGCTTATTTGCCACCGCCGACTGTGACAACCCAAGGCGCTGCGCCGCCTGCTGCTGAGTCAGCTCGCAGCTGTTTATAAGTCGGTCGATGGCCACTGCCTCCTCATAGAAGTTGAGGTCGCGGCGCTGAAGATTTTCGATGATGGCAAGCTGTGCGCTTTGAGTGTCGTTGATATCCTCTATGATGGCGGCGATTTCGGTCTGTCCGATAAGCTTTACCGCCAGCAGTCTGCGTTCCCCGGCGATAAGCTGATAGCGGTCACCGCATTTTCTTACCGAGATGGGGGTGAGCAGTCCGTTTTCCCTTATCGACTGCGCCAGCTGTTCCAGCGGCTCAGCCTCAAAATTTTTGCGCGGCTGCATGGGGTTGGGGTCAATGAGCGATATCGGGAGCATCTTGAGCTGCTTTGGCATCCGCTTTTTTTTATCGAAAATTCCCATAAGCGTCCCCCTTCCAAAAAAATAAATGGTATGCTCCCTTAATTGGGAATATACCATTTTTTGGAAATTTTATCAAGCTTTTTCGGTCGCAACTTTCGACACTATTTGAGATTCATTATGCCGAGCCCGATAAGGCAGAGCGCCATACCGCCCGCCTGACGCAGCGTTATGCTCTCACGGTAGAAGGTGACACCTATTATTGCCAATGCCACCGCCAGCAGGGTGTTTGCGATCATCGAGCAGAGGCTGATGTTCCAGCCTGCGCGAAAGGCAAGTATGTAGCCAAATTCGAGAAAGGTTATGCACACCGCAAGCAGCAGCACCGTCCAGTTGAGCCCCTTGAACATCGAAGCGGAGATACCCTTATTCTGCACCGCCAAAAAGATGAGCGACATCGCCGCCGCCAGCAGATAGGTTACCGCCAGCGCCGCAAACGGGCTTGCAGCTTCGGGCATTGCCTTGGTGCTTATGTTGTAGAAAATGTTTGAGCTGACGATGATAACTATCGGCAGCAGCATCTCGATCTTCATGCTCGGCTCCTCTTTCGCAGGGCGCTGCCCCGCACCCCGCCAACTTTTGTGAACAAAAGTTGGATCAAAAAACTTCAGGTTAAAAATACTTTATTTTAGAGTAAAAGTTTTTGGGATTGCAAAACCCTTTTTTCAAAAAGGGTTTTGCCTGCCGGAGGCAAAGCTCACAGCGGCTTTTCGTTGAGTTTAACTCTCTGACGGGGGTACTTAGGCGGAGTGTGCGCCACCTTTTTGATGACGACCAAAGTTCGGCTGCCAGCATCGGCAAGGTCGTATTCCCTAACCAGCTCAAGCTTGCCGCCAAGCGTTTTTACAGCGTTTTCCGCCGCCTTTATCTCAGCGGAGCAGTCGGGGCCTTTGAGCGCTATCATGCAGCCGCCAACCTTTACCAGCGGCAGGCAGTATTCGCAAAGCACAGCAAGCTGAGCCACCGCGCGGCTGGTGGCGTAATCGTATTTCTCGCGCAGCTTGGGGTCTATACCCGCGACCTCGGCTCTGGAGTGGACAAACTCGTTTTTCTGCCCCAGTATTTCAGAGAGCTGCTGCAAAAATACAAGGCGCTTATTGAGGCTGTCAAGCAGCGTCAGCTTGATATCGGGCCGCATCACTTTAAGCGGAACACCGGGAAAACCTGCGCCGGTCCCGACATCGATAAGCGAAGCGCCTTCCTTTATTTCGGTGAGCGAAAGGGGAATAACACAGTCGGCAAAATGCTTTACCGCCACCTCATCAGGGTCGGTGATGGCGGTCAGATTCACCTTTTCGTTATATTCAACGAGAAATTTACCATAAGTATTGAACTTATCGCCCTGTTCGTCGGTGATGTTTATACCAAAAGGAGAAATCGTATCGTTTATCCTGTTTGTAGAAATCATTTTTGTTCCTCTCTTTCTCTCCTGCGGCGGGAAAGCTCCAGCATCAGCACCGAAATATCAGCAGGGGAAACGCCCGGAATGTTCATCGCCTGACCCAGATTTTCGGGCGCTATCTTTATCAGCTTTTCGCGCGCCTCAAGGCGAAGCCCACGAATGTCGGAAAAATCAACGCCGCGCAGGTCTACTCCGCGGTGACGGCGCATCACCTCTGCCTGGCTGCGCTGCTTGTCGATATAGCCTGCGTATTTTATCTCGATCTCTACCTGGTCTGCTACCGAGCGCGGAAGCGCGGGGCGCTGCGGATCAAAGGGGGCAAGCGCCTCATAGCTTATCTGCGGACGTCTGAGCAGGTCGGCAGCTTTTATTCCCGTAGAAATGGGGGAGGTGCCGCTGCTGATAAGCAGCCCGTTGAGTTCTTCACTTGGTGGGATGACCGCCTTTTCAAGCCTTACTATCTCGGCTTTGCGCATAGCATCACGCTCGAGATATTTCTGATACCGGTCATCCGAGATAAGCCCGAATTCTCTTCCCTTGGGGGTCAGTCTTGTCTCGGCGTTATCCTGACGGAGCAGCAATCTGTATTCCGAACGGGAGGTCATCATGCGGTAAGGCTCATCGGCGCCCTTGGTGGTGAGATCGTCGATGAGCGTTCCGATATAGCTCTCGTCACGTGAGAGAACGGCAGGCTCAAGTCCATCGATGGAACGCACCGCGTTTATTCCCGCCATAAGGCCCTGCGCGGCGGCCTCCTCATATCCGGAAGTTCCGTTGAACTGTCCCGCGCCGAACAGGTTTTTTACCTGCTTGGTCATAAGGCTGTGATGCAGCTCGAGCGGATCGATGCAGTCGTATTCAATGGCGTATGCCGGTCGCATCACCTTTGCGTTTTCCAGCCCTGCCATCGAGTGATAAAATTGCAGCTGCACCTCGAACGGCAGCGAGCTGCTTATTCCCTGAAGATACATCTCCTCGGTATCCTCGCCCATCGGCTCGATAAACATCTGATGACGAAGCTTGTCTGCAAAGCGCACCACCTTATCCTCGATAGAGGGACAATAACGCGGACCGGTGCCTTCGATCTCTCCGGCAAAGAGGGGAGAACGGTGAAGATTTGCCTTTATCACCTCATGGGTATTGATATTGGTATAGCCGATATGACACACCATCTTGTTTTTCAGCGTGGACTCATCGGTATCCATCGAAAAGGGGATTATCCTGTCATCGCCGTGCTGCACCTCGAGCCTGGAAAAATCTATCGAGGATCTCAGCACTCGCGCCGGAGTTCCGGTTTTGAAGCGGCGCAGCGGCAGCCCCAGCTCTTTGAGACTGGCGGAAAGGGCGTTTGCGGCGTGGCAGCCGTCAGGCCCGGACTCCTGCGAAAATTCACCGATGAAAACCTTGCCCTTGAGGTAGGTCCCGGTGGCGATAATCGCCGCCTTGACGGGATATACCGCGCCCAGCATCGAAACTACCGCTGAAACGGCTCCGTTTTCGGTCTTTATCGCAACTATCTCAGCCTGTATAAGGTCGAGGTTGGGGGTGGTTTCGATAACATACTTCATATAGCGGTGATAGGCAACTCTGTCGCTTTGCACTCTCAGCGAATGAACAGCAGGGCCTTTACCGCGGTTGAGCATTCTGCTTTGCAGCATGGTGGCGTCAGCCGCTCTGCCCATCTCTCCGCCCAGCGAATCTATCTCGCGCACGATATGTCCCTTTGCCGTTCCGCCTATCGAGGGGTTGCAGGGCATATTGGCAACACCATCGAGCGAGATGGTGAAAAGGGCGGTCTTTTTGCCGAGACGCGCGGCAGCAAGCGCCGCTTCACATCCTGCGTGACCGGCGCCAATGACCGCTATATCATAGCTTTCGGCTGTAAACTGTATCATCTGTATCCTCTCCAAAAAGGGCGAAAATCTTTCAACATAAAATTTTACTTGTTTATCACTTTCCAACGCAGAAGTTGGCGAAAACCTGCTCGATAACAGCTTCCGAAGCGCTTTTTCCGGTCAGCTCGGCAAGGGGTGAGACCGCCTCTTCAAGCAGTATGCCGACAACATCGAGCGTGACACCGAAGTTAAGCTGCAAAACCGCTTCATCAAGCGCTTTTTTGGCTCTCATTACGCAATCGAACTGGCGCTGCGAGGCTATCAGACAGCCCTCCTGAGTAAGGTTTAAGCCAAGGGCTTTTTTTATCGAATTTTTCAGCTCATCGATCCCGGTTCCCAGTGCGGCGGAGATTTCAACATCGGGTTGAATTTGCTGTTGAAAACTTTTTTGAGCGAGGTCGTTTTTGTTATATACCACGATATGGGGACGGTTTTTTATCTGCTCAAATATCTCCTCGTCCTCGGCGGTGATACCGCGTGAAGCATCGATAACGAACAACACCAGGTCGCTCTGTTCAACTGCTTCTCTTGCCCGGCGAACACCGATTTTTTCCACCGTGTCGTCAGTCTCGCGTATTCCGGCGGTATCGAGCAGACGCAGCGAAATGCCGTCTATCTCGGCGGGCGCTTCAACAACGTCGCGGGTGGTGCCTGCGATATCGGTCACTATCGAACGCTCGCTGCCGCTGAGCAGGTTGGTCAGCGTCGATTTGCCTACGTTGGGACTGCCGGCTATCGCAATGCGTATTCCGTTTTGTATCAGCCTGCCGGTGTTGTAGTTTGTAATAAGCTCGCAAAGCTTAGCCGAGGTCTTTTCAAAAACCTCGAGCAGTTCTTCGCGGGTGACAAAGGGAGCGTCCTCCTCCTCGGGATAGTCGCTCCATACCGCCAGCTTGGCGGCTGTGTAGCTAAGCTCATCAGAAATGCTGTCGATACGGCGGCCCAGTTCACCGTCGCGGCGGCTGACCGCGGCGGATGCCGCCCTTTCGCTCTCCGATTCGATAAGCTCGGCTATCGCCTCCGCCTGAGAAAGATCCAGCTTTCCGTTTTCAAAGGCGCGGCGTGTGAACTCGCCCGCCCCGGCAGGGGATGCCCCCGCCGCTATGCAGGCCGCAACTATGCGCGCAGCTATCTTGGGGTTTCCGTGGCAGCTCAATTCCACCATGTTTTCGCCGGTGTAACTTCTCGGCGCGCGGAACACCAGTGCAACCGCCTCATCCAGCGTTTTGCCCTCTGAAATTATGCGGCCGTGTGCCGCGTGGTAGCCCGAAAGCCCCTTTATCGATTCTATATAGCTTGGACGGAATATACTATCCGCAATATTTATAGCGTTTTCTCCCGATAGTCTAACAACCGCTATCGCGCTGTGCGCCGAAGGCGTAGACAACGCCACTATCGTCTTGCTCATATACTCAGTCCTTTCTTTATCGGTGTAATCTATAATGGGGCGCTGCCCCAAACCCCGCCACCTTTTGTGAACAAAAGGTGGACCAAAAAACTTTAGGTTAAAATACAAAATTTTTCGCTTTTTCAAAGATAAGCAGCTTTAGCTTATTTCAACATCGCCTTCGTGCACTGACCTAAGCAACAGCCAACTTAAGCCCGAAGTAAAAGCTTTTTGCTTACTTTTTTTCAAAAAGAGTTGCTTTTAAGTTTAGCCTGTTTCGGCGTTGCCCTTCGTGCACTGACCTAAGTAAAAATAGTTTTTAAGCGCGGAGTAAAAGTTTTTGCTTGCTTTTTCAAAAAGAGTTGCTTTTAAGTTTAGCCTGTTTCGACGTTGCCCTTCGTGCACTAACCTAAGTAAAAATAGTTTTTAAGCGCGGAGTAAAAGTTTTTGCTTGCTTTTTCAAAAAGAGTTGCTCAAAGTTTCGATTGCAGATGACTTACCCTTCGTGTGCTAACCTAAGCAAAAATAATTCTTAAGCCCGGAGTAAAAGTTTTTTGCTTACTTTTTTTCAAAAAAGTAAGAGGGAGATGCCGCAAAACGCAGCATCTCCCTTTAGCTTATCAAATCTCGATCTTGCCGTAAAGGGGCTGGTTTGCCGCTTCGGCAGGGGGAACTTCTCTCTTGGAGCTTTCCTGATAGGGGGCGGGCTTTTCGCGTCTGCCGCCACGACCGCCCTTTCCGCCTCTGCGATCGTCGCGTCTGCCGCCGTTTTTGCCGCTGCGACCGCCTCTGCCGCCCTTATTATCAGAGCCTGCGCTCTTGCCCTCAGCGGAACGCTGGGGAGCGGGGGAGGTGGAGGAGATAACAACACGACGGTTGGGCTCCTCGCCGACAGAGGAGGAGGTAACGCCGTTTATCTCAGAGATGGTGGCGTGGATGATGCGGCGCTCGTAAGGATTCATCGGCTCGAGGGTAGTGCTGCGGCCCGACTTGATGACCGAGTTGGCCAGCTTCTTGGCGAGCTGCTCAAGGGTGGTGCGGCGCTTATCGCGGTAATTACCGGAATCGAGCACCACGCGGACATAATCGCCCTCTTCGCGGTTTGCCGCAAGACCTGCAAGATACTGCATAGCGTCGAGAGTTTCGCCGCGTCTGCCAATGGCAGCACCCGAAACATCACCCTCAAGCTTGATGTTGATCACGTTATCGCGAACGGTATGGGAAACGATTATCTGATCGAGCCCCATAGCCTTGAGTATATCAGAAACGTAAGCAACGGCGATCTTATCCTTTTCACCGATGTTATAAACTCTCTTTTCCTCAGCGGGAGCAGCCGCTTCAGCCTTTACCTCGGCAGCAGGCTCCGCCTTCTTTTCGGGAGCGGCCTTTTTCTCGACCTTATGGTGGGGCTTTTTCTTTTCAACAAAAGCGGGCTTTTCTTCAACCTTTTTGTCAACAACGGGTGCCTTGGGCTCTTCGACCGGCTTGGGATCGGGAACCTCTATAAAAACTCTTACCTTGGCAGGCTTGTTGCCAATTCCGAAAAAGCCCTTGCTGCCCATATCGATTATCTCAAAATCAACATCGGCACGGGTGAGTCCGAGCTGCTGGCAGCCAAAGTCGAGCGCCTGCTCATAGTTTTTTCCGGTAGCTATAACTTCTTTTATCATTATATTTACCTTCCTTACTTTACATCGTCGTCAGTAACGTCGACGTATTCCTCGCCGTAGCGCTCAGCATCGCGCTTTCTTGCAGCAGCAAGCTTGCGGCGGGCGATCTCCTTCTGAGAGAGGGATGCCTCGTTAGCTTCCTTTGTTCCCTCTTCCTTAGCTTTTTTCTTCTTTTCGATGCGCTCGGCTCTCTCCTTCTCCTTGAGCGCCTCTTCCTCAGCTTTTGCTTTTGCGGCAGCCTCGGCGGGGTTCATCACCTTATTAAGTATCAGCGACTGGACAGCGGAAAGCATATTGGAAATGAGCCAGTAGATACCAACGCCTGCAGGAACCATGAAAGAGATCCAAACGCTCATCATAGGCATCATGATAAGCATGGAGGTATTCATGCTGTTGGTGGTGGCATCGGAAGCGGGGGAAGCCTTTCTGGTGATAAGGCTCATAGCCAGAGAGGTAACGCCCGAAAGGATGGGGATAAGGAGCAGAACGATGTAAAGGCCCATCGACTTGCCTTCGGGTCTGAGAGAGGGGGTCTCACCGAGAGCAAGACCAAAGAAGGTGAAATCGAAATCGGTCAGCGCTGCGGTAGCCTCGGCGCCGATGCCCTCGATAAAGGGAGCGGAATTTGCCTTGACTGCCGAAAGAACGCTTATCTCCTTGGAGTATGCGTTCATGCCGCCCTCACCGAGAACGCCGGTGGCGATGGTGATGGCCTCATTGATAACGTCAGAGGGAAGTCTTACGATATGCTTGATGGGGCTGTAGATAACGTCCAGCATACCGAAAAGTATCGGGAACTGGATAAGAAGAGGCAGGCAGGAAGACATGGGAGAAAAGCCTTCCTCGTTATAAAGCTTCTGCAGCTCTTCGGAATATTTCTGCTTATTGTTGCCGTATGCCTTCTGAAGCGCCTTCATCTTGGGCTGCATACGGGCATTGGCGATGAGACCCTTTTGCTGCTGGATACCGAGCGGTATCATGAGTACCTTAACAATAACAGAGAAGATCAGCAGGGTCAGACCGTAGTTGTTGGTGAGCTTGTTGATGTAGAACATAACAAAACCAAGCAGCCAGCCAACGGGGGAAAACAGTTTTACAATACTCATTTGGGGAATCCTCCATAATAATTTTAAAAAGGCGCGCCCGAAAATAAGAAGAAGTAGAAGTTAACGGCGCTTTTCCTTTTTATTTTTTCCCGGATATACCTGCCATTCCCGTTTAAAGGTGAAGTGATCGGGAACGGGGTCGTAGCCCCCTTTCGAAAAGGGGTTGCAGCGCAAAAGCCGCCAAACTGCAAGTAACCCGCCCCTTATCGCTCCAAAGCGTTCTATCGCTTCCAGGGCATATGTAGAGCAGGTTGGGATATATCTGCAGTGCGGCTGCGTATATTGGGATATTCCATCCCTGTAGAGGTAGATCAAAAACTTAAGGACGCTTTTCATCTTCTAAATAAGGCGAAAGATGATTTTTCATAACGCGGTATACCTCCTGCATCCTGCAGGAGGTGGTACGTACTCGGGCAACAAAAACGATATCCAGACCCGTCTGAGCTTTAAGGCTCGGCATAAGGAGGCGGTAAGCCTCCCTAATCACCCTGCGGGCACGGTTGCGTGCGTGAGCTTTTCCTATCTTTGTTCCGGTGGTTATCCCTACCCGGTTTATACCGAGGCGGTTTTTGGCAATATAGGTGACCAAAACCGGACCCACCAAGGCTTTTTTATGATAAAGCCTTTTGAACTCATGATTTTTAGTTATGGATATTATCTTTCTTCGCAACTTTTGCTGCCCCTCTTCTCCTTTTGCTGTTTACAGCAAAACAGAAAGAAAGGTCACACAGGCAACCGGTGTGACCTTATGATCAGTACGTGAGTCTTGCTCTGCCCTTAGCGCGGCGACGAGCGAGTACCTTACGGCCGTTCCTGGTTTTCATTCTCTTACGGAAGCCGTGCTCCTTCTTTCTCTGAAGCTTTTTAGGCTGATAGGTTCTTACCACAGAAAACCCTCCTCTCAGTGATAACCTTGCAGTGTATTAGTATATAATATTTTTTGGTGTAAAGTCAATAACCTTTTTATCAAAATCTTTAATTTATATTGGATTTTAAGCCTTTTTTTGCTGTTCGGACAAATTTTTTAGTTCCTTTTAGTCAGTAAAAATGTGGCTTTATGTGGCTTTATTTATATACTATTTAAAATATGATGTCAATCCGTTGAAAAAAAGTCGGTTTTGTGGTATTATATTCTCGAATATTTGTCGGCGGCAGTCCGCCGTTTTTGGAGGTTTTTCAGTGGATTCTCCCATGGAAATTTTTGATATGATAAAGGAACATTGCAAAGGAAAAATGCCTGCCGGTCCTTTTTCTCTTTGGATAAAAGATATCACCTGCGACAAGCTCGATGATAAATGCGCCGTATTGCTGGTGGCTACCAATCTGCGCAAACAGATAATCGAGGCCAAGTATTACGATTTCTTGTCGGAGGCTTTTGTTGAGGTGCTCGGCTTTAAGGTGGATATAATTATCGAGAGCCTTGAGGAACGCCGGCAGAATTCCGAGCAGGCTGAACCTGAGAAGGATCCCATCTCGATAGATTTTTCCTCCGGTCTAAATGTGGAATATACCTTTTCCACATTTATCGTGGGCGCATCCAACAAGTTTGCCCACGCGGCGAGCCTTGCCGTTGCTACCAATCCGTCATCTTCTTATAACCCGCTGTTTATCTACGGCGGCTCGGGACTCGGCAAGACCCATCTGCTTAACGCCATCTGCGCCGAGACCGCGAGAAGAAACCCCGATTTTAAAATAACCTACGTCAAGGGCGAGGATTTTACCAACGAGCTGATAACCGCCATCCAGACTGAGCGAACCAAACAGTTTCATGATAAATACCGCCAGTCCGATGTTTTGCTGGTCGATGATATCCAGTTCATCGGCGGCAGAGAGCGCACCCAGGAGGAATTTTTCCATACCTTCAACGCTCTTTATGAATCGGGCAAGCAGATAGTATTGGCATCCGACCGCCCTCCGCGTGAGATGAAAGCGCTTGAGGACAGACTGCGCTCCCGCTTTGAAATGGGACTTTTGGCTGATATTCAGCCCCCCGATTACGAGACCAGAGTGGCTATACTTCGCCGCAAAGCGGAACAGCTCGATATCGCCATCCCCGATGACGTTACCGAATACATAGCCAACAAACTCAAGACCAACATCCGCCAGCTGGAAGGAACGGTAAAGCGCCTAAAGGCTTTCTATTCGCTGGCAGGCACCGCGCCTTCCATCGCCATCGCTCAAAACGCCATCCGCGACATACTCAACGACAGCCAGCCCGTTTCGGTAACCGTTGACCGTATCATAAACGAAGTATCGCGTTATTTTGAGGTTTCGGTCAAGGATATCCGCTCGATGGACAGGACCGCGGCGGTCTCAAACGCGCGTCAGGCAGCTATGTATATCATCCGCGAGATAACCCAGCTTTCGATGGAAAAGATAGGCGAGGAATTTTCGGGACGCGATCACGCCACCGTAGTCTATACCCTCAAAAAAGTGGACAAGCATATAAAGGCCAACGAGCATTTCAAAAACACCATAGAGGCTATCATAAAGAATATACGCGATAATTGATATTGTGCCTTGCCTCCGGCGGCCAAGAAACTTTTTAGGCAAAAAGTTTCTTGGAACTTCAAAAACTTTTAATCTTATATCAACTTCCATTCAACTGTTAACTGTTGTTAAATTTGTCAACAATTTTTACAGGTTTTCAACAATTTAACCTCGTACTGACATCAGGTTTTTACAGTTATTAAAGTGCCAAAAAATGGATGTTTATAAAAATGCCGTTTTCAAAGTCTGTTTAACCAACCCAAAACAGCAAATTTTGGCTTAATCAAGGGCAAAATAAAGTCATTTAACAAAATCAACACCCCCTACTATTACTACTACTAAATATTATTAATCTATCTTTCTCTCTTATATTTCGGAGCTTTTTCTTTTCTCATTTGCTCAGACCAAAAGAGGGCAGCCTAAAATATTTTCAGAGTAAAGTTTTTTGATCCAACTTTTTTTCAAAAAAGTTGGCGGGGTTTGGGGCAGCGCCCCATTTCAGATCAACACCACAAAAAAGGAGAACCAGAGTTATGAAGATAAAATGCGAAAAGAGCGTTCTTTGCGATGCGGCTTCGGTAGTCAGCAGGGCAGTTTCTTCCAAATCCCCGATGCCGGTGCTGGAAGGCATACTTATGAGAGCAAAAGCCGGCAGGATCGAGCTTTTCGGCTATGATCTTGACCTCGGCATCTCCACCTCGATAGAAGCTCAGGTAGAAAGGGAAGGCGAGATAGTCCTCCCCGCAAAGGTGCTGCTCGATATAGTGAGAAAGCTGCCCGGCGAATTTGTGACCATTTCGGTCGGTGAAAAGTGCCTTACCGAAATAAAAAGCGGCGTTTCCGAATTCACCATCCTCGGTATGTCGGCTGAGGAGTTTCCTGAATTTCCCTCCATTGGTGAGGTGACCGATTTCGATATTCCTCAGAATGCCCTCAAATCGATGATAGATCAGACCGGCTTTGCTATAAGCCAGTCGGATGCAAAGCCCATCCACACCGGCTCGCTGTTTGAGATAAAGGACGGCTTTCTTTCTGTCGTATCGGTAGACGGCTACCGCCTTGCACTGAGAAAAGAAAAGGTGCTCTTTGATAAGGATATGAGCTTTGTCATTCCCGGCAGAGCGCTTTCCGAGGTCTCCAAGGTGCTGGGCGATACCTCCGATGAGCTTGCAGGAATGCAGATATCGAGAAAAAATATAATAATCAACGTCGGCAGCTTTAAAATTTTTTCCCGCCTGCTCGAGGGCGATTTTCTTGATTATAACGCTGCCATACCCAAGGGCAGCAATCTTGAGGTAAGAGTAAATACCCGCGAATTTATAGATGCTGTTGAGCGTGTAAGCCTGCTTATTTCCGACAGGATAAAAAGCCCGCTGCGTGTTAAATTTATAGAAGATGAGATAACCCTCAACTGTTCTACCGCGCTCGGCAAAGCCAACGATACTATAAATGCCAAGATCGAAGGCGGGGCGCTTGAAATGGGCTTTAACAACCGCTATCTGCTCGATGCGCTTCGCGCTTCGCAGTGTGACGAGATAAAGCTTCTTATTTCCGGACCGCTTTCTCCCATGAAGGTAGTTCCGGTCGATTCCGATTATTTCACCTTCCTGGTGCTTCCCGTAAGACTTAAATCAGAGGTATGATCATGAAAAAACAGATAGAGATTAACACCGAATTTATAAAGCTTGATTCACTTTTGAAGTTTGCCGGACTTGTTATGACCGGCGGCGAGGCAAAGGAAGCTGTTTTGAGCGGAATGGCGTCGGTAAACGGCGAGGTTTGCCTTATGCGCGGCAAAAAGATAAGACCGGGCGACGTTGTAGCCTTTGACGGCGAAGAATTGGAGGTCGTTGCCGGTGAAGGTTACCCGGCTTGAGGTCAATGCGTTTCGCAACCTTTCGGCAATAGAGCTTGAGGCTCATGACGGTGTCAACGTGATATACGGAGAAAACGGTCAGGGCAAAACAAATATCATCGAAGCTATATGGCTTTTTACCGGTTCCAAAAGCTTTCGCGGCGCCGGAACTTCAGAGCTTGTTCCGCTGGGCGGAGTAAGATCTGATATTTCGCTGGATTATCATGACGGCGTAAGAGAAAACCGTCTGAGAATGATAATGGGCGATAAAAAAGAGATAAGCCAAAACGCCGTAACGCTTAGTTCGGCAGCTGAGCTTTGCGGCGGGTTTTGCTGTGTGGTCTTTTCTCCGGTGCATCTTAATCTGATAAAAGGCTCGCCCTCTGAAAGGCGAAAGCTCATAGATATGATAATCGGACAGTTAAAGCCGCGTTATCTTTCGGTTCTTTCGGAATATCAGAGGATATTATTACAGCGAAACACGCTTCTTAAAGATATACAGTTTTCTTCCTCGCTGCTCGATACCCTTGAGATATGGGATCAGTCGCTGGCTAAAAAGGGCGCGCTGATAACCAAAACGAGACAGAGCTTTATCGAGCGCTTAAAGCCGCTTTGTTCTGAATTTTACGGCGGCATTTCAAACGGAAAAGAAAGCTTTGATATGAGCTATCAGTCCAACATCGAAGCTGACGGCGAAATTTCGGAGCTGACCATGGCGGCGGCACTCAAGGCGGCACGCGCCGAGGATATAAGAAACGGAACTACCTCGGCGGGCCCTCACCGTGACGATATTATGATAGACATAAACGGCATTTCGGCACGCTCCTTCGGTTCGCAGGGGCAGCAGCGCAGCGGAGTTCTGGCGATAAAGCTGGGAGAAGCGGCGCTGATGAACGAGATATTGGGTCAAACCCCCGTTATTTTGCTCGATGACGTTATGAGTGAGCTTGATGACTCACGCCGCGACTTTCTGCTCCACCGCCTTGAGGATAAGCAGATATTCATAACCTGCTGCGACCCGAATCAGATATTCGACGTCGACCGCTCTTTTAAAGTTGCGGCCGGCAGGATAGTGGAAGTTATCTGAAGCGGGGCGCTGCCCCAAACCCCGCCAACTTTTTTGAAAAAAAGTCGGATCAAAAAAACTTTACTCTATGTAAAATATATATAATTTATTTTGATTTGTATTATAAATTAAAAGTTTTTGAAGTTCCAAGAAACTTTTTTCAAAAAGTTTCTTGGACTCCGGAGGAAAGCATCATGTATCTCCACTTAGGCAACGAAATAGTAATAAAAAACGACGAGATAGTCGGTATATTTGATATCGACACCACCTCGGTGAGCAGGATAACGCGAGAATTTTTTGCCGCAGCCGAGCGTGACATGATGGTCACCAACGTAACAAACGAGCTGCCCAAGAGCTTCGTTGTAACAAGCGGAAGCTCGGGCAACCGAATATATATATCGCAGATATCAGCCCAGACTCTCAAAAAGAGAACGGGATTCGTAGACAGCCTTTGACCGACTGAATACGACAGGTAAGGAGAGAATACAGTGAGCAACACTCAGCAGAACAATTACGACGAAAATCAAATACAGGTACTGGAAGGTCTTGAAGCGGTAAGAAAGCGTCCCGGTATGTATATCGGTTCAACAGGACCGAGGGGACTTCACCACCTTGTATACGAAATTGTTGATAATTCCATTGACGAAGCGTTGGCAGGCTTCTGCAAGGATATCATCGTAGAGATACTGCCTGATAATGTCATCAGAGTTACCGATAACGGACGAGGCATCCCGGTAGGTATTGAGCACAAGACAGGTCTGCCTGCCGTAACGGTAGTATTTACCGTTTTGCATGCCGGCGGCAAGTTCGGCGGAGGAGGATATAAATATTCCGGCGGTCTGCACGGCGTTGGTTCCTCTGTCGTTAACGCACTTTCGGAATGGCTGGAGGTTGAAGTCCACGACGGAGCTCACCGCCACCGCCAGCGTTTTGAGCGCGGCGGGATCGTCACCAAGCTGGAGGTTGTGGGCGACACCGACAAGACCGGAACGGTGGTCACCTTTAAGGCTGACGATCTCATCTTTGAAGAAACGGTATATGACCGCGAAACGCTGCTCACCAGACTCAGAGAGCAGGCGTTCCTCAACGCGGGGCTTCACATCGCGCTTTATGATAAGCGCGGCGAAGAGCCCGAGGTTTTCGATATGTGCTACGAGGGCGGTATCTCCAGCTTTGTAGAATATGAAAACAAAAAGCGCCTTGTAACTGCACTGCATGAGGAGGTCATCCACCTCACCGCTGTAAATGAGGACAACACCGCCGAGGTCGCTTTGCAGTATAACGACAGCTATAACGAGCTGATACTCTCCTTTGCAAACAACATCAGAACGATAGAGGGCGGCACCCATGTCGATGGCTTTAAGGCGTCTTTGACCAAGGTACTCAACGAGTATGCGCGCAGGTATAAGATACTAAAAGACAGCGACAAAAACCTCGAAGGCTCCGACTTCCGCGAGGGTCTTACCTGTGTCATTTCGGTAAAGCTGACCGAGGCACAGTTCGAGGGTCAGACCAAGGGCAAGCTGGGCAACACCTTTATGCGTGGCATAGTAAACGGACTTGTCACCGATAAGCTGGCGCAGTACCTTGAGGAGCATCCTGCCGCTGCCAGAGCGATACTTGAAAAGGCACTCGGCGCAGCCCGTGCAAGAGAAGCCGCACGCAAGGCAAAGGAAGCTACCAGACGCAAATCGGCGCTCGAATCGGGTCAGATGCCCGATAAATTGCGCGACTGCAACGAGGCAGACCCCTCGCTGACTGAAATTTATATCGTCGAGGGTGATTCGGCAGGCGGCTCGGCAACTCAGGGCAGAGATTCCAGATTCCAGGCTATCCTGCCGCTTTGGGGCAAGATGCTCAACGTAGAAAAGGCGAGAGCAGACAAGGTTTACGGCAACGACAAGCTCTCGCCGGTTATCACCGCGCTCGGCGCAGGTATCGGTGATGAGTTCGATATCTCCAAACTGCGTTATCACAAGATAATCATCATGGCGGATGCCGACATAAACGTTTTGAGGAACCAAACTGCGACATATCGTTACCAATCTCAGAAATT
>CAZSEO010000027.1:0-28691 GCA_964605985.1 uncultured Oscillospiraceae bacterium | reverse complement strand
CACTTTTAGCAAGGTCTTCTGCAAGATAATCGGTGGGGTCACTGGAGAAAGAACCGCCGGAGATGAAGCCAGTGACTACAGCAGGAGCAGAAGCATTTTGAGCAGCAGTAGCATAGCTGGCTACTGCATTAGCATTTACAGATTCAAAATTACCTCCAGTAATGGAAACTTCAGGTGCACCGCCGGGGTAGTCACAGCTATCAACTATAATCGCATCGCCGGTAATTGTTATTCCACTTCCATTATATGCATAATCGACTTTATCTCCATTACCGATAAGAGTACCACCTGTGATTTCAAGAGAGCCAGATTTTATGCCTATCGCTGTTTCACCTTCAATAGTACCGCCATTGATAATCAGCTTACCTTCCTGAGGCCAATAGATACCAATCTTCGCAGACTCAATAACACCACCATTTACGGTAACATTACCAGCATAGTCTCCGTTGCCCTGGATAGCAGCATATCTACCATTGGCAGAAAGATTTGCAGAGGTTATAACGTCTCCACCATGAATGAAAATGGCATTGTAGGTGGATGCAACTACGGTCAAGTCGTCCATCAGTGTCAGTTTACCACCACTGACATAGAATCCGTCGTCGCAGTTAATGGTATAACCATTGCCTTTAATTATGACATCCATGCCATCAGAAATATCAATAGATCCATATTTACCAGTGCAAGTTAAATCCAAGTTTTTCAAAAGTTCAACAGTAGCTCCTGCATCAGCCGAATCAATGGCTTCCTGCAACGTATCATAGTGGGTATCACCAATAGCCGCCTGATGTACGCAACCGCTACCACCAGAACAGTTAGCCGCCATCGATACAACCGCCATCGAAGCGATCATAGCGACGCTGAGAATTACGCTTAAAAACTTTTTCATTCTCTCTTTTTCTCCTTTTTAAATTATTTTCGGGTCATGTCCGCCGCTGGCCCATCTTTTTATGCTTTAAACAAGCGAACATTTTGTATAAAGTCCCGCTCAAACCGCTTTATGACTAAAGGTCACTTTAGTCATAAAAGGGGTACCCCTTTTATGACTAAAGGTCACTTTAGTCATAAAAGGGGTACCCCTTTTGCGCTTTATTTCGCAAAACTTTATAATTGTAAACATTTTATCATATATAACCAAATCCATCAATATATTATTGCCAAATAATATAAGCATTTTAGTTATCATTCCATAAGCTATATGTTTTAATTTCCCTGAAAATTGTGCCTTAGTGGATTTTCTATCCCCGGTCTGTTATAATTTGTGCAGAATTAACCGATGGAGGTAAACGCTATGGCTAAATATATTCTCTCACTCGATCAGGGCACTACCAGTTCACGCTGCATCCTGTTCGACCGCAGCGGCAATATCTGCTCCTCTGCTCAGAAAGAGTTTACCCAAATTTTCCCGCAGCCCGGCTGGGTAGAGCATGATGCCCTCGAAATTTGGGATTCCACCCTCGAGGTTACGCGGCTTGCGATAGAAAAGCTCGGCATCTCCGCCAATGACATAGCCGCTATCGGCATCACCAATCAGCGCGAAACTACCGTCGTTTGGGATAAAAACACCGGAGAACCGATAGCCAATGCGATAGTTTGGCAGTGCCGCCGCACCTCCGATATTATAGACCGCCTGACTGCCGAAGGCTATTCCAAGCTTATCCGCAGTAAGACAGGTCTTGAGCCGGATGCTTATTTCTCCGCCTCCAAGATAAAATGGCTGCTCGATAATGTCGCGGGCGCCCGCAAAAAAGCCGAAAACGGTCAGCTGCTGTTCGGCACCATCGACAGCTGGCTCATCTGGAAGCTGACCGGCGGCAAAGTTCACGTTACCGACTGCACCAACGCCAGCCGCACCATGCTCTATAACATCCACGATCTCCGCTGGGACGATGAACTGCTCGCTCTCTTCGATATCCCCAAGGCCATGCTGCCGGAGGTCAAGCCTTCAAGCTGTGTTTATGGTCACAGCGATGCTCAGCTTTTCGGCGGCGAAATCGCTATCGCGGGCGCGGCGGGCGATCAGCAGTGCGCGCTGTTCGGTCAATGCTGTTTCGATCCGGGGCAGATGAAAAATACATACGGCACCGGCTGCTTTATGCTGATGAACACCGGCGAGACTCCCGTTGTCAGCCAAAACGGGCTCATCACCACCATCGCCGTCGGATTTGAAAGCGGCGTTCAATATGCGCTCGAGGGCAGCGTTTTTGTCGCCGGTGCGGCTATCCAGTGGCTGCGCGATGAGCTGAAAATAATCGTTTCCTCCCCCGAAAGCCAGCGTTACGCCGAATCGGTCAGTGATACCGCGGGCGGTTATCTCGTTCCCGCCTTTGCGGGTCTCGGTGCTCCACACTGGAGTCAGAACGCACGCGGCATGATAGTAGGCATCACCCGCGGTTTTTCCAAGGCTCATCTTATCAGGGCGGCGCTTGAATCGCTCGCCTATCAGACCAACGACATCATTCGCGCTATGGAGCGCGATTCCGGCATACCGATAGCCTCGCTCAAAGTCGATGGCGGCGCTTGTGCAAACGATTTCCTGATGCAGTTCCAGTCCGATATTTCAAATTGCAGCGTTTATCGTCCAAAATGCGTCGAAACCACCGCTTTGGGTGCGGCATATCTCGCGGGACTTGCAGTCGGGTTCTGGACAGACATTGATGATATACGCAAAAACTGGTCTGTAGACAGCATTTTCGAGCCTGAGATGTCGGTTGAATATCGCGGCAAGCTTGTTACAGGCTGGAACAAGGCAGTTAAAACCTCTCTTTTCCACGCCGAGCTTTAAATTTACGCAAAAACAAAATCCCGCGCTTTTGATCCGCCCCTGTCAAGGTAGACCGGAGAAATACGCAAAAATAATTCAGCGATCTCACCGTTACCAAATTGGTAGCGGTGAGATTTTTATGCGGCAAACTTTGATTTGTACCTTTGGATCCGCTTGTTTTCCGGAATGGGGTAAAGAGCTGCTGCCTCCCTATGATAATCAGAATATGTAATTCAACACAATCGGTCACACCGGCAAAACCACCATAGACAGCACCGCAGATACCACAATTGCTTGGGTTGCAAACCGAACATCGCCTTCATATTTGGCTGCCAGCATCGTGGTCATATTGCCCATAGGCATAGCCGCCAGAACCACAGACACACCTGCTACCGTCGCATCCACATGGCAAAGGAAACACCCCAGCATCACAACTATCGGAATGGCAATCAGGCGGATGCAGGAATACATCAGGGTAATCCTTGAAATAATATTCTTAAAACCGCCGTCAGCCAGAATGGTTCCCAAAACAGCATAGTCACTGCCGTAGTACAGCTGCCCAGGCTCTTGATACTGCGGG
This sequence comes from uncultured Oscillospiraceae bacterium, assembly GCA_964605985.1. Taxonomy (GTDB): domain Bacteria; phylum Bacillota; class Clostridia; order Oscillospirales; family Ruminococcaceae; genus Yanshouia. The sequence continues at coordinate 25,350 of CAZSEO010000027.1, read as the reverse complement.
TCAGAAAACCCGGAAGCTGAATCCGAGTCAGCATCAGGAAGATTCCTACCCAGACTGCAATAACACAGGGATGGGTCAGCAGCTTCTTGGCAACCTCCTGCCATAAACGCCTTAAAACTTTATACCTTATATCCAGCCCTCTGTCTTGCCTCCACATCACTTGGATCCATGATCTCCTCCACATCCAGGAATCTGGAGCAATCGATGGAACGGCTCCAGTCGATTGCAAATACATCCTCCGGCATCGTTCCCTCCGGCTGATTCTGCACATAAGTTACTGCCATCTGTCGGCTCCATGGCTTTATGAAAACGTGGAATGGAACGGTTTCCGGAAGCAGCTTGTACTTATGCATAGTCTCATTGCCGCAGCTGGCATTGCCAAGGCCGTGCTGGCCGTAATCGATGGAAAGGAACAACTCCTTCCTTGGCTCCAGCTGGGCCCGATGAGCTGCACTTTGCAGGTCATCTACCTGGTAATGACTGGCTGTAAAGGAGAAATTCCTACTGCAGGAAACCAGCATTCCGTTTCCCTCTTCATTCTGGACTGACAGCCATCTGGTGTCCTCATGATTTCCCGCTTCCTGAGGCTTCTCATAATAAAGAACCTCTTCTTTTGGATCCATATGGTACAAAGATACATCGGCAGATGTCTTCCGGTCCGGATAATTTTCCTGTGGGCCTCTGCCAAACCAGGACACCTGACTTACCGCTTCACTGCAGACAGCCTCAAATCCCAGCTTTGGAAGACAGTTTAACGCTCCCCAGGGCTGCAGGAGATTTTTCATCTGCAGCTGTCCATCCCCATCAACCGTGTATACCGTGTACTGTTCAAAGCCTGCATCATTCTTGCAGGTATAATGAATGTGAACCGCCAGTTCTGCCATTTCCCTGCTCTGTCTTAATAATTTTGTCGCTTTTACCTCTGCTTGTAAAGCATCCAGACCAATCTTTTGCCAGCCATCCTCAGCCAGTGTCAGTCTGCTGTGGGCATCATTGTCTGTAAATGCGCGGAATGCATGGAGAGTGATTCCTTTTTCGCTATTCGGAACAAGCATCTCCTGATCCCAGCATTTCAGGGAATTGAGACATCCGGTCTTTTTGTCAAACCGATATCGGGCTACTCCGGCATCTACTACAAAGGCATCCTCTGTTTCCTGGAAATTCAGGCAGGCGCTCTCCGCCTCCGGTTTTTCATGGGGAACCTTCTTAACAGCCAGCTGGCATTCTGCCAGGAGATACCCAGAATCCGCCCACATGGTTTCTTTCCTGGTGACAAACCGGACATTGAGGAAATATTCACCCGGCGCTGACATATCATATTTATCCCAGCCCAGGACACATTCCATACTCTCTCCGGCAGCTATATCAAGCTCCGGCAGTTTTCCTTCAAGCACCACATGGCCATCCCGCTCAACCGTCCAGCTTCCTGCAAGATAAGAACTGTCTCTGTGGTTGTGTTTGTTGACAATCCGAATCCGTCCGCAGCGATCGTCCAGCAACTGAACAGCCATATACTGCTGAACACGCTTCACCTCTAAAAGCTTCGGCGTGATCCCCCGCTCAGGCGACAAAACGCCGTCAATGATAAAGTTACCGGTGTTTGGTCTGTCTCCAAAGTCACCGCCGTAAAAATACCAGGTCTTCTGATTCTCATCCACTCTCTCGATACCGTGGTCAAACCATTCCCAGATAAATCCGCCGCACATATTTGGATATTTTTCGAAAATCTCCCAGTAATCCGCGAAATTGCCCATAGCATTTCCCATGGCATGACCGTATTCATTGAGAATGAACATTCGCTCCGGGTCTCTTTTAAGCTTTCGCTCAACCCAGCGAATGCCGGAATAGGTATCACTGTCCATGTCTGCAATACAGCTCATCTGACGTTCATGAATCAGCCTGGTGTCATCCAAAGCACGGATACAGGCCGCCATCATAGCCAGATTTTCTCCGTATCCCGCCTCATTGCTGGTAGACCATACCACCACAGAAGGACTGTTCTTGCTCACACTGACGCAGGAAAGTGCCCGGTCAATGCATGCCGCTGTCCATCGAAAGTCATTGCCTGGAAGCACGTCGTCTTTAAAAGAAATCTCATGAGATTCCATATTGCATTCATCCATCACGTACAATCCGTACTGATCGCACAATTCGTACCACAATGTATTGTGAGGATAATGGCTGCATCTGACTGCATTGAAATTATGGCGCTTCAAAAGCAGAATATCCTGAATCATCCGCTCTTTGGTCACATACCGGCCGCTTTTTGGATCAAATTCATGGATATTGACACCCTTAAAACGGATTGGCCGCCCATTAATCAGAATCTGTCCCTTTTTTTCCTCCACACTGCGGAATCCGATCCGCTTTTTAACTACCTGAAGTACCTGACCAGAATGATCTTTCAAGGTCAGCAGAAGCGTGTACAGATTCGGTGTCTCCGCGGTCCATTTTTCCGGACTGCACACCTGCGTGCTCAAATATACCGTACGGAGCGTGTTGGCAAAAATATATTTCGGATGGTCATTCATGGTCTTATACCGGACCACATCGTCTTTACGCCAGGTGTTCACCGGCCATTTTGGATTCTCCATGCCTGTATATCCATCAAACCTCTCCCCGACCTGATTTCCATCACTGTCATACAAAGTTCCCTCTACAGTACAAGCTTCCTCTGGACAGCGCTTGTTGTTCATAATCTTCACGTAGATATCCAGCGTTGCATCCCGGTATGCCTCATCCAGGTATGTCCGCACCTGAAAATCCTGAATCCTCACCCATGGTTCAAAGGAAAGATACACATCCCGGAAAATACCGCTCATTCTCCACATGTCCTGATCTTCCACAAAGGAACATGCGCTGTATCGGTAGACCTCTACCGCTAAAGTATTCTTTCCCTCTTTCACATATTCTGTGATATTGAATTCCGCCGGGCTGAAAGTATTCTGTGAGAATCCCACCTTCATGCCGTTAACCCACACGTAAAACGCGGTCTCCACACCATCAAACCGCAGGATGATCTGCTCCTTCAGCTGCTCTGCCCCCAGCACAAAGGAAGTTCTGTAAAGTCCCTTGCTGTTCTTGTCCTCCGGCACATACGGCGGACACAGCTTCCGGTCATCCTCTTCAAAAGGATATACCTTATTGGTATAAATGGGGATTCCGTATCCCAACATCTGCCAACTTGACGGAACCGGAATTTCATCCCAGCTGTCGTCCTCAAACTCTTCTTCCCAGAATCCATCTATACTCTGGTTAACATCATCACAGTAAAAGAATTTCCACTGTCCGCTGATGCAGGTTTTGTAAGCTTCATTGCTCCAGTCCTCATCAGCCCTTGCTTCGTCCACATCTCTATATTGGTAAAACAAGCTGCGATAGCTCTCTTTTCCAAGATGAAGCACCTCGCTGTCTCGCCAAAAATCCAGCTTCTCTGTATAAGTTTTCATAGTAATCTCCTATCTGCTATCCCTTAACTGAACCGGTAATACCCTCTGTAAAATTCTTCTGCAGGCAGAGGAACACCACTGCCAGCGGAAGTGTTCGTACAGGATACCACCATGTAATATAACGGAAATTCTGAAAGAATCGATATAAGGGTCAAAAATATGTATTTTACTGCTGATATTGCGGTCCGTCTCATCGCTTATCACCTGCCTTCATCTGAATAAAGGTTAAATTGCTACAATGATAAAGATCAGAGCTGCTTCCACAGGCTGAAACTGTCATACCCATAAGAACAGCTGCCATCACAAGACTCATCTTTTTTCTCATTACTTTCTCCTCCTGTTTTCATAATTTTTTTATTCAATATGGCCAAAATGCTTTACCGGCTTGGCTTTTTAGCCTATACTTATCATACGATTTTCGTACTAAAAACAACATAGACAGAAACATTTCAAATATGGACATTTTCACAAAACACTTTTATATTTGGAGGACACCTATGTACCGTTTAATGGCTGCTCTGGACAACATTGAGGAACTCCGGTCAAATAAAAATACAGCATTTGCTATCCTGGAATGCGGTCATTACCGCATCATCACCGAACCATCCTACTCTCTGGCTCGTCCCTGGGGACGCAATGATTTTCAACTTTTATATGTTGCAGATGGATGTATCTGGTTCACCATCGACGGTGTAGATATCCCAGCACATTCCGGCGAATTTGTTATATATTCTCCCGGCGCACCTCAGTACTACCGATACTATGCCAAAGACAAAACGAACCTCTACTGGGTTCATCTCTGCGGTAACCAAGTATTTCCGCTTTTAAATCGGCTCTCCATCACTTGCAACTGCCTCCAATCATCCCAGTTTGATACTCAGGTAACCAGCAAATGGCTTCAGATGCTTCACGAACTGGCACTGAAACAGGCTAACTACCAGGAACTGGCTTCCGCCTGCATGCTGGAGATTCTCTCCCTCGTAAGCCGACTGGCCAACTCCCATACCCTTGCTTCCACACAATCCCAGAAGCTGCTTTTAGAGGGAATCAGCTATATTTCCAACAACCTTGAAAATTCCATCAACATCCAGCAATTAGCCAAGCACCTAGGAGTGAGTGTATCCTGGCTTAACACCAATTTTAAAACCTATACCGGCATATCTCCTTTGAAATACGCCACAAACCTAAAGATCCGCCATGCCAAAGACCTTCTGCAGGATACCGAATGCTCTATTCAGGAAATTGCAGAACAATGTGGCTATAGCGACTCTCTCTATTTCAGCCGTATTTTTCACAAATATACAAATATGTCTCCTCGCATGTATCGAAACTCATTCCGTATGACAGAGTAAAGCAACCAAATCAAAATCCCGCGCTTTTTAAGCGCGGGATTTAGCTTTATCTCTTTTTCTTCTTTTTCTGATTTCCGCCGCCGAACAGCTTTTTGAAAAATCCACCCGATTCTTCTTCGTCGAAATCATCGTAGTCACGCTCCGCCTTTTTCACAGAGTTGATTGGACGTATCGTTTCAAGATCGGGCCACTCCTCATCGCTATCGTCATTCCACGACTTTGGGGTATAACCAAGCGACTTTAGCCACTCCTCTTCGGATCTCTCCTCAGACTTTGCGGCAGCTTTCTGTTTCTGCTTCTCCGCCTTGCTAAAATCGAGCGGCTCCAACCAGTCGGAGTCCTCTTCGTTCTCCGACTTTTGCTCTTCTGCCGCCGGCAGAGCTTCCAGCTCTTCGAGCTGCTCAAGGACCGCATTATCCGGTTCTTGGGGCTTTTCTTGTGGCTTCTGCTCAGGCGCCGAGGGCTGTTGCGGTTCAGGCTGCTTCGCAGCGTTTTCCTTCATGGGGTAGCTCATTATATCCTCTACCAGCTTTTGGTTTTCCTCACTGGCAAATCCGGTAGCGATAACAGTCACAACTATCTCGTCATCGAGGTTATCATCATAGCTGAAGCCCCAAATGAGGTTCGCATCCTCATGCACAAGCTCTGAAATGACCTCGGAGGTGTGGTAGATATCGTCAAGCAGCGCATCTGCCGGAGCGGTGATGCTCACGATAACTCCCTTTGCACCGTATATGCTGGTCTCAAGCAGCGGAGAGTTGACCGCCGCAAGAGCTGCCTGCTCCGCCTTCTCCCTTCCCGAAGCGCGGCCCACGCCCATATGCGCGTTTCCGGCGCGGCGCATAACACTTTCAACATCGGCAAAGTCGAGGTTGATATAGCCGCTGCCGCTAATGATATCGGCTATGCTCTGAACGCCCTGACAAAGCACCGAGTCTGCGGCTGCAAAGGCGTTTGCAAGGGTTATCCTCTCGGTGGAGATATGCTGCAGCCTGTCGTTGGGGACCACTATGAGTGCGTCTATCTTATCCTTCAGCGAGGTTATGCCCATTTCGGCAGTTCTCATTCTTCTGCGGTTTTCAAAGCCGAACGGCTTAGTGACCACCGCAACGGTGAGTATACCCATCGAACGCGCTATCTCAGCCACCACCGGAGCAGCACCCGTTCCGGTTCCGCCGCCCATACCCGCGGTGATGAACACCATATCAGCGCCCTTGAGGGCAGTTTGTATCTCGTCGCGGCTCTCCTCCGCGGCTCGCTGACCCACCAGCGCATCGCCGCCCGCGCCAAAGCCCTTGGTAAGGCGCATTCCTATATTGAGCTTTTTATCGGCAAGCGAAGTCGCCAAAGCCTGCGAATCGGTGTTCATCGCAATGAACTCAACGTTTCTCATCCCCGAACGGATCATGCGGTTCACGGCGTTTCCGCCGCCGCCGCCGATTCCAACTACCTTTATATTTGTCGGCTCAAGCATCATGTCAGAAGCCATGCTGAAATTCATCTGCATAAAAATCCCCCATCTCCAAAAGAGGTGTCGTGATACGATTACCTAAGGTAATTGTATCACGACACCTCTTTGCTAACAAGCGGATTTTACGACAAAAAGAATATTTTTGCGACTATTTCTTATTTGATACCTGACGCTTATAATCCTCGAGCATATACTCGGGGAAGTTCCAGTTTCCGTCCTGATAGATGTTTATCTCGCGCATTCTCATCGAATCACGGCTGGAAACATCGATAAGACCTACTGTACGTTTTTCAACCGCGGTATCGATTATGCTCTTTACCGCCCGAAGCTTATATTCCATATCCGATGAGCTGCCGAGCTGGATATCCATTCTGCCGTCGTAAAGCAGCCTGAGGTTGAACATATCCTGCATATCCATCACATCTATATCATGCAGGCCGTATTCTTTCATCATATCCAGCATCCGAAGCAGCAGCTTAAAGCGCTCGCCGTCATCCTCGGGCAGATAGTCGCCCTCTTCAAGCCCTTTTGTCTGTAAGCCGACTATTCTCGGCGTATCTTCGGGCAGTGAAGATATCTCTTCGAGCATTCTGCCCTTATCGGAAAGGAGCAGATATTCATCCTCTCTTTCCACCGTCACCGCAGGCTTACATTCGGTCACCTTGATGACCAGCTCCTCCGGTAATACTCTCTGTATTTTTGCATCCTCAATATACGGAAATTCGGATACTATAGCCTCTTTGACTCCGCTGCCGGTAAGTCTGAAAAGGTTATCGCCTATCGAGATTCCGGAAGCCTCGATTATATCCTCGCTGAGATAACGGGTATCTCCCGAAACCGTTATCACCGTTATATTGAAAAAAACGGTAAGTGAAAGTGCCGCGCCAATAGCCAGCATCATCACGGCGGCAAGAATGTAATAAACGGTATATTTTCTTCTGTTTTTTTTGCGCCTTCTGGCAGCCCTGCCATGTGTGTAGCGCTCATCAGTCTTTTTTGCCACCTTTTGCCGTTCCCTCCCTTTTTATATCGGCGCCCAGCAGGCGCAGCTTTTTTTCTATGTTACTGTATCCGCGGTCGATATGCCTCAATTTCGTGATAACACTTTCCCCCTCGGCACAAAGCGCCGCTATCACAAGCGCAGCGCCGCCTCTCAGGTCGGTACATTCCACTGCCGCGCCGTGCAGCCGCTCCACGCCCTTTATCACTGATACCCGATCGGACAGATCTATCTGAGCGCCCATGCGCATCAGCTCGCCGACATGCTTATATCTCGCCTCGAAGATATTTTCAACCATCATCGAGCTGCCGTCGGCAGTGGTGAGCGCCGCCATGAAAACCGCCTGTGCATCAGTAGGGAAGCCAGGATAGGGCATCGTTTTTATCTTTCTCACAGCAGACAGACGCTTTGGGGCTGTCAAAGCTATGCTGCTTGAACCGTATCTGAGGTCGCAGCCCATCTCCTCGAGTATCGGCAGCATCGCGGTCATATGACGGCGGTCTATCGAAGAAAGCGCTACCTCGCCGCAGGAGGCGGCGGCAGCGCAAAGATATGTAGCAGCTTCTATCCTGTCCGGGATAACGGTATGCTCACAATCGTGTAGCCTTGCTTCGCCCTCTATGACTATCTCTTCACCGCTTATCCTTATTTTGGCTCCGCAGCTTGTGAGAAAATCCGCGAGATCGGCTATCTCAGGCTCGCGGGCAGCGTTTCTGATAACAGTGGTGCCTTTGGCGGATACCGCCGCGAGCATAATGTTCTCGGTGGCGCCCACACTTGGAAAGGGCAGCGTTATCTCACAGCCGCAAAGCGGTTTATCTGTGCGGCAGTAGAGAAAACCGCCCTCCTCGCAGATGACCGCCCCCAAACGGCGCATACCATCGATATGCATATCCACCGGGCGCGCGCCCAGCTCGCAGCCGCCGGGAAAAGAAACTCTCGCTTGTGAAAATCTTGCAAGCATAGCGCCCAAAAACAATATCGACGAGCGCATCTCCCTCATAAGCGTTTCGGGCGGGTCGCAGTATTGAGCGTTTTCGGCATCGATAAGCAGCGTTTCGCCCTCGCGCTCTATCTTGCAGCCCAGAGTTTTCAAAATATCACATGCCGCCGCAACATCAGAAAGTTCGGGGCAGTTATGCAGCACCGTCTTTTTGCCGAGCAATGCTCCCGCCAAGATAGGCAGCGCGGAATTTTTTGCTCCTTGCACAGTTATCTCGCCGCAAAGACGGTTGCCGCCCTTTATGATAAGCCGTTCCATAATCAGCGCTCCCTTTTATGCAGGATGATTTTACTTCATCCTATGCCGGGAACACAAAGATGGTGAAAAGCTGTCAGTTCAAAGCCGCCGTGATATCTCAGATACCGACAAGCTCTATTATCTCATCGATTATACGATCATTTGCATCCTTTATAGCCATATTCGCTGCGGAAGCACCGATTTCTTCTATTTTGGCGCGGTCGGCGGTGAGCTTTTCAAGCAGCGCGACGAGGCTTTCCCCGCTGAGATCTTTTTCTTCAAGTATCGCGGCGGCTCCCTGCTCCACCAGCTCCATAGCGTTGTGATACTGGTGATTTTCCGCAACGTTGGGAGACGGGATAAGGATCGATGCCCTTCCCGCACACTGAAGCTCGGAAAGTGTTATCGCGCCGGCTCTGCAGATCACAAGGTCGGCAGCGGCAAGACAGGTCGGCATATTATCTATGTATTCTCTTACGTCGAGATGGTCGTCGTCAAGGTGGTCAACGCCGCGCTCTTTGAGCATCTCAAGGAAATCCTCATAGTCATAGCTTCCGGTGGCATGGATATGGTGTATCTTTCCGCTGCCGTAATGCCATTTCATAACATCGGCTATCGCCTCGTTTATGCGGCGCGCGCCCAAGCTTCCGCCAAAGGAAAGCAGACATATCCTGTCCTCAACGCCGAGGCGCATACGCGAAAGCTGGCGGTCGGCTGAGAATATAGCCTCTCTCACCGGGTTTCCGGTAACTTTCAGCTTGCTTTCATCGGTTATCTTGAGATGCTTTCTCGCGCCTGCCATGGCAAGCAGAACCTTGTCCACATTTGGGACCAGCAGCTTTGTGGTCACTCCCGGGAACGCGTTTTGCTCGTGGGTTATCGTTTTGTAGCCGAGCTGATGCGCCTTTCTGACTATGGGCCCGCTTACATAGCCGCCGGTGCCCATAACTATATCGGGATCAAAATCCTTTATTATCTTGGATGCCCGCGGTCCGCTTTTGGCAAGAAGATAGATCGCCTTTGCGTTACGCGCTATATTTTTGGCGTTTATCTTGCGCTGGATGCCCGCGACCTCGATAGGAGCGAACGGGTATCCTGCCTTGGGGACCAGCCTTGCCTCCATTCCGTTGGGATTTCCGGCAAACAAAACTTCTGTTCCGGGATATTTTCTGCACAAAGAATCAGCGACCGAAAGAGCGGGATTTATATGTCCCGCGGTGCCGCCGCATGCAAACAATATTTTCATAAGATGCCCTCCGTTTCTTCCGCTGTGCCACGGTCATGTCAGTTCTTTTCGATAGAAGCCATTCTTGAAATGGCAAGTATTATCCCCATTTCGCCCATCAGCATTACAAGGCTGGTTCCGCCGTAGGAGAAAAACGGCAGGCTTATGCCGGTGTTGGGCAACGTGTTGGTAACTACCGCGATGTTCAGCAGCGTCTGCAAGCCGACCTGAGTGGTCAGCCCCGCCGCCACCAGCGAGCCAAACCTGTCGGGGCAGCGCACCGCTATTACAAAGCCTCTCCATATCAGCAGCGCGAAAAGGCAGATTATAAGGGTCGCCCCCATAAATCCAAGCTCTTCACAGATGATAGCGAAGATAAAATCGTTATAAGGCTCGGGCAGATAGAGGTATTTCTGACGCGAGCCGCCTATTCCGGTTCCCATCAGCCCGCCCGAAGCTATCGCATAAAGCGACTGCAGCGTTTGAAAGCCCTTGCCCTGCGGGTCGGTGGTGGGGTCGAGCCATACCTCGATTCGGGTACCCGCGTATTCCGCGAAGATGGTGAGAAGGTCGGGCTTTGCGATGACTGCCGTTATCACCACCGCTATTGCCGAAACTCCCACGATATACCAGCCCGGGTGAGTTCCGCCGATGAACATCATTATAACGCCTATCATAAATATAAGGATTATACCGGAAAGATGCGGCTCAAATCTCATAAGAATGATAATTGGCGCCATCAGCAGCATAAACGGCAGCACGCCGTATTTAAAGGTGTGCATTTTTTGAAAATTTTTGCATATCAGCGATGCAAAAAGTATAACTATCGCAAATTTGGCTATCTCAGAGGGCTGAAAATTTATCGGACCGATAAAAATCCAGCGCCGCGCGTTATTAAGCGGCGGCATAAAAAGCACCACAACAAGCAGTATGAGTGTAATGATATACAACGGTATAGCCAAAACACGGTATATGCGGTGATCTACAAATGAGGCGACCCCCATGACTAGAAATCCGAAAAGCACAGCGCCTATCTGACGTGATATATAAAAGGTGGAATTGCCGTCCTTGAGATAGTAGGCATTGGCATAGCTTGCCGAAAACATCATGATAAGTCCGGTGGTGATGAGGATGAGCACGATTATCAGAAAGGTGGTATCCATCGGACGATATGTTACCTTTGTTTTTTTGCCGAAAAGCTTTTCAAGTATCATGGAAGCTCACCTCTTTTCATCAGCTATTTAAAAAGCAGTATCACATCAGACTTCTTGCGGCAAAAAGCGCCAGCAGCGAGCCTATCAGCGTTACAAAAGAAAACGCGAAAACTATCTGCACCTCGTTATAGCCGCTCATCTCAAAATGATGATGTATCGGGCTCATTTTGAAGATCCTCTTTCCGGTGGTTTTAAAGCTTATTACCTGAAGCACCACCGACATCGATTCGCAGATGTAAATTATTCCTGTAAAGGCAAGTATCAGCGGCATTCCGATGCCGAAAGCCATAGCAACTACGCAGCCTCCGAGAAACATCGAGCCGGTATCGCCCATAAACACCTTTGCGGGATAGAAGTTATAGATAAGAAAGCCTACGCATCCGCCGGCAACGGCGCAGCCGAGCAGGCCTATCTGGAAAAAGCCCAGCACCGAAGCCGCAAGGATAAATCCGACCGATGCCATAAAGGTGACCGAAGCGGCAAGTCCGTCAAGGCCGTCGGTGAGGTTGACCGAGTTGACTATATACGCAATACCTATGACACAAAGCGGATAATATGCCAAGCCGATATCAAGCTGACCGATAAATGGGATGATAAGGGTGGTGGAACTGTCCCCCGCGGCGTAAAGGCTCCAAAGATAAAGGGCGGATACCACAAACTGCACTACCAGCTTCTGCTTCGCGGTAAGTCCGAGATTCTGCTTTTTGGATACCTTGACGTAATCATCGGCAAAGCCGATGAGCGCAAAGCCCAGCGCCATCAAAAGTCCCGAGAAAAGGCGGGTATTGAGTATCTTGTTATAACCCTCTGCCAGCGTCGGATCCTTCATTACGGCAAGACCGAATGAGGCGGCGCAGGCTATGATAACGCCGGCGATAAACATAAGTCCGCCCATGGTGGGGGTGCCCTGCTTATTTTTGTGCCAGTTGGGACCGATATCCAAAATAGTCTGCCCATATTTGAGCTTTCTTAAATAGGGAATGAGCCAAATACCCAAAATGGCTGTAATTCCCAAAGAGAGCAGCGCCGATATTACAAGATATACGTTCACTTCTTTTCCTCTTTTCCTAATACCATTTCAACAACTTCATCAAGCGCCATGCCAAGGCTGGCCTTGAACCATACAACGTCTTTGGGGCGGATAGCCTTCATCACCTGCTGCGCCATCTCCTGCTTGGTTTCATAGTGGCAGCAGCGCTCCATTCCGGCGCTGTCGGCTCCCCGTATCGTCTGCTTTGTCAGCTCGCCCCAGCCTATCAAAAGGTCGATATTATGCTTTGCTATAAACTCGCCGCATTCAAAGTGCATCTTCCCGGCATCGGGGCCAAGCTCAAGCATATCGGCAAGCACCAGTATCCTGCGTCCCTCGCAGGGGTAGCTGGAAAGGGACAGCACCGAAGCCTTGAGCGAATCGGGGGAGCAGTTGTAGCAGTCGCCCACTATCGTCATGCCGTTGTGCGCGAAGGCGTTTTGGCGCATCCCCACCGCAACATATTTTGAAAGCGCCTGCGCGGCCTTATCAGGCTCAACGCCCATAGAGCAGCCGAGTGAAAACGCAGCCAGCGCATCAAGGACGTTGTGGCTGCCCACCAGCGGTATCGCGGCAGAGTATTCGCCCCACGGGGAGGTTATAACGAACTTGGTCCAGGTGCCCTGCTGCTCTATCGAGGAAGCTCTGATATCACAGTCGGGATTGACGATGCCGAAGCGGTATACCTTTAGTCTTTCGTCGGTAACGTCATTGAGCAGGTCATTGTCTCCGCAGATAAAAAGCGGGGCGCCGTCCGGCATTCCGTCGGTTATCTCCATCTTGGCTTTGAGAATATTTTCTCTGCTGCCGAGATACTGTATATGCGCCACCCCCACCGAGGTGATTATGGCGGCGCAGGGCTTTACTTCAACGGCAAGGTCGTGTATCTCGCCCAGCCCGCTCATCCCCATCTCTACCACGCAGATCTCGTGTTCATCTTTGAGCGCGAACATGGTATTGGGAACGCCTATCTCATTATTCTGATTGCCCTGGTTTTTGTGGACGTTATATTTCTCCGCCAAAACGGCAGCGGTAAATTCTTTTGTGGTGGTCTTGCCTACGCTTCCGGTTATGCCTACAAACGGGATATCGAATCTGTTGCGGTAAAGTCCGCCTATCTTTATCAGCGCGCGCTTGGTATCCTCCACCACTATCGTCTTATCGGGATCCACCCCATCGCAGACGCGGCTGACCAAAACGGCGACGGCGCCGTTTTCAAGCGCTTTTGCGGCAAATTCGTTGCCGTCAAAATTGTCGCCCTTTATCGCGACAAAAAGCGACCGGTCGTCGGCTTTTCTCGAATCGGTGACCACCTTGTTTATCTCCGCTTCAAAATCCGGCTTTTGACCAAAAAGCGCCGCTATTTCCGAAAGCTTCATTTTCAACACTTTATTTTCCCTCCGTCATCTTTGAGAGCAGTTCAGCCACTACCTCTCGCTCATCGAAGTGGATCGTTGCGTGGGAAAGCACCTGATAATCCTCATGGCCCTTTCCGGCAAGCAGCAGGACTTCTCCTTCGCCGCAATGTTCCAGCGCCCACTTTATCGCCTGATAGCGATCGGGGATAATTATATATCTTTTATCATCATCGGGCAATCCCGGGCGGGCATCATCTATAATCTGCATAACATCCTCGCGCCTGGGGTTATCCGAAGTCAGGATAATAAAATCCGCCGCGCTTGCCGCCTCACTCATAAGCCGGCGCTTTTTGCGGTCGCGGTTGCCTGCGCAGCCAAAAAGGATAGTCACCTTTTTGTCGGTTATAGTCCTTATCGCGGAAAGCACCTTTTCGATGCCGTCGGGGGTGTGGGCGTAGTCGCGGATAACGGTGTAGGGGGTTTTGGTGTCGAGCACCTCAAATCTGCCCGGAACGCCGCGGCTGTCGGCAAGGTTTTTCGCGATCGTTTCGAGCGGCAGACCAAGCTGCAGACAGGCAGATATAGCCGCCATGGCATTGGAAGCCGAAAACTCGCCCGGTACCGGGAACTTTATCCTTGAAATGATGTTATCGCCCACGAAAATAAAGGAAGTCCCCGAGGCTTTCATGACTATCTCTCGGGCAGTGTAATTTGCCTCGTCAAATTTTATCGAAAAGCTCTTGAGATCATTGCAGCCGCAGCCTTGCAGCAGAAGCCTGCCGTAGCCGTCGTCGTAATTGATGACAGCTTTTTCACAAAGCGCGAAAAGTCTCTTCTTCGCGGCAAAATAGTTCTCCATATCGCCGTGATAGTCAAGATGATCCTGAGTGAGGTTGGTGAATACCCCCACCTCAAAGCGGCATCCCTCTACCCTCTTTTGGTCAAGCCCATGGGAGGATACCTCCATGACCGCGTATTCACATCCGGCCTCAACCATCTGATCGAGCACCGAATAAAAGGTCAGCGGATCGGGGGTGGTATATTTCGCGGGGAATACCATTCCGTTTATATCGGTGGATATCGTTCCAATCAGTCCGACCTTGTATCCCGCGCCGCGCAGAACATCTCTGATGAGATGCGAAACGGTGGTTTTTCCGTTGGTTCCGGTAACGCCGATCATTCTGAGCTTTTTCTGCGGGTTGCCGAAGATATTGGCGCAGCAGAGCGCATAGCTCTTGTGGGTATCGTCGGTCAAAATCTGACGCTCGCCAAGCCCCAAATCGCGCTCGGCCACCACAAACTTTGCTCCGCGTTCTATCGCCTGAGCGGCAAAATCATGTCCGTCCCGGGTAAAGCCTTTAAGACAGAAGAATATCGAATCGGGGGTTATCTGACGGGTGTCGGCACATACATGCTCCGCCTCTCCCTCAGGGACAGTACCGTTTATATATATGTTATCGAAAATCTGTGAAAGCTTCAAAAATCCATCTCTCCTTTTTTCGATATAGTGGTTTTGCAGCTTTACTGCCGCCAAAGCACGACCTCGTTCGGGTCGTCCTCTTCCGCTTCCTCCTCTTGCGGGAAAGCGGTAACTGTTTCGCTCGGCTGCTCTGCCGAAACAGCGGGAGCCTCCGGCACGAAAACAGGCTGAGCAGCGGGGGAAATTGTCTGATACATCACGCTTGTATTGTCAGTTTCGGGCTTCGGCAGGAACACGCTTTCGGCATCGCTTGGTGTATAGCCGTCGAATACAACGGTGACCACCGTTCCCTCAATGACCGATTCTCCCGCCGCCGGATGCTGAGAGCCTACAACAGAGCCGGTTTCAGCAGCGCCGAGTCCCAACAGGCGGATATTAAGTCCGGCATTGAGCATCGTTCTGTTTGCCTGCTGAGCCGAAAGCCCCACAACATTGGGAACTGTTACCGTCTTTTCAGCTTCATCCTCACCGGTATAAAGGATAACGGTGCTTCCCTTGGGGCAGCTTTCTCCCGATCCGGGCAGCTGACGGATAACATTTACGCCCTTGCCGGAGAGCTTATATTTAAAGCCCTGCTGGTTGAGAGCCGCTATCGCGTCATGCACCTTGGCGCCGGTTACATAAGGGACCTTGACCTCATACATCTGCGCTTCCTGCTCGGTATACTGAGGATCTATGCCAATATAAGGCAATATATCCGACATTATAGCACCGACGACCGGTGCAACTATTACCGAACCGAAAACATTTTCCAAATAAGCCTCATCAAGCAGCACCAGCACGCAAATTTCGGGGTCGTTGGCAGGCGCGATGCCAAGAAAGGAGGAAACACGCTTGGTGACCTCGCCGTTTTCCTTGGCGTCGAGCTTTTCACTGGTGCCGGTCTTTCCGCCGACTCTGAAACCGGGAACATAGGCATTTCTTCCCGATCCATCGGGGTCTCCTACTACCTTTTCCAATATAGTGCAGATTTTCTGCGAAGTTTCTGCACTGATCACCTGACGCTTGACCACCGGTTCGGTTTCCGAAACGATATTTCCGTCGGGATCGATCACACGTTCAACGATGTAGGGCTGCATCAGCTTTCCGCCGTTTACCGCGGCGGCGACAGCGGTGCAAAGCTGTATCGGGGTGACCTTGAAGGTCTGGCCAAACGATGAGGATGCAAGCTCCTCACCCGATTCCTTGGCGAGCGTTTCGTATTTATAGAAAATTCCGTCCGCCTCACCGGGAAGGTCTATCCCGGTGGCCTCCTTGAGACCGTAGCGTTCAAAATAGTTATCAAATTCCATCGGACCTATCGCCGCGCCTATCATCATAAAGGCAGGGTTACAGGAAAATTTCATAGCCTCGGTGAAATCTATCGAACCGTGACCTGCAGCCTTCCAGCAGGCTTTTCTTCTTCCCGCAACGATATGGAAGCCGGGGCAGTGATAATATTGTCCGTTGGGTCGGGTAACCCCCAGATCGAGTGCCATCGAACCGGTAAGTATCTTAAATACCGAGCCCGGCTCATAGGGGTCGGATACCGCCTTGTTTCTCCACTGGGCATATTGAGCCTTACCGAGAGCATCCTTGCGCGCCGATTCAAGAGCTTCTGCGCGTTGGGTCTCATCGGCTATCTGTGCGAGCATTGCCGCCACTTCCGGATCCTCTGCGATATTTTCGATATAAGCCGCCGCAGTGGGATCAAGGATAACATTGGGTCGGTTTGGGTCAAAATCCGGCTTGGTGGACATTGCAAGGATAGCGCCGCTCTTAACATCCATAACTATGCCGACAGCACGCTGCTGAACATTATGCTCGATGACCGCCGTTTCAAGGTGGCGTTCAAGGCTGTGCTGGATGACCTCATCGATGGTCAGCACTATCGAATTGCCGTCCATCGGGGCATACTGGCGTTCATAGGCGTAGGGCATATCACCGCTCTTGGCATTTTTGGCGGATACCACCATGCCGGGCGTTCCCGCGAGAGTTTTTTCGTAGTGCGACTCCAATCCATAGGCGCCTGCGTTATCGTTGGTGGTAAAGCCCAAAACGGTGGATGCAAGATTTCCGTAAGGATAGTATCGCCTGCTGTTTTCCACAAGATGTATGCCGTTTATCTTATTATCTATCGAAAAGGCGGTTATTTTATCGGCAACATCCTTTTCTACGCGCTGTTGGATTATCTCATAATAGCTGGCCTTTTTTGCGCCGCGCTCGATTATCTTTTCTCTGTCAATATCAAGCAGTTCCGAAAGGAAATCGGCTATCTTATTCAGCTCGGCCTCATCCTTTATCTCGGCCGGTGAGATAGTAACCGTCCACACAGTAGCGGAGGCGGCAAGCGTTTTCATATTTCGGTCGTATATCGTTCCGCGCTGCGCAGAAATGGTGGTAGGTCGCAGCTGCTGGCGCATAGCGCTGATACGGTAGTTTTTCTCGTCGACAAGCTGAAGGTCATAGAGCCTGCCTACCAATATGCCGAATCCGACAAATATCAGCACAACGAGAACGATATTCATTCTTTTTTTCATGTTACTTACGTTGTTCTGACTTTTCATGCGGCCTCCTGACGATTATGGTCGAACATTCGCTTTAAAACAAACAAAGAGCTAAGGCATAACTATGACTTAACTCTCCGTCTTTTTAACTCTATTTGCATTTTAATCTGCCCAAAACAGCTGGGGAGCTCCCCGGCATTAAACAGTCTATTGCTTTAAAAACCCAAGTATTCCAAAACGGAGTAATATGCTCTCTCGATATGATTGGCAAGACTCATCTGAGGGGCCTTTGCAAGCACTACTCTGTCACCGGCTCCGAGATCGATGTATTCAATCTGGTAGCTCTCCACTGCTGCCATACCCAGCTCGTTTTCCGCAATATCGCTTACTGTTCTCAGCGAGGTCATGCTTTCGAGCTGCATATTCATGAGCCGGTTTTCATTTTGAAGCAGCTCATACTGCTCCTGCTGCGTTTCTATCTGAGTAGTCAGCTCAGTCAGCAGCATTTTGTTGTAAAGATTGACGCAGATAAGCACCGCTGCTACAACGAAGATGACCGCGCCGCGCATAAAAGAATCCTTTGACTTTGCACTGCGGTTCTCAACGACATGCAGCTGCGCCGGCTGCCTCACCTTGGCTGCGTCCGAAGCGGCATAATGCCTTTCGAGCGCGTCAAAATCGTATGCAAGATTGTTGTTGTTAGCCACTTCAGTCGTCACCTCACACACCGCCCTCATCCGTCGTCCCCGGACGGGGGCTTAAACTTTTTCTCCGAACAAAGGCCCGTCCCTTGGTCTTTTTCGAAGCTGCCCTGCGGCTCGTCCCTTAGCTTTCGGGCTTTGACCTTTTCTCCGAGCAAGGATCCGTCCCTTGATCCTATTTCGAAGCTGCCCAAAGGCTCGTCCCTTAGTCTTTGAGCTTTTCGATGGTGCGCAGCTTAGCGCTGCGGCTTCGGTTGTTTTCGGCGAGCTCCACCTCGCCAGCAACTATCGGTTTTTTAGAGATAAGTCTGCCTCGCGGTGTTTTCCCGCACACACAAACAGGAAACTCGGGCGGGCAGGTGCATCCCTCTGTAAAAGCAGCGTAGCGGCGTTTGCACATCCTGTCCTCAAGCGAGTGGAAGGTTATTATCGCCAGCCTTCCGCCCACCGAAAGCAGTTCGAATGCGTCATCAAGCGCTGTTTCAAGCGCGGTCAGCTCTCCGTTGACCTCAATTCTTATCGCCTGAAAGCTTCTCTTGGCGGGGTGTCCGCCCTCACGCCTCGTCGCTGCGGGAATTGCGTTTTTGATGATCTCGGCCAGTTCAAGAGTAGTTTCTATCGGAGCCTTTTCTCTTTTGGAAACTATCGTCCTGGCTATCTTGGAAGCGAATTTTTCTTCGCCGTAATCTCTCAGTATCCTTGCTATATCCCTCTCGGAATAGCTGTTTACAACATCTCTCGCGCTCATTCCCTGCTGTGACATCCTCATATCGAGGGGGGCGTCGCTGTGATAGGAAAATCCGCGCTGCGCCTCGTCGAGCTGGTGGGAGGAAACGCCCAAATCGAGCAATATGCCGTCCACCCTTTCAAGCCCAAGCTCAGCGGCTATCATTTTGATGTTGCGAAAATCGTTCTGCACTACGGTGGCACAGGGATAATCTTTAAGTCTTTCGGTCACGACCTCTATCGCGTCGGGATCTTTATCCACCGCTATCAGTCTGCCGGTGGTGAGCCGCTTGGCTATCTCGCGGGAATGTCCCGCGCCGCCTGCTGTTCCGTCTATATAGATGCCATCCGGCTTTATATCAAGGCTGTCTATCGTTTCTTTGAGAAGCACCGAGTAATGTGAAAATTCCATATCCCTGCTCCCTTAGAATCCCAACTCGTCCATCGCTTCGGCTATCGCCTCGCCGGTAAGCTCTGCGTTGGCAGCCTCCCAGCGTTCGATGTTCCAGATCTCAGCACGGTTGGAAACGCCTATAACAGCTACCTCGCCGTTGCCAAGCCCTGCGTAATCTCTCAGCGACTGAGGGATGAGAACTCTGCCCTGCTTATCAGGCTCCACGTTGACCGCGCCTGCGAAGATGAATCGCTGGATCGTTCTCGCCTTGCTGAGCGGAAGCGCCGCAGTCTGTTCCTCAAGCTTTTTCCATTCCTCCATGCGGTAAACGGAAAGGCAGTTATCGAGGCCTTTGGTGATGATGAAGCTCTCGCCGAGCGCTTCTCGCAGCTTGGAAGGGAAGTTGACTCTGCCCTTTGCGTCTATACTTGGCCTGTATTCACCTATGAGCATCGTTTTCCCCTCCTCTCCATTTGTAGGGCTTTTTAACCTAAATTAACCACTTTTCACCACTTTGATTTCATTATAAGTGCTGCAAGCCGAAAATGCAATAGTATTTTTCAAGTTGGGGGCAATATTTTTTCACCGCAGGATACAAATTTTTCCGCATTTTTACAGCATTTTTCACTATTTTAAGACTAATTTTTCCAATGCACTCCGGGCATTCTGCTTTTTTGATTTTTTGATGTTTATTTTGGCTTTTGATAACGCAGAATAAGGCTAAAAGCAAAGTTCACCGGAGGTTTTCTCGGTATGGAAAATAACAAAAATAAAAGCGGCAAAACGCCGCTCTTTTTCCGATTTTTAAACGCAGTGGAAGCAGTGGGCAACCGGCTGCCCCATCCCATAACACTGTTCTTCATCTTTTGTATCGCGATAGTGGTCATCTCGGCTGTCTGCGAAATGCTGGGCGTTTCCGCCACCGGCGAGCTGGTGAACAGCGCCACAGGCGTTGTAGAGCCTGCGACCGTCAACGCAGTGAGCCTGGCAAACACCAACGGTATCGTTTATATGCTGACCAGCGCCGTTACAAACTTCACCGGTTTCGCTCCTCTCGGTGTAGTGCTGGTAGCTATGCTCGGCGTTGGAACGGCGGAAGCCAGCGGCTACGTTTCGGCGCTGCTCAAGCGCACTGTTGAGATAACTCCCCGCAGCATAATAACACCTGTGGTGGTATTTCTCGGCGTTATCTCCAACGTCGCCTCCGACGCGGGGTATGTCGTACTTGTGCCTATCGGGGCACTGATGTTCGCCGCCTACGGCCGGCATCCGATGGCGGGTCTCGCAGCGGCGTTCGCAGGCGTTTCCGGCGGATTTTCAGCCAATCTCATTATCGGCACCCTTGATCCCATGCTGGCAGGAATCAGCACCGAGGCGGTGCAGCTCATCGACCCGGAATATTCGGTCGAGCCGACCGCCAACTGGTATTTCATGATAGTTTCCACCTTTCTGATAACGGTTCTCGGCACGCTGATAACCGATTTTATCGTTGAACCGCGGCTTGGCAGCTATAACGGCGGCGCGACTGACGAATTTTCCTCTAAGCAGCTCAGCCGCGCCGAGCGCAAAGCTATAACGGCCGCCAACCTGACCCTGCTCGCCATGGTGGCGGGACTTATCATACTTCTCATACCCAAAAACTCCTTTCTGCGAAACCCTGAAACAGGTGATCTCATCGCCGGCGCCCCCTTTATGGAAGGTATCATCGCCATAATAGCGCTGCTGTTTTTTGTTCCGGCGGTGGTATACGGCTTCGTCTCGGGTGAATTCAAAGGTGAAAAGGATGTCTGCCGGGCAATGGGCAAAGCCATGTCGGCGATGGGCGCATATATCGCGCTGGCATTCATTTCAGCGCAGTTCATCAACTATTTTTCCTACACCAAGCTTGGCACGATAATTGCGATAAACGGCGCCAATCTTCTCAAAAACGCCGGTATCGGCGGCATACCTTTGATGCTTATGTTTATTCTGTTTTCGGCCATCATCAACCTTTTGATGGGCTCGGCCTCCGCAAAATGGACTATACTCGCCCCGGTGTTCATCCCCATGTTCATGCTGCTGGGCTTTTCGCCCGAGCTGACTCAGGTCGCCTTCAGAATAGGCGATTCCTGCACCAATGTGATCACTCCACTGATGAGCCACTTCGCAATGATACTGGTTTTTGCCAAAAAATATGATGAAAACTCCGGCATCGGAACACTTATTTCCACCATGCTGCCCTACAGCCTTATATTTTTGCTGGGCTGGTCGCTGATGCTGATAGCTTGGATGCTTATCGGCCTGCCGCTGGGACCCGGAGCACCTCTTTGGATATAAAAGCCGCGCGGCAGCTCCCCCAAGGGGAGCTGCCGCGATTCTATCACATCAGATCATATATCCATCAAATCAAAAAAGTTTTCGCCGCTCTTCACTTTCCCGGCACTGCCGAGTATATCTATCTTATGGCAGTAAAGCTCTTTTAGCTCGGGACGCACCTGCATCGAATAAACTCTGCCGTCGATGGCGGTGGGATTTTCGGCAAGCGTTTTTCTGGTGATCGCCAGCGCCGCCAGCCAACCGTCAGACGCAATATTTACCATGCAGACTCCCAACCTTGCCGCTTGGGCTATCTGCTCATCGGGAATACCTGCGGTATGTCCTATCTTGCCGCCGTATCGGTTTATCATCTCGATATATTTATAAGGCAGGCAGGATGCGCCATGCAGAACCAGCGGAAATCCCGGCAGCAGAGCCGATATCCTGTTAAGTATATCATACCTCAGCTCGGGATAGCTCCCGTCGAGGTTGGGATGGTATTTCACCATTCCGTGAGAGGTTCCTATAGACACCGCAAGGCTATCTACGCCCGTCTTTTGGACAAATTCCGCAGCCTGATCGGGGTCGGTGTATGAGCATCTGTTGAAGCGGTTTACATCTTCGCTTTCCAAAACGCCTATTTCCCCCTCAACGGTAGCGCCGTAAGCGTGGGCATATTCCGCCACCTGACGGGTAAGCGCAACATTTTCTTCGAAAGGCAGCGCGCTTCCGTCTATCATCACCGAGGAAAATCCGTTCCGCACAGCGGTCACGCAGTGGTCATAACAAAGTCCATGGTCAAGATGCAGCACCACCGGCAGGTCGAGCCCGTTTCGGGATACTCTTTCCTTGGCCGCCTGCGCCATCCGCGCCAGCATACGCGGCTCAAATTGACTGCAAAGCTTTGGAGAACCCAACAATATGACCGGCGAGCGTTTTTGCGAGCAGGCATCAAATATGGCATTCAGCTGTTCTATCGATATGAAATTGAGCGCCGGAACGGCGTAACCGCCGTTATAGGCAGCTTTGAGCATTTCTGAGGTGTTTACAAATCCCAAATCGGAGTATGCGAGCATTTGGTCTCTCCTTTGTGTATAGTGCTGTAAAAAGTATAACCCTTTTCCGCGCCCAAATCAATACACCCTCTATTGACCTGCAACCTCAAAGTGATAAAACAGACCTGTTCGAAGATCCTTTGCAGGTATTCCGTTCATAATACCATCAGCAGCGTTCCAATGCCGATAAGCACACAGCCGAGCACCGATTTCGGGGTAAACTGCTCGTGCAGTATTACCGCCGCCAGCACCATGGTAATGACCACGCTGAGCTTATCTATCGGCACCACCTTGGAAGCCTCGCCTATCTGCAGTGCCTTATAATAGCAAAGCCACGAAGCTCCGGTAGCGATCCCCGAAAGAATAAGAAACAGCCAGCTTTTTTTGCTTATATCAGATATCCCGCCCTGCGCGTTGGTAATAAAAACCATTCCCCACGACATCGCCAGCACAACAAAAGTTCTTATCGCCGTAGCCAGGGTGGAATCCACTCCGTCGATGCCTATTTTAGCCAAAATAGAAGTAAGCGCAGCGAATAACGAAGAACCCAGTGCAAGAATCAGCCACATATCTACCCCTCCGAACGACAATTCTCCCCTTATTATCCATAGTTTACCGCACCGCCAAGCCGAATTCAATATATTAAAAAACGATCCGTTTTGCACCGAATTGCATCTATATATCGTCAAATAATTGACTTTTATAATGCTTTATAGTAAAATTTATCAGATAATGCTTTTATATAAAGTTACCGCTTATCCGCGGTGTTTTCAGCCCGTTATATATGGAAAGGAATGGTCTTAAATTATGCATTGGTCCGAAGCCATAGCAAAGGAAATCATAGCAAAAAAGCCCGACAAGCAGGAATATGTCTGTGCTGCCGGCATCAGCCCCTCCGGCTCTGTTCATATCGGCAACTTCCGCGATATAGCAACCAGCTATTTCGTCTGCCGCGCCCTCATAAAAGCAGGAAAGAAAGCCAAGCTTCTCTTCTCCTGGGATGAGTTCGACCGTTTCCGCAAGGTTCCCAAGAATGTTCCCGAAGAGTGGAGCAAATATATCGGTCTGCCCTACGTTGATGTGCCCGATCCCTTTGGCTGCCACAGCAGCTACGCCGAGCATTTTGAAAAGGAATTTGAGCGTTCCCTCTCCAAGTTCGGTATCGACGTCGATTTCAGATATCAGGCTCAGGAATACCGCTCCGGCAGATATAACCAAGCTATCGTTCACTCTATAAAGCACCGCGGCGAGATATTTGATATCCTTGACAGCTTCCGCACCCAGGATGCTCAGGAGGGTGAGCGTGAAGCTTACTCCCCCGCCATAGTTTACTGCCCCGTCTGCGGCAAGGATACCACCGTTTTTGACAGCTTCTCCGATGACTGCACCAAGGGCCACTACACCTGCAAGTGCGGCCACGAGGGCGAATACGATTTCCTCACCGGCACCTCCGCCAAGCTCTCCTGGAAGATCGACTGGCCGATGCGCTGGAAGGCCGAGGGCGTAGACTTTGAGCCCGGCGGCAAAGACCACGCAGCTCCCATGGGCAGCTATCAGACCAGCCGCATCATCTCCAACAAGATATTCGACTATCCCGAGCCCTACTTCACCGGTTATGAGTTTATCGGCATCAAGGGTCAGACCGGCAAAATGTCCGGCTCCTCCGGCCTTAACCTCACCCCCGAGACCCTGCTCAAGCTCTATCAGCCCGAAGTTATCCTCTGGCTCTACTCCAAGACAGAGCCGCTCAAGGCATTCGATTTCTGCTTCGATGACGGCATCCTCCGCCAGTATTTCGAGTTTGACAAGGCGCTCGATGCTTACCGCAGCGGCAAGGCTGATGAGCATCTCTCTGCCATCATGTATAACACCACCGTTGAGGGTCACGAAGTAAAGACCGTTCCGATGGGCCAGCTGGTGCAGCTCGGCAGCACCGTTGACTTCAATATCGACGCTCTCGAAAAGGTATTCGAAAAAATCGGCACTCCCTACAAGCAGGAGGATTTCGCTGAGCGTATGGAGCTTGCGAAGTTCTGGCTTGAGCAGTGCTCGCCCGAGAATGCTTACCACCTGCGCGAGATCCGCGATTTTGAGGTTTACAACAGCCTTTCCGACCTTGAAAAGAAGGCTATCGAGATCCTTCACGCACACCTTGCTGAGTGCGACGATACCCTCGATGAACTCAACACCTTCCTTTACGCTGTTCCCCGTCAGCTCTTCCCCGAGATGGACGACAAGCAGATAAAGGCTGAGCAGACCACCTTCTTCAAGAACGTCTACCGCCTGCTGCTCAACAAGGAAAAGGGTCCCAGACTTTACCTCTTCCTGCACGCCATCGACAAGAGCCGCTACCTGCACCTGCTTGACTTCTCCACCCCTGCAACCGAAGCCGAGCTTAAATCCGAGCATCCTACCGAAGAAGCTCCCGCAAAGGAAGCTGCTCCCGTTGCAGAGCTCAAGCCCGAAGTTACCATCGATGATTTCGGCAAGCTTGATTTCAGAGTCTGCAAGGTAGTTGAGTGCGTGCCCGTTAAAAAGGCAAACCGTCTGCTCAAGCTCACCCTCGATGACGGCATGGGCGGCAGACAGATAGTATCCAGCATCCGCGCCGAATATGAGCCTGAACATCTCATCGGCAAGAAGATAATCGTTGTTGCCAACCTCAAGCCCGCCAAGTTCGCAGGCGAAAAGAGCATGGGCATGCTGCTTGCAGCTACCCACGACGATTGTGGCTGCAAGGTCATCTTTGTTGACGATTCCGTTCCCTGCGGAACCGCTATTGGCTGAAAATCAAAACCGCTGCGGCATCAGCGGTATACGAGTCATGACCACCACTAAAGTGGTGGCTTGCACCAGCCCTGGAAGGGCATATTA